>CAZDJZ010000001.1:0-124432 GCA_964505785.1 uncultured Eubacteriales bacterium
CCATTTTTTTATCCTCTCACAATTTTTTCCCTCCGACAACCCCGGGGCGGTTCAGAATTAATAAGTGGAGACTTTGAAAAGGCAGATGATTTTATTGAGAAAAACACCTTCGTATATTTTGATCCGCCCTATAAACCTATTAGTCGGTCGTCATATTTTACATCGTATTCAAAAAAAGGATTTGATGATTTTGACCAAAAAAGACTTGCTGCATTTTATGAAAAATTGGATAAACGAAGTGCATATTTGCTTCTAAGCAATTCTGATCCTAAAAATGAAGATCCGGATAATGATTTTTTTGATAATTTATACAGAGAGTTTTCTATGGAGAGAGTTGATGCAGCTAGAGCGATTAATTGCAATCCCAGCAAAAGAGGGACCATAAAAGAATTAATAATAAAAAATTATTAAAGTGAGAATTAGACATGGAGATTGACGTTTATTCTAAGTGCTTAAACACAGATAATTTTGAGGAAATTGTGCAAAAATTTCATGACTCTATTGTTCATACAAATAGAGACCATAAATTTTTTGTAGATTGGGAAAAGATTAAAAAGAATGTGGATAAATATAGGATAGAATTGAATATATTAAATTCTCTGATTGGCAGCCGAAATTTTGATAAAGACCTTGCGAATATCCTATTTAAATATCCTGAAGTCATTCAATGTGTCCCAATTCTTCTTGCTTTAAGAGATATGGAACTTATGGTGGTGGATGACTTCTACTGTGATGAAATAAAAATTGTTGAATATAGTTTTAAAAAGAGAAAATTATCTACAGATGAAATTAGTAAATTCATTGATTTTTTTGACAAAACTGGGCTGAAGCATTTCTTCACTAACTTATCTTCGCGAAGTATTGAAGATTATGTTACCGGGGTTGAAGTTGGTATGGATACGAATGCAAGAAAGAACAGAAGTGGAAATGCGATGGAAGTGCTTTTAAAGCCGTTAATAGAAGATACTAATAAAAAGCTCGGACTACAGAATATGCTTTTTCAAAAAAAACTGAGCAGATTAGAAAAAGATTTTGGCGTTAGGGTTTCATCAGCACTGAAGAATAGAAAAGCTGATTTTATTATTCTGACTGATAGAAAAAATGTAGTAAATATTGAAGTAAACTTTTATTCGGGTACAGGTTCAAAGCCTCAAGAAATTGTTGATTCGTATATAAACAGGCAGGAAGAATTAAGGGAAGATGGGTTTAAATTCATTTGGATTACCGACGGTTATGGGTGGAAAGGCCAGCAGAATCAAATAAGAAAGGGATTTGAAAAGGTTGATTATTTACTGAATTTAAATTTTGTAAGAATTGGAATTTTAGAGGAGATATTATGCCGAATTTAGATAATTTCGAAAAAGAAATAACAACATTATGGACTTTTCCGGAAAGAGGAAATTGGGCCACCCACAATCCTAAATTCAGAGGAAATTTTGCACCACAGATTGCCAGAAACATTATTCTTAGATATTCGGAAGAAGGGGATGTTGTGCTTGATCCCATGGTTGGGGGAGGGACGACTTTAATAGAAGCCAAATTATTAAATAGACAGGGAATCGGATACGATATAAATCCGCAAGCTGTAGAATTAACAAAAAAGTGTCTCCAATTTGATGGAAGCAATAATTCACAAAAGGTGGAGGTTGGGGATGTAAGAAATCTCAATGATGTTAAAGATGATTCGATTGATTTGATTCTCACGCATCCTCCCTACATTAATATTATTAAATACTCAAAAGGACAAATTGAGCAGGATCTTTCGAATATTTCAAGCCCAATTAAATTTTGCAATGAGTTTGAATTTGCTATTAGAGAATTTTATAGGGTCTTAAAACCCGGAAAATATTGCGCCATTCTAATTGGCGATACCAGAAAAAGCAGGCATTATGTTCCATTAGCCTTTTATGTAATGCAGAGGTTTTTCAAAAACCATTTCATTTTGAAGGAAGATATCATCAAATACCAGCATAATTGTGAATCAACTCCTTTCTGGAAAGCAAAAGCAGAGAAATACAATATCTATCTCATTATGCATGAGCATTTGTTTGTATTTCGTAAGCCAGGGAAGGATGAATCGATTAGTAAGTTCAAGTATAGTGCCGGGATATTTTGATGTCATAAATTAGATTTTTTCTGATTGCTCGATAAAAGCAAAAGGCTCGTTTTTTAACCTTCTTTTAAGAATCCGGATAACATCCTCATTGTTTGTTTTTTACGTCGGGATAAGTTTTTTCTCAATTTGACTTCATAAATATATAAATATTATATTTACATAAACCGTGGAAATGATGAGGGACAATTAAAAAATGAATATTGAATGTTTATTAAACATATTTGGTTATATTTCAATATATCATTATTTTTTGAGAGAAACCTATGTGATGAGCGAAAATTAAAAATCCCGCTCGCATTGACTCACGTAAAATGTAACTTTGCATAAGCTATTGCCTCATGAATAATGTAACCCTACACAATTGAAGTGGAGGGTTAGAAATGAGGTTAAGCATGAGTTTTTCAACAAGACGAGAGTTATTGGCAAGGGTGGCTCCAAGGTACCGGGAAGCCTCGAGGCAGCAAAAAACGGTTATCCTCAATGAATTTATCGCTTCTACCGGATACAAGCGAAAATACGCCATCCGCTTGCTATCCCTTCCCGAAATTCCGGCGCCAAGAAAAATCGAAAGGCCGAGGTCACGTTTCTATGGCAGATCGCTTCAGGAGGCCTTGAAGACCGCATGGTGCGCCTCAAATTGCATCGCCTCCAAAAGACTTGCTCCTTTTCTGGCGGAGCTCGTTCCCATTCTGGAACACCACGGCCATCTTGAACTCAGCGAGGAGGAACGGAGACAACTGGTTTCAATCAGCCCCGCAACAATCGACCGCATATTAAAACCATTTAGACAACTCTCCGGGCGGGGATCAACAAAACAAGGTTCTCTCCTCAAACACCAGGTGCCCATACGGACATTTGCGGATTGGGAAGAAAAAATACCGGGCTTTTTTGAAGCCGATCTTGTGGTCCACTGCGGTTGGAGCATGGGAGGTTCTTTTCTCTGCACGTTAACTTTGACCGATATCGCCACAACCTGGACCGAATGCATGCCCCTCCTTTATCGAAGTCAAGAAGCCGTCATTCATGCGCTCGATCAGGCATGTTCCCTGATCCCTTTCCCTATTCTTGGACTGGATTGCGACAATGGAAAAGAATTTCTAAATGCCGAACTCATCGCCTACTGCGAAAGGGAAAAAATCACCTTTACCCGCAGCCGGGCCTACCGGAAAAATGACCAGTGTTATGTGGAACAGAAAAACGGCGCAGTTGTGAGGCAGTTCGTCGGATACGACCGCTTCGAGGGACTTCTTGCCTACAAGCAACTTTTGGAGCTTTACCGGGCTTTGCGGCTGTACCAAAACTTTTTTCAGCCTTCCATGAAGCTGCGAGAAAAACACCGGGAACGCAGCAGAGTGTATCGCTCATATGATTCGGCCCAAACTCCGCTTCAGCGATTGCGTGTCTTTAATATTCTTTCCCCTGAAGCCGAAGAAAAGATCAACTCCATTCATCAAGCAATCGATCCCGTCTGCCTTCTCAAGCAGATCGGCTCTCTTCAGGACGCTTTGTGGCGTCACGCAATTCAACCTCTGCCTGCAATTGAAACGACACAGGAAAAGCCCGAACTCTGCTTTGATGGGATCTCCGGCGCCGGCTCTGGAAATGAAAAGAGTCCTTTCACTCCGGGTGATGTTCTCCAACCAGAGATTCGAAGCAAACGCAAGTATCGAAAATCCAAAAAAACCAGGGCTCCCCGCTGGTGGAGAAGCCGCCCGGATCCTTTTGAACTTGTCAATGATGAGATTCGTTGTTTGCTTGAAGAGAATCCGGAGTGGACGGCAAAATCCATTTTTCAGGAAATACAAAAACGATATCCGGGGCACTATAAGGACGGCCAGCTTCGAACGCTGCAGCGGAGAGTCAAAGCATGGCGGGCCGAAGCCCTCATCGCTTTTGATGACAGTTGGATTCAAAGCGATAAACTGGCTGACTTGGATCTTCCAAAGCCCCTTCGGGGAGAGATTAAATCCCATCCTCAGTCGGAGCTTCGCTCTTGATAAAAAGTGAAATTTCATCATAGGTTTTTGTATGGATAAATGTGAGATCGCCATTTAGAAGGGCTCTCATAGCGTCGAATTTTTCAGAAAACGACTGAAAGACCAATAAGCGCCAAAAGTCACTTTTTTGTTGAGTCAAGAATTGTATTTGGGTAAGATTTTATCATGAGGCAATATGAAGGGAATTTTATCTTGACGTTGATCACCTATGAGTGAAACAGTATTTACCAAAGTTGATTATGATTTAAGTACATTAATCAAGTTCATTAGTCTTGGAGAAATAGGATTACCTGATATTCAACGGCCATTTGTGTGGAAAAATGCCAAAGTTAGGGATTTATTTGATTCGATGTATAAGGGATATCCAGTTGGTTATCTTCTTTTTTGGCAGAATAATATTAACAATGAAAATAGAACCATTGGTGTCGAAGATAAGCAACTCCCGCCTAAATTAGTTATTGTGGATGGGCAGCAGAGATTAACTTCTTTATATGCAGTTTTTAAAAATATCCAGGTCCTAAGAGAGAACTTCGAAAAAGAATATATTCAAATTGCTTTTAATCCAATTGAAGAAAAATTTGAAGTTGCTGATGCTGCAATATGTCGAGATAAGACTTATATACCGAATATATCTGTTCTTTGGAGTGAAAAAACAGATCTTTTCGAAGTGGTGGATGAGTATTTAGAAGGAATCGAGAGAAACAGAAATTTTAGTGACGAAGAAAAAAAAGAAATTAAAAAATCCATAGTTAAGCTGAAAGGATTAGAAAGTTTTCCATTTACTGCATTGCAATTGGCGGCGGATGTGGATGAAGAAGCTGTTTCTGATGTTTTTGTTCGTATTAATAGCAAAGGGACTCCGCTGAATCAGGCTGATTTTATTCTTACTCTCATGTCAGTTTTTTGGGATGAAGGACGAGCCCAACTTGAAAAGTTTTGTAGAGAATCCCGCCAACCATCAAAAGGCGAGCCCTCTCCCTATAATCATTTCATTGAACCTTTTCCTGATCAGTTACTGCGTGTGGCAGTGGGAGTTGGATTCAAACGCGCACGATTGAAATATGTTTATTCCATTCTACGTGGAAAAGATTTAGAAACAGAAAAATATAGTGATGAAAGACGTGTTCAGCAGTTTGAAGTCTTAAAAGATGCGCAAGCTAGAGTTTTGAATCTGCAATATTGGCATGATTTTATGAATTGTTTACGGCAAGCGGGATTTCGTAGCAAGAAAATGATCAGCTCTAATAATAATTTATCGTTTTCATATATCCTGTATTTAATTGGACGAACTGAATATAAAGTCTCTGAATTTGATCTCCGTCGTGTTGTGGCTCGTTGGTTTTTTATGTCAAGTGTCACAGGTCGATTTACGGGATCCCCCGAAACGGCCATGGAATTTGATCTGGCCCGCTTAAGAGAAATCAAAACAGCGGAAGAATTCATCTATATGCTGAATCATATTTGTGATATTACGCTTACCAATGATTTTTGGAATGTAACACTACCGAATGATTTAGCTACTTCATCATCAAGGAGTCCCTCCCTTTTTGCCTATAAGGCGGCTTTAGTTATTCTTGATGCAAAAGCCCTTTTTTCCAAAATTCCTGTATCACAGCTTTTTGATCCGGTATTACAGGCTAACCGAGCTGCTGCAGAAAGACATCATCTTTTTCCTAGAGAGTATTTGAAGAGTATTGGGATTACCGAAACCAGAGATATTAATCAAATTGCGAATTATGCTTGGGTTGAGTGGGGAGACAATGCCAATATATCGGATCAGCCACCCAGTGAATATTTGCCTGAGATGAAATCTCGTTTTAGTCGGGGGGAACTTGATCAAATGTATCGTCATCATGCACTTCCTGATAATTGGGAACATTTAGAATATCGAGATTTTTTAGAGAAACGCAGAGAATTAATGGCTCATGTTATAAAAAATGGGTATAAAACTTTGATTGCGACTGAGATTGAAAAAGACGCCGGGCCTCAGGAGTTTGATTTATCGCAAATTGTTTTGAATGGGGAATCTCAGGATGTAGAGTTTAAATCAACTTTAAGAATCAACCTTCATACTGGGCAGAAGGATCCTAGGATGGAATTAGCGGCGCTGAAAACAATCGGTGGTTTTCTGAATACTAATGGGGGGACATTAGTAATTGGTCTGTCTGATGACGGTAACCCAATCGGGATAGAGAAGGATGCTTTCCCCAATGAAGATAAAATGAGTCTTCATCTTGTCAATATTGTTAAAAGCCGTTTAGGTATTCATGCATTGACGAATATGCATGCCCATTTTGAGGATCATAATGATTATAGGGTCATGGTTATTAAATGTAGAAAAGCACCAACTCCCGTTTTTGTAAAAGATGATCAATTTGAGAGGTTTTATATTCGAACCGGTCCTTCAACGACAGAGCTTAGCGCAAGTCAAACACAAGAATATATTAAACAAAGATTTGAGGGGTGAAACAGCATCCAAGAATTTTTTACTTCATTTCCATATTAATAAATTTATTGAATTATTAATATCTTTTATCTAAATCCTTTTTTCTTCGGAGGCAGGATTTTTTTATTCAACTCAGGGTATTTTTTTAATAGTTTTTCAAGTTTTTTTTCTAAAGATTTTTTCAATGCTTTATCTGCAGATTTTTTTTCAATTATAAGTAATGTTAGTATTGTTCTTGCTTGGTCTTCTACGGAATGGTATTTAGAAGAAAGATCTAGAATCTGATTAATAAGATTTTCCTTCTCATTTTTTTCGAATTGACTGAAATGAGCGGCCATAAGTGACATTAGCATTAATGGACTATCTTTATCAGGGTTTTGAATAATATTTTCGATTACACTTTTTGATATATCAAATAAAAATATACTACTAAAGGAATACTCTGAAAACATTATTACTAAGAAGTCAAGAAAAAATGTTGGGAATTTTCTCTTTTTCGAAAGTGCAGTTATTTTTTCAATCTTTTTTCTAAATTGAGGGGAATATTTTATTGCCTCAACCATACCATGAAATTTTGTTTCATTATCAGAATGCCAAGCTGCCTGTAAGAGGCGTCCAACTAATAGCTTATTTAGTATGATTAATATATCATCCCCTTCTTTCGAAAAAATTATATCGAGCGTCTTTTTTGAAATCTCTCTCTTGTGTCCGACATAAAAAAAGGCCACATCTTCCCATAAATCACTATAGTGAAGTTCAGAAATTAGAGCATCAAGGTCTTTTATATTTTCTCTATTACTGAATATATTATGAGCAATAAAGAAATCCAGAAAAGTCCGATGCCTGAAATATACATTATTTTCAATACCAATTAATCCAACTCTCTCAATTTCTTTTATGAATTTTTCTAATTCTTTTCTATCCCATCCATATTTTTGTGCATATTTCTCAAGAAATTTTTCAAAGTCTTCCAAAGGCACTTCGAGCCGCTTTTTTACATAAAATTCTTTGTATGTAAGTTCTGATATGAACTTTTTCTTTATGATATAGTCGAAGAGTACCTCTATTCCTTTTTCTTTATCAAGTCTCCCAAATATTAAATCTGTATATCTTTTATATAATTCAGTTATCGATGCAGGAACTTCTTTATAGTTTTCCACTAGTTCAATCAATAAAATTAAGGAAAGAGGAGTCATTATTAGCTTGTCTTGTATATTTTTTAGTCCATCCTTTAATGAAGATAACAATTTTTTATCTTTTATTAATTTACTAAAAAGTTGAACAGCTTGACCAAATTCGAATGGCAAGAGTTCATAAACTTGGTATCCAGTGGGTGGATTTGATAATAAATTAATTTTTCTCGAGGTAATTATTAATGTTAGATTTTTTTCTCCAGATATTTTTGCAGCGTGTTCAATAATTGTATTACGTTTTTCTGGTAAGACTTCATCTAATCCGTCTATCATGAGAGAATCAATTTCAAATTTGGTAGAGATCTTATTATCTATAAATTTATTTTTTATAAGCTCTTTAAAAGAATTTATGCCCTGAAAATCGGATGCCTTAATAAATAACGGTATTTTTATCCGCGATTTGTTTTTTCCGGATATCGCATTATTCGAAGCTTTCTTAAATTTTTCCAAACAAATTTTTTTCAGAGTAAGAGTTTTGCCAGATCCTGGATCCCCAATCAAAATAATTTTTTTATTTTTATCCAAAACAGATTTGAATTTTGATAAATTGAATTTTTGGGAATTGATTATTTGGATGATACTTTTTTCGTCTAATTTCTTTGGTATATTAAATGTTCCAATTAAAGGATCGACATAACATTCGGAGAGGTTTTTTCCAATTTTTTCGAATAAACTACAAGCTTCTAGATTCTGAATTTCTTTTTGCAAAAAATCAATTACCTTTCCTTCGAAAAAAACTTGGGGATAATATTTTGAGAACTTTTCAATAAGCCAAGCAATATCCAAATATTCTAATTTATAGTCTTCATTCTCGCTTTTGATTCTATCTTTTGCTTGGCGGCTAAAGTCGCCATTAAGAATAATTAGAGCTTTTGAGATCCTAACAGGTTCAATTTTTTCTTTTAGATTTGCGGCATGAGAAAACGCTTGGTTTATTTGAGAATTAATTTTATCTATATCTCCCAAAGTTCGTCCTTTGATATTACCATTATGTACAATTATACCAATCGCATCTGTTCCCCATGGTACGTCTTTGTGCAGTATTAAATCTTTTCCGAATTCATTAGCACCATGTGTTTTTTCAACTGAGTATTCAGGGGTCATATATTCAAATAAAGATTTCAAATTATCATGAAGGTCAACTTCTCTTAAATCCAATAATATATTTTTTCGTTCAGATTTCGATAATGCTTCAGCCTTACGGCTAAGTTCTTTTAAATCACTATTTTTTGTTCCCATATGAAAATATTATTAAAAGTAAAACAACCTGTCAATTTATTGTATTATTAATTTAATTATATGAGATAAGGGAAGAATTTTAAAAGTACTGGGAGTGAATCAATTATTATTTATTCGAATCTCTCCATGTATGTTTTAAATGTATATATAACCCGATCCCGCACCAATTCCCGAAACCGCTCCTCGCCCCAAAACCCCCGATATTCCTCTTTCACCGAAAACACCCCATTCTCCCGGTCAAAATCAAAGCAGTCATTCTCCTGATTGGACAGATAGTTCAGCGGCATACTGCTGATGTGAGTTTCGACTTTGGCAAGCGGATATTCAGCCGGGTCCGCTTCCCGCGCCAACGCATCATAATCCTTCAAACAAACCGGATTATTCAGATAAAAATCCAGGAATCCCTTTGCGATTTCGGAGACCGGCCAGGAGTTACGCTCAGATTCAGTCGAAAGCAGATAAAGCAGAACCGCCATCTTATATGATTTGCTGGGATGAAGCTCCCGCTCCAGGTGCTTTAAAAACCGCTCCCCCGGCGTATCCAGCAGCATCTCCTCATCCTCCGTCAAATCACCCGCTTCCTCCTTAAACCGCAGCCAGTTGCCGAAGGATCTAATAGCCGCTTTGGGATCCAGCTCTTCGGCCTCCGGGTTGGCGAAGACATCCATGATGCTGAGGGAATGGTCCTGGTTTTCGCGGACAATGCGGTATTGCTCGAGGAGGTGCTCTTTGAGGTTTTTGGGCTTGAGGACGCGTTTGATCTCGTCGTTCCAGACGCGCCTGACTTTGGTCTCAATATCCACGTGGCAGATGCGGGGGATGTCGAAGCGGGGCGGGAGCTGCTTTTCGGGTTTAAAAATCTGGACGGAATAGTGCCCGGATAGGATGGTGGGGGCCACGTAGCTGCTACGGAAATTGCCGATAAAATCCAGGATGATGACATAGTCTTTATCCGGGAGTTTGCGGAGGCCGCGGCCGAGCTGCTGCTGGAAGACGGTGTAGGAATGGGTGGGCCGCAGCAGGAGGACATGGGTTATTTCCGGGATGTCGATGCCCTCGGAGAAGATATCCACGGAGCATATGACCTGGAGGGGGTGTTTTTCATCGGCGAGCTGATCCATGGCTTCGGTCCGCTCTTCGATGGAGGAGGTGCCGAAGAGGCAGCGGGAGGGGATATCATGGCGGTTAAACTGCTCGTTCATATACCGGGCATGGCCTATGTTGGAGCAGAAGGCCAGGGCTTTGGTTTTGCCGAAGGCGGGGAGGAAATTTTTAAGATTATTCATGATCAGGCGGGCGCGGGTGTCGGTGCTTAAATGGCGTTCCAGTTCTTCGTCATCGTATCCGGTGCCGGTCCAGCGGATGGGGGAATAATCGGTGGGATCATAGATAGCGAAATACTGGAAGGGCGCCAGCCAGCCTTTTTCGACGGCGTCGAAAAGGCGGGTTTCATAAGCCACATTGTAGTCGCAGAAGCGGAGCACATCGCGGCCGTCCATGCGTTCCGGGGTGGCGGTCATGCCGAGAAAGAAGCGGGGTGTGAAATGATCGATCACTTTCTGATAGGACTCGGCGGCGGAATGGTGGAACTCGTCGACGATGATATAGGCGAAGTGATCCGGGGAGAAGGTATTGAGGACTTTGGATTGAGAGAGGGTTTGGACGGTGGCGAAGACGGAGGAGCCGGGGGCGAAGGCTTTTTTTCGCTCTTCGCTGGTAGTGTTGCCGGTGAGGACGGTGCCGAAGGCGGCATTATCAAGGACATGGCGGAAGGTGTTGATGGATTGATTGAGGATATTTTCCCGGTGGGCGATATAGAGGACATTCGGGAGAGAGCTGGCTTTATAATCAAAAGCGGAGAGATAGGTCTTGCCGACTCCGGGGGCGGCGATGACCGCGGCTTTATCAATCCTGTTTAGGCGGAAGCGATTGAGGGCTTCCAGGGCTTCCGCTTGGGCGGGGAGCGGTTCGGGCCGCGGGCGTTTGGTTTTATAGGTCTTTCGCTCTTCCCGGACCAGGTTTTTCTGGAGGCGGCGGTGTTTTTCATAGACGGGCCGGTACTGGTCGATAAACTGCTGGTTTAAGGGAAAGCTTTCCTTTTCCCAGTAGTGTGCGAATTCATAGAGAGCTTTTTGGAAGATGGTGTTTTTTTCAAAGGCGGTGTTTATTTCCAGGTTGGAAAAATAATTCCATTCGCAGTTTTCAAGCAGGCCGGAGCGGGTCAGGTTGGAGGAGCCGATGATCATACTGTGACGTCCGTCTTTATGTTCAAAGAGATAGCTTTTGACATGGAAGGCCGGCGGTTTGAGGGGGTCATAGAGGGAGGTGCCGTCTGATTTGGGGTCGTAAATCCGGATACGGCAGCCGGGAACTTTTTCCGCCATGTGCTGGAGGATATCGGGATTGTTGAAGTGATTCATGATGGAAGTGAGGAAATAGATTTCGCCGCCTTTTTCGATAAATGTCCGGAAGGGTTTAAGCAGCATATTGACAGCCCCGCTGTTATAGAAAGCGGTGGCGATATAAATACGGGCGGACTGATGAAGCTCCCGGATAAAGATGTCAAAAAGCCGGTTTTCCGATGAGCGGGTAATAAGTTCAGGGTGCGGGCTGGGATTATTCACCGGCCTTCTCACAGACAAATTCATTCCAGGCGATGGCGCGGCTGAGGCTGTCTTTGTCCTGCCGGGCGGCGAGGAGGCCGAAACGGTGTTTTTGAAGGAGAGCGGTGAGGGCTTTGGGGGTACGCTCGATAAAGAGGCGGCCGTTTGGGTCGCGGTCGTTTTCAATACCGCTGCGGCCGGACGAAGAGCTTAGGATCAGAATGCCGGAGGGGACCAGCATGGCGCGGACCTGGTTGAGGATCGTCTCCAGTTCATTGTCCGGGATATGCATGGCTGTGGCCAGGAGGAGGACAGCGTCGAAGGGGAGCTGGAGGACTGTTTTGGCATGTTCCGGGGATTGCTCGAGGGGGAAGGCGGCCTGGAAGAGGCGGTCGGCTGTTTCCGGGTGATAGGAGCGGGCGCATGCGATCATGGCGTTTGAGGCGTCGACACCGAAGGCTTCGTATCCCTGCTCGAAGAGAAAGGCGGTCTCGCGGCCTGAGCCGCAGCCTATTTCCAGAATGCGGGGGCGGGCGATGCCGCGGCGGGATGTGTAGCCGCGGAGGGCCTGGAGGATGAATTCCTGGAGTTCGCGGGGGCGGCTGCTTTCGTACCGGGCACAGATCGAGGGGGCATTGGTCTCGTAATATTCGATTGTCTTTTTGTCAACCACGGTTTGCCTGACCGATTGTCTTGGGATTGTTAATGGTCTTTATTGTATTAAGGATTCGATGGAGTTTCAATGGTTTTGTTTGAGATGTGGGCGATTCATTGGGCGAGGCAGTACAAGATCCTCACGGCTTGCTTCGCAAGCCTCAGGATGACAAGGGGAGACGCAGTCCTGGGGATGACATGGCGGGGCCTCGGGATGACACACACATGTCATTCCCGGAGCGGAGCGACGGGAATCTTATGCGCCGTTTGTATGGAGATAGGATTCCGATTCATTTGGCGATGTAGTCTAAGATTGCGACGGGTCCTGCGGACCCTCGCAATGACTTGGGGGGGCGGCTTCAGCACAGGGATGCGGTGCCGTTTCATTGGGCGGAGGCCGTACAAGATCCTCACGGCTTGCTCCGCAAGCCTCAGGATGACAAGGGGAGACGCAGTCCTGGGGATGACATGGCGGGGCCTCGGGATGACACACACATGTCATTCCCGGAGCGGAGCGACGGGAATCTTATGCGCCGTTTGTATGGAGATAGGATTCCGATTCATTTGGCGATGTAGTCTAAGATTGCGACGGGTCCTGCGGACCCTCGCAATGACTTGGGGGGGCGGCTTCAGCACAGGGATGCGGTGCCGTTTCATTGGGCGGAGGCCGTACAAGATCCTCACGGCTTGCTCCGCAAGCCTCAGGATGACACAGCGGTCTTGATTCTCTAATTTTTTACCTGAATCGCTTCTGTTAATTCAATATAAGACTTTTCGAAATTTTCACTCATTTTTTTGAGCAGATTCAGACGGATGGATTGATTCTTCTCGCTGTATTTCCTGTAAATCTCATGGTATTTTTCAAAGCGCGCTTTGTCTTTTTCCAGAAATGCGATCATCGTCAGCGCGTAAACATCCCATAGCATGAGCTTATCTTCTTCGGCCTCCGGATCTCCCCTGAAAGATTGCTTGAAACTTGCAGTCGCCTTTTGGTATTCACCCGCACTTGCAAGCATTTGCGCTTTATGAAAAAGGGAAACTTTCTTATAGGTTGGATTAAGGTCGGGGTGGGATTGGAGATACTTTTCAATCAGCTCAGCCGCAGTTTTGTATTCCTTATTATCCATAAAAATACGCCAGCCAGAGTGGTCGGTCTGATCAAAGTCGTGCCAATTCATGCTAATCAGCTCATCTTTATCGATGCCTGGGATTTCATCCTTGTCATGGGAAACGCAGCAAACAGCAAGAATTAAACTAAGATAGATAATGAACCATTTATTCATGACATCAAACATTTTATTGCCCGTGGAACTCTGCCCTGCAGGTTATTAGAAACCTTAGAATGCAGTGTATCAAAAAAAGGCGGGAGAATCTACAAGCCGATTTTATGCTGAAGCTTTTGAAATTCCGGATCATCCCGCACGGAGTCACAGTAAGGATCAATCTTAAGGTAGCACAGCTTGGGATCCCGGTGTTTGTAGGCCTGCCACAGGAAATTCATCCCTTTCTTTTTTTCTCCAAGTGCGAAGCATATAATTGCCGATTCATAATTGACGGCATTAATAGAGGTGGATTTTTCCCTCAAAGCGGCGAAAACTGTCTTTGCCTCTTCCACTTTTCCCATTCGTGCCTTTGTGATTCCAATTTGGGCTTCCAGCTTGGGGTCCCAGTAAGTAAAATTATTTTTTTCTTTTTGAAATTCAGACAAGGCCTTGCCGAACATGGATTTTTGGAGATAGACTTTTCCCAAAAAATACCGGGTACGCACAAAATGGGGATCCAATTCAAATGTTTTTCTTAATTCTTTCAGAGCTTGGTCGTAGCGCCGGGCATAATAATGGATGACTCCATTATTCCTGTTGACTACGATAGATAAGGGGTCAAGTTTCCGGGCGGTTTCAATTTTTTCCAGGGCCTCATCAAAGTGGGCCTGCTGCATCAGCAGCAGTGCATACCAGTGATGAGCTTCAGGAATGGAAGAATTGAGGGCAATGGCCTTTTTGAATTGACGTTCCGCGCCCTCCCAATCGTATTCGGCCCGGTACATGTTCATTGCAAGAGCTGCGTGCGCTTCTGCGAGGCCATCATTTATCTCCAATGCTTTGAGAGTGTATTCTTTGCTCTTGCGGTATGCTTCTAAGGGGATGATGGCGGAGCTGTAATCCGGCAAGATTATGTAAGAATTGGCCAGGCCGACATAGGCCGCGGCATATCCGGGATCGGATTCTACAGCTTTTTCATAATAATTAACGGCTTTTTTCAGATCATCTTCGGTTCTGCGGTTGAAGTGCCATTGTCCCTTTAAATAGGAATTGTAGGCCGCAAGATTTTTTGTGTGGACCTTGGTGAGGAGTTCTTTTCCATTCTCGAATAGATTGATTTTGAGATTGTTGATGATGGCCATTGAAATATCATCTTGTATGGCAAAGAGATCTTCCATTTGGCATTCATACTGGTCGGACCAGATAGGGTCGTTGTTATTGATGTTGATGAGGTGGACGGTAATGCGGAGTTTATTTTCCGCTTTTCGCACGCTTCCCTCTAAAATGTGTTCGACGTCCAGGAGCCTGCCGATCTCTTTGATATCGAGAGTCTTCTCTTTTAATGCATAAGAAGAGGTGCGGGCCGGCACCCTCAGGGCATCTAAATGGGACAACCGGTAAATGATTTCTTCAACCAAGCCGTCGCAGAGATATTCCTGATCTTTCTGAGGGCTCAAATCTTCGAAGGGAAGAATGGCCAAGGAAGATTCCGCCGGCAGGACGGATTCTTGTGAGCGGGGATTAAATAAATGCCATACAATAAATACCGTCGCCAAAAAAACAAGAATCACTGATAAAAACAGGCCCGTTTTTTTTAATGGAAACGGGAAAAGTGAGCCTTTTGAGCCGGAAGGAACGCTTTCCGCGTTAACATCATATTCTGCGGCCGCGGGAATTCCTGCTTTGTAAAAGTCTCTTATCCGGTAAGTGAGCTGTCCTCTGTTTTTAACATGAATCTTTTGGAAAATTTTATGAATATAATTTTTAACCGTCTGTGTTGAAAGAAAAAGTTCCCCTGCGATTTCTTTATTGGTCTTCCCCTGAATGATGAGCTTTACAATCTCTTGTTCTCTGGAGGTGATTTGATATTCGGATGAGAATCGATTCAGACCTTCGATATCGGCTTGAGTTTCCTCTTTTTTTAAGGAATGTGATTTAAGCAGCCTGCTTATCATAATGATAATTAGCAGGAGTCCGCATAGAATCAATCCCGCATATAAGTAAATCATCCGTCCACCGATAAATTTATACCACAGTTCTTATGACAAGTAAATTTGAAGTGTTCGGATGGAAAGTACTAAAGTACTCACAAAAACTAAGTACCTTATTACTCTTGTTTTTAAATGATTTTTAAAATAATCATATTAGAAATGTGATTTTTAGGAGGAAAGATGAAAAAAATCGTTTCAATGGCATTCGTTGTTTTATTGGGATTAATCTGTGTGGGGAGTCTGGCATATCCGCAAATTCGGGAATCGGGTGAAATACGCGGAAATGTCATGGATGAAGAAAACATGGCCCTGCCGGGAGTCACGGTTTCCATTTCCGGCCCGAATCTCATAGGAGGGCAGAAAGATGTTATCACCAATCAAAAAGGCTATTATCGATTCCCTTCTCTTCCTCCGGGGGAATATACGGTTGAGGCGGAGATCGACGGATTTACCAAGCTTGTCAAAGAAGGGATCAGGCTCAACGCGAATATGACCTTGACGGTTGACTTCGAGCTTCCTCAAGCTGCTTTGCAGGAAGAAGTCATTGTAACAGGGCAATCTCCCACAATCGATATTAAAGGCTCTTCCCAGGGCCAAGTCGTCATGACGGAAGAACTGCTGCTGACGCTTCCCAAAGCGGGATTGGGCATGGTAAGCGGGAATCTGTATTATGAAACCCTCAATTATGCCAGCGGAATGGATGAATCCTACAGCGCGTACGGCGGCTATGACCGGGGATATGCCAATGCCTATCATATGGACGGGGTCGATGTCTCCAGCCCGATTTGGGGGACTCCGGAATTTTCTCCAGATGTCAATATCATGGAGGAGGTCGCCATTCAAGGATTGGGACTTCCCGCCGAGTACGGGGAATATACCGGAACGGTCCTGACCGCAGTGACAAAATCGGGGTCCAACAAACTCTCCGGCATGGTTGATCTCGGATTCCGTGGGAATAACTGGAATTCCGAGAATAGAAGCGGTATCCCCGATGAGGATCTTGCTTTTCCCTCGATTAAGACCGAAGAGTTTTCAACTCCTAATTTTTATGAGGGCGGTTTTCAAATCGGCGGGAAGGTGATTCATGACAAACTGTGGTTTTTTGCTTCCGGCCAGTACGCGAGAAGCGTCGCGGATGTGCTGGGAACTGACTATGAAACCACCACAACCAGTCCCAAGTCCTTTGTCAAGATGAGCTATCAGCTCAATCCCGCGAACAGGTTTAATCTTTCCGCCAATTATACTGACCGTGAACATGTCCATATTGGAGGCGGCGCCAATGTTGCCGTCGAGGCCACGTCCATTCTCTCTGGCAGAACTTGGGTGTTTAACGGTAATTGGACGTCGACGCTGTCAGACAACACCCTCCTCGAACTCAAGCTCGGTTACTACAGAGCACAGGGTTTGCAGGAGCCGTCTACCGGAAACAGAGACATATCGGGCGTTTACGATCTGGTAACAGGAGAAAAGTTTATCAATTCCCAAAGTTACAGTGAGCGCCGACCCCGAACCTTTAATGCCAACCTTCATTTGAATCAGTATGTGCCCGATTTCATCGGGTCCCACGATATCAAAATCGGTGCCGAGCTGTATTTGAAGAAGAATTATTGGAACTCGGCATGGAACGGGAATGCGCTGATCTATTACTTGAACGGTGTCCCATATTCAAAATGGGAGCGGGATCCGACCCTTTTGACCAATAACATCAGGGATTTTGTCGGTTTCATCAGCGACAGATGGGCGGTCAACAAAAGATTAACCCTCAATCTTGGTGTGAGATACAATCACTACTGGTTTAATGTTCCTTCCCGCGCGGAAGAGGTGGTCTACAGCAGAGGGGCCCTGTCTCCCCGGCTTGGTCTGTCCTACGATTTGTTCGGCGACCGGAAAAACGTCATCAAATTCCATTACGGCCATTACTACGAAGGGTTGACGGACCAGTTTTTCGGCAGACTCGCTGACTCTGGAGCCGAAACTGTTGGTTATCAATGGGACGGCGCGGACTGGATTGAATATTTTCGATCCTTTCGAGCGACTAACATCGACGTCGATCCGGATGTCAAACACCCCTACATCAGCGAAATAACCCTCGGCTATGAAAGGGAGCTCTTTAGTGATGCTTCGATCGCCTTAAACGGCTACTACCGGCAAGTCGAAAGAACTCTCGGACAGATTGATACGGCCGCCGAATATGTGAAGAGGACGATCACCAACCCGGGACCCGACGGGATTGTGGGCACAGCGGATGATCTCGGCACGATGGAGGTGTACGACAGGACCAACCGAGGTGAAAGAGCCTACCTTATCACAAATCCTGAAAAGGGGATGAATGAATATATTCTTGATGATCACAAGAGAAACGTGACGGGCTTTGAGATTGTTTTCACAAAACACTACTCTCAGCGATGGCAGATGATCGCCTCTTATCATTACAAGCATGTCGAGGGAAATGTATCCAGAGTCCTTGCAGGAGCCGGTCCCAACATGTTTGTGAATCCGAGTTTCGGACCGGTCAACATGCCCCATGCGTTCAAGATCATGGGGAGCTACCTCATTCCTTACATCGACGCCTCTCTGGCCGTTCGGGGTTACTACACATCCGGACAAACCTACACCGGGACATTTTATGTGTTCCTGCCGTCCTACCGCAGTCAAGTTTCCTTCAATATGTATCCCGGCGGAGAAAAGTTCTGGCCCGCAAAAAAGAACCTCGATCTCAGCCTGGCCAAAACGTTCCGTTTAGGAGAGACACAGCTGGAACTCCGTGCGGAAGCTTTTAATCTTTTCAACTCCTATGATCCGTCCTATGTTGATTGGGCGGGCAGCTTATTCGGGAAAATCCTGAACCTCAAAAACCCCCGGACATTTGAAATTGGTTTCCGGTTCACTTACTGAGAGTTGATTCCTTATGTTGTGATTGACTGAAAACGGTGTGCGGCCCGCTTGGTTGAGGCGGAAACCGGCTTGATTCTGATTGGCCGGCCCCTTAAATCAAGCGGGCCGCAGTTTTTTTTGTGTCAAAAGACGATGTTATTTTTAGTTTGAGTGTATAATGGAAGCCGCCGGATCGGCGCCGGCCGCGAAGGAGATTTTCCATGCAATGTTCACGCACCTTAAAGTTTTATCATTTCGGGTCCTTAATCAGCCTTGTCCTGATCTGCCTGATGGCCATTCCGGCGTCGGCAGAGATATGCGGAAATCCCCTGGACGCTGAGACGGCGATACGAAACAATCTCTTTTCTCAAGATGACCGGCCGGTGCTCAGTCCTGACGGACGGTATGCCGCTTATACCCTGCTGGAGTGGCCGCGGGAACAGAGTGCGGCGGGTGTGTACATTCTTCCCAACGGCATGGTGACCAGACTAGCGGGTGCAGAGCTGTATCTTACTGAGGTGGAGACAGGAGACATCCTGGAAATCAATCCCGGAGACTGGTCCAACTGGAAACCGGCGTTCTCACCTGACGGCCGAAAAATCGCTTTCCTGTCGGACGCCGCGGGTGAACCCAACATTTGGGTTTTTGATATCAATGCCGCGGAGGCACGGCAGGTCAGTGATGCCCGGGTTTTTGTGCAGTTGTGGACGGCGCTTGACCGCCCGGCCTGGTCCCCTGACAGTTCGGCCGTTTATATACTGGCCGTGAAGGGGAAGTTATCGCCCGACTCCGAGGAGGACAGCTCAGATGATGTGGATTCTTCCGGGTCCAAAGCGGAAGTCCGGGCATCCGGGCGGGAAGTGAACGCGGTGGGACCGGAACTCCGGACCGGCGGAGGCAACCGGCAGAGAGATACCGGGCTTCGGACGGCGGTGGAGCGGATCAACGTGGACTCCGGAAAGCGCAAGGTGTTAACTCCTCTTTCCGGCACCGAACAGATTGTGGCTTATGAAACGGCACCTTCGGGAAACTGGGTGGCGTATCTTTCCGCGAGGGGCGGGCTTATTGATGAGCATGAGCTGTCCGTCGTTTCGTCCGATGGCGGTGAACCGCGAGCCCTGGCGGGACTGAAACTCATCCGATACAATGGGCCCGCCTCGTCCCATCTCTATGGAGCCGTTTTTCACTGGGCTCCCGAAAGTGAAAAGCTGGTCTTCGTCGAAAGCGGCGAGGAGGGCGGTGATGTGTGGATGGTCGATTTGAGTGAAGGGATCGGGGCGGAACCGCTTCATCTTGCCCCCGAACTGGGCAAAATTGTGGCCCCCTCTTACCCGCACTATAACTGGCCCCCTATTCACCAGGCGGCTTTTACGGCGAACGGAGGAAGGGTGGTGGCGCGCCTTGCTGAAGCTGATGTCCTGTCTTTTGCCGTCATCCCCCTGGATGGCTCGCCGGCCCGCCGGATTCTTATCGAGGAGAAAATAGAATTCGAAGACCTGGCGCTCCGGGACCGGGACACCCTGTGGCAGCCCGATGACGACGCGTTCATCCTGTCGGGAGGGGATCCCGCAACCGGAAAACAATATGCGGTTCGTGTCAGCCTGTCTGATGGCTCGGCCGCCATTCTTCATGAAGACCGCACTGATATCGAGTTCCTCAGCGCCGTTTCTTCGAAACGGATCCTGGCCAAATTCCAGGATGTGAATACCCCGCCGGATCTTTATCTTTTTGACGCGTCCCTTCGGAACAGGCGCCGGGTGACCCGGATCAACCCCTCCTTTGACGATTTTAAAGGCTTATTCAGCACCGTTTTTGAGACCAGGGCGCCGTCCTATGACGGGACCATGCGGACCGTGGAGACGGGCGTTCTGCTTCCGGGGGGCTGCGGTCCGCGGCCGCGGCTGCCGGCGGTTGTGCTGATCTACCCCGATGCCAATCTGTCAAAAAAAGTGTATCGCTTTGGAGGCGGCCGGATGGCCGGATATGAGCTGGCCCGTTTTTGGACGAGCCGCGGTTATGCCGTCGTTTTTCCCGATCTCAGGCCCCTCACACCGAGAGCGACGGCGGCCGGTAACATCATTAAGGAGCTGCGCGATTATCTGGTGCCGCAGATTTACCGCGCCGCGGAGCTGGGCTATATCGACATCGACCGGGTCGTGCTGACGGGGCATTCCTTCGGCGGGTTCGGGACTATGGCTGTCGTTACCGACACCAATCTTTTCCGGGCGGCCGTGGGTTACAGCTCAGCGCCGCTGGACCTCATCTCGACCTCAATGACGGGCTGGGCCGCCGAAGTGGCCCGTATCGGCCCCGGGGCCCTTCCCTGGACGGCCTTCAAACAGTATCTGACCAACTCCCCTTATCAGCAGGCGGATAAGGTCGAAACGCCGGTGCTTCTCATTCACGGAACCAATGATTCCGTACCGCCGCGGTCGTCGGAGCTGATGTTTGAGGCTCTTCGCCAGCAGGGGAAAACGGCGCAGCTCGCCCTTTACCCGGGAGAGCCCCATGCCCTCGGCTGGTGGTCCTTTGAGAATGCCGTTGACGCCTGCCGGAGGGTTCTTGATTTCGTCACGCGGTACGCCCCGGCGGACCATTCCGGTTTGGATGAAGCGAGAGATAAAAAGGAAACCCCCATTCAATAGGATCTAGACCGGGATGCTGGAGCGGATTGGATATCTTTTTTTTAATATGAGCAAAAAAGTCCGGTTCTTTCACGGCCCGGCTTTTCTGGAGAAAGCAACTTTTTTCTCCGGGTTTTCCCTTATGATTTGCCTTATCTGCTTTATGCCGCAAAATGCAGGCTCCCATGAAAACAGGAACGGCAGCGGGGGTGATGCCGATCTGAATGTATTATTGATCACGATAGACACCATAAGAGCGGATAGAATCGGCAGTTATGGATATCCCATTGAAACCCCGAATATGGATTTTCTGGCCGAAGAAGGGACTCTTTTTCTAAACGCCGTATGCCAGGTCCCCCTGACCCTCCCGTCACACGCATCCATTATGACCGGGACCAATCCGACCTTCCATCAAATCAAAAATAACGGAACCTATTATTTAAAGGAAAGGTTTACAACTCTGGCGGAAGTTCTTCAAGAGAACGGTTACCGGACGGCGGCTTTTATCGGCGCCTTCCCGCTGCACGCGAAATTCGGATTAGACCAGGGTTTCGAGCTCTATGATGATGAATTCAATAATCCGGCATACTTGGAAGGATATGAGCTTCAGAGGACGGCGGAACAGGTGTATTCCTCAGCATCTGATTGGCTGGAATCACGTGCCGGACGAAAATTCTTCGTTTGGGTGCATTTATTCGATCCCCATCTGCCCTACACGCCGCCTCCACCCTACGATGAAAAATTCCAAGACAGGTATGACGGAGAAATCGCCTACACGGATTCTCAAATCGGACGGCTTATCGATTTGCTTAAAAACATGGAATTATATGAAAACACTTTCGTCATCGTTGTCGGAGATCACGGCGAAGGATTAGGCGATCACGGAGAAAAGGACCACGGCATTTTTATTTATGACACGACCATGAAGGTTCCTTTCATTATGCACTGTCCCGGTGTCATTCCCGCTGGGTTCAAAATAGATGATCAGGTGAGAACGATCGACATTTTCCCCACGGTGCTGGACCTCCTGAAAATACGCATCCCCGGAGATTGCCGGGGGGCCAGTCTGAGGCCTCTTCTGGAGGGGAAAAATCTGGAGCTTGAAGCATACGGGGAAACGTATCTTCCCCTCCTGGCGTGCGGGTGGTCGGAACTGAAAATGCTGAGGACAAATGAATGGAAGTATATCCGGGCCCCGAGGCCGGAGCTTTATCATCTTGCAAGTGATGCGGATGAAAAACAGAATTTGATAAACAGAGAAAGACAAGTTGCCGCACGCCTGGAAAAGAGACTCAGCGAAATTGAAAATCAGGAGACAGGCTTGGGAACGGGGGAGGCCCGGAAAAAATCGATTCCGGAAGACCTGAGAAAAAAGCTGATCTCCCTTGGATATATAAGAGGAGGGGGCGCGGATGTGAGCCAAAAATCCGATATTGATCCCAAGGATAAAATAGCCGTTTTTGAGGAAATTCAGCAGGCCGAACGGGCTTTATTTCTGTATGATCAGCCGGGGAAAGCCAGGTTGATCCTTGAGAATTTGGCGCAAGAGGACCCGGATAATCACCTGATTCACAACCTTTTGGGATTAGCGTTTCAAAAACAAAATAAGTGGGAAGAATCGGTCGCAGCGATTCAGCATTCGCTGCGTTTAAAGCCGGATGATACTTATGCGCATTATCTCCTGGCGGTCAGTTACTACAAATCCGGGAAGAAAGGGCCGGCCGTCAAACACGCGGAGACCGTTTTATCCCATTTCGACAGGCACTTTGACGCGCTTTTATTCCTGGCGAATCTATATAAGGAGCACGGGGAATACGACAAGGGAATTGACTATATTGAAAAAGCCCTTGAAATAGAACCGGGCAGTGAGGATCTTAAACTTCTATATGCCAATTATCTCTTGATGCTGAAGGAATATGACAAAGCCCGCAGGGAATACACAAAAGTCATAAACGCGTCTCCGGAAAATCCGCAGGCTCATCATGGTCTGGGCCTGGCCCATTTTTTTCTAGACGAGTATGGAAAAGCGATTGATTGCTTTATTGCAGAGAAGACCCTCCATGCCAATCCGGATTCGAATTTCTTTATAGGCATGTCATACGGCCGTTTGGGGCAATATCAAAAGGCGATAGAGTTCTTAAAGACTTATTCGGCCTCTCTCCCGGCCGATAAAGTAGAGAACCGGAAAAGAGCTGAATCAGCCATCGCATATTTTGAATCAAAACGGAAAAACAATAAATAGAAGGTCCGAGATGAAGGAGAGTCAATCATGAAAGCGGATATCATCAGGCGGCTTTTCCCCGGTCTTATCATCTTTTTGCTGGTGCTGGCCGGGTGCACGGACAAAAACGGAAAACAGAATCAGGAATTCAATGCGGACGAACATATGAAATCAATCCATACCAACCTCGGCTCAAACGACTGGCCCTCCCGGTACAAGGCCGTTAAGGCGGCCAAGGCGATGGGATGGAGAGCCCGTGGCGTGATGCTGGAGGCTCTTGGGGACCGGAGCGAGGTCATCAGCAGGACGGCGCAGGGCTGGTTTGTTGAACATGGGGAACAGGCGCTGGATTATCTTTTGGAGAAGCTGCTGGCTGCGGAAGAAGACACCGGGCTTTACGCGTCGATTGCCGGAGGCGAAGAGCGAAACCGCGGCAAGTCTATTGCGGGAAGTATCTGGCTTGTCCTTGTGAGGGGGATGCCGAGAGAGCGCTGCTTCAGCATTATGGAAGAACTGGTTCGGCATCCGTCTCCGAAGGTGCGGGCCATCGTGCTCCATACGGCTGCATCGCTGAGAAAGGAGCGTTTTCTCCATTTTTTTAACGCTCTCTCAGAGGACGGAGATGCTCTCGTCCGGGAAAAATATTTGACATCCCTGGTACGGCTGTTCGCTTTGGGATGGTATTCCACTCCTGAGCTGGATGAGCCGACAATATCCCGCGGCCTTACACTTTTGGAGCCGGAGCTTCCGGCGATCATGAACGGAGATATCCAAGCGAGTTTTTTCGCTATGGATTCACCCACCCTGACCCTTGGAGAGGTTCTGGGCAGGTATGTCCTTCCTTATCACCGGAAGCGGTTTATTTCCCTCCTGGAAACGGTTCTTCCTCAGCTGAGTGAAGCGGGGGCCGCAAGAGCGGGGGCGGCTGTCGAGAGGCAGTGCTGGAACCTGATGGACCGGCATAAGTATCCCAATTCCGTCTGGGTCGAGACTGATGGAGGAAAAGAGCGGGAGCGGCATCTGCTGGAAGAGATTTTCACTCGTTTTGTCCGCCGTCTTGAGCCGCAAGCGGACGCGAATGTCCGGAGAAATTTCATGGCGGCCCTTTCTCAGTTTCCCCATGAGCTGTACGATGACAGGTTGGCGAAGGTGTTTTTTCACAAGGATTTAACCCAATATGAATCTTCTTCCTTTATGGCCGTGCGCTTCTTTTTAAAATCTCTGGAAGCAAATGATCCGGACTTGGGTGAAAAAGCCCTGACGGTGCTGATAAAGCACACATCCAGCCCGGATGAATCGAAATGTTTCACGGCTTTCAAAGCCGGCCGGCACGGTCTGCGGTCTGCCGGCGGCCTTGATATCACTCCCCTCAAAAATCTATTGAAGGCCCGGGCGGACCGGCTGTTTGCTTTTGCGGAAACGGTTGAATTGAAGCATTTCCCGATGATTGTGGACTTATTGATCCGTCTTGAGGACGAACGGTATTTCCAGGTGTTTGAGGAAGCGTGGAGCCATCGTTTCGATGATCTGGAGGCCGGGCCGATTCTTTCCTCGTGTGCTGCACTGCTGCTGCGGAAGAAAGAGGATCGCCTCCTCCCTTATATGATAGATCACTTGAATGCCCCTTCAGAGGCCCTGCATACGGGACTCAAGGTCACTTGTATCTACGGGGTCTTGAACCCTTATTATGAAAAATTACTGATTGATCCGTCTTCGGAAATCGATCTCGATGCGGTGGTTGAGCGCTGGCTGGCCTCTGTCCGGGATCCAGAGGAACATCCCCGGGTGAGGGCGTCTTTTGCGGGATTGCTCCCCAGCCGGATCCTTTCTGAGAATAAACGCGATCAGCTGACTGAAATCTATCTGAGTCTGATCCAGGAACCGCAGGATTGGAATATCCGCTCAAAAGCATGCTGGAACTTGGGTAAAGCAGGAGAGCGCAGGATCATCCCCGTCATTTATGAAATAATGCTCTCAGATGACGCGCCCACGTGGGTCTATCTCAATTGTCTCTCCGGCCTCTTTATTTTGGAATCAAAACTCCATGAAGAGAAAGATGCCGGCGTTAAAAAGGCCGCACTTAAAGGAGTGGAACTGCTGGACAGCCTGCTGACGCTGTATCCGGAGCCCAGCCCGGAGACAAAAATCATTCAAGTGAATAATTATTATTCCTGGTCGGTTATGTATCATGTCTATCCGCCGCTTATGGTTTTGGTGTCTCTGCGGCAGTATACCGGACAGGATTTCGGCTATGATATCGGTGCCTGGAAAAAATGGTGCGGCGGTCTGACGCAGGGGAAAGAGTGAGAGCCTATCGCCGGCTGAGAGTTCTGGTATAATGGATAACATGCTGAAACACAGCTGGAAATACGTTTTGTTGCCAATCTTTATTTTTTTCTCTTTCTCCCTGATTTGCGAGGGCCAAACTGAACCCTGGGAGAGATGGCTCGACCGGGATGTCCGCTATATTATTACACCGAAAGAAAAGCAGATTTTTCTTTCGCTCAATACGGAAAAAGAACGGCAGGCGTTCCGCAGGACATTTTGGCTGCAGCGGGATCCCACTCCGGGAACTCCGGAAAATGAGGCCAGAAATGAGCACTATCGCAGATTACAATATGTTGAGGAATATTTAGGGCGGAATACCGCCAAGGAAGCATGGGCAACGGATAGAGGCCGTATCTATATCATATTGGGAGAACCCATAGACATCCAAAGATTTCACGAAACATCCGCCAATACGGTTTCCATGGAGCTGTGGCAGTATCAAGGCGATGTCGGTCTGGGATTCCCGCCCGTTTTTTATATTCTCTTTTACCAGGATGACAGCTTTGGAGATTTCCGCTTGTACAACCCGTCATTCCATGAGCCGCAGACCCTGGTTCGAGACAATCTCCAGCAGCCTTTGCAGAGGGAAGATGCCTATGAACAGCTCCTGCGGGTATCGGCGGAACTGGCTCAAGCTTCCCTGAGCCTTATCCCCGGCGAGGGAAGAAACCCCCGGCAGGCTTCCTCCTCGCTTTCTTCGGAGATGCTTCTGACCAAGATTCACCAGCTCCCTGAAAAGAAGGCCGATCCGAAGTGGGCCGAATCATTTGTCAGACATAAAGACGTCATTCTCACGGATTATTCCGTTCAATACGTGGACAGCCATTATACCTATTTTGTGCACCAGGAAAGGGGACGGAACTATCTGCATTATGTCATCGAGCCCTATAAGGTGAGCATGGCCCAATATGACGACAAGATTTACAGTTCATTCAAGCTCAATATGAAAATTTCCGATGAGGATGGAGGACTGGTCCACCAAGAGGAGAAAGCGATTCAAGTTGAGATGACGCCCGATAATTTTAAACAAGTGCACGGCAGGCTGTCTGCTCTGGGGGATCTGACGGCACTGATCGGCGGCCGCTTCAACGTCAGCATCCTTCTCAGGAATACGAATTCCAAGGAATTTTCCAGCGCGGAAGCAGTCTGCATTTCGCCGAAAAAGGACGGGCCCTCTCTCAGCCCGATACTGTTTTTATATGACGAGACTGCTCCCTCCGATCCCGCCAGGACGCTGCCGTTTCAGTTCGGAGAGCACAGGTTTTTTCCCAACACCCGGCGTACTTACGCCCAATCGGACAATCTTCTTGTCTATTTTGAGCTCTACAACCCCGTGATGGAAATGGAAAATTACGCGATCGATTTTAGAGTAAACCGCGACGATAATGAAATCATTTCCAGGAGGATCCAGGTGGGCGGGGAGACATCTTTTGTCGAGAAGCTTTCTCTTCAGGACGTCAGCCCCGGCTATTATTCGGTACAGGCCGTCCTGTTCGGCCCGGATGAGAAAATAATGGGAAAGAAACAGGGGGAATTTATTGTTTCTGAGCGGAGGGCGATTCCCAGGCCCTGGAGGTATAATAAGGTCTATCCACCGCTGGGCCATCCCTATTTCAGCATGATACGCGCCTATCAATATGTGGGACAGGGAGATTACGCGGAGACAATCAGGGAACTGAGTCCCCTTTATAACGCGGCCGAACCGCAATTAGACGTGTCGAAGCTCTTAGCCAAAGCTCATATGGGGAAGGAGGACTATTCTAAGGTTATAGAGGTCCTTTTACCTTTGAGCGGCGTTCGGGATTTTGAAATTCTGGAAATGCTGGGAAGATCTTATTTGCTTGCCGGCGACTATGAAGCCGCGGTCACCACTCTAGAGAAGGCTCTGGAAGCGGGCGGTGAAGTCATCGGAGTCATCAATGCCATTGGATTAGCCTATCTGAAGTTGAATCAGCCTCAGGATGCATTGGTCTATTTCAAACGCTCATTAAAGCTCAATCCGGACCAGGAAAACATACGGGAACACATTTCAAGAATCGATAAGTAAATCTCACCCGCGGTCTGGCCGCTTTATAGTCATAAATGGGCCGGTATTGGCTGATGAATTGTTCATTGAGGGGAAAGCTTTCATTTTCCCAGTAGTGTGTGAATTCATAGAGGGCTTTTTGAAAAATGGTATTGTTGTCAAATTGGGTGTTTATTTCCAGGTTGGAAAAGTAATTCCATTCGCAGTTTTTTAAAAGGCCGGCATGGGTTAAGTTGGAGGAGCCGATGATCATGCTGTGATGTCCGTCTGTATGTTCAAAAAGATAGCTTTTGACATGAAAGGCAGGTGGTTTCAGGGGATCATAGATGGAGGTGCCGTCTGATTCGGGGTCGTAAATCCGGATGCGGCAGCCGGGCGCTTTTTCCGCCAGGTGCTGGAGGATATCGGGATTGTTGAAGTGATTCATAATGGAGGTGAGGAAATAGATTTCGCCGCCGTCTTCAATAAATTTTTGGAAGGGTTTAAGCAGCATATTGACAGCCCCGCTGTTAAAAAAAGCGGTGGCGATATAAATACGAGCGGACTGATTAAGCTCCCGGATAAAGACGTCAAAGAGCCGGTTATCCGATGAGGGGGTTATAAGTTCAGGATGAGAGCTGGAATTATTCACCGGTCTTCTCACCTACAAATTCATTCCAGGTGATAGCACGGCTGAGGCTGTCTTTATCCTGGCGGGAGGCAAGGATGCGGAAGCCGTGTTCTTGAAGGAGGCGGGTGAGGTCTTCGGTGCTGCGTTCGATAAAGAGACGGCCGTTTGGGTCGCGGCCGTTTTTAATGCCGCTGCGGCCGGACGAGGAGCTGATGATCAGAATTCCGGAAGGAACCAGCATGGCGCGGATCTGGTTGAGGATGATTTCCAACTCATTATCCGGAATGAGCATGGCTGTGGCCAGGAGGAGGACGGCGTTGAAGGGAAGCTGGAGTCCAGTTTTGGCATGTTCCGGGGTTTGCTCGAAGGGGAAGGCGGCCTGAAAGAGGCGGCCGGCGCATTCCGGATGATGGGAGCGGGCGCATGCGATCATGGCGGGGGAGGCGTCGACACCGAAGACTTCATATCCCTGCTCGAAGAGAAAGGTGGTCTCGCGGCCGGAGCCGCAGCCTATTTCCAGAATGCGGGAGCGGGCAATGTCATGGCGGGCGGAGTAGCCGCGGAGGGCCTGGAGGATAAATTCCTGGAGTGCGCGGGGGCGGGAGCTTTCATAACGGGCGCAGATGGAGGAAGCGTTTTTGTCGTAGTAGTCTATGGTCTTCTGGTCCGCCATTTGGGTTCTTATTAATCTTATCCATGTCGGGTTAGAGTATCAAGTCCGGGGTTTACGCCTGTCCTGTAAGAATAAGACCTGAAAGGCCAAAAAGAAGCGGAGCAAGAAATAAAAAATAAGGTAAATAGGTGAGCTGTCCCCAGATTTTTTTTAGGAATCAGTATCAAAAACAAAATCCAATTTGGTCATGTACTGGGTATTGAGTAAAACGATACCGCATAGAAAAATAATCCCAAAAATGATAATGGATGAAAAGTCTGCGCCATGGTCTATCAGAAGGCCAAACAGCACCGGGCTTAATGCTGTGCCGAATACCTTTAGGGTCGAAAACACACTTCCGATGCCCCCCAGGTTTTTGAGGCCGTATATTTCCGCGATTGCCGCCGTATTCACAATCGTTCCAAAACCGACGGAGACACCGGCAAAGAATAAATAGAAAAGACCGGCATAGATATGATTGACAGTCAATAAGAGAATTAAGCCGGATATAAAAGGCAGCAGATAAAAAGGCAATAATTTTATCGCGGAGTACCGGTCAATCAAGGGGCCGCTGACTATGGAAAAGAGAATTCTGCCTATGGCATACCCCATGAAACAAAAGGATAACCATTCGATGTTCCAAGATTTGTGATCTGCCAGCACGGTCTGGAAAAAAAACAAGCCGGTCAAAAGAAACGGCGTAGCTGCCGCATTTAAGGCCAGCAGATAAAAGCGCTTATCCCGCAGCAAAAATAACCGGGAGAAAGATCCTGATGGCTTCAGCCCTGTGGATATGGCGGTTTGCTCTTTGGAAACAGTAAACCAGATAAAGGGGACCAAAACAAGCCCGATTAACGCGGAATTTGCAATGAATGAATAGCGCCAGCCGATATAGACGATCAGCAGGCTGACAACAGCAGGCAAAACACCTTCACCGGCAGCATAACCCAGCGATGTTAGACTCAGGGCTTTTCCTCTGTCATCCTGAAAGGTTTTTGAAATTGTGGTTCTGGAAATGTGACTCATCAAGCCCTGACCAGATAATCTGAGCCCCAGCAGGCTGATGAAGACCATGATAAAATTCATTGAAAAAGCCAGTAAAACGCAGGAAAGCATTAACAGCAGGGCCGAATATACGGCATACTTTCTCAAATCCATGTGGTCAATAAGTTTGCCTCCATAGATCAATAATACCGAACTCCCTACAGTGGCAAAGCCATATAAACCGCCAAAAGAAGAGTTTGTGAGCTGGAAAGTGTGAATTATTTTAGGCAGATAGAGGGAAATTAAAAAAGTCTGCCCAAAACTTGAAAAAAAAGTAAGAATAAAACCAAAAGAAATAACCCGTTTGTTCTCGAGAAAATATTTGATGTAATCCATTTGACCTAATTTTATTTGTTGATATCAATTTCAAATGAAGGTGCTATACCGTAAATAGATTCAATGTGTTTTCCCTGCCAGTGTGCGATCTTGTCCGAAGCTTTGAATTATAAAAGGAGAGTTTTATAACAAAATCCCAAAAGAAATATCCATTATACCGAAGTCTTCAGAGAAATGCGAATTGAAAATCTGGGGACAGCTTACCTATTTACCCTATTTTCAGGAAACACGTAATCCTCTCAACGCCCATATATGAAATGGGCCGAATTCCCGAGTCCAACCAGGAACCAATCACCAAGAGTCTTTGTCAACGATGATGACAAAAGACTTTATAGAGACTGTCCGGGGATAAAAAATTCATTGATGAACTCGATTAACTAACCGGGAGAACGTTGAGGAAAAGAAAACCTGGATGACCAAAAGGAAGCGGAGTAAGAAATAAAAATAAGGTAAATAGGTGAGCTGTCCCCGGATTTTTTCTTTTGGGAACCCGATGGGATGAGGTAAACTTAAATGAGTCAATGGGCTCTGCTGGTGCAGAGTCTAGCTGAAGTGAGAACGCAGAAATGATTACAATCGACGGAAATCAGAAATCAGGTTCGGGCACGATTGTGCGGGATGCCGCCGGGCTGGCCGCTCTGTCCGGCATGGCAATCCATGTGACAAATATTCGGGCCCGCAGGAAAAAACCTGGACTGCGGCCGCAGCATCTCACGGCTTTAAAGGCTGTGGCGGAATTGTGTTCAGGCCGGCTGGAGGGGGCGGCTGTGGGCGCTTCAGAAATTGTTTTTAAACCCGGCGGAAGAATGAAGAACGGAGTATTCAGATGGGATATTGGAACAGCCGGGTCGGCAACGATGTTTGCGATGACAGTCATTCCTGTTGCTCTTTTCGCCGGCGGCCCTTCTGTTTATCATATCACAGGCGGGCTGTTCCAGGATTTTGCGCCCACGGTTTTATTTGTGAAATATGTTTTTATCCCGACGCTTCAGTCCATGGGGGCGAATATCGATCTGATTATTCATAAACCCGGCTATGTGCCTGCAGGCGGCGGATATATTGAATTGCGGATTAAACCGCTGGGGGGATTAAATGGCCTGCGGCGGGAACGGCGCGGTGAAATCATCCAGACCAGCGGGATTTCCCTCTCGAGCCGCCTTAAGAAGAGAAACGTATCCGAACGTATGGCGGATGCATCCTGCAAAATTCTGAAAAGAGCGGGGCTTGATCCTGAGATTGACGTTATTTACGATGAAGAAGGCTCTCCTGCCTTTGATGAGGCGGCGGTTCAGCCTGGCGCCGGTTTTTTCCTCCGGGCGGAAACCGATACCGGCTGTATTTTCGGAGCGGATATGGCGGGTGCCCCCCGGCGCGCCGCAGAGCTCATTGGAAAACGGACAGCCCGGAGTTTACTGGAAGATTTTAATTCGGGAGCCTCCACCGACATTCATTCAGCGGACCAGATCATTCCTTATGCCGCCCTGGCTTCGGGTGAGAGCTTGTTTCATGTTCCGAAAATAAGCGAACATGTGGATTCGCGGCTTTGGATCACAGAGCTGCTTCTAGAATGCACCTCTTCCGTTGAAGGGCGGAAAGTGGTCATTCAGGGAACGGATTTCAAGAGACGATAACCCACGGACCGGCCGCCTGCCTCGCTTGACTGGGATTCTGGATTTATATATGTATAGGAATAAATATTCAATATGGAGGGGGCAATGAAAAAGAAATACGTTCTGATTCTTCTTATTTTTCTGCTAAGTATGACAATCGGCTGCCAGCAGGGGGAAGAACCCACCGTGGAAAAAGAGGCGGCGCCTTCAATAATTATCGATAATGTCATCTCAGCCGACGGTGTTTCTATCGCATATGAGGCGCGAGGAGAGGGTGAGCCCGTTCTTTTTTTCGTACACGGCTGGAGCAATAACCGCGGCGTTTGGGATTACCAGCTGGATCATTTCTCTCAGTCCTATAGAGTCGCAGCCATCGACCTGGCTGGATTCGGAGATTCTGAAAATAGCCGGGAGGAGTGGACAATGGAGGCCTACGGAGAAGATGTCGATGCGGTTTTAAAAGAGATCGACCTGAGAAATGTCATTCTCATCGGGTTTTCAATGGGAGCTCCCGCCGTCATTGAAGCAGCTCTGCTGTCACCTGAACGTGTCAAGGGAATTGTGTTGGTGGATTTTCCTAAGAACATAGAGAAAGTCTATGCGGAAAAATTCATCAGCAGCAGCGAAGAAAATTTGATGAACCAGGTGACGGATACCAATGTAGAAAAAGTGATACCCTCTTTCATTAATAATGCGGAGGAGTTGGCTGTACGATATGTCGCCATGGTTAAAGACGCGCCAAAAAAGGGCTGGAGAGAGTCAATCAGAAGTCTTTGGCAGTGGTGTAATGAGAGTTGTGTAGAATCTTTACAGCAGATCGAGGTTCCGGTGACATCTATCAATGGAGATTACTCTCCTACCAATGTAGAAGCTTTCCAAAAATATGTCCCTTCCTATAAGGCAAAAATCATCACAGGCTCAGGCCATATTGTCCACTGGGAATTCCCGGATGAATTCAATCGACGCCTAGAGGAGGCCATCGAAGAATTTGTGGAGTGAGCCTTAACCGCCCTGCGGACTGGCGGTGCCGATTCATAAAGCGGGACCGTTTGGGATCCTTCGCTTCGCTCAGGATGACAATATACTTGTCATTCCCGAGAGCATCCTTTTGTCATTCCCGGAGCGGAGCGACGGGAATCTTAGACGGCTTCGGCAAGATGAATGTGGTTCCGTTTCCTTAGGCGCAGCCGATTGGGATTCTTCGTCGCTGTGCTCCTCAGAATGACAGAGAGGACTGGCGCTCCCTTGGAAGTGACATCGGAGGGGCGGTTGGAATCAGCAGAGATGCGGTCGGTGGAATTATTTGCTGAAAGAAAGTAAAGGCTGGTTAGGCTTGATGGACTTAAGAAAAGCTTCGCAGGGAATACATATTATATTATCAATCCTGAGCGTTTCACTTCCCCTGTAAATCATCAAAGGCTGACATTCAGGATAATCACTATGGAATGATCTAAGAGAGCGGAGATCGTTTTTACGAATATTCCGGGTGTTTTTCACTTCTATGGCTAAAAATTCTTCTTTTCCATAGATAATGAAATCAACTTCTGAGCCGCCTCTGGTTCGCCAATAATAAAGTCCGGCTTGAGATTCACTGTAATCGATCCAGGCGCGGAGGTGCTGAGCCACCAAGCCTTCAAGAGCGGGCCCTTCCATTTCTCCCGGGCGGTCGAGGGGGCCGCTGGGCCTCAACGCACGATAAACTCCGGTGTCAAAAAGAAAAAATTTCGGGTGCTGAATGACAGCGCGCTTTGCCTTTTTAGTAAACACAGGTACCTGGTAAGCCATAAGCAGGTCATAAAGCACTTCTATAAAACCTTGAACAGTTTTTCTTTCGACCTCACATTCCCTGGCCACATTGCTCACATTCAGGACTTGGGCGTGGGAAAAACTAACCGCCTCTAAAAATCGTGCAAAATTGCCGATATTACGGACGAGGCCTTCCATTTTCACCTCTTCTTCGAGATAAAGCTGAATATAGGCGTTAAGAGTATCTGAGGGATTCCGAGAAGCCATCACAAGAGGAATCAGCCCGGTTTCAAGCGCTGTTTTTAATTGAAAATGATTTTTTAATTCAGAGGCTGTGAAGGGGTGCAGGGAACGGAGTACAGCCCTGCCCGCGAGCAGGTCGACTCCCTTCTGTTTAATTTTGCGGGCACTTGAGCCGGTTAAAATGAATTGCAATCTTGGCATTTCCTCAATAAGGAAATGGACAACATCTAATAATTCAGGAACTTTCTGGATTTCATCGACTATGACTGTATTTTTATGCGGATTTCCTTCAACCAGCTCCCTTAACCGCTCCGGCCGTGCATGGTATCTGCGATATAATTCGGGTTCCAGAAGATTTACCGCAAGAGCCTCGCCGCAATTTTGATTCAGCCAGGTGGTTTTCCCTGTCCCTCTTGGACCAAAAAGAAAATAGCTGTTCTTTGGGCTTTTGAAACTACGTTTAATATAATTCATAAAAATTGCTTTTTTGGACCTGGTGATTCCATTTTGAGTCCAATTATGGAATAACTGATTCCAAAATATCATATACAAAGAAATTGTCAAGAATTTTTTCTAAAACCCGCGAAACCCGCGGTCTGGCCGCTTTTTCATTAATCATTGCAGCCGCTTAGGATTTTCACCTCTGGGAAGATGATTTCTTAGAAGGGGAATTTTGGGCTTGTTTTAGGCTTTTAAGGATTCAGAGTGTTGACAGGTGGGTTGGTGCCCTCATATTAGTCGAAGCAGTACAAGATCCTCACGGCCTGCTTCGCAGGCCTCAGGATGACATGGGGGCGGCATCTTGATGGTAGTGCGGTTCCGTTTCATTCGGCGAATCAGTCTAAGATCCCCTCGGACTGCTATCGCAGTCCTGGGGATGACATGGGGGTGTCTGCTCCGCAGGCCTCGGGATGACAATATACTTGTCATTCCCGGAGCCCATTTATGTCATTCCCGGAGCGGAGCGACGGGAATCTTAGACGGCTTTAGCACCAGGTGACGGTTTCGATTCATGCGGCGAGGCAGTGGTTCGCTTACGGCCAGTGCAGGCAGGCAGACTTCCTGACAGGGAATGGGAGACCTCGGATTCCCGGATACATCGATGAGCTCTCTCAGGTTTTTTTGAGAATCTAATTGGCGGTCTGGCCGCAGTATTGTCACGATCGCCGATCGCCCATCCCCATCGTGGCCATGACGGCTCATGCCCTGAAAGGGGATCTCGAAAGATGCCTCGAGACAGGAATGGACGACTATGTGTCCAAGACGGTCAAGGCGGAGGTCCTTTATCGGGTCATAGAGAACCTGGTAAACACCAGGGAAAAGGGACGATGATGTTCAGGGGTTGCAAACCTTTCACCAGGCTACTTATCACTTCATGCGTATCTCGTCATTTTTTCTTCCCTTTTCATCAGTGCAACTTCTCATGTTAAATGATCCGGTCGGGATATCGGCAAATCCAATTTCGGGTTTCTTTTTTAAGACGGTTTAAATTTCAGGATTGTTTTCAGGCGTTTCGCTGCCGGAGTTACTCTTTGTTTGTCCGGCATGCAAATCAAACGTCTTTGTAATTTGAATTTCCGGTGTCGCAGTGTAAATCTCCTGCAATTTGGAAAGATTTTCAGTGTTAAGCGATTTCATTAATTCACTGATTTTGTTCAATAGTTGAATATGTCCCTGAGACAAGAAGTTATTTTCTCTGATACAATCGAGCATGGGCGCGTAGTGGAATACAGGATATTCGGTTCCGAGAATTGCTGAGAGATCCGGAGAAATTTTACCGACAATGGAAATCAGTCCGGTGTATCTGCCGGGGAACCCGTATGTTTCCAGATCGACTTCATCCCGCTGCAGTTTAAACCACAGTTCATGGCTGAACTCAAACTGCTTGCGGTCAAAATCGATCATCCCGGTGCTTGAATCCACGAGCATCCAGCGGCTCTCTTTTTCGTTCCAGATTTCACAGAGGGTGTGACTCAGGTGAAATCCCGGCCGTAAATAGGTGACGTGTCCGGTTCGGATCCTGGCCGGTATGCCGCGGTGTTTCATGACAGAGGCCAGCAGCAGGGCGTTGTGCCGGCACCCCAGCACCAGTCTGTCCGCCGGTTTCCGATTGTTTGTCAACCCCGAATCATCATGAGAAAGCAGCCCCGCCAGCAGCGATTCCACTGTGGTATACCTGATAAACTCGTCTCGGCGTTCTTTGGGGACTTGATCTTGATATCGGGGCAATTCGGCATAGGGATGGATGAACTGGGCCCTGATGAGATTGCACAGTTCTTCCAGGGAATCGGGGAGGGTTTCATAAAGATACGCGTATTTCCCGGGATCGGTATACGCGCTGTACTGGCGATAGAAATTCAACAGATCGGCTTGACTCTTTAGTTTATCAGCTGAGAGCAGGTTTTGTGAATAAATGCATCCTGCTGCAGCCAGGATGGATATGATACATATGATGATTGTTTGTTTCATAGCGTTCTCCATAAAGATTTTAAGTTATAACTAAGTAACATGAATTGTTTTCCGGATTGAATAGATTTTTCTCCGGGATGCCTGAGATTCCGGCCGGAACTGAGAAAAAGTATCAGCCCTGATGAACTTGCGTTGTTTATGCATCATGCTTCTTCTCATTCGCGGGATCAGCTGTTTCATCTCCTGACCGGATGATCTTGCTGGATATGGTATAGTTCCAGATTGCAGCGGTCGAAAACCCTGCCGCTACAAGCACCAAAAGTTCAACAGGTGCGGGAGTACTGAAATCAGCCCATATGAGTATGGATGCGGCAGCTCCCCATACGCCCATCGTGCTGAGCGATTTTGCAATGTTATCAGTCATTGTTTTTCTCCTTAAAGTTATTTAAAATATAAACCAAATGGCCAAAAAAATTATTCCCCAGGTTGAATATATTTTTTTAAATTTTGAACATAGGTTTCAAAGGCCTCCTTTCCTTCAGGTGTGATTGACGCGGACGTGTTTGGATAATTATCCTTGAATGTTTTTTTTACCTGAATATATCCGGCCTGCTGCAGTTTTTTTATCTGGACACTGATATTGCCTGATGTGGCTCCTGTCGTTTCTTTGATGAAATTAAAATTCGCCTCTTCCACTGACATCAGTATCGAAATGATCGACAACCGAAGCTGCGAATGGAGCAGGGGATCCAAATCGTTAAACACCTTTTCTTTCCTTGTTTTTATTGAGCAATATTCCCGGGATGATAAACCCGATGATGGCGCCCAGCATCAGGCTGAATCCATGATAGTCCCGAGCAAGCCAGAACGTACACAGCCCGATTATATTAAGCAATATTCCTCCGATGAATATCGGCTTAAAGCGAATGAATGTTCCGATAACAATCATAGGCAGAGCAAGCAGAATGATAAATATCGGTGCCAGGGCATCACCGAGCTGCCGGCTGAAAACCATACCCAATACAAGAAGATTCATACCTGTTGCCCATCCCATGGTAGAAATTACCCTTAAAAGAAGGGTCTTGGGCACATTTTTTTTCTTTACGGTTCTCCGGGTGTAGATTAAGGTGTAGATGCCCCCAAGGGGAAATAAAACAGTCGTCCATATGATGTCAAATTTATTATGCCATCCAATGAGTTGAAAAAAATACTGACTGAAAAATACGGTGAAAAGCAAAACACCCCAAAAAATAATGATGTGGCCATTTTCTTGAAGTCTTTGTTTCGTCTCTTCAATTGTCTTTGAAATTAACAAGAGACTTTCTTCAGGTGTAAACGATCTTTCGTTCATTGTATTCTTCTCCATTTTATTTATTAAAAAGTCCAACGGTTCTTGCTAGCATAAACAAGTTTATGTTGTAAAGCAAGAAGAATATTAATTTCCTGTTTTTTTTCTAGTGGGGTCAGAAGGTTCCACCACCATGTTTTCCGAAAATTTCTGGAAATCTCCTTGTAATTCCAAAACCATGGCCCTGAAATCAGTTTTTGGAAAAATCGCCTTCCCCGTTCCTCCCGGTGGTCTGGCCGCGGTATTGTCATTGTTTGCAGCCGTTTCCATTTTTGCTGTCAGGGGCAGTATTTTCTTAGAGGGGGTATTTTAGTGCTGTTTTGTGGTTTTAAGGGTGTTGGAAAAGTTGACCAGTGAGGCGGTCCCGTCCTGTTCGGCGGGGCCGTTCAATATTGCGACGGGGCCTTCGGCCCCTCGTAATGACTTGAGGCTTCAATATGATAATGCGGTTCCGTTTCATTCGGCGAATCAGTCTAAGATCCCCTCGGCCTGCTATTGCAGTCCTGGGGATGACAATTGAGGGCTGACGCGCCCTGGGGATGACAAAGGGGGCGCGCTTCGCAAGCCTCATTTCTTGTTGACCAGGAGTGTTTTTTGTTTGTAACATAATCAGAATCGCATAGAGGGCGAAATTTGATTGAAAGGAAAATCATCATCAATAAAAACAGAATAATATTTTTTCTTCTGGCATTATGTACGGGTGTGCTCTTGCTTTTCGGGGGAGACTCGGCAGGGTCCCGTGCCGAGAGTCTATTTTTTGGCGACCCCTATGTTTTCCTCGATGGCGACACCTATTACGCCTATGGGACTTCCCGGAGCAACGAAGGTATTCTGGTGTACACTTCAAAGGATTTAAAATTATGGAAGGGTCCCGCCGGCGTACGCGATGGCTTTGCTCTCCATCATGAAGATGTTTATGGAGAAAGCCAATTCTGGGCTCCTGAAGTCTACCTCATCAATGGCACTTACTATATGTTTTTCAGCGTCGAAAAACACATGGCCATAGCCGCCAGCGACAATCCTCTCGGGCCCTTCACCCAGGAAAAACCAACCGTTCTCGCAGACTTTGAAGCCATCGACCATACGCTTTTCATCGATGAAGATGGAAGCAAATACATTTACTTTGCGAAATTCGAGGACGGTTTGGAGATCTGGGGTGCCGAAATGGACGACGATATTTCAAGCATTGTCCTTGAAACCCGGCGCAAATTGATGCGGCCTGAGCAGTCATGGGAACTGGCTGAAGAAGGATGGATGGAGGTGAATGAAGGACCTGACGTCTTTAAGTACGAAGGACTTTACTACATGCTTTTTTCCGCCAATGCTTACACCAGCCATTATTACGGACTCGGCCTCGCTTATGCGGAACATCCTCTCGGCCCATGGAAGAAATCCGAACACAATCCAATTCTGCAAAAAAAACACGGGCTTGTCGGCATCGGCCACTGCATGCTTTTTAAGGACAAGGCCGGCAAACTCCATTTAGCTTATCATGCTCATTTCGACAGGGAGACTGTTTCCCCGCGCCGCGTATACATTAATCCTGTTACATTGAAAAAGCTCAAAGAAAATGACCGCTGCACTATTGAAGTTCAACGACCCCGTATAGAGCCCATGCATATATCGGGAAAATAATGTCACAATAGTCCCCCGCGGTCCGGCCGCGGTATTGTCATTGTTTGATGACAATATACTTGTCATTCCCGGAGCGAAGCGACGGGAATCTTAGACGGCACCCGGTGTCATTCTGATGGCTTTACATAAGCCCGAAGAATCCCAAAGTGCATCGTCTGGTGAATCAGAGCCGTTTCATTCGGCGAGGCCGTCTAAGATCCCCACGGGCGCTGACGCGCCCTGGGGATGACGCAATGGGTTCGGTACTATGGCTCGGTCCGTCACATTCGGCGCAGCCGTTTGGGATCCTTCGCTGCGCTCAGGATGACAGGAGGCTTCGGCACTAGGGTGCGGAATCGTCTCTTTCGGTGCAGCCGATTGGGATTCTTCGTCGCTTCGCTCCTCAGAATGACAGAGGGGCGCGGCTAGGGATGGCAGTGCGGTTACGTTTCATTTGGCGATGTAGTCTAAGATCCCCTCGGACTGCTATCGCAGTCCTGGGGATGACATGGGAGGCGCTGACGTGCCCTGGGGATGACAGACTCTTGTCATTCCCGGAGCCCATTTATGTCATTCCCGGAGCGGAGCGACGGGAATCTTAGACGGCTTTAGCACCAGGTGACGGTTTCGATTCATGCGGCGAGGCAGTGGTTCGCTTACGGCCAGTGCAGGCAGGCAGACTTCCTGACAGGGAATGGGAGACCTCGGATTCCCGGATACATCGATGGGCTCTCTCAGGTTTTTTTGTTGTGAACTTTCCTTCAAATAATCTTGATATGCCTTTTCCTCTTGACTTATTCTGATAAAATTATTGAAAGCCAGTGCTCCCCAAAATATTCCTGGTGTTAGAGAATGATTTGATTCCCGTTTGAGCATATTGGGCCATCTTTTCCCTTATTACATTATCTGATATATTTTGAATTTTTTTTAATTCGCTTTCTTCTCCCTTCCAACTTGAGAGCTGATTTCTTCAGGTAATCTTCTGCCAGGGAAATAGAGGAAATTTCTAAATCATCTTGGTTCTGAAATTCATTGGTTGGACAGCAGAAGTTTATTAGTTGAGAAAGGATGTGTCGTTTGACACTGAAAGGGTCCGGAGGATTTTTGCAGATTCTTCCATTTCCATAAATTTCTTATTCGTCACCAACATGCCAGGATTGACCGGAGACATCGATGTAGGAAAAAGGAAACCTTTGCGGGTAGATCTCATGGACCAGTCTTTCAGTATCTTCAACGCCTTTCGAGAAATATCAAAAACAACAGGAGGGATTGCCGACAGTTCGGCAAATGTTTTGGCATCCTTTAAAAAAGCAGCGGCGGCCGCGGGAAATTACTATTTGATTTACTATTCACCCAAAAATTACACAAATGATGGAATATTTCGTAAGATTGAGGTCAAAGTTAAAAATAAAAAATACAGAATCATTCACAGAGCTGGATATTTCGGGGATTAAATCACCATAGCGATATAAGACAATCCCTTACACGATTTAATGGTCTGCTTCAGATTTTCGCAATTGTTATATTTTCTTGACTTTAAATCAGCCAGGCTGAAATAAAGGCTTTAAAAGATTTTACAAGCTCTATCTTCAATTTTAACCAATATGATAACATAAGCGCTGACACCCACTTGTTCGGATTACTCCAACAGGTGTCAAGGCATAATTTTATCCTGTGATGGGTTCAATCAGCCAAAGATAGGAGAAGCATTAAATGTTTTATAATCAGCAAAATACCAAAGCCAAGCGACCCAAGGCCATTCTGGCTGGCGCCCTGCTCTTGATGGCGTTTTCCTTTTCGGCGTCCCCCCGGGCCGGCGGCGAATCTCGGCATGCGGTCGTCTCCACTGCCGCTGTCCCCGTCGATCCCCTCCAAGCCGGCGTTCACGATCGCTTCCTCGCCGTCGTGGCCTGGGAAGGAGATTTCAAAATCGATTACCAGCGGACGGTCGACATGTCCGTTCCCCCGAATCTCATAAACCGCCATGACCAGCGCTCGCAGTCCTCCGGGCACATCCGTCTCGAAACGACAGCTCATGCAAACGTGCCTTCGGGCAGCTATATGACCTGGAATGGACAGAGCCAGGTCAACGCTGCGCATTTTGGAACCTCCGAAGCCAAAACCCATGCATTCACCGGCTCCGGGGTGACCGAGGGGCGGGCGTCGCTTCCCGGCGAAGCCGTGCTGACGATCGACCCGGTGCGCGGGGAGTACGAGGTCTCCTTCCGCACAAATGTTCCCTTGCCGGTTGAGGAAAGAACCTGGACCGAATTGCATCCCGAAATCGAGCGCCTTGCGGCCCTCGCCAGGTCCGGCGCTCCCCTGGCCGGCACCGTCGGCGCGCTGGCCCTCGACATCAAGGATAAGTTTCCCCCCTCCACCACGACCGAAAGACAGGTGTCGGCTCCCAACGGATCCAGCGACAGGCTGCCCTTGCCGGCATCCGGCCTGGTCCTCTCAGGCAGCCGCGAATACGGCGGGACATCGTTTTCCTGGTCGCTGCGTCCCGTCGGTTCCTTTATGGCGGATGCCGGAGGTCCTTATAAGGTTGTGCGGGGAGAGACCCTTCAACTCGACGGCTCACGATCCTTTGGTGAAATCGTCGATTATGAGTGGACGTTCATACCCGGCCCGGGCTGCTCTTCCGATGCTCCGTTCAAAGCCGGAGCGCTCAAAACAGGCAAAAAACAGCAGGTCATTCTCCTTTGCGATGTTCAAGTGACCCTGACCGTGAGGGGCCCCGACGGACAGGAAGCTCAAGATCAAGCGCACGTCGAAGTCTTTCCCAGGACTTGGCGCACGAAATCCGAACACAGCGGCGAGGAAGCAATGACCTCGGACATGCTCGATATATATGCAGACCAAAAGGAGCATGTCGGCGCCGAAAATGTCAGCAAAAATAATCGGCGTGAACCCGGAAAGCTCTTTGACCCTGTATGTGATGAGAACAACTCTTGGGATGGGAAAGGCTATGACATTGCCCACGTTCAGGATCCAAGCGGGCCTTTCGACGGCTTCTACTATCCTGAAAACTATCGCATCGAGTTGATCCGCAAGACCCTCATCAATCCCCATCTAAAAGAAGACAGCACCATCACTTTCAGAGGCCACGGCGGGATGTCGAATTGGTATCAATACAACGTTGCGATGGGCAACCAAGCCGTTGCCGACGCCTATCTGGCATCCATTCGCTTTCACGAAAGGGAACACACAAGATTGATGGAAGTGTCCATCGGAGGCGAGAACGACCCCGCGATATCGGTTGAAGAGATGTTTCATAGCGATCGGGATGCTCTTCAAGACGAGCTCGACCGGAAAATTCGCGATGCTGAAAGAAAAGCCTGTTTGGACACCTTGAAGCTCCATGACAATCTCCCGGCGGGAGATCGGAAAAGTTACGATCTCTGGTTCCCGAGAAGAGGAGGCGGCTTTGTTCAGCGAACAGTCCCGCCTTATTCCATCACGCAAGATCAACGAAATGAAGAAAACGCGGCCTGTGGAAAATAAATTAATTCGGTTTCCGTGCCGAGAGTCTATTTTTTGGCGACACCTATCACCTTCCCCGCGGTCTGGCCGGGGTATTGTCATTATTTGCAGCCGTTTCCATTTTTGCTGTCAGGGGCAGGGTTTTCTTAGAGGCTGCATTTTGGTCTTATTTTGGAATTCTAAGGTTTTATTGCGGGTTCGTATTATGAGACGAGGCCGATTGGGATCCTTCGCTTCGCTCAGGATGACAAGGTCATTAATTTAATTGACATATTAATCCTCAGGACCAATAATAAATTCGTATTCTAGTAAAAATTCACTTGGGGAAAATGGTTCCCCTAAACAAATAAAATCCGGATTCTTGCTGCGGACGGGTGTTTAAACGATCATCCGGGTTCGCAATAAGCTGAAGACGATACGGATCGTTCGCCACAATGATGGAGAAAAAGCGCGCTAAAATAATTTATACTAGTTCTCTCATTGCATTAATAGGCAATGCCGTTCTCTCCGCCGGCAAAGTGCTGGTCGGACTTACCGCTAACAGCCTGGCTGTTTTAAGCGATGGCATTGACAGCGCTACTGATGTTATAGCTTCGTTCGTAACCATGGTGGCCTCTAAAATTATCACTAAGCCGCCGGATATTAAGCACCCTTTCGGGCATCGGCGTGCGGAGGCCGTTGCAACCAAGATTGTTGCTTTCATTATTTTCTTTATTGGCGCCCAGATCATCATTACCACTATAAACAGAATTATCGAAGGAGAGCTTCGCAGCGTTCCAGGCACGCTGGCGGTTTATATCACGATTTTTTCCATTGCCGGGAAAATTTTCCTTGCCGTCTTTCTATTTAGGAAGAGTAAAAAAACACGCAGTTCTATGCTCAAAGCTAATGCTGTCAATATGAGAAACGACATATTCATTTCTCTCAGTGTTCTGGTTGGACTATTCGGCACCTACCGCCTTTCGTCGCCCATCATTGATTATATAGTGGCTATTTTGGTGAGCCTGTGGATAATAAAATCCGCTGTTCAGATTTTTTGGGAATCGAGTATTGAGGTGATGGATAGAATCAAAGACGAATCGCTGTACAGCATCTTATTCAGCGCGGTAGATGAAGTCCAAGGAGCCTCGAACCCTCACCGCACACGTATTCGGTCCATCGGTGATATGTACATGATCAATATCGATATAGAGGTGAGTCCCGAAATAACTGTGGAAGACGGACATAAAATTGCGGTCAAGGTCGAGCAGAAGATCCGGGAAAAAATAAAAAACGTATATGATATTGTCGTTCATATTGAACCGCGCGGAAACAGCGAAGACCAAGAAAAATACGGTGTTTCTAAAAATACAAAAAAAGATTAGGAATTATTGCAAAATCCGGCGGTCCCGCCGCAGAATAACATACACATGTCATTCCCCGAGGGACGCACCGTCATCCCCGGAGCGGAGCAAGCCTGTCATTCGTGGAGCGCTCTCCTTGTCATTCCCTGAGTGAAGTCAACCTGTCATTACCGGAACGAAGTGACGGGAATCTTAGACGGCGCCTTGTGTCATTCTGGGCATAAAGGTCACAGAGTGTTGGTTTTTTCATTATTTTGGAAGTAGCAATACCAATTCAAATAACTTAATTTCGGCTTTTCTGTAAGCATATATGTCTTCAATAATCAGCTTTTTAATCTTGAATAAAAGCTTTTTCTTGAACCGTTTTAATAAAGTGTATAAAAATCACATATTTCCTATTAATTATCAATAGCTTACACCATAACCGACCAACACTCTGTGACCTTTATGCCCATTCTGAGGGCTTCGAAGAAGCCCGAAGAATCCCAAAGTGCCTCGTCTGGTGAGCCGGTTCTGATTCATTCGGCGAGGTCGTCTAAGATCTCCTCGGGCGCTGCGCGCCCTGGGGGTGACAAGGGGGGGGCACGAGGTTACGGTCGCGTTTCATTCTGCGGGGCAGTATTAGATTCTTTAAATACTTTTCCTTTTAATTCGTATATATAGTAGGAATTTGAGTCCAGGAGGAGAAAATGGAAAATAAATCCTATCCAGTGACAGTGACAGGTGGTTTAAGCAGTCCGCCGTCACCTGGCTTGTGGCTGATTAAATGGCTGCTGCTGCTGCCGCATTATATTGTATTGAGCTTTCTGTATGTGGCCTATTTCTTTGTGTGGATTATTGCCCTCTTTGCTATTCTGTTTACCGGGAAATTCCCGCGGGCGCTGTTTGATTTCAATGTGGGCATTATGCGCTGGTCCTGGCGGGTGTCTTTTTATGGATATCACGTCCTGGGGACGGATGAATATCCTCCCTTTTCCATGCAGCCTGGGGGCTATCCCGCCGACCTTCATGTGGAATACCCGGAGTCCCTTTCCAGGGGGTTGGTTTTAGTCAAGTGGTGGCTGCTGGCGATTCCGCATTATATCGTCGTCGGTGTCTTGACGGGAGGGCTTGGAGTAAACAATGCCGGTTTAGGGACGCTGTTGGCCTTGTATGCGGGGATTGTGCGTTTGTTCGGCAAGGAATATCCGGAAGATATATTCAAGATAGTGCTTGGTTTTAACCGCTACAGCATACGTGTAGCCGCTTACGTGTCGCTTATGACCGATGAATACCCGCCGTTTAGGTTCTGGGATTGATTTAACTGACGTGGGCGTTTCAATAGGCGAGGCAATTTGGGATCCTTTGTCGCTGCGCTCCTTAGAATGACAATGGGCGCAGGCCTGGGGATGACGTGGAGAGTGCTGCCGCAAGCCCTAAGATGACAGAAAAAATAATTATCATTTTGCAAGCCTTATGTTAAAATTTTTATATGGGGATAACACAAACATATCTGTCTTATCTTGAGTGTCCTGTATGCGGTAATCATTTTGACCCGGCGGCTGTCCAGACATACTGCCGTGACTGTGATTCACCGCTCACAGCGCAATACGATTTAGCTGATGCGGCGGCGGAATTGACTCCGGACATTGCCGGACTGCGTCCACGGGGGATCTGGCGGTGGAAGGAACTGCTGCCGGTGGCGGACCCGCAGTTCCGGATTACCCTTGGGGAAGGGGATACGCCGCTTTTAGAGATTTGCCGGATGGGACGGGAGATGGGGATGACCCATTTGTATATGAAAGACGAATCCGGCAATCCTACCGGATCGTTTAAAGCCAGAGGACTGGCCATGGCGGTCAGCCGGGTTGCGGAGCTGGGGATTGAGGACCTGGTGATAGCCACAGCGGGGAATGCCGGCGGGGCTCTGGCCGCCTATGCCGCCCGCGCCGGGATGAATGCCTATGTCTATATGCCTAAAAGTTCCCCGGACGTCAATCATACGGAAGTACGGATCACGGGAGCTGATTTGGTGCTGGTGGACGGCCAGATTACGGATGCCGCGTCCCGCGCGGCTGAAGATGCGCAGGAATACGGCTGGTTTTCCGTTTCCACGTTTAAGGAGCCTTACCGGGTGGAAGGCAAAAAGACCATGGGCTTTGAGCTGGCGGAGGCCTTTGAGTGGGACCTGCCGGATGTGATTGTTTATCCCACGGGAGGCGGCACCGGCCTGGTTGGAATGTGGAAAGCCTTCAATGAACTGGAAGCCATGGGCTGGATCGGGCCGGAGCGGCCGCGGATGATAAGTGTGCAGTCGTCAGGCTGCGCTCCGGTTGTGTATGCCGTACAGCACAACCTGCTCCGCATGAAGGCCTGGCCGGACCCGCAGACCATTGCTCCCGGCATTTGTGTCCCGACGGCCTTTGCCGACCGGCTGATCTTGTCCGCCATTCGGGAAAGCGGCGGTACAGCTGTGGCCGTATCCGACCAAGCGATCATGCAGGCCCAGGATCAGCTGGCGGAACTGGAGGGCATTTTCGCCGCTCCCGAGAGCGCGGCTGCTTTGGCCGGGCTGAGGGTGCTGCTGCATGACGGAAAGGTCGACCCATCCGAGCGGGTGGTGGTTTTTAATACAGTGAGCGGGCTTAAGTATACTTAGGGCGGCAATCACCGATATCATCCGGCACATTTACATATCATTCGCGGGCTATTCCCGAAGCGCTCTTCTCTGTCATTTACAGAGCGGTCCCCCATGTCATTCCCGGAGTAGTCTCCTCCTGTCATCCTGAGCGGAGCGAAGGATCCCAAGGTGCCTCGGCTGGGTAATCGGCACCGTCTCATCTGGGCGAAGCCGTTTGGGATCCTTCGTCACTTCGTTCCTCAGGATGACAATTCCATGTCATTCCCGGAGCGGAGCGACGGGAATCTTAGGCGGCCTCGCCGAATAGGACGGGACCGCCTCACTGGTCAACTTTTCCAATATCATTAAAACCCCAAAACAGGACCAAAAGACCCCCTCTAAGAAAACCCTGCCCCTGACAGCAAAAATGGAAACGGCTGCAAACAATGACAATACCGCGGCCAGACCGCGGTGGGTGATCCGGTGTGGACCGCGGGGAACTATTGACCGGACGTGATTTGCACATGTATTATAAAATGGAAATGGATGCCTGGACTAATCTGCTGGAAGTATCAACAATGCTGCTGGTGGCGTTGATTTTCGGCTTGGTATTCGAAAAAATGAAACTCAACGCTCTGACAGGTTTTCTTCTGGCCGGGATTATCATTGGTCCTCAGGTGTTGAATATCGTCAGCAGCGGTGAACTGGTGGCAACATTTGCGGAGCTGGGTGTTTCACTGCTTCTCTTTGCCCTTGGTCTGGAATTCAGCCTCAGGCACCTAAAAGCCTTGGGTCTGTCAACACTCATGACAGGACTGCTGCAGATAACGGTTACGGCTTTGCTGGTTATGGCAGGAGCCAAGGTGCTTGGCTTTTCATTTCCGGTTGCCTTGACTTTGGGATTGATCGTGGCTCCCAGCAGTACCGCAGTGGCCCTAAAGGTGATGAAGGAAGACGATGCCATTGATGCCCCGCACGGCAGAATAACTCTCGGGGTATTGCTGCTTCAGGATGCCGCCGTTGTTCCCCTGGTATTGATTGTTTCTACCCTGGGGAGTGGCGGTTCGCTGCCGGAAATGGCCCTGGAGTTTGGCAGCGCCATCGGCATCACCCTGGTTTTGTTCATCGCTTTCTGGCTGATAATCCGTTTTGTTCTCCCACAACTGCTGGACAGAGCTGCCATCTGCGGCAACCGCGATCTCTTTATCATGATCTCCGCTGTGGTTTTCCTTTTCACCGTCTGGATCACTCACTACTTCAAGATATCACCGGCTCTAGGAGCATTTGTGGCAGGCGTGCTTCTGGCAGAGAGCGATTTCGCCGCTCAGATCCGCGCTGATGTATCATCTCTGAGAGCTCTGTTTGTCACCTTCTTTTTCATTTCAGTGGGCATGCTGGCCAACATCCAATACAAAGCGGGCTATATCGCGGGAGTTGTTGTCTTGCTGCTGGTGCTGCTTTTTGCCAAAGCGCTTCTGATCACGGTCATTCTATTGGTTATGCGCAGACCTTTGCGAACCAGCCTGGCCGCAGCACTGAGCCTCAGCATGATCGGCGAGTTTTCATTTCTATTGCTCGAAATTGCGGGCACGTCAAACCTTCTGCCGCCGGAAACAGCCAGCCGTTTCCTTTCAGCCACAATCCTGTCGCTGCTGATCAGCCCTTTCCTGGTCAAGCATGGACCTTTGATAGGCAGGAAAGCGGAGAATTTTCTGATTTCCGTGGGCTTAATCAAACCGGCGCCGGAGGAGGAGCTGACAATTCCCGGTCATGATCATTTCCTCGTTGTCGGCCTCGGCCCGGCCGGAAGGATGACCATCGATATGCTGCGCCATGAAGGCGCCGCTGTGCTGGCCCTGGACATAAACAGTGAGCTGGTGCGCAAAACCAGAAAAGACGGAATCCGCGCTATGGTCGGAGACGCGAATCACCCCGAAGTTCTCAAGCATGCCCATGCTGGAGATGCGGCAGCCATCATCATCACCATTCCCGACAGGACGACAGTGATAAACATCGTCAAGCATATACGAGCGGTATTCCCGGACACGCCAATAATAGCGCGTTCCCGCTGGAACCGGTTTAGCAGCGAAATCCACAATGCCGGCGCTACAAGCACAATCGAAGAAGAGACCGAGACAGGCAGAATCCTGGGCAGCGAAGCCCTGAAATACTATTGAAACAAAACCTCAACCTCGTGCCGAAGTGCTCTAAGATTCCCGTCACTTCGTTCCGGTAATGACAGGTTGACTTCACTCAGGGAATGACAAGGAGAGCGCTCCACGAATGACAGGCTTGCTCCGCTCCGGGGATGACGGTGCGTCCCTCGGGGAATGACATGTGTATGTTATTCTGCGGCGGGACCGCCGGATTTTGCAATAATTCCTAATCTTTTTTTGTATTTTTAGAAACACCGTATTTTTCTTGGTCTTCGCTGTTTCCGCGCGGTTCAATATGAACGACAATATCATATACGTTTTTTATTTTTTCCCGGATCTTCTGCTCGACCTTGACCGCAATTTTATGTCCGTCTTCCACAGTTATTTCGGGACTCACCTCTATATCGATATTGATCATGTACATATCACCGATGGACCGAATACGTGTGCGGTGAGGGTTCGAGGCTCCTTGGACTTCATCTACCGCGCTGAATAAGATGCTGTACAGCGATTCGTCTTTGATTCTATCCATCACCTCAATACTCGATTCCCAAAAAATCTGAACAGCGGATTTTATTATCCACAGGCTCACCAAAATAGCCACAATATAATCAATGATCGGCGATGAAAGACGATAGGTGCCGAATAGCCCAACCAGAACACTGAGAGAAATGAATATGTCGTTTCTCATATTGACGGCATTAGCTTTGAGCATAGAGCTGCTTGTTTTTTTACTCTTGCTGAATAGAAAGACGGTAAGGAAAATTTTCCCGGCAATGGAAAAAATGGTGATATAAACCGCCAGCATGCCTGGAACGCTGCGAAGCTCTCCTTCGATAATTCTGTTTATGGTGGTGATGATGATCTGGGCGCCAATAAAGAAAATAATGAAAGCAACAATCTTGGTTGCAACGGCCTCCGCACGCCGATGCCCGAAAGGGTGCTTAATATCCGGCGGCTTAGTGATAATTTTAGAGGCCACCATGGTTACGAACGAAGCTATAACATCAGTAGCGCTGTCAATGCCATCGCTTAAAACAGCCAGGCTGTTAGCGGTAAGTCCGACCAGCACTTTGCCGGCGGAGAGAACGGCATTGCCTATTAATGCAATGAGAGAACTAGTATAAATTATTTTAGCGCGCTTTTTCTCCATCATTGTGGCGAACGATCCGTATCGTCTTCAGCTTATTGCGAACCCGGATGATCGTTTAAACACCCGTCCGCAGCAAGAATCCGGATTTTATTTGTTTAGGGGAACCATTTTCCCCAAGTGAATTTTTACTAGAATACGAATTTATTATTGGTCCTGAGGATTAATATGTCAATTAAATTAATGACCTTGTCATCCTGCGGTCAGCGGCTATATTGTCATACTGAGGCCTGCGATGCGCCCCCATGTCATCCCCAGGGCGCGTCAGCGCCTTCTGTCATTCTGAGGAGTGAAGCGACGAAGAATCCCATTCGGCTGCGCCGAAAGAGACGATTCCGCACCCTAGTGCCGAAGCCTCCTGTCATCCTGAGGAACGAAGTGACGTAAGGATCTTATGCTGCTTCGTGTGATGAAGCGGGGGCGAAATATTCGGCGAGGCAGTACAAGATCCTCACGGCCTGCTGGCGCAAGCCTCAGGATGACAAAGGACTGTCAATGCGCGGCTTGAGGCTGACACAATGTTTGGAATTCTTCGTCTCCTTGCTCCTAAGAATGATAATGGGGAGCCCCGGAATAAAATACAATGCAACTGGAAGGGCTCCGCCGGAGTATTAATTGACAGACTTAATTTATAGGAGGGCCGGATGAAATTTTGGATTTGGATTATATTATTTGGCGTTGTTGTTCTGATGTTTTTCGCTTGCGGACCAGGGGAAGAAGCCAACCCGAAAGTTGTGACCGAGGAAATCGGCGGAGTGACCTATGTGCACAATCCCGCAGAACCGCTGCATCCGGAAAAGACGGTACAGTTTATTGAAGAACTGTCTTTAGATCAAGAGGATGCGGACGGCAATGTGGTTCTTTACCGGCCCGGCTCTTTTGCCGTCGATGACCGCGGCTATATCTATATGGCTGAGATGCAGGATAATGTCTTTAAAGTTTTTAATCCGGAAGGCAATCTGGTCAAAACTTTCGGCAGCAAAGGCGGTGGACCCGGAGAATTCCAAAGCATCAGCTCCATCGGATTCACTCCCGGCGGACGGTTTATCGTTACCGACTTTCAAGCCAACCGTACATCTATTTTCGACCGGGACGGAAATTTCATCAAGGATTTTAAGTGGACACGACGGTTTGTCACCATGCTGCTTGTCAAAGCGGATTCCTATGTTACGACGGAATATGTGCATGAGGAGGGTGACTCTGTCCAGGCCCAGGTGCATGTTGTCGAACTGAATTTTGACGGAAAGGTGCTCCGCTCTTATGGAACGTTCACAAATCCCAGGATCGGAACAGTGTCCATGGGGGAAATGATGCTGGCTATAGGCGTGCCGCAATCCCCGCAGTCCATTTTCGAGGGAGACCCGGAACGGTTTCTTCTCTATCACTGCCTTAACAGCGAATACCGGATCGACGTCTATGATGCCGAAGGCAAGCTGGTGCGGGTTATTGACCGCCCCTATAAGCTGCTCCCCTTTACTGCGGAAGGAAAAATGGAATTTGTTTCCAGGTTCGAGGAAAGTTCCAATGAGGCGCTGAAGAAAATGGTCAATAATTTAGACATGCCTGACGTCAAAACAGTCACCGACAATATGGTGGCGGATGAGGCCGGTAATCTGTGGGTGATCACCCAGGAAAGCAGAGAAGAAAACGGCACCGAGCTTACCGCCATAGATGTCTTTGACGACGAAGGCCGCTATGACACCCGCGTATGGATGGAGCATACCCCGCGACTGTTTAAGGGGGGGAAAATGTACAGTTTTATTAATGATGAGGAGACCGGATACCGCACCCTCAAGCGGTATGGCGTCGTGTGGGAGTGAATCAGAGGGGGATCTGGAGACCGCCGCCCCACCCGTATTCCGAATGCCATTGTCCCACAAAGGAGATGGATTTCGTGATGGTGTAGGAGAGCCCGGCATGGCCTTCCCAGAGTTCGTGCGAGTCATATTTAACCTCTCCGAGGAGCATGATGCGTGGGGTCAGTTCAAAGTGTTTCTCCAAACTGAAGCGGCTGCCGAGATCGGTATCAATCCATACCTGGGCCTCGATATTAAGCGGCAGCAAGTACCGGAAGCCGAGAACTCCGCGGTAGGTTTCCAAGCTGTCGCGAAAGCCCTCCAGGTTGGCGCCGGCGAAAACGGTGAAAAAGCGGTTGATAAAACGGTTCCAGCTTAAAATTGTTTCCCACTCGAAGCCGTCTGTGTTCTGCCATCCCGTCTCCCAGCTTAATGCGAAGGTGTTGCGGATGTCGGCCGCCAGCAATGCCCCGCTGCTCATGTTGCTCAATATTACCGGATCACTCCAGGCATACCAGTCTTCCTTAAACCGTTTTTTTCGAATTCCGGTAAGATTTTCGGGCAGAGGGAAATTCTCATAATGGACCACCCGGGCCATGCCGCTTTTCATGTGATAGAGAAGGTGGCAATGAAAAAACCAGTCTCCGACTTCATCAGCCAGAAATTCAATCACGGTCGTGGACATAGGCGCCACATCTACTGTGTACTTCAGAGGAGAGTAATCGCCGTGTTGGTTGATAACCCGAAAGAAATGCCCGTGCAGGTGCATGGGATGATGCATCATGGTGCGGTTGATCATGATGAATCGCACGGCCTCATTCTCTCGAATGCGGATGTAGTGTTCTTCTGAAATCGGCTTGTTATTAAGAAACCATACATACCGTCCCATATCCCCGTCCAGGGTTAAACGGAGGGTGCGGAGTTTCTTGTTCTCAGGGAAGGCGGTCGGCTGTAAAGCGCGGAGTTTGCCGTAAGGCGGCAAGGGGCGAGCCGGGTCCATGCCGTCTATGGCTAAGTTATCCGAAGAAGAAACATCCGCTGCCAGCAGTCCGAATTTCTTGCCGAATTTTTTTTCCGTTGCGGGCGTTCTTTTCGATCCGGCTGTGTTTCTCTTCCGGCTGCATACCGTGCATATCTTCCATCTGTTCCGTATGGTCCATAGAACCCATTTCCATGCCTTCCATCGCCATGGAATCCATCGCACCCATGCCCATCATGCCCGGCTGATCGTATATCCCGGCTTTGACCGCGCTGTCGGGCATCCCCATGGATCCGGCCGGGGTTAAGGCAAAGATGCGTTTCAGGCTCAAGTTTCCCATGGAATGATAGAGATTCGGTTTGGGCACATCCGGAGCGGGATGCATCATGCCGTCTCCCAGCCGAACAGACGCGAATGCGGAGCCGTCGTGGGCAGTCGCGCGCAGCTCGTAGGCGCCGGTTTCCGGCATGGTGACCAGTACATCATAGGTTTCGGCCACCCCGATAAGAAAGCGCGTTATTTCAACAGGCTCGACATCGATTCCATCCGCCGCGATGATGGTCATGGGACCGCCGCTGAATTCAAGATGAAAAAAAGTAGTGGCTGAACCGTCTATTATCCGCAGCCTCACGGTCTCTCCGGGCTGTGCTTCCAGGCTGGTTTCCGGCCGGCCGTTGGCGAGAAAACGGTCATAGGCCACATCGGCAATGTCCATGGCCGGCATTCGCTGGAGTTCACGTTTTAAATAATCACCCAGCATGCCGGAGCGGGCGGCACCGATAATGCTCTGGCCCCTTCCTTCTCGATTGCGTACCATTCGTTGCCCCGGCGCAGAGTGCGGATGACACGGTGAGGATCTTCGTCGGTCCAATCGGAAAGCACGACTGCGTAGTCGCGGTTGGGAGTGAAACGTTTTTGCTTCGGCTCGATAATAAAAGCGCCGTAGACGCCGCTTTGTTCCTGAAGCTCGGAATGGGAATGATACCAGTACGTGCCGGACTGCCGGATGGGAAATTCATAGGTGAAGGTGGTTCCCGCTTCAATAGGCGGGAAACTCACGTAGGAGACTCCGTCCATTTCCGGCGGCACCAGGAGGCCGTGCCAGTGAATGGAGGTGGACACATTCATTTTGTTATGGACGTGGATGCGGGCGGTGTCGCCTTCTGTGAAACGGAGAACCGGCCCGGGGATGCCTCCGTTTATGGTCATGCCCTCCGCATCCTTCCCAGTGATATTGACGGCATCACGGGCAATGGTGAGGTCATATTCGACCATGGCGGCTTGAACGGCGGCCGTGATCAGAAGCAGGGCCGCCAGAATTATAGAAATCTGGATTGATTTTGTTTGAAGCATTTTTCTCCCTCTAACTCTTATTATACCTTGTTTTCCTGTGATAAATGCGGCTCTTCATTCCGGCTGGATTTTGATTCTTCAGTGGCGCACAGTTGGATTATTCTTATAAAAGAGGACAATCGCCTGTTGATGAAGAGGGGACAAAAGCGAGTCCCTCCTATTAAAATATGGTCTTATGGGATACTTCGTCGTATTGCTTCTCAGAACTTTCTGCTGATAGCTAAGAATGATATGACATGATGGAAAGCCTGTTCCAAATTGGAATGATTATTGCAACGATATATTTTGGATATAAAGTATTCCCATTGAGGAGGTTATTATGTGGCATAATATGGGATTCGGCGGAATGATGTGGTATGGCTGGCTTTTCTGGATCATCATCATCGGCGTTATCGTTTATCTCATTGTAAGATTAACGGGTCAAGCCGGAAAAAGCCCCGGAGATCAGCGAGGGGAAACACCTCTGGAAATATTAAAGAAGCGATACGCACGCGGTGAAATCTCGAAAGAAGAATTTGAACGCATGAAAAATGATTTGTCATAGGCAATGACGGAAATCACTTTTTCATTTCTTTCCAGAAGGCGCGGGGCGATAAAATTACTGTTTTGCGGAATGATTTGACGTGCAGCAGTTCCTGATCGCCGGTTATGAGATATTTAGACAAAGATGCTGCTGCAGTCCCGATGACAGGCAGGTCATCCTTATCTTTAAGCCGGGGAAGATTGACTGGGACAGGGCCAATGATTTCTGTGCTTTCACGAAGGTATTCTTCGATTTCAGAAGCCACCCTGCCGGGGACTTGAATTTTAGCGGTGAGTTTTTCTTTTATTTCTTTTAAGATGTGCTCGCTGATAAAAACCTCATGGCTGCCGATACAGTATTCAAAAAGTGCTTCGCAGAGACCGCGGGCAGCGAAAGCGGCAATGATGACATTGGAATCAAGAACCAATCTCATTTAAGCTTCTTGAAAACGTCTTCGTCTGTCAGCAAGCCCTGGGCTTCGGCAAAAGGAAGCACTTTTGCCCGCAGTTCCTTGAATTTATGCAGGGAAATATATTTCCGGATGGATTCACGGACGATATCGCTGACAGGCGCATTTTCTTTTTTGGAAATATACTGCAGGCGTTTCCTCATATCTTCTGGAATGCGGATTGTTAATGGCCGGTCCATGTTTAACCACCTCGTATTACATCGTAGTACATGAAGGGATGTTTGTCAAGGATGACAAGGACTTGATGATATTAAGTTTTTGGCATAGCATGATATATGTGATACCGTGATACGGTCGTTTCTGAATCAGGCAACGGAGGATATCTTTGACGGGAAAAACAGTAAGAATGCCCGAAGATTATGTCCGGTGTCAATTTGGAAAATTGCCGTAAGAAAGCTTGAGCAAATTGACTCAGCTATTACCCTAGAAGATTTGAACGTGCCCCCAGATAACAGATTAGAATCTTTATCTGGCAACCGGATTGGTCAATATAGCATAAGAATCAATGACCAATTTCGGATTTGTTTCACTTGGAAGAATGGCTATGCCGACAAAGTTGCAATAGTCGATTATCATCATTAATGGAGGAAATTATGGTGAGAATACCTAAATATAGAGAACCAACTCATCCCGGAGAAATGTTGTTGGAAGAATTCCTGATTCCTTTTTCCTTAACGCAGAGAGATTTAGCGACTGCCATTCACGTTCCTTACCAAAGGATAAATGAAATTATAAATGGGAAAAGAGGAATAACGCCCAGCACGGCTTTGCGATTGGCGAAATACTTTGGCACATCGGAAGATTTTTGGATGAATATGCAATTGCGGTGGGACATGTATTGGGCTAATAAATCAGAAGAAAGCGAATTGAAAACAATTAAACCTCGTTCACGTGAAAACCAAAATGCCTAAAATAATGAAACATGGGCTATGGATTCTTTTTATCAGTGCGGTCATGTTGCTCCCCGGCTGCAGCTCCGGCACCAAAGCAGCGAATGAAGTGGTGATAGAAGAAAGAGGCGGTGTGACGTATGTTCATAATCCAGTGGATCCGCTTCATCCTGATAAAACGGTGGCTTTTACCGAAGAACTGCGGATCGAACCGGAGGATTCCGGCGGAAATGTGCTCTATTCACGGCCGGGTTTTTTCCTGGTGGACGGCCGCGGCTTCCGGTTCTTTCGGCAAAGCACTCTATGATTCCCGTCACCTTGTTCCGAGAATAACATAAGGCTGGCCCAGGCCCTAGGTTTAATTCCAAAAAAAATGCAACCAACACGGCCTTTTCCTTATTAAATAGAATAGAATAGAAGAGGACGGCTGCTGTAACCCTAGTAAGCCGCTTATTGGAGAAGGGCCATGAAAAAGACCATTTTTCGAATATCCGCCGGTGTCTGCATTCTTTTATTATTTTCCGCTGCTTACTCTCTGCAGAACAGCTATAGAGACCAGCGTGAAAAGCCTGAATTACTCATGGATGCTGCCGGAGTTAAACCCGGCATGCGCATTGGTGAAGCTGGTGCCGGCAGGGGATACTTGACCTTTTTCCTTTCCCGCCGGGTTGGGGGAAAAGGCATGGTCTACGCGAATGATATTGACCGGCCTTCTCTTCAAGTTCTTGTGCGGCGTATTGAAAGGGAAGGTGTACATAATATAGAAGTGATCCTCGGGGAAGTGGCCGACCCCAAATTCCCGGTGAATGATTTGGATATGGTTGTCATGCTGCATGCCTTTCATGATTTTACGAAAAAAGAAGCCTGGCTTCGAAATGTGAAAAAATATATGAAACCCGATGCGCCGGTCGTCATCTTTGACCGCCAGAATTATCATACGGATATGAATAAAGAATTAGTCACGCAATTGGGGAATCAAGCGGGATTTGAACTGGTCCGGGCTGCTTCCCTCCATAACGGCATTTGGGTGTATATTTTGAAAATAACTACAGATAAGGAATTATATATTGAAAGGGAGTAATGGCTGCTTAATCATAAAATGAACCTGGGAATGATTTTTTTCTATTTGCGCAAGAAGGGCTTAGGGATCTCGCCTTCGATTTTTTTGATGGCTTTTGTCACTTCGACCGAATCGAAGTTATCATTGCCGATTAAGGTTTGCAGATATTCCTTTGTTTTATGAGCGTGCAGCTCCCCTAATGCCCATACCGCAATATTATTAACCCGCCGTGTCCCCCCCACCCGAGGCCGCGCATTTTCTTGACCGGAACGATCCGCTAAAACTTTTATTCTCAATAGTGTAGTATAATGGCTGGGTGAAGACAGGAGTCGGACGAAAAAATGAACACTCTGCCGGAATCGCACTACTTCGAATTTCAGGCGTCCTGGGGGCTGACGAAGCACATGGGAGGCCGGGAGGCTACAAAAGAACTGATCGAGGCCTGCCGGATTCATGAAAACTCGTATGTGCTGGATGTGGGCTCCGGTGTGGGGATTACTCCCTGCATTCTGGCTGAGAAATACGGCTGCGATGTGGTGGGTGTTGACTTGTCCGTGGATATGATCAAGCGGGCCCGGGAAAGAGCGGCCCGGAAAAATCTCAGCAATAAAATCGAGTTCACCAACGGGGATGCCCAGGCATTGCCCTTTGAGACAGGCACCTTTGACGCGGTGATGAGCGAGTCTGTAGTGGCTTTTCCGCAAGATAAACAGAAGGTCATCCAGGAATACGCCCGCGTGACCCGTCCGGGCGGTTATGTGGGCATTAATGAAGCGACCTGGATCCAGGCGCCGCCTCCTGAATTAAAGCAATATCTGCACAAAGCCCTGGGCCAGGCCGAATTTCTAAGCCCGGGCGGCTGGAAGCAGCTGCTGATAAACGCCGGCCTGAAAAATGTTGAGGCCGGAGTTTATCAAACCAATGCTCTTAAGCAATGGAAAAGTGAAGTCAGGCAGATGGATATACGGGATTATCTAGGTGCCTGGAGCAAGTTATTATCCGTTATCATCAAGAGTCCGGAGGCCCGGCAATGGCTGAAGCAAATCGCCATCCCGCCTAAAAGCATATTTCATTTTTTCCGTTATTTCGGCTATGGACTATATGTTGGCATGAAGCAGGGTTAGCACATTTTTTTCCGTCAACAGGTCAATATCCTGCGGCCTTTCCAAAAAAGGCCTTACATCCTCGACGGTCCGTTTCCAGCCTGTGGATTTAAGTTTTTGCGATAGAATATCCGTCCAGTTATTTTGATCAAGATGCGGACCTGACCAGTTGGTTTGTTTAAGGGCGTTATTGAGAAAAATAATATTAGGCCCCGGCCAGGTTGGGTCGGAAAGATACCAGAAGATATCAAACAGGTCCCGGCCTTTGACATAAGGGCGCGCCAGCAGTGCATGAAGTTTTCCGCTTAAAAGAGAAGGCTTATCATAATGCAGAATATTCAGCATAATATACCGGCGTATAACTGAGGTTACAGCGGCACCTCCACCCGGAGGGCGGCTGTCCAATTCAATTTTAATGGATAAAACCTGCCCCTGCCTCGGAGACAAACCCAGTTCATAGAGAAGTCCCGGAAACCGGATGAGTGCGGATTTGGCGGTTTTTCCCGTCTTGATTTTCATGTCAATATTATAGGCCTCGGCTTCAAACCACGGCGGGATTTTGGCGACGGCTTTATTGAATTCTTCAGAATCATCTTTTACGCTCAAAGAAAAATCCAGATCTCCAGAATAGCGGGGCAGCCGGAATAGAAACCTAAGGGCTGTGCCTCCGTGAAAGATCCAGCTTCGAAAAACACCGCTTTCCTGGAGAAACTGAAGGATCCTTGCCTGCAGATATTCACGGACCAGGCTACGGGCCTGAAGAGGATTATCTGCGTCTGTGATCATTTGCCTGATCTGCTCCTTCATGATAAAAGCTCCTCAATCAATCTTGCGGACCGGATGAGTTTGGGGCTGCCTGACCGGCGGACGATTTTTTGCAGTTCTCTGAAATCGAGATGATCAAGGTTTTGCAGCCGCAGTTCCCTGATAAATGCGGCATCATCTGATCCGGGTGTGAGATAGAGCAGGTCAATCAAAGCCTTTTCCGGTTTTGCGATAAAAGCAGTCTGCCCGCGGCCTGCTTCTTCCAGAGAATAATCAGAAAAAAGATCCCTTTTAATGTGCCTAAAAATATAATGACCGAGCGGCGTGTCAAACTTCTGCGGCCGTCCAGTCGTGACACTGATTACAGAAGGAACATATTCCGGAATGAGGCCGTAATGCTCGAGAGCGGACTGCAGACTGACATATGATCCCCTCTTTATACGGTTGGCGATATGAAATGGATGGGGATCGGTTTTGCGGTATTGCCGGGATAAAGTATAGAGGCCCCTTCGAATTTGGATGAGTTTTCCGGCTTGAATCCAGCGGGAGAGCTGGATCCCAAGCTTGACGGAATCGGAGGAACCCGCTTTCAATAGAGAAGAAGAAAAAACCGGTTCTTTTTCAACAATACGAAGCAGCTTTTCCCATTTCATGGAATTAATATAACAAAATTGTTATATTAATGCAATGAAAAATAGAGATGTGTCATTCTGGGGGCTCCGGAGGCAACCGGAAGAATCCCAAACGTTCTCGCCGAATGAAACCTAACCGCATCATCATGCCGAGGCAGCCTAAGATTCCCGTCGCTCCGCTCCGGGAATGACAAGAGTCTGTCATCCTGAGCGAAGTGAAGGATCCCAAACGGCTTCGTCATTGGAATCGGCTCTGTCTCATTTCAGCCGAAGCAGCTTGAGATTCTTCGTCACTTCGTTCCTCAGGATGACATAGGTCTATCTGTTTGAACTTTGCAAAAGCAGCAAATGTCATCCCCAGGCCGCGTTAGCGGCCGTGGGGATCTTAGAGTGCTTCGCCTAATGACTCGTAAATGTCACTTCCAATCCGGCAGGCGTCCCGGCGTGTAGGGGGCGCCGATATCATTCAGTTTCTGCTCGATGTCCTTGACGTCCTGTTCCAGGATCTGTTTCAGGCGCTGGTAAATCGGGGCAAACAGCTCCTCTGTGATTTCGTAATTGTCCTTCTGGGTCTGTGTCGGGGCGGAGGTGGAGTTCCACTGCTCATAGATAATACTGCCGACTCTCCGGGTGATGCCGGGTTCCGCGTCTATGTCCAGCTGCTGTTTCAAGGAATCGCCGTACATTTCCGTCTGAATTCCGGACAGTTCCTGTTCCAGATGGGTGATTTGTCTGTATAGGTCCTCATGGGGGACAGTGACGCTCTTCAAAGCCGCCTTGTAATGCGTGACCCGTTCATCTAAGTCTCGCAGGACGCGGGAGGCGGCAGTAACGGAATGGTTGAGCTTGCGGACTTTGCGCTGGAATTCAGCCAGAGCGGCCTTGTCTTCCGCCGGCAGGGTGGTGTTATTGAGGGTTTTGACTTCAAACGCCGCCGGTACGGTCAGCCGGGTTTCTTCGCCGTCAACCCACTTGGACAAAAAGACCTTGTAGGTTCCGGGAAGGACAAAAGTGGAGGACGGTCCGGTTGACGTGGGATTCGCCTCCCTGGGGCTGGTCGGATTCAGAGCAGGGTACTTCAGGTCCCAGGTTGTGCGGTGGAGTCCTTTTCTAACCGGTGTCCGCAGGTGCCGTACCGCCTGGCCGTCTTCGTCCAGGATGGTGAAGATCAGATAAGGCGCCGGTTCTTTTTGTTCGGCCTGAAGATCTTCGTAAGAGGGATAATAGACCGGCTGGTCCTCTTTGGCTTTCTCCTTTTCTTCCGCTTTTCTTTTATCTTCCAAGGTCTGAACACCTTCTTTGAGATGATAAGTAAAAACGGCGGCCACCGGGGGATTCGGCACTGTAAAGTAACTTTCCCCCTGAAAGCCTTTACTCCTGGAGCCAAGCGTGCCCAGCGGTGTTTCTTCCACAAACATCAGGGCGTCCTTGACCGGGAATATATGGCCTTCTTTGGCTAGGGTTTCCTGGGTGAGTTCCCGCATGGGGGAATAATCATCCAGAATATAGAAGCCGCGGCCGAAAGTACCCAGCACCAGATCGTTTTCCCTTTTCTGAATAGCCAGGTCGCGGACGGCGATGGTGGGAAGGCCGTTTTTCAGCTGTTTCCAGCTCTGACCGCCGTTAAGCGATACGAAAAGTGAAAATTCCGTCCCGGCGAAAAGCAGGTTTTTATTCATATGGTCTTCCGCTAAGGCATAGACCGAACCTCTTTCCGGCAGATCCGCTGCAATTGAGGCCCAGGTCTTTCCCATATCTGTGCTTTTCAGAATATAAGGCTTAAAATCGCCGCTCTTGTGATTATTGAAGGCGGCATAGACGGTGTCTCTGTCGTGATGGGAAGCGATAATGTCATTGACATATGTCCGTTCCGGCACTCCGGGGAAGTTCTCGATTTTCCGCCAGTTTTCCCCGCCGTCCTCAGTGACTTGTATGAGACCGTCGTCCGTACCCACATACAGCAGGCCTTCCTGGACAGGGGATTCGTCCAGGGCCACGATGGTCCCGTACTGAGAAGTGGAGGCGTTTTTTGCGACAGCATCCATAGGCCAGATTTTGCCCATGACTTCGAGCTTATTGCGGTCGATCTCCCGGGTGAGGTCGCCGCTTATGACTTCCCAGGTATTGCCGCGGTCATCACTGCGGAAGACTTTATTGGCGGCAAAGTAAATCCGGGTGTGCAGGTGCGGGCTTATCATAAGCGGGGCGTCCCAGTTCCAGCGGTAGGCGTCTTCGCCCTTTCTGGGCTTGGGCTGGATGCCCAAGCTTTCACCGCTTTGCTTGTCAAAGCGGATCAGATTGCCGTGTTGCGACTGGGCGTATACGATATTCGAATTTTTGGGATCGGCCTGGGATTCAAAGCCGTCTCCGCCCTGAGTGGTGTACCAGTCGGCATTGACGATGCCGTGGGCGCTTATGGTGCGGGAGGGGCCGCCCAGGCTGTAGTTGTCCTGGGTGCCGCCGTAAACATGATAAAACGGTTCGGCGTAATCGATCGCGACTTTATAGAATTGCGTGACAGGAAGATTGGGCATATATTTCCAGGTTTGGCCCCGGTCAAAGGATTCATATACGCCGCCGTCATTGCCGTTAAGGTAATAATTGGTGTCCTTGGGATTAATCCACAGGGCATGGCTGTCCCAGTGCTTGCTGCGGTCACCGAGAGCTTCCCAGTTTTTACCGCCGTCGTCGGTGACCTGGAGGAATGTATCCATGGAATAGACCCGGTCTTTGTCTTTGGGGTCGCAAAAGATTTCATTATAGTAATTGCCTGAAGAGGTGTAGCTGCTGCGTTTTTCCCAGGAGGCGCCGCCGTTGAGGCTCCTAAAGAAACCGCCCTGGCCGCGCTTGGCTTCGACAATGGCATACATGTAGTCCGGGTCGGCCGGAGAAATGTCCATGCCGATCCGGCCTTTATCGCCGTGGGGAAGTCCTTTATTTATCTTTTTCCAGGTCTTCCCGGCGTCGGTGGACTTATAGATTCCCGATTCCGGGCCGCCGTCTATAAGAGTGAACACACGCCGACGCCGCTGGTGGGCCGTGGCGTAAACAATATCCGGGTTGCGGGGGTCGAAGTGCACTTCATTGACCCCGGTGTGTTCGCTGATGGTGAGAACCGCTTCCCAGTTCTCTCCGCCGTCGGTGGTTTTATACAGGCCGCGGTCGCAGCCGGCGCTCCACAGCGGGCCGTAGGCCGCCGCGTAGACGACATTGGAATCCCTGGGATCAACCCTGATCATGCCGATATGTTCGGAGTTTTTAAGCCCCATATGGGTCCAGGATTGTCCGCTGTCGGTGGATTTATATACACCGTCACCGTATGCGACGCTTCTCTGGTTGTTGTTCTCTCCGGTTCCCACCCAGATGATGTGGGAATGATTGGGGTCCATGGTGACACAGCCGATGGAATAAGAACCCTGGTTGTCGAATATGGGCGTAAAGGTGGTTCCCGCGTTTATGGTCTTCCAGACGCCGCCGGATGCGGCGGCCACGTAGAATTCGCTGGGGTTCTCCGGATTGACAGCGAAATCCGCGATACGGCCGGAGGTCAGCGCCGGCCCGATGGACCGGAGTTTGAAAGCATTGAGTGACAGGTCCGTCACGGGATCTGCATCATTGCCGGCATTCTTTTTCTGAGCACTTGCAAAGCTGAGAAAAGGCGAGCATAGTAAAATAATAAGAAATAAACTACTTAATTTAAAAACAGTTTTTTTCACGGAAAACTCCTTTAGGATTGTTTTTTGATACATTGAATTGTCATGATAATGCTAACCTGAACTATTCATAAAAAAATTGCGATGTTTTTGCAATTCTTTTATATCAACGATTAACATGATTTTTATTGAAAGTTCAAATGGAAAGTTTTTCATTTTCCCATTTATATTATAATAATCGCAATTTTTTTACCCTTCGAGCGGGCCGACTCTCACCGCATCTGCCGGCTTGCAGCTCCTCGTGGAAGCGCTGTCTAAGATCCTTTGTCGCTATGCTCCTCAGGACGACAATAAATGAACGTATTGTCGTCGTCTGCGGCAATCTCGACCTGTGAATAATCCAGGTTAATAATTAAGAGTGTATATACATATCCGATGCAGTTATATATGTCAATACCAGCGCTATGTCATCCTGAGGAGAGAAGCGACGTAAGGATCTGTGCTGCTTCGGGAGATGTATCGGTGCCGTGCTGCCGAACGAAGCAGTCTAAGATCCCCTTGGCCGCTGCGCGGCCTGGGGATGACAGACGTATATCAAAAAGTTTTTGCCGCTTTTGTAACGAGCCGATGAAAACATCGAATCGGGAAAAAACGCAAAGAACGCGATAAACGCGATGAACGCAATGAACGCGAGCGGAGCGAGGACTGAAACACACAATAGAATACTCCGTATAACCAAGTAGAAGACAAAATGGAGGTCAACATGAAAAAATATGTGTTATTGATTCTTATTCTGTTTATAATCGCGATCACTGCTCCGGCGTTTGCGGCTGCCCCGCTGCAGACGTCGCTGGTCCCGGAAAAAGCCGCCTGGTTTATCCATCTGGATGTGCAGACATTTGCCAAGACTCAATTGAAGCGGGAATGGTTCGACAAGCAGATGAACGATTTTAAAGACGAAATCGCGGAAATCGAACGGGTAGGGCAAATCGATTTTTTTAAAGACATAACCCATGTGACCGTTATCAGTATGGGAGATGATGACGATACGGTGGTGGCTCTTACCGGGAAATTGAAAAAAAATCACCTGATCTCTTTGCTGAAGGAAGAGGAAAATCCCAGTGAAATGGACTATGGACAATATCTGATCTATCACTGGGATGATGAATTTGGAACGTTTGTCAATGACAGCCTGCTCATGATTTCTGAAGCCGAAGCATCCCTTAAGGCAGTGCTGGATACGGTCTCTGGAAAAATGAAAGACATATCCGGTACAGCCCTGGCTTCACAGTTGAAAACGCTTGCGCCCGGGAACTTTTTGACCGCGGTGTCCGTAAAATTAAATGAAATGATCGAGGACGATGACTTTCCTTCGGCCATTCTCAAGAATTCGAAGGGGGCGTTTTTTTCGGTTGCCGAGGCCGGGAACAAGGTCAAGGCGAGGCTTTCCCTGGAAGCGGATTCTCCTGAGACGGCCAAAAATTTGGGGGATGTGGTCAACGGCCTTAAGAGCCTGCTGGCCATGCAGGAAAAGGTTGACCTGGAATGGAACCTGATCAAGTCCCTGAAAATGAATGTACAGGGCAGCTCCTTCATCTTGGAAACCGAGGCATTGATAGAGGAAATTTTGGAGTTGATTAATTGACCTGAACTATTCATAAAATAATTGCGATGTTTTTGAAATTTCTTTTTTATAGGCGGTTAACAATTTTTCGAGTAAAAGATCTAGAAGAACTTTTTTCATTTGTAAATTTTATTTTATTCGCAATTTTTTTACCCTTTGGGCGGGCCGACTCTCACCGCATCTGCTTCGTTGCAGGACATTCGCAGTGGAGTCCACAGCTTTATGCCTGCGCCTCGCATCTGCGGCAATCTCGACCCGTGAATAATTCAGGTTCATATGTCATCCTGAGGAGTGGAGCGACGAAGGATCCCAAACGGCTTCGCCAAAAGAGATAATAGCGATTAGTCAAAACGAAGCACTTTGGGATTCTTCGGGCTGCTGGGCCAGCCCTCAGAATGACAGAAAGAAAACATGACAAAAAATACGATGTCCGACGAAGAGCTGGCCTTGCAGGCCCAGGCCGGCTCCCGTCCGTCTTTTGAAGAATTGGTGGACCGGTACAGTGGGCGTCTGTACCATTTTCTCCTGCCTAAAATGCAATCCGGCCAGGACATCGAAGATATCCTTCAGGAAGCCTTCCTCAAAGCCTACCGGAACATCGACGGCTATGATCCCAAGTGGAAATTTTCCACCTGGATCTTCACCATAACCAACCGGCTGGCTATCGATCATTTCCGTGCTCAAGCCAAAGAGGATGTCGATGCAGCCCCGGAAGAAAGCGAGGCCGGTCCGGAAGACCAGTATGCGGAAAAGAAAGCCAGGCAAAACCTCTGGCGGAAGGCCTGGAATCTCAAGCCGGACTATTATAAAGTCCTATGGATGTACTATGTTCAGGGGATGACCAATAAAGAGATCGCAAAAGTTATGGGACGCACCAGCCTGGCGGTGCGTATGCTGGTCCACCGGGCGCGACTGCAGTTGGCTGAAAAACTGGAGTGTGAAAATGCAGAGGTGCAGGGTTCTCCGTCAGTTGAGAATACGCCTGGTTTTTATTATGGGGGTGAGTAACATGTTGTGCACGATTACAAAATGGTTTATTTCAAGGTCATTGGATACGAATAAAGAGATGCCGGTCCTTTTTCGCCGGCACCTGCGGAGGTGTGCGTCCTGCCGGGAATTTAAACGAACATCTCAGAGAATACAGAGTAGCGCCGCCCGGGATGCCCGTCAGCTCATGGATAAATCACCTGAAGGGCTGTCTAAGCGAATCAAGGCACACGTATTTCAGCCGGATGATTCCCCGCAAGAGGCATATAAGCCGTCAAAATATCGTTCCCGCTGGCTTATACCGGCGGCCTCCACGGCAGCCGCCGCCGCCCTGCTGGCTGTGATTCTTATTATCCAGCCATTTCAAAACCAAACGCCGGTCCCGGACAGTAAAAAGTTTTCCCTATTCAATACTCTCACCCGTCCGGCCGAAAAGGTCAAAAATGTTTCCTTCAAAGTGGAATCCCCTTATCAACAGGAACTTGAGACTCTCCAAAAAGCCGCCCGCAGTGCTTCTCGTTATGTGCTGGAAAAGATAGACTTGCGGTTCGGGTCTTAAAAATTCGCTGAAAATTTATTGACATACCATCCAATTTCGGCTAAATTGGGTAGTATGATACAAAGGAATATTGAAAATCAACTTCAGTCAACTATATCTCAAAAACGTTCTTTTTTTCTTTTCGGGCCGAGACAAACTGGAAAAACAACTTTGCTTAATCACATTGCTTCTCAACATGAAAATGTTTTAAGCTATTCCTTTTTAGAAATCTCACTTAGACAAAAAGCTGAACAGCATCCTCAGTTCTTACGCCAGGAAATAGAAGCTTCGTCTGCGGATATCATTATCATTGATGAAGTACAAAAAGTCCCGGCAATTCTGGATGAAGTCCAATTCATGATCGATAAATCCCATTTGATTTTCCTCATTACCGGTTCTTCGGCAAGAAAATTGCGGAGAAAAAACATCAATCTCCTTGCTGGGAGAGCGATTACATTCCGTTTAGATCCTTTTGATATCACAGAGAGAAAGTCTTTTGCCAAGGATTTTCAGTCGGTAAACATTCTTCAGGACATTCTGACTTATGGTGACATGCCTGAGATTGCTCTTCTTATAGAAAAACAACAATTGGATTTAGTTCAAAACCTGCTGCGGTCTTATGTGGAAACATTTCTTGAAGAAGAGATTCGAATGGAGACCTTGGTGAGGAAGATGGGAACATTTGGGAATTTTTTAAGATTGGCTGCGGAAATGTCAGGAAAAATTCTCAGCTTTCGTGAATTAGCTCAGGATTTGGGCGTAACTCATCAAACAATTTCTTCATTTTATGATATTCTGCATGACTGTATGGTCATTGAGCGGATACCACCGTTAGTTCCATCCAATACGAGACGAAGATTGTCTAAAGCCAACAAATATCTTTTTTTTGATATTGGTGTTAAAAACGCAGCGGCCCAACTGATTTATTCAAAGGGCGTGTTAAAAGAGGAGTGGGGGCAGCGGTTTGAAGAATGGATTGGGTTGTCCTTAATCAGGTTTTTGCGGAGCCGCAATCTGGCAGGAAATCTTTTCTATTGGCGGGACCACAACGGTCCGGAAATTGATTGGGTTCTCGAATATAAAAACCACTGGATTCCAATTGAAGTAAAATATGTTGAAAATCCTAAATCAAAGCACATCCGGCATCTAAAATTGTTTTTAAATGAAAACAAGGATCGGGCTGCAAAAGGATATCTGGTTTATTTAGGTCAAAGACCCCGGAAAATTTCCGACAACATCACTGCAGTCCCATGGTTCGATCTATACCGGGTTTTTGATTGATATGATTCTTATAAATGCATGACGAACACATGTCACTAGCGGATCGGCTCCTTCTGTCATCCTGAGCGAAGCGAAGGATCCCATGGGCCTCGGCATCGAAACCGGCGGCGGCACATCCAGATGAGGCCGTTTGGGATTCTTCGTCGCTTCGCTCCTCAGAATGACAGAGGGTGTGGGGCAAGAGGAAACAATGGCGTCTTATTCGGCGAAGCAGTCTAAGATCCCCACGGCCGCTGCGCGGCCTGGGGATGACAATGGGCTGCCGCAGGCCTCAGAATGACTTGCAGTGTAAAGGGCTAAGCAGATAATGCAGCCTTCAGATCCGCATCCGGTGTGGTTATCGGCTTGATGTCATATTTTTCAACCAGGTAATTGAGTACATTCTCACTCAAAAACGCCGGCAGAGTCGGGCCTAGGCGTATGTTCTTAACGCCTAATGCCAGCAGCGAAAGCAGAATGGCCACGGCCTTTTGCTCGTACCAGGACAGCACAAGGGATAAAGGCAGGTCGTTTATCCCGCAGTCAAAGGCGTCAGCCAGAGCAGTGGCAATCTTTACAGCCGAGTAGGCGTCGTTGCACTGTCCCACATCCAGCAGCCGCGGAATCCCGCCGATGTCACCAAGATCCTTATCAAAGAACCGGAATTTTCCGCAGGCCAGAGTGAGAATGACTGAGTCTTTAGGTGCTTGTTCCACGAATTGAGTGTAATAATTTCGTCCCGGTTTGGCTCCGTCGCATCCGCCGACCAGAAAGAAATGCCTTATCTTACCGGACTTAACGGCCTCCACCACCTGGTCAGCCACCGAAAGCACTGCATTGTGCCCGAAACCGACGGTGACTTCACCTCTATCTTCATCCTGAGTATATCCTTCCAGGGATAGAGCCTTGTCTATAACCGGGGTGAAATCTTTATCCTGAATATGGGTGATTCCGGGCCATCCTACAAGTCCGGTTGTGAAAATATTATCCTCATAGATCTTTTGAGGTTTCTGAATGCAGTTGGTTGTCATAAGGATCGCTCCGGGGAAGCGGCCGAATTCCTTGAATTGATTCTGCCAGGCGGTTCCGTAATGTCCATAGAAGTGGGGGTGTTTTTTCAGCTCCGGGTATCCATGGCAAGGAAGCATTTCCCCGTGAGTATACACATAAATGCCTTTTCCGGCCGTCTGATGTAAGAGCATATCCAGGTCTTTAAGGTCATGCCCGGAGACCAAGATGGCCTTCCCTTTTTTCGAACCGAGCGGAACTTTCGTGGGCACGGGATGGCCGTAGGTGCCGGTGTTGGCTTTATCCAGCAGCTCCATGGTCCGCACATTGATCCGCCCGCATTCCAGGACCAGTTCAATCCATTGCTCCAGGGAAAGATCGTTACGGAGAGTGGAGGCCAAACCCCTTTGAATAAATTCATAGACCGCGTCGTCTTCTTCGCCAAGAATAGCGGCATGGTCTGCATAGGCCGCCACACCTTTTAACCCAAGAATCAGGGTCTGTTTAAGAGACTCGATATCCGGATCGGGATCCTTTTCCGCCGGAATTCCGTGTTCTTCTCCCTGTGCGATCATGCCGTCCAAGCTATCCGCCGGCTCAAAATGAATCGCAACGGAATCGGGAATATCGCCGCCGTCGGTGGTTATGTCAGCCTTGAGACTATCCCGTTTGGCAACAGCTTCTTGAACCAATTCCGCGATACGCTCCGGATCAAAATTGACATTGGTCAGGGTGGAGAACATGGCTTCAGCCATGAAACGCCCGGTCCCTAAATCATGAATATCCTTTTGCCGTCCGGCAATGGCAGCCTGCGCCAGTCCTTTTAATACGAATATGAGAAGGTCCTGCAGGGCCGCCGTATCCGGCTGTTTCCCGCACACCCCGATCTTGGTGCATCCCTCGCCTTTAGCTGTCTGTTCACATTGATAACAAAACATTTTTAACCTCCTTAACCTGGCTCATTGATTAAAAAATGAAAAGATCTTGTCATCCTGAGAAGCGGCCTTCCCCGTCATTGCGAGCGGCCGCAGGCCGCGTGGCAATCTTAGACTGCCTCGCCGAATGAGACGGCACCGCTTCCAAGAAACGAAGCACTCTAAGATTCTGACATCGCTTCGCTCCGGGAATGACGTGCGGGGTCATTTTCATTAAGCCCAGGTTAATAAATTTTATTTACTCATATCATAAGGTAGTCATTTTCATAAGGAAAAACATTGACTTAAGTCAAATCTATTAACCTAGATCATTATTTCGAAAACGACCTGGAGGGGCCGGCCGGAGCGAAGTGAAGGATCTTGTACAGTATCGCTGAATGAAACGGGATCGTCAACTCAGGCGAAGCAGTCTAAGATCCCCACGGGCGGCTGCCGCCGCCCTGGGGATGACAATGGGGTGCTGCCGCTGGCCCTGGGGGTGACAATGGGGTGCTGCCGCTGGCCCTGGGGGTGACAGAGAGACCGCAGCGCGATGACAACGGTGAGGGCTGCCGCAGGCTTCAGGATGAAATGGGGCTGTGCCGGCGCAGAGCATGAAGCTGTGGTACTTCACCGCTTGAACTTTCAATAAAAATCATGGTAATTGCTGATAAAAAAGAAATCGCAAAAACATCGCAATTTATTATGAATAGTTCAAGTTAAAAACCGTGAGAAATTTCAAATAGTTTAAATCTAATGTATTATTCTCCGGCGGCTTCTTTCATGGCATAGCCAGCAAGCTGCTGTCTTGCTTCATCATATTCGGGGTACTTGGTATAATCGGGGTCGTTCTTCCTGTATTCTTCAATGTCCTTGAAGTTACTTCTGAAAAATGAACTTAGGTCCAAGGGGTTTTCTATGTTATATTTTTCAAACAGCGCTTTTTCTTCTTTTTTATATTGAGCATATAAATCTTTAGCCTCGCTATATGATTTGCCTTTAAACTGAGGCCAGTATTTTTCCATCAACAAGGCATCTGCTTCCTTATAAAAGTTCACGTACTTCTCAACCGTGATCTCTTCGTCTTTTTTCTCCGGCGATTTACTTGTTGTCGCGGATTTGCTGGTTGTCTCGGAACTGTTCTGTCCGCATGAAACCAGAAGGAAGGAAAATAGAACGGCGAATACTAAGATTAATTTTTTCATGATACCTGCTCCTGAAAATATTTTATCCTCAATTCCTGGACCTGTATCTAAGTCTAAACCATTAATTAAAGATTGACAATGCCGCTGTCATCTGGAGAATCGAAGCCCCCCTGAGTCATTGCGATCTGCCGCCGGCCGCATCGCTAGAGAGGCGCTGCTCAATAAAGTGCCGCAAGTCCTTAAGTCATCACTGTTGCTGCCGCGATTGAAATAGATGAACTTATGGGCTATGTGTGGACAGCTGAAGACGCGGATGCTTTGCGTAAAACCATCCCGGACAAAGACTTGATCGCATTTGTCGCCGGAGGCGATAACGGAAAATCCATGCTGCAATGGAAGACTCGAAATTTTAGGTTGACCGTTACCCGGTAAAGTCTCTGAGCTGTTCAGCGGCGTCTTTATCGAATATAAAGACAGTCTGTCCGGCGTTCCGGGCATTTTCCGCCGCCCGGTTGTAGATGGACAGCAGCAGCCGGTAGTCCTGGGCGACCTTTTTGGCTTCTTCCAGGCCGAGATATTCCTCTATAACGGCGAACATATCCGAGCCCAGCACATATGCCGGGCCCTGCAGTCCGCTCATCCAGGTTTCAAATATCTCCTGCTGTCCGATTTCGCCGCTTATGTTCCGCTGAATATCCTTTTCCGCTTCCTCATAAAGCTCCGGCAGCCGGGCGAGGTTTTTCTCCCACTGGGCGGCCAGCATGCGGTGAAATTCATTGTCACTCGATTTTAATAAATTAAGATTTTCCCGCATCCGGTTGATAAAATAGGTCGGCATGCCTTCTCCGGCCAGTAATCCGGCCAGCATGATTCTATCTTCATTTTCCACATCAGTCATGTGCTTGTCCGTACAGCTGCTGAATCCCGAATGATGCATTTCATGGGCAAATGTTTCGATAACATTCTCTACGAAGATTTCACCGCTGGGACGCTTGGGCAGCTGGAGGAGGTCGAAACCATTTTCCTCCCCGACGGAAAACGCACTTGAGGCACCGAACAGGACTACGTAGAAGCGATTGCTGATGTCGGCGTCATCCGGCAGGTATTGGCGGGCCAGCTCCAGGGAGGCGTCCCGGACGCCGGCTTTTTTTAATTGATTGAGGTCTTCCCGAAGCCGCATGGTATTATTCAAGGCATAGGCCCAGAGTTTCCGGCGCATCCCAAAGGAGGTCAGTGAGCCGTCTTCATTTTCCAGGTCCTGGTCAGTGGGGATTTCACCCAGGGCTTCCAAAATAAAGGTCAAAAAAGTTTCTTCATCCCATTCCCGGAACCGTTCCCAGTGATGGATGATGGATTGGCAGCCTTCGGTGGGAGCCACTTTGGTCATAAACCGCTGCCGGATATTGTCCAAGCCCGGTTCGGTCTTGATATACTCCAGCCAGGCGATGGCGGTTTCAGCCATGCCGTAATCCACGGTGACGGCGTCGGGGCTTTTACTGTCTTGCGGCTCCGGCCCGCTGCAGCAGAGTGCAGCCGATGTTAGAATAATTATTGAAATCAATAAATATTTCTTCATTTGATTCTCCCGTAAATGCCGCTTAGCCTGCTCCGTTCCAATAAAGCAAGAGCGATTCCACTGGCGCGGTCTTTTATGGCAGGTATTATAAACCACCTCCCCGTTCGAATCCACCAGCTTGAATTTATCGAATGCCGTTTATGCCGATGAATAAACTCTACATGCCTCAGGATGACATGTGGATTCATTTTCATCGTTCGGAGTCTGTTATGCCCATGTATAATTTATATAAAAACCGTTTCCGCATGGCAATGGACATGGCCCTGATCCATTGCGGCCGTTCACTGTGAGACTTTTCTCGATTGGGGTGTATTCCAACACATGGGGAATTCATAAAAATTTGCGATGTTTTCGCAATCTTGGTCCGTGAATAGTCCATGCTGAATATTATCCGGAATTTATGGTTGACATTTGATAGCTGCGTTTTTATATTTAAATGGCAGCAAAGAAGGCCATGATCCAAAAAAAAAGGTTCATTATTTTTTTCAACTCATAAGAATAACAATATATCTATATAAAATAGATTAATACTTTAAGGGGAACCTGAAGTCCCGGCAGATGGATACCGGACCTATAGATGCCGGCATCGGGGATATTTTACGAAAACATAAGGGGGACAAGCGGGTTCACGACGTGATTAACCTGGATGATCCGGACTTGGAAGACCGGACGGTTTATTCCATTTTGGACGGGGAGGATTTTGATAATTTCGGCAAATTCATCAATTTTGTAACGGTCAGTTTCAGAAAGTCCCATCCCCGGGGGGAACCAACGACCAAAGATGTCATTTTCAATGCCCGGACTTTTGCTGAAAAAGGTAATATGCTGCCTTTTGTTTATCCCCGCCTTGGTGAAGGGGATGGGTGGCTCACCTATCAGTATAAGACCACCTGGAGTTTTATGGGCGGAGTTAAAATAGAAGGCACTTGGGCTGAGACGGATGAGCCGGCCGTAAGCCTTTCGCCTCCGCATCAATACCGGACCATTGACATTATCGCCGATGAAGAGAATGTGGCTGAACATAATATCAAGCTTATTACCGTTACTCTCAAGAACAAAGTGTTTAACCGGGAAAGAGTCAGGCAGGTGAAAATCATGCCTCAGCAGTCCATGTGGGAAAAATATGAATATAATCATGAAGAAAATAAATTGGAATATGAATATCAGATAACCTGGCTTTTAGGTGACGGGAAAAAAGCTACCTCTGACTGGAAAAGAACTGCGGATCCTTTTGTCTATACCTTGTACCAGGAATAGGATAACTCGTCCACAGCGCCATGCCCTGCACCTTGCATCTGCGGCAATCCCGGCCTGTGAATAATTCAGGCAGATAAATCAGCTCAATGGAATTCCTGCTGCCTGTAAGGCGGCGGATTTTCCTCGATCACATTGCCCATATCATCGACCCGGCCGAGTTTTTTGGGAAAAGAGTGGCGGGTGTCGTAGATACGGCCGTTTCTGTCTACTAAGCCGACTTTCGTTCTTTCTCTATAGTGGTGGCGGTCAATGGAATACACATTGCCTCTAATATCCACATCAATGCCGTTCAGCCGGAACAGCCGTTCGACATTTTCTTTAGTGGGGCGGTATTTAAACAGCGGCCAAAAGGTTTCCAGAAAAGTTTTGGCTTCTTCCCGGGAGGAATCCTTTTTCTGTTCTTTTTTCACTTTTTGTCCAACCATCTTTTCTGAAATAATCCGCTCCACGATGATGGCCGCGAGAACACCGGCTGCGGCGAACGCCAGGATAAAAGGAAAATAGAAAATGGTGACCAGTCCAAAAAGAAAGAGGCCGAGCAGATACAGATAGCCGCTTATCCGCAGCCCGGATTTCAATCCGGCGCCCCTGATATCCCGGGTCCAGTCATTGATGGTGATGAAGATGGAGAGAACCGGCTCTAAAGTATATTTGGAGACTGCGGCTGACCTGCCCCGCTTATGGAGAAGCTTTCTTCGTTTTTGAATAAGCCACCCGTGAACGTTTTCTGTGAATTCCAGAACTGAGACGTCTTTCCGGAACATCAGAAAAACACCCGCCAAAAGAGGAACGATCAACACACTGATAAAAAAAATCATTTTCGGCCGCCCTGCCTTTTTACTTGTTTAGTCGTTTTTATGAACACCCATATTGAAAAAATGCACAACTTTTTTATTATGTTTTCGTACCAATTAATCATGGAGGCTTTGCCGCCCGCACCAAATGAAAATGATTTCGTGTCATTCCGAGGAGCGGAGTGACGCCTGGGCCCATTTCGAAAAAATGGAGGATCCATGTTCAATAAAAAAATTTCGTTTTTTATAATAGCCATCTTTGTTCATTTTTGCACGTTATGCGGATTTGCCGGCCTCATGCAGGAAAAGCCGCTCCAAGAACAATGGAGGGAGGATGTGGAGTATCTGATCAAGGAGCTGCCGGAGCGGCATATCAACCTCTTTTTTAAAATAAGCGAACAAGAATTCCGCGCGATGGCGGCGGAATTCAAGAAGCGCCTGCCGGAGCTCAACCAGGATGAATTCCAGGTAGGGCTGTCCCGGCTGACCGCGGCAGTGGGCGATTCCCACACTGGGCTCCGGCCGCAGATCACGCGTGCGTTTCCGCTTATGCTCTACTGGTTCGAGGACGGTATTTATGTTCTGAACACGGTCCCGGAATATAGAGAAATCCTCTATGGCCGTATCATCCGGATGCAGGACCATCCCATAGACGAAGTCATGAAGGCTTTCAGTGAAATCCTTCCCCATGAAAACCGGGCCCAGCTTAAAAGCAGCGTTCCCCAAATCCTTGCCTCCGTCCAGTTTCTTCACGGCCTCAACATCATTCCGGACACCGAAACCATGCGGCTGACTGTGGAGAATGAAAAGGGACAAGCTGTGACCGCGGACCTGAAGTCTCTTCCTTTGGGCGGGATGTTTAAAGGCATTATCGATATGCGGGATGACAGCGGCTGGCCGCTTTACCGGCAAAACCGCGGCCGGTTCTACTGGTATGCGTATCTGCCTGATAAGAAAATCATGTATTTCAAATACAATGCCTGCCGCGAACACACAGCCGAGCCGTTCAGTGAATTTTCCCAGCGCATGCTGGCTGAAATCGACGCTGAACCGGTGGAAAAGCTGGTCATCGATGTGCGCAATAACGGCGGCGGCAATTCCGGTATTTTAGACCCTTTTATCGACGTCTTGGCGCAGCATGGAACACTCAACCAAGCGGGCCGGCTGTTTGTTATCACCGGCCGACAGACCTTTTCCTCCGCCATCCTCAATGCCATTGATCTTCGGAAAAAGACCGAAGCGATCCTGGTCGGCGAACCCACCGGCGGCAAGCCCAATCATTACGGCGAGCTTAAATTCCTGACCCTGCCCAACACTAAAATGGTGGTGTCCTATTCCACCAAGTATTTCACCCATGCGGAGAAAGACACGCCGTCGCTCATGCCGGATATCGCCGTGGAGATGACCTTCCAGGATTACCGGACCGGCCGGGATCCGTTTCTGCAAGCGGTGCTGGAGCAATGAATAAGCACTGAAATCCAATCGCTGATTTGCAGCCTGAATTATTCAGTAGCGCCAGCTGGTAAGATCAGATCCCGGAGGTGCGGCTTCCTTGATCCGCTGCATGATCTTGGGCATATACATCCGGTTGTATCGCAGCCGGGACAGGGCGTTGGGCCGGGTGTGATCGCCGTTCCAGCAATGTCCGGCGCCGTCTCCGTAGTCCACTTCTCCGTCATAATAGGGATCGGTGGTGCTCTCCAGAAAATCCTCCATCAGGTAGACCGCGTTATTCAAGTACGAGTTGTCCATGTCACCCACATAGATATGGATTTTTCCTTTAAGCTTCGGTCCTAGTGTATCCCAGTCCCGCTTCATAATATAGCGCAGGTCAAAGTTTTCCCGCCAGTATTCGGCTACTTCCGGATCGATCTCTCCCGTTATTTTATCCCACAGATGCTTAGGATAGCCGTCTTCACCGGCAGGGCCGAACAAGGTCAGCCAGACATCCCGCTGACCGCCGGAGCGGCCTTTGCTGCCCAGGACCGCTTCTTTATACTGGACTTCCTGCAGGGTGCAGGTCACTTCGCCTAAGGTGGTGCGGCTGCGGGGCCGGGGCGTGTTTTTCCAGGGGCTGTCAAAATAATAGGCGTTTTTGTCTTCATAGATATTGATCAGGGTATAGGCGCGGAAGTCGATGGGATCGGGACAGGCGGCAAAGCATCCGTTGTACATATCCGGATAGAACACCTGGACGGCCAGGGCTTCCCAGCCTCCGGTCGATCCGCCATAGAGAAAGCGGGCCCAGCCCTCGCCGATGCCCCGGAATTTTTCCTCGATATAGGGAATCAGCTCATAATTGATGGCGTCGCCGTAAGGCCCCATGTTGGCGGAATTAACGGCATAGGAATCATCGAAATAGGGAGTTGGATGCTGAATCTCGATGATCAGCATGCGCGGAGTATCGGGGGCGGTCCAGTATTTGTAAAAATCATAGGCCTGCTGCTGGACGATGCGGTTGTAGCCGTGCATGTCAAAGCGGGCGCTGTAGTCCGGCTCCAAGTCCGGGTCCGGGGGTGTTTCCCGGAAGCCGCCGAAGTCTCTTGGGAAATGGCCGTGGAAAACGCACAGGGGATAGCGGGCTTCGGGATGGTCCTCAAATCCTTCCGGCAAGAGCACATGGGCGCCCAAATAAGTGGGGCGGCCCCAGAATTCGGATAAAAGCTTGCTCTGGATTTTGACGTGTTTGATGTATTGGGTGTCTTCGGGCTCAGGAATAGGCGAGATTTTCCGGTCGAGGGTGATATGGATGGTGTCCTTTGCCTTCGGGTCGATTCGAACCTTGCGCGGGGCGCTGTATACATTTCCCGGCTTCAGGTTCCATTTTTGTCCTTCGCCTTTATCCGGCGGCAGCTTGAGCACGCGGCCGTCGGCAAGATGAAAGGTCTCATAGCGGTTGATAAGCCCCTGCACCCAGTATTCGCCCGCGGGGATTTCAGCCAGGCTCCGTACCGGATAGCCGAAGACACGGCTGTTGATGACCGCCTCGGCTCCCGGCTCCAGTCCGTTGACGTCGATGCCGTAAATAAGCTGGCTGTCAGGCCCGTTGCTTATTTGAAAGCGCGGTTCCCGGCTCTCGTCAGCGGAGATCATCAGCAGCATGCGGCCGTCCAGAGGATCGCTGCAGACGTCCCCGGAAAAGGAGATTCCGAATCGAAGGCCGGGGGTCTGATCAGAAGGGCCGGGTCCGAAGGCGGCGGTACTGCAGATAAGAAAGAGGATAAATGCGGGACCGAAAAGAGATTTTGTGTGCTTGAGATGTCCCATTTCCAGCCTCAGTAGCGCCAGCTGGTGACATCGGCACCGGGAGGAGCGGATTCCAGAATGCGCTCGAGCATTTTGGGGGCGACCCGCAGGTTGATGGTCAGCCGCGAGAGGGCATTGGGGTTGTCATGGTCGCCGCTCCAGCAATGCTCATGGCGGTCTCCGTAATCGATTTCCCCGTCATAGTAGGGATCGGTGGTGCTTTCCAGGAAATCTTCCATCAGGTAGACGGCGTTATTTAGATAATAATTATCCATGTCCCCGACATAGATGTGGATTTTTCCTTTAAGTTTCGGCCCTAATGCGGCCCAGTCGCGTTCCAGAATATAGCGGAGGTCGTAGTTTTCGCGCCAGTATTCGGCTACTTCATGATCGATCTCGCCGGTGATTTTGTCCCAGATCGGCTTGGGATAGCCGTCGTCATCCGCGGGGCTGTACACGGCCTGCCAGACATCCCATTGGCCGCCGGAGCGTCCTTCATCGGCGATCACCAGTTCCTGGTGGTTGGCTTCCTCCAGGGTTTCCCGGACTTCTCCCAGATAGTTTCTGGCGCCGGGGCGGGGAGCGAGTTTCCATTTATTATTGGCGTAATAGGCATTCTCGTGCTCATAAATATTGACGATGGTGTACTGCCGGAAATCGATGGGATCGGGGCAGAATGACCAGCAGCCGTTGTATTCATCGGGATAAAAGATCTGGGCGGCGAGGACTTCCCAGCCGCCGGTGGAGCCGCCGTAAAGGCAGCGTGCCCAGCCTTCGCCGATGCCGCGGTACTGCTCTTCGATGTAGGGGATGAGTTCGTAGGTTATGGCATCGCCGTAAGGGCCGATATTCGCGGAGTTGACCGCATAGGAATCATCATAATACGGATTGGCGTGCTGGATGGTGACGGTGATCATGCGGGGAAAATCAGGGCCGGTCCAGGCTTTGAAGAATTTATAGGCCATTTCCTGGTTAAGGATTCTGTAGCCTTCCCGGTCACTGCGGTCGGTGCTGGATTCCCCTTCTTCGGGAGGGGTGTCCCGGAAAAGGGTCGGCGTGTAGAAGTAGCGGTGGTGATGCCCGTGATAGATCATCAGGGGATAGCGGGCTTCAGGATGTTCATCAAAGCCTTCCGGCAGCATGATGATGGCTTCCAGGTACATGGGACGGCCCCAGAATTTGGTGAGCCGTTCGCTTTGAATGCGGATATGCTTGATGTATTGGTTATCTTCTCTTTCGGGAAAATCAGGGATTTGCTGGTCCATGACGATCTGGATGGTTTCATCTTTAGCGGGATCGATGGTCATCATCTGCGGTGTGCTGTAGAAATTGCCCGGTTTGAGGTTCCATTTCTGGCCTTCGCCTTTATCCGGCGGCAGTTTTACGGTATGTCCGTCGGCGCGGCTGAAGGTCTCATAGCGGTTGAGCAGCGCCTGCACATAATACTCTCCAGCAGGGAGGTCTCCCAGGCTGTCGGCCGGAAAACCGAAAACCTTTCCGTCGATAACCGCGGCCTCTCCCGCCGCCAGGCCCTCTACATTGATGCCGAACTTGGGGCCGAACTGAAAGCGGGGTTCATTGTCCTGGTTTTCCGCCAGCATCAGCAGAATCCGTCCGTCCTGGCTTTCCTGTGCGAGATCTTCGGTAAAAGAGATCTCAAACCGCAGCGGACTGACGTCTTCGCCGCCGGCCGGGCTGCAGGAAAGATTGAACAACAGTGCTGCTGAAAACAGCAAGCAAACACATACATTCTTGGTGAAACGTTTTTGATTATGGTTCATTTCATCTCCTTCGGACCGATTATATTCCTTTTGCGGCAGCAGGTCACTAAAAAAAAGGGCAAGGTTACGAAGAGATGCTTTCAATTTATCATGCGAAGAAGGCTAAGATCCTCCCGGCCGGCTGCAGGCGGAGACTTAATCCGTACTGGGGGTCATTTTATAGCCGAATTCGGCAAAATGGCGGTCGAAGGCGAAGGCTGTTCTGAGTCCCGTCCGCCGCATGATTTCAAAGCTTACGCAATCAACAAGGCTTAGGCTGCGCCTGTCAGCAAGAAGCTGTGCCCCAACGGCGGCTCCATGGATTTCCCGGTTTACCCAGAAGATTTGAAAGACCGGGACGATATCTCTTTCGAAGAGGTTAAGAGCTTCTAATCCAAAGCGGCGCAGGACAACCGCTGAGGTTTCAACCAGAATGTAATTATGACATACTGGCTCATCCTCGGATTCGAGCAGACTGATCCAGCGTTGCTTAGCTGTCCAGTGATAACGGTCATTTCGATCAAGAACCGCCAGCAGCGCACTTGTATCGATGAATAGGTTCACTTTTTCTCTCTTTTTTTATGGAGATCAGGATGCGTTTTGCCGGCGTATGATTCAGATAAAATCTTATCATGTTCTGTGGAAAGATCCCCTGTTTTAGAGTGAAATCGTCCGGCTGCAGCAATGGCTCTTTTTCGAAGCTCATCAGGGTCGTTTAAGAATGACCGGCTGCCGTAACCCGCGCTTTCCTTCTCGACGGCGGGATTCCAAACTCTCTGCCGTGATTCTTTGCTTTGTCTCAGCCAGGCAGATACCGCTTCTAAGATTATCGAGCTTCTGGACCGGCCTGTTTTCTGGCGGACATCTTCAATGGCAGTAAAAACATTTTGCGGCATGCTGATGGTGAATTTGGTTTTATTTTTCATGTTCATCCTTAGGGTATGAAAAATTCATACTAAGTATGAGAAATGGAGGATAAAAAGTCAAGCGGATCGAATCACTTGTGCCCGGATTAACATTGGCTGTGTCATTTGGGCCGGGTGCTGCAGCTGGGAACGGCTCGGCTGTTAACCCGTCAATTTCCAGGATTCAATCAGCTGGACGGCGGCATCCACCATGCGGGTGATGACCCGTTCGCCCCGTTCCCGGGTGGCTTTGTTCGGGTCGCCGAAGGACCAGACTCCGTTGCTGGACAACTCATGACTGGCCCCGCCTTTGCCGGTGTCGGCGGGGATACCCAAAAACGCGTCTAAAACCACACCCAGCTCCGGATACTGCGGAATCAGTCCGGCCAGTTCTGCGATTTTCGGGGAATAGGTGATCTCCGGCTTTTGGGCCCGGTCCATATGGACCAGCTCCGGCTTGAGATAGAGCATGACCGAGGTCTCATTGATGCCGGCATGGGTGTCAAAGGGCGCGGCTTGCGGTTCGGATTCAGTGTGGATGGGGCTGCCGATGCCGATGGTGACAGCCACGGCTTCGGTCTCGTGATTGATGCGGTGGACGGCCAGCTGTTCGGCGGTGCGGTTGCCGCCGTGGTAATTGAAGAACATGATCTTGTCGAATCCGTAGCGGGTGAGCATTTGAGCTGTTTCAAACAGCACCTGCGCCAGGGTTTCGGTTTTAAGGCTTAATGAGCCGGTGAAGCCGGAGTGATAGACACTATAGCCGGCCATGACCACCGGGGCCACCACCACGCCGGTGCGCTGGGAGATCAGCTTGCAGGTCTCAAAGGCTTCATAAAAATCCGTCCCCAGCGGCATGTGGGGGCCGTGCTGTTCCGTGGACCCGATGGGGATGATGACCATGTCATTGGTCTTGATATATTCCTCGACATCGGTCCAGGTCATTTCCTGCAGCACCAGGGCCTTATCGCCGCCGGCGGTGAGGAAAAGACCGCAAAGGCAAAGCAGGGCCGGGATCAGACAATACTTTTTTGGTTTTGCTTTTAAATTTTTCATTGTCACCTCTCAAAGCTGAACTATTACTTATTAAAGAAAATATTCCATGTCATCCTAAGAACGGCCAAATAGAAAAAAGGACAGGGAGCGTCGCGGAACACCTTCCCTTCACCTCACTCCACCCATCCCCCTGTGGGTTCCTTCTGCTGCGGTGAAGGGAAGGTATACACGCTCCTTCATAGATATTTCATTAGCCGGATATAAGACACCAAGGACACTTATAGATTGACCGAATAGACTGAACAGACCGAATAGACTGAATAGACAATAAGAATGCGAGGGCCGCCTAAGATTTCTGTCGTTGCCGCCCCGGAAATGCCATGGGAATGTCATTCATCTTGTCCGGTATTTTTCAAACCATGCCTTGAGATAAAGCTGGTTTAATATCCTATGGGAGGGGCGCCGCCAGCCGTGGTACTCATTCGGCATGCGGATAAGCAGCGTATCCTTCCGCTGCATTTTAAGCGCCCGGAAAAATTCTTCACTTTGACCCATGGGTGTCCGCAGGTCCTTTTCCCCGGTCATGAGCAGAAGCGGCGTGGTCACATTGCCCACGGATGCGATGGGCGAACGCGCGTACCAATCCAGGGGATCCTCCCAATGCGGTTTTTTAAACCAGCTGTATTTATCGGTCGGGTCATCCGCGGTTCCGGCGGCGGATATGTAATCGACGATCGGGCGCATGGCGCAGGCCGCCCGGAAGCGGTCGGTCTGCCCGACAATATAGGAAGTCAGAATACCCCCGCCGCTGCCTCCGCAGACGAACATGTTGTCCGTGTCGATAAATCCTTTGGCCACGGCCGCATCCACACCCGCCATCAAATCATCGTAGTCTTTTCCGGGATAGCTGTGTTTGATGCTGTCGACAAAATCCTTTCCGTATCCGGTGCTGCCCCTTGGATTCATGTATAAAACGGCATAGCCTTCCGCTGCGAAATTCTGCCAGGCCCAGTTCCATTGCACTGAATACATGGCATAGGGGCCTCCATGGATCCACAGCACCAGGGGATATTTTTTCCCTTCTTCAAATTCCGCCGGTTTGATCAGCCATCCCTGCAGGTCCAGGCCGTCCGGCGATTTGAACCACATTTCTTCCACTTCGCCCAGCTTGATATTCTCCAGGACATCGCGGTTGAGATCGACGACGGCGGTCAGGGCTTCGGGGTTGTCCACAGAAAAAGTGACCAGGTATCCCGGCCGGTGTGGGGTGGAGCAGACCGCGGCCGCCTGTCCGTTTTCAGCCAGAGAGAAGGAGGAGAGATAATGTTCTCCTTGGGTAACTTGTCGGTTAATTCCGGACAAAGAGACAAAATACAGGTTGGATACGCCCTTTTCCGCCATAAGATAGAAGACCCCGCTGCTGTCCGGAGACCAGGTGATGCTCCCGGGTGAACTGGGGAGGTCTCCTGCCAGCAGCCGTTTTTTATTGCCGTCTATATCCATGAGATATAAACTGGAGATATTTCCATCGGCATAATTCTGGTCGTCAAATCCGGTATAGGCGATCCATTTGCCGTCGGGAGAAATCTGCATGCCCCGGTCGGGGCCGTCGCGATCCGTCAGTTGTTTGATCTCGCCGGATGCCAGATCTATGGAATGGATGTCACATTCGTTTATCTCCATTTCCACGTCTTCCCAGGGCTTAAGCAGCGCGGCGAAAAAGATGGTTTTGCCAGCGGGTCCCCACTGCGGGTTGCATGTCCAGAAACGCCGCGGGTCACTATAGGTATAATCACCGGATGTAACCTGCTGGGGTGTTCCTCCGGTTTGTGCGTCCAGTGTAAAAATATGCATATATCCTTTCGGGAGATAGCCCAGGCCGTCATAGGCCCAGATAATGCGGTCGATGACTTTGGCAGGTTCGGCCAATTTTGCGCCTTTGGGGAATTCCGGAAGCGTGACCGGAAGCGGAGATTGTTTTTCCGTGAGATACATGCCGAAAGCAAGGGTTTCACCGTCCGGCGACCAGCGCAGCGCCACCGGTGTGTGGTCCACATGCGTCAACTGAGCTGTCTCGCGCGTATCCAGCCGCAGTACGTGGACCTGAACGGTCCCGTCCCGGTCGGAAAGAAAGGCGATTCTTTTCCCGTCCGGCGACCAAACCGGGGAGAAATCAGACCAGTTTCCATAGGTCAATTCCCGCAGGCGCTCGCCGTATATATCGACGATCCAGAGGCTGCTGCGTGTCCGGTCATTGAGCTCGTCGATATAGCCGCGGGAAAAGAGAATATGCCTGCCGTCAGGCGATATCTGAGGGCTGCCGATGCTTTCCATCTCCAGATACGTGGCTGTATCCAGCAGCCGGGTTTGGTCTGCTGCCAGACCTGGTAAGGCTAAAGCCAAGCCCAAAATGAGAATAAAAACCACTGATGTTTTTCGCATTAATGTCTCCTTTAAAATATCACTTTCGGTGATTAGCGGATGAGATAAAAATTCTCCTGCCGTCCATCCAGAAACCAGATGCCTTCCCGGGTGAAGGCGGCGTTATCTTCCGGGCCGATGGTCAATTCTCCGCCGTCCCACTCCGGAACTTTGGTCGTGCTGCTGACTTCGACGGAATAACAGGTGTTATAGTGCAGGGGATAATCTCCCATGACCGGCACACCGTCCTGCCTTTCCGTCCGGCCGATGGTGGTACCGGCCCCGTGTCCGTAGCTGCCGATGGGATGTGAGTAAATCCGGGGATTCAGCCCTTCTTCGCGGGCCTTGGCCAACGCGCTTTGCAGAACCTCGTTCCCGGTTCTTCCAGCGGCGAATTCTTGCATATATATTTCCTGCACCCGGTGGGCCCTCTTGAGCGCGGCCTGTACGCCCGGGGGAGGTTCCTTCTCATTAAGCCGGCAGACATAAGCCTGCCCGTTTATGTCGGTTTTCAAACCCAGGTAATCCAGGCAAAAATCCGTCCACAGGCAATCGCCGCGCCGGATCACTCTGTCATCTTTTCCGTATTTGGCTTGGTCCTTGGGGGAACGCTGTATGCGGACATTAAGCTCGGACCAGTAGTCCATGCCCAGGTCTTTTATCCGCTGACGCATCCACCAGCTCACATCATCCGCTGTGGTCAAATTCGGAACAATGACTTTGTTGGAGAACGCTTCGGCGATGATGTCATGGGCGACACTGCAGACAATGCGGTAATAGCTGAGCTCCAGGGGGCTTCGGGTTTCCAGCCAGCCCACACACAGATATTCGGCGGATACAATCCGCTCATGATAGCTTTCGGGCAGGGTTTCCATAAAGTGCTGCCATAGCCCGACTGTTAAGCCATCACCGAAGTTCCAGGCCTTGGAAGTATTGAGGCCGATTTTTTGGGGGTTGTGCTTTTTAATATAATTGACAATACAGTCGAACTGGCTCTGTATGTCATTGGACTTGTCCTTGAGAATATTCGCATAAAGGGGTCCTGAAGTGCTGGTGCCGTGCCAATTGGCCGTCAAGCAAGCAACGCCTTCGTTTTTGCCCCGGTCGTGAAACATCAGAATGGACAGCCGCCGGGCCCAGTCGTTCGGCTTGCTGACCATAGAGAGGTAAACGGGGTCTTCATTGTTTTCCCGGTTCATGACGATCCAAAGATCGATCCCCTCCCGGCGCATGAGTTCGGGGAGAATGTTTTTGAGCCGCCATTCCAGAATCTCATTGTGAATGCCGGCCCGGTCACGCAAAGGTATAATGTTTTCTACATCCCGGGTTCCGGATACACCCGGATCCTGGGCCGGTACAATGCCCGGAAGAAAGAGAAAAATCAAGCAGCCGGTAAGGATGATTTTGTGCTTAACCATAGAAATACGCCTCCTTAAAATATATTGTTTCTCTGAGTTTTTTCCCAATGATTAATAACCTGCGGCTTCGCCTTGTCCTCTGGGGTCTGCGGCGCCCGTGAAGGTGAGGATGCGGCCATCTTTGTCATAGGCAATCGTGAGTGCGTGGGCGTTTCCCAGGGCGGTCACGATGCGCACGTTATGCCCCTTGGCTTTGAGCTGAAGGATGATTTCCTGAGGGACAGCGTCTTCAACCGCCAGGATGTCGGGTTCGATGAAGCTTACTCGGGGAGCGGCGATGGCATCCTGGATATCCATGTTGAAATCGATCAGGTTCATGACCATCTGGGGAACAGTCTGGCCGATGGTGTGGCCGCCGGGGGTGCCGAGGGCGGCCCAGGGACGGTTCTGCTGCATGATAATGGTGGGGCAGTCACCGGACAGTTTGCGTTGGCCCGGTTTGGCGTCCATGGGATTGCCCGGCGGTTTAAAGGTGCAGTAGTAGAGGGAATTGTTCAGCCAGATGCCGGTGCCTTCCGGCATAATCCGGCTGCCGAAGGAGTTACCCAGAGTCTGGGTGGCACTGACGATATTGCCGTACCGGTCGGCCGCAACGAAATGGGTGGTGTTGCGGCCCTGATTGGGTTTGATTCCTGGCGGGGAAAAGGGCAAAGCTTTGTCCCGGTCGATTCGTTCGGCTTCAGTTTGGAGGTATTCTTCAGACAGCAGCCGGTCGAGCGGCGGCGGATTGATCTCCGGATCCCCGGCATAGGCGAGGCGGCACCAGTAAGCGTGCTTGGTAGCTTCGGCAAAAAGATGCAGATAATCGGCGCTGTTATGGCCGAGCTCCGTGACATCAAAATTGCGCATGAGTCCCAGCCGGATTAGCGACGGAAAGGCGGTGGCGGGCGGAGAGGCGGTGTAGACCTGGTACCCTCTGTAATCGATGGAGACGGGCTTCCACCATTCGGCCCGGTCGGCTTTAAGGTCTTCCAGAGACAGAAAACCGCAGGTTTGTTCCATCTCCTTGTCAATGGCCTGACCGAGGGGGCCTCCGTAAACGGCGGCGGCCCCTTGTTCGGCGATCAATTCCAAAGATTCGGACAGGTCCGCCTGGACCAGGCGTTCACCTGTTTGCAGCGGGCGGCCGTTTTGCCCATAAAACGCTTTGGTGTGATCAGGGAAGGCCGGCCAGGCAGATTCGATCATGCGGGCAGTCCGTTCTCTGATGATAAACCCGTCCCGGGCTAGCTTGACAGCAGGGGTGAACAGGTCCGTCCACTCGAGCTGTCCGTATTCTTGGGACATGGCCTCCCAGGCGTTGACATTGCCGGGGGTAGAGACGGCTTTGGGGCCCCGCCGGTTTTCTTTGTAGCCGGGCGTTGGAGGACGGAAAACATCCGCATCAACCGCGGCGGGAATTTTTCCGCTGGAATCAAGAAAGCGGACCTGGTCTGTATCCTTATGATAAACCAGTATGGTTCCGTACCCGCCGATCCCGGACATCATGGGTTCAACCACATTGAGGGCGGCCGCCACTGCGACGGCGGCGTCGAAGGCGTTGCCGCCTTTTTTCAGGATTTCAATGCCGGCTTCCGTGGCTAAAGGATGAGCGCTGCTGACAATGCCGCTTGACCAGGCATCGGGAGGTGCATCGTTTTTTTGACCCTCCGGCCTGGAGCAGGCATTGAATGATAAGACTAAAGAAACCCAAATAAAGAGGAAGTACAGACATATCCGGGTTCGTTTTTGGGTAAATATTTCTTGCTTCATTTATTTATGCTCTTGATTATGTGAATCAAATCAATGTGCAAGCACCGTCCGGGATTCTTCGTCGCAGTGTTCCTCAGAATGCCACAGTGCTCCGTTCTGGGAATGACAGTGCTCGTCGAACACATCGAACGCAATGAACGCGATAAACGCGACGAACGCAAAGAACGCGATGGACGTGAGCGAAGCGAGCATAGCGGGGCCGGTTCTATCGGCTGAGCCGTTTGTTTAAAAATAACGGCTGTACTTGGCCCAGATATCATCGCCCAGTTCCCAATAGGCAGTCACAGCGTTTTCAGCCTGTTTGACGCAATAGCCGGTCAGAAATTTCTGTGCCCGGCCCGGGTCCTGCTGATACAGTTTTTGGGCTTCGGCTTCGATGTCAGCCTGGTTCTCGAACAGCCGGGTTTCGATTTTTCCCCATACTTTTGCTATATCCTGGGTGATGTGCTGCCAGCGGAATGCCGCCAGTTTGCTGACCCGGCGGAAGGACCACCAGGCGCAGTCTGTACTATAGCTTCGGCGCCCATCCACCCGGTAGGAGTCCGGCATGCGGGTGATCCCGCAGTAGAAAGGCATATGCGGGGTGGTGGCGGGATTGTCATATCCCAGCCAGACCACGCCGCCGATCATATCCGGAAGCCAGTCCCGGGACTGAGTCACATGCACATAGGTGGCGTATGGAGAGCAGATGGACCGTTCCCTCTGAATGCGGAACAGTTCCCGGTATTCGGCGTTCATATGCGGGTTGGCGACCGGGCTTTTTGCGGCCTTGCCGCTGCTGTCGACGGAGAGAAGGTCTTTCGTCATATCAAAGTCCGTGTCTTCGTAGGCATCCCGAAAAATATTGATAACGTCCCGAACTGTAACCTTTTTATCCGGCTTGACGGAAAAGGGATAGTTTTCCGAATGCGGATTAAGTTCCAGTGAAGGGGCCAGCAGGCTTAAAACCCGCCATTCCCGCCGCCGTGAACCCATCCGGGTCCGGGTGCCGGGTGCATAGGCGTAGCAGACTTCAAATGGTTCACCGCTGTCAGGCGACCACCAGCCGTTTTCTATGGCCAGGCTATGAATGTTTTCCGATGCCATGAAGGTTTCGGTGTTGTCCAGGTCAATTTGGCGGATGCGGCTGGCATTGGCGGACATGCCTATTTCGTCATCCGGCACTCTCTGCGCGGCCCATACTGCGCCGGTTTTGCCCTTGCCGGGGCCGAAAATTTCAAAATGCCAGGTTTCTTTGGGATCGGCGAAGGTGAAGCACTCGCCGTAGTCGGTGTAGCCGTGGGTTTTGGTCAGTTCGTCCGCAATGCGGATGGCTTCCCGGGCGGTTTTGGCCCGCTCAAGCAGCAGGCGGTAGAGCTCAGGGGCGTCGATAATGCCTTCGTCGCTTTTGAGTTCCCGGCGGCCGCCGATGGTGGTTTCGCCGATGGCCAGCTGGTATTCATTCATGACCGGGTAGGCGGTGTTGATATAGGCGTAGGTTTCAGGTACTTGAGGGATTTTGCCCATCGGCAGGCGGTCGGGGTCATCCGGTCCCCTGGTGCGTTTGGACTGAAAATAGAGTTTAGCCGTATCGCCGGGGGCGTGTTTTTTATGCGGGACGATATTGATCCAGGTGCGGTCGGTGCCGGAATCGCAGGAGTGGGAGGTCATGGTCGAGCCGTCGGCTGATGCCAGACGTCCAACCAGAACGGAGGTGCAGGACTCAAAGGGACTGACCGGGTCGTCAGCTGCGGGCGCCAGGGTTTGAATATAAGGCGAACTTATGAGGCAGACCGCCAGCAGAAATACAAAGAAAACCGGTTTAGATAATTTCATTTTATTGTCTCCTTGGCTGTTCCGTCTTTATAATCCGAGCTTTGCTTTGATATCAGAGGGGATGGCGGCCTTATGCACCATGATTTCCACGGTTTTCATGCGGTAATAGGGTTTGGACATGAAAAGATACCCGTTATAGGGGCCGCGGTCTCCGCCGGAATTTTTAATGTAATAGTATGTTTTGCCATCCTGATCTTTAGCCAGCCCAACGATATGCATGAGGTGGTCATCGGTGGTGCGGTAGCTGTCGAATGTCGCCTGGCGGTTTTCCTGGGTGACCTGCATTTCTTCAATTGGCTCGGTGATTTCGCCTTCAAAATCTTCTTTGGGAAGCAGGGCATACCCTTTGTCCCGGGTGGAGAAGTGCTCCTCGCTGACATCACCGTCCCAGGCAACTGTGTAGCCGTTTTCCAGGGCATAGTCGGCAATCCGCTCCAGTTCATCCAGGGGGATATTATAGAATTCGTCGTTATACCACCAGTTGTCCGGAACCTTCACCATGCACTGTTCGTAAAAGGGCGCATAGGTGTAAGAGGTCAGCTCTACATAATCATCCGGATCGGCCATGACCACTTCTTCGGCGAAGGATTTAGGCGTGTAGGATTTGCCGTTGTAGGTGAAATTTTCCGGAGGCGTGCCCAGGATGGCGTTCAGCGCACCGGCGAAGGCCGCTTCCCAGCGGATAGTGGGACGGCGGGCTGAGACCACACCGTCAATGATGCCGTGCAGGATGCGGAATAATTCGCTGTGATCGTGGTGGTCATAACCCAGTTCCATTCCGCTGTAAACCGATTCCGGTACGATGCCGTGATTTCGCAGCTGTTTCATGACATCGTGTCCCAAACTCCCCTGGCCGAACGTGGCGTTGCCGTGCATCCGGACATAATTGCGGGCTTTATCCCGGTAATTGTAGTTGACGATGAACATTTCGGATAGGTCCAGGGTTTTTCCGCCCAGGCGCAGGGTTTCCGATTCGAGAAAGGAAACCGTTGCGAAACACCAGCAGGTGCCGGTGCGGGACTGATTCTTGACCGGCGTGTGGGCGATTTCCTTGGTTACCGTGAATTCATAGGCTTTAGGCTTCGTTTCATCCGTCTGCGAAAAGGCCGGTGACCAGGGCAGACCGGCGGCCAGCATTCCGCAGACAAGCCATTTGGATAATTTTTTAATGTGCATAATACCTCCTGGGAATATGTCTCAATGATTTCTTCCATCCACCATCATTCTATTGTATCTATAAATATATGCTTCCCCCGTGTAACAAGTCAATAATAAATTCCCCGAATGGCCCCCCCCCCCGAATGCCCCGAATGGCCCCGAATGGGGTCGCACCACGAAACTCGGTTTGATGGTGCGACCCCATTTTTGAGCGTGCGTTTTTTGTTTGTTTTGCCCTTGATATGTGATATATTCAAAAAAAGGAGGAGACACGAATGATACATTCCCGGGATTTTAGAAGTTTTTATCGTTTTTTAATGGTGGCATGTGTGTGTACAGGGCTTTTATACGGTCTGCCGGTACCGGCTGCGGGCCAGGATGAGGCCGGGCCCACGGACCCGGCGCAGAGACATGAGTGGTTCAAGCAGCATACGCTGATGAAGGAGTCCTCTATCTTCAAGGATATCAGCTGGCGGAATATCGGGCCGGATATCATAAGCGGCCGGTGCACGGATGTAGCGGTACCCAAGGGAAGTAAACACATCATTTATGCCGCTTCAGCTTCGGGCGGTTTATGGAAGACCGTCAATTCCGGCGTAACTTGGGAGCCGATTATGGAAAACGCCGTCACCGGCTCCATCGGTGATATTGCGGTCGATCCGTCCAATCCGGATATCGTCTGGGTGGGAACAGGCGAGGCCAATATTTTCCGGTCTTCCGTCGCTGGAATCGGCATTTATAAGTCTACCGACGGCGGCAAGACCTGGAATCACATGGGCCTGGATGATACGTACACTATCGGCCGGATAGTGGTGCATCCGGACAACTCGGATGTGGTGTACGTGGCCGCTTCCGGGCACGAATGGACGGAAAATCCGGAGCGGGGCGTTTACAAGACCGCAGACGGTGGTGCAACCTGGGAAAAGATATTCTATATCAGCGAACGCATCGGCGCCTGGGACCTGGTGATGGACCCGGAAGACACGGATACTCTGTATGTGTCCATGTGGAACCGCATCCGGCGGCCCTGGAGCGATCCCCGGCCTGGTCCGGGAGACGGGATTTTCAAAACCACGGACGGCGGTGAAAACTGGAAACATCTTACCAATGGGCTGCCTAATTTGAGCCTGACCGGCCGGATCGGAATAGATATCGCCCGCAGCAATCCTAATGTTGTTTATGCATATATAGACAACCATAACCCTGGACGGATGCCGAAAGAAGGCGAGCGGGATCCTTACGGGAGATTAAGAACCGATCGAGTGCTGGTCGGTGCGGAAGTTTACCGCTCAGATGATAAAGGGGAAAGCTGGAAAAAAGTGAGCCCGGATATGGAAGGCTGGGGCGGCACCTATGGCTGGGTCTTCGGCCAGATCCGGGTGGATCCGAACGATGAGAATACGATTTATGTTATGGCTCTGCGATTGTCCGTGTCTAAAGACGGCGGCAAGACCTTTCGGTCGTTTAATTATCCGGGGCTGCACGGGGACCATCACGGTCTATGGATCTGTCCCGATGATTCAGACTACTTGATCAATGTCAATGACGGCGGGATCAATATTTCTTACGACGGCGGCGAGACCTGGCGGGATTTCCATCACAATATGAACCTGGCGCAGTTCTACAATGTGGCTTATGATATGGCGGAGCCGTTCAATATTTATGGATCGGCGCAGGACCATCCCACGCTGCGGGTCAACATCAGCCACGGACTGCCCCGCCGGCGCGGGGAAGATCGGCTGGAGACCCAGTGGGTGGTAGCCCCGGGCGGGGAGGAAACACATATCGCCATTGATCCCAAGAATCCATATATCATATATTCCACCGGCAAGACGCAGACCAACCGGCTGAGCCGGTCGGAGTATCAGCCCGGACTTGATGGCATGTGGAAGCGTTATCCCGTCAATCCCAAACAGAAAGAAGGCGAACCCCTGCTGCGGACAAAGTGGCTGGTACCGCTTATTTTATCGCCGCATAACCATGAAGTGCTGTATTACGGCATGCAGTATTTGTTCCGGTCCATGGACATGGGCGAGAATTGGGAAAGAATCAGCCCGGAGCTGTCCCGGGAGGATCCGGAAAAAATGGGGGAAAGCCATTACGCCATTCCGCACCAGGTGATCACCTCGATTTCAGAGTCGCCGTTTCAATTCGGTTTGATCTATGCCGGGACGGATGACGGCAAAGTACATGTAACCAAAAACGGCGGCGATGCCTGGACGGATATCACGGAGGGACTGCCGTATTACCGGAGTGTTTCCCGTATTATCGCTTCCAAATACGATAAGGCCACTGTTTACGTGACCCTAAACGGCCGCTATGCGGATGATTTTGCCGATTATATTTACAAATCCACAGATTATGGTCAGACATGGGTGGACATTTCCGGCAACATTCCCGGCGGCCCGGTCAATGTCATCCGGGAGGACCCGAAGCAGGAAAATATTCTTTACGTCGGAACGGACCTCGGAGCCTATGTCACGCTGGACGGCGGCATGAACTGGCATGTGCTGGGCGGGGACCTGCCCACATGTTACGTCTGGGACTTGGTTGTGCATCCGCGTGATAACACCCTGGTTATCGCCACCCATGGCCGCGGCATGTACGTGATCGATGACGTGGCGCCGGTTCAGGAATTTAAATAAAATGCTTGGTGGTCGGCCATAAAGTCTCGAAGTTCACTTTTAAGCCGGAACAGTAATAGATGGGGATGTTATTTTCATACGGCATGATGTAGGGAGCAGTAAAATGTTCCAGCAGGACGACGTTTTCATAAGCCTGTCCCAGTTCTTCTCTATCACCGGCGATGACAAGGAGATGTTCTCCTGAAATAGAACCGGGCCCCCAGAGGTAGAAGTTGTTATGGCCGCTGACTGCAGGCGGTAAAGAATATTGTTTCCGGTAGTAATTGATAGCCCCGGCTTCTCCGTAATTATCAGCATACACGACAATATCCTGCTGCACAGCTTCCGGGAGCCGTTGGAAATGTTTGGAAACGGCTGCGGCCATCTCTTCCCAACCGAAGCGGTCGGCGAAGTACTGGGGGAGTGAAGCGATGCGGCTTCTTTCCTGCGCTTGGGGCTGAAGGCCGGTCCGGCTGAGGTAGTCCGCTAGTGTTTCCGGGGAAAGAACCGGCATGGCTATAGGAAGGAGGACCAAAGTGAAGAAAATGAGAAAAGAAACCAGAACCGGACGGCCCCAGCGTCTTTTGCCGGAAAAGAAATGAGATATCCAGGCGGAGCCGGCGGCATAAAGGATGGGAAAGATGGGTGCGAAATAATAGACTTTTGAGGTCTGCACCAGCAGGAAAACAAAGAAAACGACAGCCATAATTCCTATAATCCGGAAAGCGCGGAGAGACTTCCATGAAAACAAAGCCACCAGGCCGGGAATCCACAACAATACATTAACCGGATTCATGGTTTTGATGAGATCTGTCAGTATTTGGATGGGACTGAGCCTGGCGATTTTAAAAGCAGCGGCATTCTGCATGAACTCCAAGCTGGGCCAGCCGTTCTGTATTTGCCAGATTATATGGGGCAGAAACAGCAGCAGAGCAATTAAAGCAGCTCCCCAGATCCAAGGGCGCAGCAGAGTTTTCCGGTATTTTGAAATCAAGAGAGCAAGGCTGAAACTCAGCAGCCAGAATCCCATGCTGTATTTATTAAGCAGCCCCAGTCCGGCGATAACGCCCAGCCACAGCAGCAGTCGTTCGTTTCCAGCGCGAATCCACTCCACCACCAATAAAAAGCCGGTTAACCAAAAAATTAAATCCAGGGCATTCATGCTGTAAAAGTTAGTGAGGATGACAAAGGTGGGATTGGCAAACCAGGCCAGGGAGGCGAGGGCCGCAGAAAAACGGCTGCCGCCGATGCGCAGGGTCAACAGCCAGGTCAGCTCGATGCCTGAGAGGCCGCACAGCATGGGCACCAGGCGGATGGCCAGGATGGAGTCTCCCAATGATTTCAGGACCGCCCACAGCACGGAGATGGAAAAAGGCGGCTGGTCTACATAACCCCAAGCCATATGCCTGGTGCAATCGATGTAATAAAGCTCATCCCGGAAAATACCGTACCGGCCGGCAGTGGCGAGAAAGAAGATCAAGTAGGTGATTCCAATAAGAATAAGCGGCCAGTGGAACTTAAGAAAGTCTTTCATTGTGATGACAGAATTCACTAATATCAAAATCCGGCCAAAGAATCAATCACTAATGCACTCACTAATGGGGTCAGACCACATTCAAGCCCAATGTCAAGCCCAATGGGGTCAAGCCCAATGGGGTCTCAAGCCCAATGGGGTCGCACCACAAAAGCCAATAAAGCCAATAATGGGGACAGACCCCATTGGGGAGTTTTATGGTGCGACCCCAATATAAAAATATTAACGGAGTTCAAAAAAAGTTGAATTTTGGATGATTTTTTTCTTTTTTGAGTTAATATTTAATTTGCGTTTTATAGTAGTAACAAAATCGCGGTTACCGACGGCTATACCTTTAGTCCAGCTCTTTTCTCTTTGAAAATTTTGTCGATCTAAATAATCTTCGCACAAATAATTATGTATTTCTTTAAAATTTTCATAATCCATTCCTAATAGTTGTTCAATATAATTTAAATCAATCAGGTTATTATCCTTTCTGCCGGATTTTAACTCATGATATCCGCAAGGCTGCCATTCTTGCGGATGCTTGATGACTCCTGCTCTAACCATATTCATATCGATATAAACCATACATCTTATGAGATGGAGATTGGATTGTACTGCAGTTGCATGATAACGGTCCTCCCAAAATGAACCTCTGCGTTCATTTTTAATATTAAATTCCTGGGCAACTCTTCCAGAGATCAAATGCATCGCTTTTGCAATTTCATTATTAGTGCTGTCACAAAAAGCCAAGAGGTGAATATGATTACTAGTAACCATGTAATTAAAAATATTGAATTTATACCGCTCTTTAGCTTGGTTCAACCAATAGAGCCATCTTCGGCGGAAATAATCGGATTTAAAATAAAATTTTTGCTCATGGCATCTCTGCGTTATATGCCATACATAGCCTGGTTCATAGATTCGGTGAGCTCTTGCCATTATGAATTTCCTTACATTCAAGATGACGAGAGTTGATTGACCTTATTCTCATTAATCATTAATGAATCATTAATGGGGTCGCAATAATGGGGACAGACCCCATTGGGGAGTTTTATGGTGCGACCCCATTGGAAAGGAGGCGGCCGCCGTTGGGGCCGGCGCCGGGACCGAGAACGATGCGGTAGTCCGCAAGGCTGGTGAATACGGGATGGTGTTCGGTGGCTATGATGGTATGGCCGGAATCGCGCAGCCGCTGCAGTATGCGGTAGATTTTCACGGCATCGGTATAATGTAAACCGGCGGAAGGCTCATCGAGGAGAATAAGTTTAGTCTGGTTGTTTTTGCTTCCCTCTATCAGTGTTCCTATCAGCATCAATCGCTGGATTTCCCCGCTGGAGAGATGGCTGCCCGGCTGGCCAAGGGCCAAATAAGATAGTCCTGCTTCTTTAAAGAGATCAAGCTTTGCGACGAATTCAGGGAACTCTTTAAAAAATGGAAGGGCCTCATCTACGGTCATTTGAAGGATTTTTCCCAAATTAAGCCCCTTGAGTCTATATTCCAGTATGGGAGGCCGGTAGCGTAACCCCCGGCAGGTCTCACATGTCATCTCAATATCAGCCAGAAAGTCCATACTGATGCGGACGATGCCGGTGCCGCCGCATTCGGGGCAGGCTGATTTTTTTTGGGACAATTTCATCCGGCCGGACGGCTCATTCACTGGTTTTGCTGCATGACGGGTAAATATTTTTTTCAGTTCCCCCCAGATCCTGGTAAGCGTCAAAGGCGTGGACATGATACCAGCCCCGGATTCTTTTTGTTCCATCCATAGCAAATCAACCCAAGCCGGCATTTCGGAAAATTCCAAACAATTGACCGGCTTCCCGGCTTGAATGCTGGCTGCAATGGTTTGATTCAGCAGGCTTGATTTCCCGCTTCCGGATACGCCGCTTATGAGGGTTATGGCCTCTGCGGGAATACGAAGACTATCAATGTCCAGGTTATTGGCTGAAAGACGTTTCAATTCCATATGTCGGACAAGGGATTCTTTTTTATGAAAATTTTTCAACATCGCGGGAAGTTCTGAGCGGAATTTTTCAACAGCCGGCTGAGGCTTTCCGCTGTAGATGATCCGGCCTCCGTATTTTCCTCCGCCGGGCCCCATTTCAATTACATGATCGGCATGGTCGAGGAATGCCAGATCATGCTCGATCAGCACGACAGTATTGCCCCGGTTTTTCAGCTCCTCGATCATCTGAATAATTCCCCTTTTGTCTTTTGGATGCAGAGAGCGGCCTGGCTCATCCAGCACGCACAGCAGCCCCTCCATACCGGAAAGTCCCTGAACCGCCAAACCGGTCCGCTGCATCTCTCCACCGCTTAAGGTCTCAATCAGCCGGTCAAATGTCAGGTATCCCAGCCCAACCTGCTTGAGCAGACGGCACTGTTCGCGGATTTCCCTGAATGCGGCAGCGGCCCCTTCCTCTAATTTATTACTTATCCTTTGAGATGCATATTGATGCAGCTGTTCGACCCGCATAGCCAAGAATTGGTCAATAGAACAGCCATCCAGGGTCACGGCCAGGATGTCGCCGCGGTATCGCCGGCCTTGGCATTTTTGACATGTGAATTTTGACATCAAGGGATTCAATTGGAGGTTGCGTCCGGTTTCAATTTTGCGGAAATATTCATCCGTAATCAGATTGATCAATCCAGTCCATTCTCCTGTGAAGCGGTGCGTACCGGTGCGGTTTTTCCTTTTGAAGTGCCAATCTACGGTTAATTTTTCCCCGGGAAGCCCGAAAAGAGCAATACGCTTGGCCGCCTCCGTCAGCGAAGCAAAAGGCTGATTGAAATCAAAGCCTGCCTTACGTCCAGCGGCAGCCAGCATGGCCATGTAACGGCCGTTTTTGTCTCCATAAAACCGTCCGGTTTTGGTTCCGTCCATGGCTCCATCTGGAAGCGGCTTAGCACGATCGGTTATAAGTTTCTCCGGATCGCACCGCAGCTGATAACCCAAGCCGCTGCAAGCCGGACACGCTCCTTCCGGCTGGTTAAAGGAGAATGCACTGGCCGGCAGCCGTTTGCCCGGAAACCTGCCGCAGCGCGAAAAGATCAGCCGAAAGCGGTCAAGGATACCTGTGTAGGTGGCCAATGTCGATCTTCCTGATCCTTTAGCACGGCTGCGTCCGATGTGAATTGCGGGGCGCAGGCCCTCTGCATGTTCAATATCGGCGCGGTACCGGGACTGCATATGGCTGCGGGCGAAGGCCGAGAAATTTTCAATGTAGCGTTGCCAGCCTTCGGCATAAATAGTGTCTGTAACCAGGGAGGATTTGCCGCTTCCGCTGACACCGGTTATCATTGTGATTTGATCGACTGGGATGTCAACGGAGATGTTTTGGAGATTATTTGTTCTGATTCCTCTGAGGCTGATGGTCTGCTCTGATTCCGTCTTAGGTCTTTGCTTTTTATCACCGGTATCCGATGATTCCGGACTTAGTATATATCCGGCCGTGATGGAATCTGCCGATTTGAGCAGCTGTGCCGGTGTGCCGGAAAAAATAAGGCGTCCGCCTTCCGGTCCGCTGCCGGGGCCGAGCTCAATTATATGATCCGCCTGCAGGATGATGTCCGGATGATGCTCGATGACAACCACAGTGTGCCCCTGGTCAGTTAGCCTGTTTAGGATAGAGGTCAGCTTTGTCAAATCATAGTCGTGCAGTCCTGTGCTTGGCTCATCTAATGTATACAGCGTATGTTTTTTTGATTTTTTAGCCAGATCAGAGGCCAATTTAATGCGCTGGGCTTCGCCCCCCGAAAGTGTGGTTGATGGTTGGCCCAAAGATAGATATCCCAGCCCCAATTTTATGAGAAGGCGCAAAGTCGAGGAAATTTTGGGTTGGTCTGAAAAAAACCGGGCTGCCTCATCCATACTCATATCCAACACTTCAGCGATGTTTCGTCCCTTCAGTTTGACCGTGAGAGTGGCTGGGGTAAACCTTTTTCCATGACAGGATGGACATTCTCTCTCAAAGCTTCCCAGGAAATGAAAGCCCTCTTTTATGGCACCGGCTCCTTCACATTCCTGACAGCGGCCGCCTTTTTTATTGTTGAAAGAAAAATGGGATTTTGTCCAATTGTGCTTTTTTGCCTCAGGAAGTGCGGCAAAAAGTGTTCGGATATGGTCAAACAGTTTGGTATACGTAGCCGGATTACTGCGCGATGTGCGTCCGATCGGCGCCTGGTCAATGTCAATCACCTTCTGGATATCTGTATGACCGGACAAGTCCTCTGAACTTTTTTTGATGCCGTCTGCCAGCATATCATGGACCAGGGTTGACTTGCCGGCCCCGGCAACACCGCAGACCACATTAAAGGATTTTCGTTTGAATGCCGCATGGATGTTTTTCAGATTATGCAGCCGTGCATTTTTTATGATGATGTTCCCGTCCGGGTTCCGCACTCCTGATTTTGGCGAGGGGTGTCCGGCTTGGAATAAACACTGGTGCGTGAAGCTCCTTTGCGGAGGATTATTTTCAAATGTGTCGCGGCTGCCGCTGAATAGAATATGCCCGCCCCCTGCACCTGCTTCCGGGCCGATGTCCACTAGATAATTCGCCTGGAGCAATGTGGCTCTGTCATGCTCCACCACAATGAGGCTGTTCCCGCGGGCTTTAAGCTCTGCTACGGCCCGGATGAGTTTTTCCTGATCAGCCGGATGCAGGCCGATGGAAGGTTCATCCAGAATATACAGTATTCCGCTCAAGCGGTTGGTGATTTGATTGGCGAGCCGGATTCGCTGCGCTTCGCCGCCGGAAAGGGTATTGGACTTTCTCGACAAGCTGAGAAATCCAAGGCCGAGCTGTTTTAGAGTGCGGCCTTTTTCAATCAAGTGCGAAATCACTTCATCTAAGCCGGGATTGTCCGCCTGCTGCGATGACAAAAATGATATTAATTGAGATATCGTCATCCGGTTGAGCGCGGCGATGGACTGGGACCGAAAGCTGTATCCAAGAGCCTGCCGGTTAAGCCGGTCACCGCGGCACCGCGGGCATGGCTGTGTCCGGGCAAAACGGAGTATGTTAGGATTCCGGCTGCGTTTAAGAATGTCGGTCATGACCGGAAGCAGGCCTTTATAATAACCTTCCTCCCTGGGTTTGACCGTGATGCCGCTCCATTTCAACCGGCTTTTAAGCGGGTGCTTGCCGAACGGAATTTTAAGGGCCTCTGATCCGTTCATGATGATATCTTTTTGTTCTGGGGTCAGCTGATTCCATGGTATGTCCACATTAAAGCCATGGGCGCGGCAGACCCGGTCCAAAACCTCAATAGTGACCTGAGAATAGATGATGTATCCATTGGCCGTTGTCAATACCAGAGCGCCTTCCCGCAGCGTTTTGCCGGGATCATCAATCAACAGGTCAGGATCGATTTTATCCACCACACCCAGGCCTTTGCATTCGGGGCAGGCACCTTCCGGTGAATTAAAGGAGAATAATGACCGGGACGGCTGTTTTTCAGGAGTTCCGCCCGCTGTCCACTCTGCGAAACGGGCGAACAGGAGCCGGAGCAGATCATAAAGTTCGGAAAGGGTCCCGATGGTGGAGCGCGGATTGCGAATAATGGTTTTTTGGTCGACGGTTAGAACAGGGCGCAGCCCTTTAATATCATCGACATCCGCGGCCGGCAGCTTGTTCATAAACTGGCGGGTATGGCCGGAAAAGGTCTGCAGCAGCCGCCGTTGACCTTCCCGGGCGATGGTATCGAAGACCAGAGAGGATTTGCCTGATCCGGATATGCCGGATATCCCGATAAAAGTATCATGCGGCAGGGACAGGGAAACATTTTTCAGATTATGCTCCCGCGCATTTTTTATGGAAATTTGACTATTATTTTTCGGCGTCATTTCCGTCTTTATACAATCCCAATCCTCATTGAAACAGCTGATTTCATTATACTTCTCATTTCAAATGAAACGTTTATTCTACTCTTCCTCTGTATTTGAATCAATTGAGGGGTTTTAGGGGTTTTGCGGTGCGACCCCATTGGGCGGTATTAGGGTCCGACCCCATTGTTCCATTGTTCACAGGCTGATCAAAAAAGGGATTCGATCTAAGCGGCTTCAATTTCCCGGACGAGCTCCGCCATGAGCTCCTTGACGGAGACGATCTTATCTATCCGGTAGGCGTTGCTGCCGCAGAAAATAACACCTTCATCTGTCCTGCCTTCGCATGAATTAACCAGCCGCTTGGCAATACAGTAGCGGGCTTCGCTCACCTTGCAGGCGATGAGGCAGCGGTAATGGCACTGGATGGGGATTTTTCCCTGGATTTCGAGGTCATTGAGGAATTTATTCTTTATCGCCCGCGCCGGCATACCAACCGGGGATTTTATGATTTCTATATCTTCAGCTTGAGCGTCGAGATAAGCTTGTTTGAAATTATCATGCACATCACATTCATGGGTTCCCACAAACCGTGTGGCCATCTGAACGCCGGAGGCACCGAGTTTAAGCATGCGGGCGATATCCGATCCATAATAAATACCGCCGGCGGCAATAACCGGGATTTTTTTTCCGTATTTGTCTTCAAAGGGTTTAATCGTCTCTAAAACTTCAGGCAGAAGCTTTTCCAGGGAATACTGTTCCGGATGCTTCAGCTGCTCGTATGAAAACCCTAAATGGCCTCCTGCAAGCGGCCCTTCCAGGACGATTCCGTCGGCGGTTGTGCTGAACCGTTTATCCCAGGTTTTCAGAATAAGCGCGGCCGCACGTCCGGAGCTGACGATGGGCAGTAAATTTACCGAATCATCGTCGACATCCCCCGGCAGCTTCAGAGGGAGCCCGGCGCCGGATACGACAATTTTTACCCCTTCCCTTACCGAGGTTTTGACCAGGTCCTTAAAATTACTGAGGGCGGCCATAATATTGACGGCGATAGGTCCGTTGGTCAGCTGCCGTGTCCGCCGGATGACTTGTTCCAGGGCTTCCCGGCTGACCCGTTCGAAATCATGTTTGGATTGTTCCACATCCCCGAGGCCTACACTGGCAATGGTTCCGATTCCGCCTTCATTGGCGACGGCGGCGGCGAGTTGAGAAAGGGATACGCGTACCCCCATACCGCCTTGGATTATGGGAATGTTTACTGTAATATTTCCGATTTGAAGCTTGGGGACTTTCATGATTGTGGATATCCTTTCAGGAGTATACAGGCGTTACCCCCTCCGAAACCGAAAGAATTGCTGATAAGAGTGGCAACCGGCATTTTTAATGCCTCATTAGTAACAAGATTCAATGAACAATCCGGATCCGGGTCCTCATAATTTATTGTCGGCGGAATAACGTTATTGCGAATTGTCAGCGCCGATGATACAAACTCAACTGCACCGGCCGCGGACATTAAATGACCGATCATGGATTTGATTGAGCTGATTTTTAAAGAAGAAGCATGCGCACCAAAAACTTTCTGGATGGCGGCTGATTCGGTTTTATCATTCAGGATGGTGGAGGTGCCGTGGGCGTTGATGTAGTCCACGGTTTCCGGAGCCGCGCCGGCGTCAGCGAGTGCGGAGCGCATAACGCGGATCATGCCGTCTCCATTTGGTTCGGGAGCCGTGACATGGTACGCATCACTGGAGTTCCCGTAACCGCCGATTTCAGCATAAATGACCGCCTTTCGCTCCAGGGCGTTTTCCAGGCTTTCAAGCACGGCTATTCCGCAGCCTTCTCCCATGATAAACCCGTCCCGGTTTTTATCAAAGGGGCGGCTGGCTTTCTGCATGTTTTCATTATTACGCGACATGGAGCGGGTGGCGCAAAATCCGCCATATGCCAGAGGAGTGATGCAGGCTTCCGAGGCTCCGGCCAGCATAATATCCGCATCGCCCCGCTGTATGATCCGGAAGGCGTCCCCTATAGCGTTGGTTCCGGTAGAGCATGCCACTGATGGAGCGGACAACGGGCCTTTTAATCCGAAATGGATGGAAACCATGCAGGCGGCCATATTGATGAGAAGCTTGGAAACCAGAAAGGGATTGATGGACCGCGGCCCTTTATTTTGCAGCCGGACTTGTCCGTCCTCGATGGTTTTTGACCCGCCGATCCCCGATCCGATAATAACCCCCGCACGCAGGCTGTTGAATGCGGATGTATCCAAGCCAGAATCCGTAAATGCCATTGTGGCTGCTGCCATAGCGAATTGAGTAAACCGGTCCATACGGCCGGCCGCTTTCGGTTCAATCCACCGGCTGGGATCAAAATCTTTAATTTCTGCGGCCATCTGTGAGGAGTAGCCGGTCACATCAAAATGGGTGACCTTTCCGATACCATTGCGGCCGCTGATTAATCCTTCCCAGAATTCTTTTTTTCCGGAACCGATCGGGCTTACGACCCCCAGCCCGGTTACAACCACCCGATGTTCAGACAAAAAAAGGCTCCTGTCTTTTTGAATATAAATTTAGTTTTGGCATTGTATTTTTTGATAAATTCCCGGCCTGAATATTATCAAATGGTTTTGAGATAGTCAATATTCCGGATTTATCAAATAATTGCATTTTCCCAGGCGGCATTCAGGCCCGGTTTGTGTTCCCTTCAGATTTCCAACCGTTCTTCATGCCCTGCGCCCAGCATCTTTGGCCTTCCCGGTATGTGAATAATTCCAGGTAAAAGAAAGAAGCGGATGTGTTCTCATGCAGATAAAACTTTGATGGATATTGAATTGCCTGTAGATGCTGTAGCCGTATTGCAGTAAAATAAGGCAGATTCATCGTTGTTTCAGGAGGATAAAATGGGTGTCGCACGAAAAAAAATGGTTATAGGCGTCGATCTGGATGGAGTATGTGCCGATTTTTACGGGCGTATGCGGGAGATTACTGCTGAATGGTTTGAATGCAGCCCTGCAGATTTATCGATGGATGTATCATATGGATTAGAGGAATGGGGGGTTTTGGATTACGAGAGCCTTCACCGGTTTGCTGTCACCCAGAGAGATTTATTCAAGACTGAGAAAATTATGCCGGGAGCCCGCAAGTATTTGCGCAAATTATCCGACGAAGGATACCGGATTCGGATTATATCCCACCGGCTGTTTATCCCTTATTTTCATGCTGCAGCGGTTCAGCAGACAGTTGAATGGCTGGATAAGAACGGCATTCCGTACTGGGATTTGTGCTTCATGAAGGAAAAAGACCAGGTGGGGGCGGATATTTACATCGAGGACAATCCGGATAATATTATGAAACTCAGGGGAAGCGGATTGACCACAATATGCTTTGCCAATAGTTCAAACAAGCACATTGGACCTCCCCGCAGCGGAACCTGGGGGGAAATTTACCAGTTGATTAAAAAGTTATAAGGGGATTAGAGAAAGCGGGCGTGGTCGATTACAGCCCTGAAAAACTCGCCTTCGGATTCAAAACGGCTGCTTCCGAAGAACCAGCCGATCCGGAGAACGGTGGGAATGGTATACCCGCCGAATGATCTTTCTCCTTCAACAACCCCGCCAAAATCCTCATAGCGGAATTCACCTTCACCGGGGTTGCCCCATCGCTTTAGTTTAACGCTCTGCAATTGTCCCTCAGGCCCGATTTTTAATTCGGGGTTAATCGTCTCTCCCATGAGCGGATATTTTGCCTTGATAATGGAATTATCATAGGAGGCCCATTCAGTTGTCCGCCGACAGAATATAGACGGCAGCCAGACGGCTTCTATTCCCATGCGCCCGATGGACGACCGGGAGATATCCGGGCCGGATTCGTTCAAGACCGGGATAAGCCCCAGCAGCTTCCATTTCAATTCGCCCGTTCCGGCAATAATCCGGTCAAACCCTTTGACCGGCAAACCGGCCATTTTAACTTTGGCCTTCCAAATCATGCCCTGATCCCAGCGGATAATCTGCTCCGCCTGAAAGGGAAGCCACCGATTCAAATTGATTTCTCCATGCATCTCAAGCCTGACGGAAGCGGCCAGGGGTGTGACCGGCGCAATACTGTGCTCAAGGTAACGGCGGGCCGGCTCGGGAAGTTCCCGGAAGCGGTTGGGATCGAATGTCTCTTTCGCCGGCGGAGTGGAATCCCACAGACTATCGATCGAGATGTCTTTTTGCTCCATTTCTATTATTATACATTATTCCCGCTCGCGTTCGAAGCGTTCTTTGAGTCTGTCTAGGTCTGTCTAAGTCTATTCGGTCTGTTCTGTCTGTTCGGTCGGCTCGCTTCGCTCGACACCCCATGTCATTCCCGGAGCATAGCGACGGGAATCTTGGACTGCTTTGCTGTGCTCGCATTTATTGCGTTCCAGGTTCCGGGTTCTGAGATTTGAGATAAATATATTATAACGAAGCAGCAAGAGATCCTTCGCTTTCCTCAGGATAACAAAGGGAAGGGATACTCAGAATTCCGGATTATACCGCCGGATTTTACTGGTGGATATGCCGCATTTAATCAAGCCGGATATAATGATCAAAGCGCAGGCAACGCCGTCCAGGACCGGGGCCTGCAGCCGTTTTTGAAGCGGCTTTTCCATTCCGGTCATGGCTGCGCATCCCAAAACGATCACTTCCGCACCATCCAGCTCAATGGCTTTAAGGGCGGTTTGATAATATTTTTCCGGCTCGGCTAAATCCATGATGTTTTCTTCCGGAGCCCTGACTGATGCAAGAGTTTTATCTAAGTGATATTTGCGGACCAGGGCCTCCTTATTGGGGATGGAATGCCGGTTGTCGGATAGTACTGTGAAGCGGTGGCCCAGCATGGAAGCCAGTTTCATGGATGACTCCCCTATACCGACGACCGGCTTTACGGAAATCTCTTTCATCACATCAAGATTGGGATCACTATGGCAGGCGATCACAAATCCGTCACTGGTTTCATGATGTTCTTTGATGAGTTTTATCATCCCGGGTGCAGCGGCAGCAGCGTCCTCATAGGTCTCGATAAATGACGGTGCTCCGGGGGTTGATTTACAAACCACATCAAAATCGTTCCATGCGAAGGCGGCTGCCGTTGAAAGAATGGCAGCCGTCATGCTGTCATCACTGTTAGGGTTTATGATGCATATCCGCATTTTTAGCCCCTCCTCCCTTTTTATTAACCTGATCTATGCGGTCGAAAAACGATTTCACATGGCAATGGATAAGGTCCATATCCCGCCGCTGTGCGGCCTGGGAATGACCATGGGACCTGCTTCGCAGCTCTCAGGACAGCAGATTTTCAGTCAGCGAGCACAAAGGGCGCCGGATAAGATTGTCCCGATATTTTAAGTTCTATTTTATCTTCAGGGTAGCTCAGCAGGCGCCCGAAGGCACGCGAAATCTCTTTGCGTTCTTCCCCGTGAAATCGCCCGGAATTTTCCAGTTCCTCCTTCTTCTTTTTCAGGTCCAAATAAGCCCGGATAACCCCGTCTTCTTCATAATAAAGAATAGACCATTTGCCGGCTGTGAATTCAGCCGGCTGCAAGTCCGTAACCAGCAAGGATGTATCGAAGTAGGATTTGATGCCGAAATTTTCCACAACCCGGTCCGATCCTTTTTGGATGACCGGATATTCTTCCGGCCGGACCGGAGGGCTGATGGCCAGGCGTTTTACTCCGCAGGCGACCATTTCCACAAAGCAATTGATCATGCCCAAGTTAAATGATATCCTGTCGATTTTTAAATGGGAATTATGCATATATTTATAACTCCTTTCTTAGACCGGGTTTTACCGCCTGCTTGATCAAGCCGCTGCCGGATCCGCAGGCGTACCGGTTTGTTCCGGAAAAAAGATCGCGCATAAGCACAAAAAAGACACTGTTCAAGGCGATAACCGCCACCAGGTTGGGAAGAGAGCAGACTCCAACGGAAATATTGGCGAATACCCAGAGTTTATCCACATCGGCCACACCGGCGAAGATAATGCCCGGGATCAGATAAGCCCATTTGAGCACCGGGAGCGGTTTTTCTCCGAACAAATCAATGACAGCTGTCCGGTAGTAAATGAAGAAGCCGATCTGAGTGGACAGGCAGAACGTCAGGATAGCGGTTGAAATAAAGATGCCGGAAAGACCGGCCGGAAATACGGATGAGAAAGCACTGATAATCAAATCAATTCCGGACTCCCCGCCGGATAATACTCCGGTGGACAGAATAGCGAAGGAAGAAATAGTGCAGATGACGATGGTATCGATAAATACCTCGAAGGCTCCCCATATGCCCTGGCTGAAAGGATGGGGCGTGTCAGCGGTGGCATGGGCCATGGGTGCTGTTCCCAAACCGGCCTCATTCGACAGCATGCCTCTAGCCATCCCCATCTTTAGAGTCGCGGCTATCGCCGCTCCTGCAAAACCTCCCGCGGCCGGCGCCGGAGCAAAGGCGTAATGGAATATACTGCCGAAGACTTCCGGGATTTTTTGATAATTGATGAAAAAAAGAAGAATTCCGCCTGCGATATAAAGCAGGGACATAGCCGGGACCAGCCGTTCACAGAACCGTCCGATGCGGCGGATTCCTCCGATGATGACCGCGGCGGTCACAATCGACATTGCGGCCGTCACCAGGTAGGGGCTGATATTGTAACTGGACAAGAAAGCCCGTCCGACCGTATGGGCTTGAAGAAGGGAAGCGCTGAGAACGGCGTTTATCAATATTCCGGCGCTGAAAAGCTTAGCCAGGGAAGTCCATCCCAGCCCCTTCCGGATATAATGCATGGGGCCGCCGCTCAGGTTTCCCTCATGATCCCGGCTCCGGTAATGGACAGCCAGAGTGATCTCAGCGGTTTTTGTCATCATCCCCAGCAGTGCCAGAACCCACATCCAAAAAATAGCCCCGGGGCCTCCAATGGATAAAGCGGTGGCAACACCCGCAATATTTCCCATTCCCACTGTGCTGGCCAATGCCGTGGACGTTGCCTGGAAAGGGGTCATCATGCCTTTCTGTCCGCTTTCGGCCTGAGAAAAGACAGTTCCTGCGGTTTTATTCCAAATGAAGGAAAACCTGCGGAATTGGAAAAAACGGGATTTGAGTGTCAAAAAAACCGCAACGGCCGCAATAAAAACCATGGTCCAGGGGCCCCATAAGACCCCGTCAACGATACCGGCGATATCCAGTATTTTATCCAGCATGGAATTCGTCATCCGCAAGAGAGCGGGCCATATCGACGGTTTCCCAGAGATCCCCGCAGGTCACATCCGGGCTGAGTGCAACCAGCCGCAGGAATACCTTTTCGCCGAGTTTGGTGATGGAAACGGTGCGGTGTACTCCCTCCATTATTTTTTCGTAGACGTTTTCCTGTATCCGGTTGGCCTTTTCCAGAGGAACTTCACCGGGAAGCACCCGGAAACAGAGAATTCCGGTATCCGGTCTATGCCCGGATTCGATATCCGGGATATCCTGAAGTTTGAGGTAAAGTTCCTTAATTGCGGCCAACGGCGTTTTCAGCCGTTCTGTGACCTTTTTCACGCCCAGGCAGCGCAAGGCCGCTGCCAGCGGCAGGGCAGACATCGGCCGGGTTGAAGGAGGGGACTTGAGACCGGGATTGGGCCGCGGGTCATTCCGCCGGTTGAAATATTCCCCGTAGACGGCCAATCGCTTCAAGTCTTCTCCGTTTTTAGCGAACAGAATGGAACTTGGAATGGGCACTCCGAATTGTTTATGCGGGTCCCAGGTAATGGAATCAGCTTCCATCAAACCGGCATATAAGGGTTTGAGCTCAGGAATCAGGCCATATGCCAGGCCGTACGCTCCGTCCACATGCAGCCATATGGAGTTGTCCCGGCATACAGCCGCCGCTGGTGCCATAGGATCAACAGACCCTGTGGACGTGGTGCCGGCTGTAAGCACGGCTGCGATAATATTATGGCCGGTTTTCAGCTGCGCGACGGTTTTCTTGAAATGTGCGATATCCAGGCGGCGGTTTTTGTCCACATTCACATAAACAAGGCTGTCCTCACCGAGCCCCAGGATGCGCGCGGCTTGTTTGACGGAGAAATGGGCGTCGCGGGAAGCCAGTATCCGAAGTTTGTTCACGGCTTTGAATCCGTTCACTCCTTTCCGGTTCAGGTCGAACCCCTGTTTTTCCGCGCTGCAGTGAAGGGCCAGATATAAAGCCTCCTGATTGGCGTAGGTGCCGGAATACATAAAAGTTGCATCGGCCTGCGGGTCCAAACTGAAAAGACGGCATAGAGCCCGGCAGCATAATTCCTCTAAAACCGCTCCTCCCGGAGAAACCTGCCAGTTGGTGACACCCTGGTTGTATGCCAGGGCTGTTTCTGCGCCCAGCCTGGCTGCGGTTTCCGGAAAAAAATTAAACATGGACAGAAAAGCCGGATGAGCATAATTCATCAAATGCGGGACCAGACGCTCCTGAATGATCCGCTTCAGAGTATCCAGGGATATGCCTTCTTCCTGGAAATCAACCAGGGGCTTAAGGTCGCGTTCCACTTTTTCCGGAGCGGCTCCTGAATAAATTCCGGTTTTTATTTCATCCGGCATTTTATTTTCCTTTTTGTGTCCTCATTCCGCGTTCAGTGTTCGGGGCAGATATCGTCCGCGCCCTTTCTTTGCCAGGCATTTACCGCTGTCGATAATGATGTCTCCGCGGGAGATCACTTGCCGGACTTTTCCTGTTACCCGGATTCCTTCATAGGCCGCCCAATCGGGAGCCATGTGCAGGGTGGATTGCTGCATGATCCACTCGGCGTGGGGATCGAAGAGGACAATGTCGGCATCGGCTCCGGTCTCCAGGCGCCCTTTTCCCGTAAGTCCAAAGGACCGGGCCGGAGCGGCCGCAGTCAATTCCACCAGACGCGGCAGGGACATTCCCCTTTTTACCACCCCCTCCGAATGAAGCAGGGCGAGGCGGACCTCCACTCCGGGAATGCCGTTGGGACAAAGATCGAAGCGGTCCTTTCCCATCAGCTTGGCTTCCCAGGAATAGGCGGCGTCATCCGAAGTGACCATGGAGATGGCGCCGTTCAGGACTCCTTCCCATAACCTGTCTTGAATTCTCCTGTCTCTTAGAGGAGGTGAACAGATCCATTTTATTCCATCCTCCCTTTTTAACTGGTCTTCGGTGAAAATCAGATAGTGGGTGCAGGTTTCAGCTGCGGCCTTAACCCCTTTATCCCGGGCGGTTTCGACCATTTCAAGGCCTTTCCCTGAGGCCAGGTGGACAATGAATATCCGGCCGCCGGTTTTTTCCGCAGCGCGGATACATTTGGCGACAGCCCGGTTTTCCGTTTCGGGAGGGCGGCTCCTGGCATGATAAACCGGGGAGGTCAAGCCCTGTTCAAGCATTTGGGACACCCCGTTTTCCACTAAATCGTTATCTTCGGCGTGCACGAGAAGCATTCCCCCTGCGGAGGCGAGCACCCGCAAAATCCCGTGAAGCTCATCTTCCTCCACCATCAGGCCTTCCCGCCGGTAGGTGAGATAGCATTTAAAGGTAGGCGCGCCTTGCTGAATCAGATGTGGTATTTCAGATAGAGTATCTTTGTCCGCCCGGGTGATGACCGGATGGACGCCCCAGTCTATCAAGGCTTTTCCCCCGGCTTCTTCTTTTTTTTCGTCAAAGGCCTGCTGCAGGGTTCCGCCGGGAGCTTGATTGGTAAAATCAACAACACTGGTCACACCGCCGAAGGCGGCGGCTCTGGTCCCGGTGTAATAATCGTGCACGCTTATGGTGTTCATGAATTCGTCGTTGAAATGGACATGGGTGTCGACGGCCCCCGGCAAGACCAGACAACCCGAAGCATCAATGATTTTGTCCGCGGTATGCCCGCTGAAATTTCCTACAGCTTCAATTATTTCATTTCGGACAAGGACATCCTGCGATAAACATGCTTGATTGGTAACGACTGTTCCCCCGCGGATTAGTATGGTTGATGTATCGTTCATTCGCCCGCTTTCACCCTTGGCCAAAAATCATAACATCCGGAGATGGAGAAAGTCAAAGGATTAGGTGCAGGGGGATTTATAGAAAAAAAAGCCCCGGAAGCAGGTAATGCATCCGGGGCTTTTTTGAATAGCTATTTTTTCTTATAGTCAGCCGGCGGCTGAAATTTATCTTCGGGAATGTCTTTGGGTTCATACTGGAGCAGTTCGATGTAATAAGCCAGGGCCGGCTGGCTGGGATCTTCTTTTTTGTCTTTTTTGATTGCTTTTTTGGCCAATCCGCCGAGCATGCCGCCGATGCCGCCGCTTTCTTCAGCTTCTTCTTCCTGCGGCCCGCCTTCTGTTTCATTGAAATATTTCCCATCGATAATCACGGGGTAGCCTTCGATTTTTTTCATTTCATCCGCGAACCTGGATGCATCCTGTTCCGGAGCTGCTTCCTGGCTGCTCATCTGAGTGAAAATGCCCAGCCAATTGGTTCCCAGCATCTCCTGCTGAAGCTCGGGAATATCAAGGCCCATCCGCTGCATGTGTTCCTGGGTAAACTGCCGTTCAATTTCCCGGGCGTTCCGGATTTCTCCGGCTATGGGAGTGGTCCAGACGTCGGTTAGTAAGCGGGAGGTTCCTTTTTCCCCGGTTTCGATGTTTTCCCATTCCATAATCCAGCTTATGATGAATTTTTGGCTTGGGAAACTGTTGATTGTTTGGTTCTCACCGGTTTTATTTACAGTGAATTCATTGCGGATGATTCTGATATTGCTTTCTTCTTCCTCAACGTCTTCTTCCTCTTCAACATCAACAGGCCCCTCTGTGTCTTCCGGTGTAAGGGCCTCGATAGGCTGGACCGTGTATCGCTTTTTTTTGTGATTGATCTCGGTGACCGTCATTTCCGGAAGATCCAAAATCATGGTTTCCTCACCCGACTGCAGCGCAAATTTTCCGGCCAGTTTTCCCACCAGCCCTTTACCTTTGAAATCGTTGTTCGAATCGGTGGCTTTTTTCAATCCGGAAATCATTTCAGTTTGAACGCTGGAAAATGAACCGAATTTTTTAAATTCGATTTCAGATTTTGTTTTTTTGACAACGCCGTCCGCCAGCGCTGCCGTTCCGATAAATAAAATGCTTAGCGCAATAATACCAAATTTTTTCATATCAACCTCCAGACAGAATATAATAGAATAATTAGAATAGGGCGATAATAGAGAAAAGGGAGAAAAAAGTCAATTGCCGGCCTCGCTCTCCTCTCCTGTAAAAAAAAGAAAATCTTAAGCCTGGTTCACATTCCCGCAGAATCATGTACAATGGAAAACTTGCTCGAAAGGACAACCACAACATGGATGAAGATATTCTATCCGGACTCACTTCCAGCCAAAGACAGGCGGCTTCCTGGGACTCGGGACCGCTCTTGGTATTAGCCGGTCCCGGTTCCGGCAAAACCAGGGTTATCACCCGCCGGGTGGCATACCTCATTCAAAAGGGAATTCCCCCCAGTCAAATTTTAGCTTTGACTTTCACCAATAAAGCCGCCGAAGAAATGAAATCGCGCTTGAAGGCAATGAATATTCTTCCCGGTTCGCTTATATGTACGTTCCATAGTTTATGCGCCCGGCTGCTCAGGGAGTTTTCACATGCAGCCGGGTTAATAGAGACTTTTACAATATATGACCGAAGCGACCAGCTTTCTGCAATTCGTGATATTCTCAATGACATGGATCTTGACCCCAAGGCTTATCAGCCTGCCAGGCTCCTCCGCCGCATCGGCCGCTGGAAAAACGAACTGATGTCTCCAAGCCAGGTGCTGGAGTCATTTTCCGCGGATTCTCCGGCTGCCGTTCCTGCTGAGGTCTTCCGGGAATACCAGCACCGTCTCGCTCAAAACGCAGGTCTAGATTTTGATGATCTTTTGATGAAAACAGCCCTGCTGCTGAAAAAGAATTCCAGCCTGCGGCGGCGCCTGAGCCTGCGTTTTACCCATATTCTTGTCGATGAATACCAGGACACCAATCGCTGTCAATTCCAGATTGCCCGGGACCTGTCTTGTGAACACCGCAATCTTTTTGTCACGGGAGACCCGGACCAGTCCATCTACGGCTGGAGAGGAGCGGATATTGAAAATATTTTAGCTTTTGAAAAGGATTTTCCGGAAGCGGGAATCATCCGGATGGAGGATAATTTCCGTTCCACTCCTCCCATTTTGAATCTGGCAGACGGCATGATCCAGGCCAACCGGAAACGAAAATCGAAACGGCTGATTGCCCGGATTCAAGGCGGGGACCCGCCGCGGCTCTTCACTTTCGCTGACGAATACAGTGAAGCGGATGGTGCCGCAGCCTGGATCAGAGAAATGCAATCGGATTATCATCTGGCATTGAAGGATATGGCGATATTTTACCGGACCAATGCCATGAGCCGGATACTGGAGGAAACTCTTTACAGGAAGGGGATAGCTTATCAAATAGTCAGAGGCCTTGAATTTTATCAGCGGCGGGAAATCAAAGACATGCTCGCTTATCTCCGGATATTGGTCAATCCGTCTGACCGGGTATCCTTACTCAGGATCATAAACCGGCCTCCCAGGGGAATCGGCCAAAAAACGATAGAATGCCTGACCGCACATGCAAAAGCTGAAGGCTGCGGACTGTGGACCCTTCTGAGAAATCCGGATGCCATCCCGGCACTAAATACCGGTTTGCGCTCCAATCTTCTCTCGTTTTCAAAAATGATGAATGGTTTTCGATACGGGAGCGAAGTTCCTGTCCCGGAAATAATCCGGGATGTTTTCAACCGCTCCGGTTATCGTGCTTACTTAGAAGACGCCAATCAAAAGGATGCCATTCAAAACATCGAAGAATTGATACATTCGGCAGAAGAGTATGATCAAACCTCGGAAAAAAGGGATCTCTCCGGTTATCTCCAACAGATCGCGCTGCTTAGTGATCCGGATACGTTTGACGATCAATCCGGGGCTGCCTCCTTGATGACTTTGCATGCAGCCAAGGGTTTGGAGTTTCCTGCGGTTTTAATCACCGGAGTGGAAAACGGAGTCCTTCCGCATTCACTCAGTCATGGGGATCAAAAAGCTATGGAAGAAGAACGGCGGCTTCTGTTTGTCGGTATCACACGGGCAAAAAAATATCTGGCTTTAAGTTATGCCCAAAGCCGCAGCATATATGGTTCCCCGCGTCCGACCGGCCCGTCCCCCTTCCTCCAGGGCCTGCAAGAATATATGCAGCGAAGTTCGCCCGGAACCGGATTGTTTTCTCCGGCCTCATCCGCGGCTGTTTCCAAAACCGCAGACATCTCCCCTCAATCCGGCCCCTATACATCCGGGCGAAAGGTCAAACATCCCCAACTGGGAGAAGGCATTATCGATAAAGTCATCCCTGGAACAACTCCGCCTAAACTCGTCGTTCAATTTTCCAATAACCGCCGCCTGACGCTGGACCTCCGGTTTGCCAAGCTGGAAGTCCTCTGATACCTCGCCAGACGGACTGAATGCCGCTGAAAGGGCCCTCCGTATGCCGGTTAGCGAACTTTTCTTCTCCTGCTTTCGTATGATAAAGTGAAATCACAAGTAAAGGAGTATCCATATGAAAAAAAAGAAAATATCAATGATCCTATGCATTCTGCCGCTGGGCCTGCTCTTATTAAATCCTTCTGCGGGGACGGCTAAGGAAGTCAAAAAAGATTATCACGAATCATTTGACGTCAAAGAGGGGGATCGGCTTAATCTCCGTCACGGTGACGGGGATGTCTTCATTACACCGTGGGGTAAAGATATTATTGATATTAAAGTGGTTTACCGGGCGGACGTTGATTTTTTCGGTTTCGGAAAGCGGCATGACTTCAGCGTGGATTTCAGAAAATCGGGAAGCACTGTGTATGTCATTGGAAAAGAGAAAACCGGGTGGACAGCCGGATTCAGTTCCATTGACCGGTATGAATATACATATGAAATTCAAGCACCCGCATATATGGCCCTGGATTTGAAAGGAGATGACGGCGATGTCGTTATTCAGGACTGGCGGGAAGATATCCAATGCGATACGGATGACGGTGATATTCATTTTGCAGATATTGAGGCAGAAAATATGGATATCCGGGCTGAGGACGGCAATCTGAATTTCAGGAATCTAAAGGCGGATCTTTCGATTATTTGTGATGACGCCGACATAGAAATTTCAGGCGGCAATATGAAAAGCTGCCGTATAGATATGGAAGACGGAGACTTGCGGGTCACTGATTGTGCCGGATCTTTTGAAATCGAAGCTGATGATGGAGATATCATTTTTGAGCGGACCCAAGCCCAAAGACTGGATATCCGGACAGAAGACGGCGATATTGACCTTGACCTCCTGACGCCGGAAAATATGGATGCGGACTTTAAAACCGATGACGGCCATGTCCGGATTATACTTGAGAAAGGTTTTCCCGCATCCTTTTACGCCTGGTCCGACGACGGCCGTATTCGGTGTGAACTGGAAAACATCAGTCATTTCGAAGAAACGAGCCAATCAAAATCCGGAGAAATCCACGGCGGACAAAACCGCATCCGGATCCAGACGTCCGACGGAGATATCACGATTATTGAAAAATGATCACAGCACAAATGATGAAAATGATTCCGTATGCCATTCTCCCCGCGCCGCTCCGGAAATGACATACGGGATCATTTTGAGCTGAATCCGATGAAAAGCCAAAAGATTTGTTGTATTATATTTCTTTTTACGGAACGGAAAAATGAAACTAATCTTTCGCGCGGCATTCGGCGTTATCATTATTTATCACCTGTTTTTGCTGCCGGTGTTTTCCAGCGAAGAGAAATTTTCCATTTCCCCTCACAAAACAGAGCATCGTCCCCAAATTGACGGCCGCCTCGATGACAGGGTCTGGAAAGATGCTCCTGTGATGGCGGATTTTATTCAGTTTGAACCCCATAGGGGCCAACCGGCAACCGTGAGAACCGAAGTCCGGGTGGCCTATGATGATACCCATCTCTACTTTGGGTTTAAAGCTTATGATCCTCATCCGGAAAAAATTGTGCTGGGAACCCAAAGGGATGGACTCCAGATGGGAACGGATTCCGTGTGTGTCACCCTGGATACATTTCATGATAAACGGACTGCCTATTATTTTCGGACAAACCCCCTTGGTGTTCAGCATGACGGCCGTATTTCCGACAACGGCAGGGTGGCGGATTTAAACTGGGACGGCATTTGGGATTCTGCAGGGACCTTCATTGACGGCGGGTGGTCTGCCGAAATCGCCATTCCTTTATCCACTGTCAAGCACCGGAAAGGCAGCGGCCAAACCTGGGGAATTCAATCCAGCCGCTATTATCCCCGTAATCTGGAGAAAAGTTTCTGGACAGGGCCGCTTGAGGATTACCGTAAAATGGATGGAAACGGAATACTGACGCCTTTGGATTTAAACAAAACCGCCGGCAAGGCGGAATTTGTTCCCCATGCGATAGCACGTTTTGAAGAGGCTGAACCAGCGGGATTTGAAGCCGGGCTGGATGTTCGTTATGATTTTACTCCGTCTTTATCCGGGCATTTGACCCTCAATCCGGATTTTGCCACGGTTGAGGCGGATCTGGAACAGGTGAACCTGACCCGCTTTGAGCTGAACCTGCCGGAAAAACGAAAATTTTTTCTGGAGGGCAACGCGGTTTATCAGCAGCGGATTCAGCTTTTCTATTCCCGGAGGATAGCGGATATCTATGGCGGGGCAAAAGTATATGGAAAAGCGGGATCCAGTGAAATCGCCTTCCTTTCCGCACAGACACGTGAAGGAGAGATTGGCCAAGGTTCAGCCAATTTTACCGTTTTCCGGCTTAAACGGGATGTCATGAATAATTCCACCGTGGGATTTTTAGCCGCCAACCGCTTGATCAATGGAAAAAATCAAGGAACGGCCGGTTTGGATACGGCGCTGTATTTGACGGATAAATTTCGAATAACCGGCCAAGCGGCTGTAAGTTATGGTTCCGAAGGAAAGACCGATATGGGTTTTTTTCTGCGGCCCAGTTATGATTCGTCATCTTTTCACATTCACCTTCGGTATACTTATCTTGGCCGGGATTTTGGGGACAATGTTAATGCGGTCGGTTTCATCCGGGATGACAATCGGCATGAATTTGATTCTGCTGTGAAGAAGATTTTTTGGCCGGGAGGACGTGTATTCGACCGCATAGAATACAGTTCCAATTATAATATCTACTGGGGGATCGACAAAACTCTCCGATCCTGGGATGTATGGCAGGCGCTGGGATTTGAGCTGCGCAATAAACTTGGCCTGACACTTCGTCATGAAGAAGAATATAAGCTGTTCGAAAAAGAATTCCGGAACAGGCATACCCTGATTAAGGCTGGATATAACACCCGGGAATGGCAGTCAATTTCTCTCAGTTATACCTTCGGCCGCAATTTTGACTCGGATTTTGATTTGATAGGCGCGCAAGTTAACCGCAAGCTGACCCAGGATTTGGCACTCGAATACAGCCTGTCCCGTTTGATCTTGAATCCGGATCCGGAAGAGCAGGGCACCTGGATTCATTCACTGCGCATGACCCAATATTTTCATAAGGATTTGTTTTTGAAATTATTTTTACAGTCGAATTCTGTGATTGACAAGCGGACTGTTCAGGTTGTGTTCGCCTACAGGTTCCAGCCGCCTTTCGGGCTGGTGCAATTGGCATACCAGAAGGGAACCGCCAGGTTCGGCGTCAGAGGCGACCAGGGGCATACTTTGTTTATCAAAACAACTTATGTCTTTTAATTTGACCTTTTAGTTTGAAAATGACCCGCCAGGGTCATCCTGAGCGAAGCGAAGAATCTCATTCTGCTTTGCCTGATGAATCGGTACCGGCTCACCTGCCGAAGCAGCATAAGATCCTTACGGCCTGCTTCCGCAGGCCTCAGGATGACAAATGGTTTATTTTCACCCGGGCAAAAGAATAAAGATTACTCCAGTTTCTTAAAGTATTTATAAACCGGATACACCACACTGCTGCGGTCAATACCCAGTGAGAGTAAATATTCATTCAATATCCCCCAGCCGGCGAAGCTGTCGCCCACTTGGGGTTCAAGGCAGTAAAAGGCCAGATTGGCCAATGGCTGCGCCATATCCACGTGGAATGTTCCCGGCGGGAAAACTTTGTGTTCCGATGAAAAGAATCCTCCTTGCAGTTCAGTCATTTCATAGCCGCCTTTGCGTACAAGGGACAGTTCATCGATGATGTATTCCTGGCCGCTGACTGCAAGCGGTTCATCGAGTACATTAACCGTGATATTATGGGTTCTGAGTTTATCCGCGATAAAATCCAGTTCTGCGGGAATTAAATATCCCCGCGGCACAGCGGCTTCTTTTATGCCTACCGGTTTGGTGAAAAGATCCACATTTTCACAGAGAACCGGTTTTTGTTCCGGGGAAGGCAGCCCCAGCCTGCGGACACTGGTTCCGGGAAGATACCGGGTCACCAGTTTGGGATAAGCATATACATCCACTTTCCCTGCGGATTCATAACGGCCTTCTACATAGTTCGTCAATTCACCGCTGGATGCCCGTGTAATCACTTGATTAACCACATCTTCATCCGCTTTTCGGCAGATATTCTGCATGTCTTCTCCGTGTTCATAAACATAATCCAGCAATTCACCGGCATACACATACTGGCTGAAAATTTTCTTTTCAAAGGAGACATACCCTGATGTTTCAACCAGAATCGCCATCCGGTTGCGGAGGCCGTATCCGGATGCCATAAATTTTCCTTCGGTTGTCCAGTAAGCCCGGTCATGATGAAATTCTTGGGGCGGCCATTCATTGTCCAGTCCGCAGTGATAGAATATTTCCAGTCCCCAATTCTCCCGGGCATCCTTTCTTACAGCGGGAAAGAGCTGGTTTGTGACATATTCCCTCGGTGCCGGATGGGCCGCCGGGACAGTACAGGTGGAGTAAGCGATGGCATAACCGTGGCGGGCTCCGCCCATACGGTGAGTATCCAGCATGATGGTGGGGTCCCAGGTGTTGAGCAGATTTTCATAAGCACCCCGCATATTGGTTGTTTCCAGTTTTATGGCGTCGCGGTTTACGTCAAATCCCTCCGCATTGTGCCGGGTGCCGTTGATTTTGGGCAGGCTGTTGGTGATTTCCCAGGTTTCGGCTCCATCAACATTGAAAAGAGGACAGCAGATAATGATCAAATTATCCAGCAAGTATTTTTTATCGCCCATGAGGATATCCCGCATAAGCATGAGGAGGGCTTCTTTGCCCTCTGATTCACCCGGATGGATGCCCCCTTGCAGATATACCACGGTTTTTCCTGAGGCTCTGGCTTCTTCTGGAGATGTCACCCTGGGATTGGCCAGCACCGCCACCGGGCAATTGCGCCGGAGATCGCTCGTGAATATATTGAAGTCGTACATGTATTCACAGTTCCATTTTAACAGGGTGAGGTATTCCAGGATTTCATAATGGGACGCGGTTTTTTCAAATCCGGTTTTTTCCGGGACAGTCAAATAGGTTTCAGGCCATTTACCGTTCCATCCTTCTGGAACCGCCTCGCTGCCCCAGTAGATTTTGCCTTGATCCTGCATTCCCGCCTGAAGGCATGCCGCAATCAATAGGATGCTTACTGTCCAAAATAATGTCTTTCTCATTATCTCTCCTTTTCGAATCCTTCGGCCCACTGCCGCAGGCCTCAGGATGACAAGTGTAATCATTTTCACTTCACGCTTCAAGAGTCAAACCATCGATTCCAAAAAATCGTCATATTCAGGAGCGACATGTTTCCAATCGAAACGTCTAACTTGGGATGAAAGATCCGCCTTCCGGACTTCGTCGATATGAATGACGGCCCAGACCAGCTTTTCAACCAGCTCATGGAAATCCATGTAATAATGGCGTCCCCACTTCTCAGGAGGGAACAATTCCGGATAGCTCAGGCGATACGGAAGGAAAGGATAGCAATTGCAGGCCGCCGCTTCGACAATACTGATGCCGAAAAAATCCTGGTTGGATGTCACCGGAAGCAAATCAGCGGCGTGCAGCCAGCCGGCGTATTCTTTGAAATCCCGGGCGAATCCGGCATGTACGATTTTCCCTTTTAATTTTTTTTGGGCCTGATCGAATTCATCCGGACGCCTCCTGAAGTTTTCCCCCAAAAGAACCGCTTGAAAGTTCAAACCGCGATGCTCCAGTTCTTCCAGAGCAAGAAAAAAATCCTTGGGGTTTTTGTCGTATTCCCAGCGGTGATTCCATACAATGAGCGGCGGCATATCCTGATTTTTTTCCGTTTGAGGAGGTTTCCGGGACAATTTTTGCAGGCGGGACAAATCCAGGCCCACCGGCAAGGTTTGAGATTTTTCACGCAGGAGGTCAATGTTGCCGAGGCCTTGGAAGTCCGGAAAATTCTTCAAAAGACGCGGAAGCTCTGTTAAGAATGATTTGCGGTGATAATCGGAATTAAACAGAACAGCGTCGGCCGCGAGAGCCGTCGCATAATTGATAAATCCGTAATGCCTGTCTCGCTTGTGAAGGACATCCCGGTCTACGGGAGACCAGGGATAGGAAATTTGGTTTTCATGAAAGTAGACGGCACTTGGTATGCGGGCGGTCTGCTTACGGGTTAAAGCAAGAAAAGTAGTGAAATCCAGCATGTCGGTGGCTAAAAGCAAGTCGGGACGATAATCGAGCGTTTGATATGCTTTGGCTAAAGTTACGGCACCCCCATGCATCCGCCATTTCCAGTAGCGGCCCGGAAGGCTTAAAATTTCAACCGAGTGGCGGCTGAAGCGGGCGAAACCTTCAGCCCAGCTTTTGTGGGAGCCGGTAAAATATGGTTCAATCAGCAGGATACGCATGATTCTCGGCTTCATTATGGCATGCAGGCCGGGAAATCTCAAATAGGAAAAATGAAAGATGCGAGCAGGCATTTTGTATTGATGAACGGGGTGCTTAACTGCGTTCACATGCTGTTTCCTGAAATCGAGAATTGGCGGCAAACTCCGACGCGGCAGAAGGTGGTCTTTCGCTGCTGCGCTTCTCAGGACGATCTCCGGCGGGCCGTTTTTCAAAGCAGACTTGATGAAAGGCTGTGGGTTATGTACAATAATGTCATGGGTCTCATAAATGCGAATTAAAGTGAACAAAAATCTGATACGGGTGCTTTCCGGGGTTATTTTCCTCTTTTTCTTTTGGGGATGCGGCAAACCTGGTAATTTAAGCCGTGAGCTGGACTTGCTTCATAAGGTAAGGGCTCAGCTTGCGGAGAGCTCGCAAGAGCTGAATTTCAGTGCGGACTCTTTACCTCAAAGATATTTAAGAGGGGGGTGGGAGGCTCCGGAAGAACAATTCACACGGACGAATTTAAATGTCAGCCGCTTGTTTTTCAGGAATTTTACTGCATGCAACGATATCCGGATGACCTTGACCGCACGGGCGGAAATGCCGCAGCGCCAGCCCGTCACGATCAGCTGCAACCGTGAAACAATCAAGACCATCGAACTGGAACCGGGGCCGTTCGGAGATTATTCTGTCGTACTCCCGAAGCGGACGGTAGTCCGGGGAGACAACTGGCTTGAATTTCATTTTCTGCGGCCGCCGCCGGCCGCATTCAAAAACATTCGTTTCAGCTATAAAATCCAAGACGCCGGCGAGAAAGGCTTACTGCAGAGGACGGATTCATCGTTCAGTTGTTTGGAGGAAATAAATAAATATTTCCGGGTGGAAACGCATTATCAAAACCTGCGCGGCACGGAGTCCGTGATAGAAGTCGTGGACCATATGGAAAATGTGATCCACACCTTTGGTTTGTCTCCGGAACAAACACATTTTTCTCAAACCAAAAAAGTTCCTGATCCTGGTGTTTATAAGCTTAGATTCACAACCTCCGGAAGAAGCGACAGCTTTGCCCTCTGGTCCCGGATCAATATTTTCTTGGAAGAAGATAAAAATGAAACCATTCCCAAAGAGAAAGAAATGGGATCTTCTCCAGCGGATATTATCCTATATGCAGTAGATACGCTCCGACGGGACCATGTGAGCCGTTATGGATATGGAAGGAAAACAACCCCCCGTTTTGACCGGTTTGCTGAAGAAAACACCCTGTATTTGAATGCTTATTCCAACAGTGCCTGGACCCGCCCGTCCGCTGCTTGTATTTGGACGGGCCTCTTTCCAAAAAATCATAAAACACAGTTCCGGGAAGATAAACTGCCCCAGGAAGCCGTCACCCTGCCTGCGATTATGCGTGACAATGGATATTATACCGCTGCTTTTGTCGCCAACGGCAATATCGGCCGTTTCTTTGGTTTTGACCGCGGTTTTGACGATTTTACTGAACTTCTGGAAACCTATGACTATTCCCGCCATGCCACAGCGGCACATGTAAATCAGGCCCTTTTTCCTTTTTTGGATGAGTATGTAAAGCGGCCGCAGCGTAAACCTTTGTTTTTAATTGTATGGACGGTCGATCCTCATGCGCCTTATACGCCCTCTGAAGATGTTAAATCCATGTTTGGAATCCAAAAATTTGAGGCGATTGATACGTATGATTTTGATTTGATGGATAAAATCCGGTCTGGAAAGATCAAGCTGACGGAATCCCAGCGGGAATACATGCGCATCCGTTATGACCAGGAAATTTTTGATAACGACCGGGAATTCGGCCGGCTCCTGGATAAATTGAAAGAGTTAGGTTTGTATGATAGAGCTGCTGTTATATTTACATCCGATCACGGGGAAGAGTTTTTTGAGCATGATTATGTCGGGCATGGACATTCTCTCTACCAGGAACAGATTTGTATTCCCTTTGCCGCTAAAATCCCCGGTATTCAGCCCGGCGTTCGCGAAGAGAAAATCCAATTGACCGATGTTTTCCCGTCTATTCTGGAAATAGCGGGGCTGCAGCCCCCGGGAGCGGTTGACGGGATTCCTCTCACCCGGGTTCGGAGCGAGAGCCCCCGGACTCTTTATTTCGAAGAAAGTAAACCTTGGCTCGATCTTACAGCGTTAATGGATGGTACAAGAAAAGTGATTTATAACAGGGTCAATCACCACAGGCTGGTATCTGATACCAAGCCGCTTATTGAATTTTACTATTTATCAAACATTGATGAGCAGGAGCCCCTGCCCCCATCCGGATTTACGGATTTATTGCGCCTCCAAAGGATCAATACATACCGGCAAACAAAGGGAGAAACCAATTGGGAGCAGCGCAATGTTGAACTGCCGCACCGGATCGATGAAATGCTGAAAGCGCTCGGCTATATAAAAGAGACCTGAATTGATAATTCAACCAGGTTCAGGTAGAATAAATCCCCATTGAAAGACGGGAAAGATATGCGGAATCTCTTTTATACCTTCATTCTTTTGTCTGCGATTTGCCTGGTGTGGGGCTGCGGCGAAAAAGCACCTTTAGACCACAGCCGGGATATTATTCAAGAAGTTAAAGCTCAATTGGCGGAAGAAACCCGGGAAATCTCTTTTCAAAAAGACTCTCTTCCAAAGGAAAAACTGATGCGGGGGTGGAGTTTTCCGGAAGAACGCCTGCTGTGGGCGGATTCCCGGCGCAGCCGGCTGGTTTTCTGTGATTTCAACGAACAAAATGATATGACTGTGACATTTGACGCCCGGCCGGCTTTGACGCGCAGCCGCAAGCCGCAGACGGCGGAACTTGGAATAAACCGGCGGAAAGTGGAGACTTTTGCCATGGAGACCGGCCGGTATAAAACCTATACACAAACCATCCCGGGGCATTTGCTTCGTTTGGGTCCGAATTTACTTCAATTCGGGTTCTCGTATGTCTCCCGGCCGATGGACGCTGATCCTGCGCGAAAGGACTCCCGGACCCTGGCTGCGGCCTTTACCCGGATGGAATTCCAGCGCGGAGTGACGGATTCTGAAGATAAAGGCCTCCGGCAGAATTCAGGGACGGTTTTCAGTTATATCAGCCCCGTAAGGAAAAAATGCCGGATTTCTGCTGCCTATACCAACCAGAGGGACACGGAGTCCCGGATTAAAGTTGAGAATGCAGCCGGGGAAGAGATCAAAGTTTTTGATCTGTCTCCGGAAGAAACTGCTTTTGATAAAACCTTTAAGGTTCCAAAATCCGGTTTGTACAAATTTTATTTCACTACGGAAGGAAGAGAAGACAGTTTTACGCTCTGGACTCAAATTAAGCTTTATCTGCCGCATGAAAAACGGAATTCTCCGGTTAAATCCGAACCGGCAGCCGGTCCGGCTCCGGTCATTCTCCTGTATGTGGTGGACACTGTCCGGGCGGACCAGGTCAGCTGTTATGGCTATGAACGAAAAACAACTCCGCGGCTGGACCAATTCGCACAGGAAAATGCTTTATATTTAAACGCCTTTTCAAATGCCGCCTGGACCCGTCCCAGCGCGGCCAGCATATGGACCGGACTTTTCCCCAAAAATCATCAAGCATATTCCAAAGTGGACAGGCTGCCTGAAGAAGCTGTCACCATCGGAGAGGTTTTCCGGGATAACGGATACTATACGGCGGCATTTATCGGGAACGGTAATTTGCACAGTTATTTTGGTTTTAACCAGGGCTTTAATGAATACAAGGAATTACATGACACCTATGCTTACTCTCAGCATGTCCAATCCACGCATATCAACCAGGCGGTTTTGCCGTTTCTGAAAGATTTCAAAAGACTAATGCCGCGTAAGCCGCTCTTTCTAATAGTCTGGACGGTCGATCCGCACGATCCCTATACGCCGGAGAAGGATGTGATAGACCTATTTGATATCGGCGAGCATGAGCCCATTGATACGTTTAATTTCGGGCTTGTGAACGAAATCAGGGCGGGCCGCGTCAAACCCAGCTTTTCTCAAATAGAATTCATGCGGACCCGCTATGATCAGGAAATATTTTTTAACGACCGGTCTTTTGGCGCTTTGCTGGATGGATTACAGGAATTGGGGCTGTACCGGGATGCGACCGTGGTTTTCACTTCGGATCATGGAGAGGAATTTTTTGAGCATGGAAGCGTGGGCCATGGACATTCTCTTTACAGGGAGCAGCTGCATGTTCCGCTGGTGATTAAATCCTCTTCTATTGCCCCGGGAAAGCATGAAGAGAGAGTGCAGCTGACGGATCTTTTCCCAACCTTACTCGAAACCGCGGGAATATCCCCCCCGGAAAACATAGATGGAGAATCATTTCTTCGTTTGACGGACTCAGAGCGGACCTTGTTTTTTGAAGAAAAAAAACCGGGGCTGGATTTAACCGCCATGATGGATGCAGACGTCAAGTTGATTTATAATAAAATTCCCTCCCGGGCTCCGTCCCGGGCTTATGTGCCGCTGCTGGAGTTTTTTCCATTGACGGATCAACAGGAACAGACTCCATACCCGCCAGCGGGTTTAGAGGATATGTCCCGCATACAGCAGGTGATAACCTACCGCCGCACTTTGATGGAGACGGGATTGGAAAAACGCCCGGTGGATATCCCGGAGAATATTGATGAGATGCTGAAAGCCCTGGGATATATCAAATAAATCAAAAATGACAGCGAAGCCGTCATCCCGCAGTCTAAGTTCAGGATATGGCATAAGAATAACATAATAAAGCGCGAACAGATGTAAAGAACGCTTTGAACGCGAGCGCAGCGGGCATAACGAGGCCGTTTAAGATTCCCGTCGCTTCGCTTCGGGAATGACACGTCGGGCTGTTTTTAAATCATTCTATGACAGCGTCTCCAAAAACCGCATACGCATTCCCAATCCATTTACTATACACTA
>CAZDJZ010000001.1:124532-219258 GCA_964505785.1 uncultured Eubacteriales bacterium
GGTTTTAAGCGTTTTGCGTTTCGCGTTTTGCGGATCTTCCAACATTCCATGACAGCGTCTCCAAAAACCGCATACGCATTCCCAATCCATTTACTATACACTAATCACAGGTTTTAAGCGTTTTGCGTTTCGCGTTTTGCGGATCTTCCAACATTCCATGACAGCGTCTCCAAAAACCGCATACGCATTCCCAATCCATTTACTATACACTAATCACAGGTTTTAAGCGTTTTGCGTTTCGCGTTTTGCGGATCTTCCAACATTCCATGACAGTGTCTCCAAAAACCGCATACGCATTCCCAATCCATTTACTATACACTAATCACAGGTTTTAAGCGTTTTGCGTTTCGCGTTTTGCGGATCTTCCAACATTCCATGACAGTGTCTCCAAAAACCGCATACGCATTCCCAATCCATTCACCATTCACTAATCACTGCTTTTCAGATTTTTTAAGATAAAAGATTGTATACATCGCCGGGACCACGACCAGGGTGAGCACTGTGGCGAAAGCCAGGCCGAAGATAATGGTCCAGGCCAGCGGATGCCAAAAAGCCGCATTGTCGCCTCCCCAGTAAATCTGGGGATCCAATTTTGTGAAAAAGGTCTGAAAATTGAAGTTCAATCCAACGGCCAATGGAAGCAGTCCTAATATGGTGGACAAGGCCGTCAGTAAAACCGGGTTCAAACGGGCGGCGCCGGCCTCTATGACGGCATCCAGCTTATTGCCGCTTCCGGTTATGCGCTTGTCGGTATAATCGACGATAATGATCCCGTTTTTGACCACAATGCCGGCAACGGCGATGATCCCCATTCCGGTCATGATGATGGATACATCCAGTCCGAACAGGGCGAATCCCAAAAAGACTCCGGTAAAACTGAAAAATATTTGTGTGATGATGATCAGAGGTTTTCCGAGAGAATTAAACTGAAATACCAGGATGATGAAAATGAGGGCCAATGCGATGAAGAGGGCTTTAACCAAATACTGCCCCACTTCCGCTTGTGTATCCTGTTCTCCGGTGAATTTAACGCTGTAGCCTTGTTCTAAATCAAATCTTGAAAGGGCTTTTTGGATATTTTGAATGATCTCATTGGCATTATATCCGGTCAGAACATTGGAGGAGAGCGTGATGGTCCGTTTATTGTCAACCCGCGTGATGCTGCCGTAGCTGGTCTTGTAGGTGATTTCAGCGACGGAAGAAACGGGGATCCGGTAAGGAGGCATATTCCCTTGGGGCGGAACAGTGATTTCCAAACTGAGCAGGGCGTCCAGGTTGTCCCGGTATTGTTCAGCCAGCCGCAGCTGGATGGGATATTCTTCTTCTCCTTCCCTGAACTCGGATATTTCGGAACCGTAAACAGCCGTCCGCAGAATCATGCCGATCTGGGCGGTGGAGATACCCAGCCGGTTGGCTTTATCCCTGTCGACCGACAGAATGATTTCCGGCTTATTCACTTCCATACTGGATTTTAATTCCTCAATTCCGCGGATGCCCAGATCGTTGATAAATTCCTGCAGGCGGGCAGATATGTCAATCAGCTTTTCAATGTTATCCCCGCTGATTTCAATGTTGACCGGCATGCCCGAGGGCGGGCCCATGGCGTCCCGGTCAATCCGGATCTCCGCCCCCGGGATCCCGGAAACGGCTCTTCTGAGCTCGGCCAGGTAAGCCTGGGTGGGCTTATCTCCTGTGCGGAATTTATATTCAACAAAGGTGACAGTCACTTTGGCCAGTTTATCCTGGGGGAACCGTTCGAACATCCCGCTGCCGGCATTGACCGCCACATTGGACATAACCGACTCGATATCCGGATTGTTCCTGCCCATCACATCAAAGACGATGTTTTCCACCCGTTTGCAGATATCATTGGTGACGTCAATGTGCGTGCCTTCCGGCATGGTGATATAAACATACAGGTTGTTCGGGTTTCCAGTCGGGAAAAAGACCACTTTAGGACGGCGCAGGCCCATAAACACAAAGGACAGGATCATCAGCAGGATGATTCCGGCCAGAACGCCGTAAGGGCGGCGTCCTTTAAGAAAAAAGGCCAGTGATTTTTTGTAAGCATTCATCATGCGGGGAAGGATACAGCACTGAAACTGTTCGATCAGGTATTCCAGCACGGTTTTTGTTAAAAGGTATAAAATGGCGCCCAGCATGAGAATATTGGCTGGAAACATGTTTCCTGTCAAATAGAGAATAACGGCCAGGGCGGCGGCACCTGCGGTGATAAACAAGTTTTTTCTCGAAATTTTCCAGGGATTGGGTTTGTCCTCCGGGGCGATATATTTCATAAAAGACACGGCGAAAACAGGATTGATTACATAAGCCACAAGCAGGGACGCGGACAGTGTTATGATAATTGTTACCGGCAAAAAGGACATGAATTTTCCGGCGATCCCCGGCATGAAAATCAAGGGGAAAAAAGGCGCCATGGTGGTAAGGGTCCCGGTAAATACGGCCATAGCCACTTCACCCACTCCCCGCTTTGTCGCAGGAATAATCGGCAGATCCGGTGTGTTCATATAATGCCGGTATATGTTTTCCACCACTACGATGGAATTATCCACCACAATACCCAGCACCAGGATAAATGACATGAGAACCACCATGTTCATGGTGTATCCAACGACCGGTATAAATATAAACGCCACGATGATGGAGAGGGGAATCGCCACACCTACGAATAAGGCGTTCGTCTGGCCCATAAAAAACATAAGCACGAATACCACCACGATAAAACCCACGATGATGGTGTTGAATAAGTCGCTGACACTGTTGCGGGTCTGATTGCTGGTGTCTCCGGTCAGGATGATATCCAAGTTTTCAGGAGTGGTTTCCCTGAATTCCGCCACGATGTCCTTGATTTTATCCACAGCATAGATGAGATTTTTTCCGCTTTTTTTCACTACATTAAGGGTTACCACATCCCTGGAATTCAAGCGGGCATAACTTTCCCTTTCTTTATAACCATCCACCACGCCGGCGATATCCCGAACCGCAATTCCATTTTGCAGCTGGAGGTCTGCGATTTGTTCAGCCGAGTCGAATTCCCCCACCAGACGGAGGTTTCGCCGCATGCCGCCCTCATCAACCCGGCCGCCGGAGATGGTTAAATTTTCCATGGCCACGGCATTTTGGATCGTGTTGAAAGAAATGCCGGCAGCCTGCATTTTATACAGATCGACGTTGATTTGGATTTCCCTGTCAAGGGCCCCGGCGATATCCGCCTTGGAAATTTCTTCCAGGGCTTCGATTCTTTCCTGCAGGTCATCTGCATATTGCTTCAATTGAACCAGCCCCACGTCCCCGGATAAATTGATGAACAGGATTGGGATTTCAGAAAGATCAATGCGGCTGATCTGGGGTTCCTGAAACAGATCGGCGGGCAGTTCCGGCCTGGCATCATCCACGGCTTGTTTGACATCGAGATAGGCCTGGACCTCATCGGCAGACAACTCGAATTCAATGAAAATGGACGAATAGTCTTGAATGGATTGGCTGTTGATATGTTTAACTCCGTCTATGCCCTTTAAGTGCTTTTCGACCGGCCTGGTAATGAGATTTTCCACATCAATGGGAGATGTTCCGGGGTGCAGGGTGCCGATCATGAAATAGGGAAAAACGATCTCAGGAAATTTTTCTTTGGGGGTGCTGCCGTACTGCATGATCCCGAAGATGACCAATAGAATAGTGAAAATATAGACAGTGGTCCGGTTTTCGACGGCCAGGTTGGATATCTTGAATTGCGGTTGTTTCATTTTACATTCCGTTTAATGAGATTATTTGTCCGTCTCCCAGGCCTTGAAATCCAAAGACAATAATTCGGTCTCCGGGATTCAGTCCGTCAGTGATTTCCACCATGCTGCTGTATGCTTCCCCGGTTTGGACCTCCCGCTTCCGTGCGGTCATATGTCCATCGGCAGGCTCGGCCACAAAAAGAAAATGGCTTTCTCCGGTCTTTTGAATAATATTCCGGGGGACCACAAGGGCCTGCGGATTGGTGTAGTCATTGATGGTCACAACCGCCAGCATATTGGGTTTGAGGTTTTTGACTTCTCCCGGGATTCGGATTTCAATTTGAAAAGTCCGGTTATTGGGATCGATAACCTGCGATACGGCATGCAGGCGCTGCTCGAAATCGATTCCGGCTGCGGGAATGGAAATGCGGGCGGAGTTGTTTCGACGGATATGAGAAATGTAGTTTTCCGAAAGAGATGCTGTGATTTTAAGCTGGGATAATTGCACGATGCGGAAAGCGCCGTAACCGCCGGCAGCCATCTCGCCCTCCTTGATCAAGATGTCATCGATGGTCCCGGTGATGGGTGCGGTTATCAAGGTCATTTGATATTGTTCCTGCAGGGTCTGCAATTTCTTTTCCAGGCCCTCTTTATTATTTTTTGCCTGCAGGTATTCGATTTCACTGCCGATATTTTTTTCCCACAGCCGGGCGCGGCGCTCGTATACGGTGCGGGCCAATTCTAAACCGTTCTTGACTTCTTCGATGCTTCGTTGGATAACGGAAGCGTCCAGATCCGCCAGCAATTGTCCCTTTTTCACCCGGTCCCCGGTCTGGACACGGATGGTGCGGACCAACCCGGGAGTCTGAGGGGAAACCAGGATATTCGATTCGGACTCAACCGTACCCTGGACGGTGATAAAATGCTTGAATTCCTGCGGTTCCACCTGGCTTATCTGCACTGGAACGGGTTCTTTTGCGGATTCCGTTCCGGAGCCAGCCTCCGGTCTTTCCTGCAGCGTCCGGATTTTTTCATTCAGGGCATCCCGCTGTTTGATCAATTGTTCCAGTTCAGACTGATTATTTCCCGGGCGGCATGCGCCGAAAATAAGAAGAAACCCGGCTGCTATGATGCTTAATTTACGGCTTGATTGTTTCATGTTATATCCTTATGTGCGCTGTTTAATAATTTTCCGTGATACGGTCCAGATTGTTCTTAGCGTTCAGTAATTCCGACATCGCCTGAATGTACTGGGATTGACTGTTGAGAAATTTGTCATGAGCCTGCGTTAATTCCATGCTGGACGATACCCCTTCTTTATATTTTTCCAAGGTCACATTATAAATTTTTTCTGATAATTTCATATTGGCCTTCATGTTTATGTAATTATCATGGGCTGATTTTAATCGGCTGACCGCTCTTTCCATTTCCAGGCGCAGCCCCTCCCCGGCCTGGATTCGGGTATTCCGCGCCTTTTCTACGGCAAGCGCCGCCTGTTTAACCCGGGCTGCCTGGGCTCCGCTTTTAAACAGGGGGATATTGACATTGATGCCGAGGATTTGAGCCCGGAACCAGTTGGCGTCTTTGCTGAAAAAATCAAACTGGTCGCGGTAGGCGTTGCGCTGATAGGTGTAAAAGGCGGAGACAGTCGGCAGGTATTTAGCCTTTTCGTTTTTCAGGGCGAGTTCAGCGAGTTTTTCCTGGGTCTCAAGAAGCTTGTAATCGAGGTTGTCATCCAGATCAAGTTCTGCTGAAAAAGCTTTTTCCGGGGCCAGGGCATGGATAAATGAATCCAGGGAGCCGCTCAACTCGATCTTTTCCGATAATTCGAGTCCCATTTGAAATTTCAGCAGGTTATACGCGACGCCGGTTTGGCGGCGGAGGGCCTGCAAGCCGTTATTAAGGCTGTTGACGGAAACCTGGATCAGGTCTACATCGGTCTCCGCTGCAAAACCTTCCGCATACAGCTGTTTTATTTCATAATGAGTTTTATTGAGATTATCCAGACTGGCCTCTAAGATTCTTTCGCTTTCTTCCGACACCAGGATTAGAAAATAGGTATCCGTAACGGTTTTCCGGATATCCAATTGAGTTTTCTCCAATCCCTGGTCAGCCAGGCGGCGGTAAATGCTGGAGGTTTGGAGGCCGACGATATAGCTGCCGTTAAAAACCAGCTGATTGACCTGGAAAGTAAAGGCGGCATTATGCTGCGTGCCGAACTGAACCGGTATTTTTTCATCAAATTTTCCCTCGAAAAAGTTGGGGATAAGAACCGTGGTGAGTTCCAGGTTGTTCATATAGTTCAGAGAGGAACTCATTTGCGGTAAACCGGAGGCAACGGTTTCCCGAAGCTTTTTTTTGGCGGATTCGAGATCAATTTGTGACTTGAGTGCATCGTAATTATGCTGGACCGCATATTCACGAACAGCCTCCAGGCTGAATACCCGGGTGTCTGTTTCTTGCTGCAGGCCCGGAGCCGCAGAAAGAGTCATTCCCATGAATAGAACTGCAGCCGTGGTGAAAACTTTGCCTGATTTTAAATAGTGTTTTAATGTGATTTTAATCATATTGAACCTTATGAAATGGATAAAGTCTTTTATACGAAAGTTTAATCAGGAGGTTTTAAAAAACTTCAAGAAACTTTATTTAATTATGGATTTTAAATATAGCATATATTATACAAAAAGGGTAGGATTAAATCATGTACAGAGGACACTCCGAACGCTGCCAAGGACTTTTCGTTTTCGAAGGAATAATCCATTGCTGATTAACAGGGCGGGATAAATGCTGGTAATAAGCGCGGGAATGCCGAAATCCGGGAGTGGATATTTCTATACTGTTTTAAATGATATTTTAATTGAATCCGGTTATCCGGATGCCCGAAGGGTGAAGCAGGATTATCATTTAGAAAACATTATGCGGTGGCATAACAATAATGTCGGAGATCTTCCGCTGAAGAAGCTTATGAAGTTATGGCTGATTTCCGTGCAGGCCGGATCCTTTTGCGTAAAGACCCATATGGCGCCTGAGCCGGCTGTCGTCCCGATAATGAAAACGGGCCTGGTCCGGGCCATTTACATTTATCGTGACCCGCGGGACGCGGTTCTTTCCGTTATAGATCATGGCAGAAAATTATTAGCCCAAGGTAAATATCATACGTTTGCGAAAAAGGCGGACTTTGATTCCGCTTTCAGAGCGGTTCCTGCATGGTTTAAAATCTGGTCCCGTTACAAGGAATTGCCGGGAACAAAGATGCTGCGTTATGAACAGCTGATGCAGGATCCGTTTGCTGTTGTCCGGGATGTAGCGGAATTTCTAAAGATAGATCCGGGTGAACAAAAAGCAAAGGAAATCCTCTGGCGCTATTCCCGGTTTAATTCTTCCAAAAAAAGAAAGGGGCTTCATTATAATAAAGCCGTTGTATCCCGGCATACCCGGGAAATGTCCCCGGAGCAGAAACGGAGGTTCAGCCGCGAATACGGAGCGATTCTCAAAACCATGCAATATCCTCTGGATTGACCAGGCAGGGATGAGTCAAGAAAGGGGGAGGAGAGAGCCGGGATTAAAATCAGGGGTGTGATGAAATAAAAAAGGCGTTTCCGGGTGGAAACGCCTTTTGAAAAAGGTCGATGTCAGCGTTATATTATTTATTTAGGACGATGCTTACGGTGAGGGTAAAATAATTGGTGGATTCACCATCACCGGGAATAATGTGATACAAGGGCAGGACTTCCAGTCTGATATTGTCGCCGGCGGCAAATCCTACCCCCCCGCCGAAACAAAAGCCGAAATCGGAACTGCTTTCTCCGAGCGTTTCTTTCCAAGAATAGTTTTCATAGGAGACTTCGACGGTTGCGTCCAGGCTGGCGAAGTACATTCCCAGGCCGCCTTGTCCGAAAACAACAATCGACTGGTCAGGTGAAACTGGAGTTTGGACACGAACGGTAGGAAGCAGTTCAATAATGGAACCGGAACCGGTTACCCTTATGTCCACATCCCCTAAATTAAAGTCGTTGATGAATTGGTTTTGATCGGGAGAGATCCGGTTATAAGCGACGCGGCCGCCGATAAGTATATTGGGGGTCAATGCAAAAAACCCTTGCCCGGCTAAGTGAAAGCCCATCTTCCAGTACTCACTGCCCTCTCCGGTAAAGGACGTGATTCCGCCGCCTGCTGTGAACGACAGATTTTGCGAGTAGGATTTCGTGGGCATAAAAACAACCGCAACAGCAAGGATGATAACCAATGCCGTAACTTTTTTCATTTTCTGTTCTCCTGTTTTTTTGTATTTGCGACTCTGCCGTGATCCGCTGACATCGGGTTCAGAGTCTTAGGGCTTATTCTGCTCTTTGCCTTTTGATTTCACATGCAAGAGCATTTTGCGAATTGACTTTAACACAAATCTCGCAGGAAAAGCAATCCGAGCGGATGGCCTCTTTCAAAGTTGAGAGAACCCGGGCTAATCATGTACAATCATTAATGACTCTGATCGAAAGGCCAATTCAGAAAGGAGCGCGGAATGACCGGACCCACATTAAAAAAAACAATCACTCAGGAGCAAATTCGTTTTTACCTCAAATCATGCAAATATTACCGTTTTCCGTTTTTTGATCCCAGAAACTGTTACCGCAAGAGCGGGTTGTTCGATCGGCTCGAGGAAGCCCTTGACGAGACCGGGCGGATGCTGCAGATGGAATACGGCCGGAATTTTCTCTCCATAAACTTGCGGGGAAGCTGGCTGCGGGGGATACCTATTTGGGGCGATGACGTGGATGTGCTGTTTATCGTAAATGATTTACCGAAAGAAAAAAAATTGAATATCCTGGACTATGCCCGCAAGGAACTTCGCAAGAAAAACCCTTTATTTAAAATGTGTGAAGGCAAGATTGAAGCTGGACAAAAAGTGGAACCCATAACTTTTCTTGATCTAGCGGAAATACCCCATATTATGAATAAATACATGTATGGGCTGGGGCATTTTTTGCATCGGTACGAAAGTTCCGGCCGGGATGAATTCCAGGATGATTTTTTCGGTTCAAAACTGACGAGTAAAAAGACCTCTTTTTTGAAAAGCGGAATTCTCATTCCCTATGTTGGATGGATTTACGGACGGGACCGCAAGCAGGAAGTGTTTGAGGTCATCAACCGGTTTCTCCCTATTCCCACAAAAAAAACCGGAATATATTCCGAAAAGGAAATCGATGAAACCAAAGAAACCCTTCGCCAGGCGTTTATTGCCCGCAACCTTGTCTATCCTTCTCTTGAATTAAAAAAAGCCGTTCGTTTGACAAATGAACTGGCTGACCGGAAAGATGAAGCGATGAATCTTTATAAGAACCTGGCTCCGCTGCAGGAGGTTTATGCACGGGCCGTGATTAATTTTCTCTATACGGTGAAAGTTGAAGAAAAACTCTTAAATACAGTCGTGACTCCGGAGCGCATAGAGAAATTTGCCCCTACATATGACCAACTGGTTTATGATATTAAGGAAAAAGCATACCAGCGGCTGGTCAATCCTCCCGTCAAATTAAATCAAAAATGACATGCCAGCGTCATCCTGAGAAGCCAAACGACGAAGGATCTTAGAGCGCTTTGCATCCCAAATTTCAAATCCCAAATCTAATACCACTGCAAAGCCTGGTGATCCTGGAGAAGAACCGTTGGAGACACTGGTCAATGTAACGCTCTCATTGAATTTTCAATAGAGATCATATTAATCAGGGATAAAAAGTGATTGCAAAAAATACCGCAGATTTTTTATAAAAAGGTCAGGTCAGTAGTCTTCAAGATGATTGAACTCTGCGTCTTCCAGCCATTGCTGGGGCCGGTTGACGAACCGGATCATGTTTTCCAGAAGATAATAATGGCGTTTTTCTTCGTCCGCAATTTTTAAAAGCAGGTCTTTCTCCTGCGGCTCATCTGTTTCTTCAGCCTTATTTTCGTATAATTCAAGGCTTTTGGTTTCAAGATCCTGTGCTTTTTTATATAATTCAATCTGGCTGGTTTCATCTCCGATGTCACCGGCATTCATTTGGGAGAAAATATTTTTCGCGTCGGTCAGAACTTTGGTTTCCGTCATTTTCGGACCCGCCATCTTTCTCATACCCTCGATAACTTTATAATGCTTGACTTCATCATCGGCCAGCATGGTCAAAATATGCTTCAATCCGGAATTCTTGGTATTTTGGGCCAGTTCCCGGTAAAATTCTTCGCCGTCCTTTTCCATTTTCATAGCGTATTCAAGAATATTCATGATCTTTCTCCTTAATTTCTTATAACAATATGATATCAGAAAAGCCTTTGGCCGTTAAGCCATCCTGAACAGGTCAGGGCATATAACCTTTTGAGGTGAGGGGGGGGATGATAAATTCACCGGGGAAACCCCCCACCATGGTGATTGACCTGCAAGAGGGGAGCTGTGAAAATAAAGGCGAGGTTAGGTTTGAATCAACTTAAGTCAACGCAATCACTCAAATGTTCACAAGAGAAAACAGGGCGCTTTTCTGCGTCTATAACAATAGGTGCGGAATGTTGACAAACGATTTTAAATTGATTAATTTAAGAGAACAATCAAAATGGGATCAAATTTAGGCGAAATTCTTCTAAAGGAGAAGCTTCTCAATTCCGAGCAGCTTAAATCCGCAGAGGATTATCAAAAAAAGAATGATGTGACAATGGGCACGGCCATTGTCAACCTGGGTTTATTATCGGAAGAAGAAATGGCTCAGGCATTGAGCCGGCAGCTGGGATATCCTTATATTAACCTGGACCAGTTTGAAGTCTATCCGGATGTCATCAGTCTCATTCCTGTGGAAATCGCTCAAAAATACTTGATTATGCCGATTCACCGGATCCGGTCTTTTTTGACACTGGCTATGGTGGACCCTACCGATTTGGAAGTCATTGAGGATGTCCGGTTCCGTACCGGTTTGAGCATTCAGCCGGTTATCGCATCCGAGTCCGGGATCGCCAATTCCATAAAAAAGTATTATGGTTCATCCGATTCACTCCGGGTTAAACAAATTGTGGATGAAATCGAACAGGCGGAAGATACCAGTGTCAATATCATTGAAGAGGAAGAAGAAGACTATGATATTGAAGAACTGGCACGCTCCACAGAGGAAGCCCCGATTATCACCCTGGTCAATACCGTCTTTATCGATGCCATAAAAAAGGGCGCCAGCGATGTTCATTTCGAACCCTACGAAAAAGCCTTCCGGGTCCGGTACCGTTTGGACGGGACCATGTACGAGATGATGAACCTGGCGTTAAAGTTTAAAAACCCAGTGATTTCACGGGTGAAAATTTTATCCAACATGGATATTGCGGAAAAGCGGCTTCCTCAGGACGGCCGGATCAAAATGCGGGTTAAGCTTGAAAACGGCATCCGTAAAGAAGTGGATATGCGTGTATCCAGTGTGCCCACGATTTTCGGTGAAAAGATCGTGGTCCGCATCCTGGATAAGGAAATGCTGAAACTGGATTTATCCAAACTCGGATTTGAAGAAGGTCCGTTGAAGATTTTTACCGAAGCGATCAAGCGCCCGTGGGGGATTATCCTGGTGACCGGGCCGACGGGAAGCGGAAAAACCAATACGCTTTATTCCGCTATCGGGACCTTGAATTCCATGGAAAAAAATATCATGACCGCGGAGGACCCGGTGGAATTTTATATCCCCGGAATCAACCAGGTCAATATAAAAGAAGAGATCGGATTGACATTTCCAAGTACCCTGCGCAGTTTTTTGCGGCAGGACCCGGATATTATGCTGGTGGGAGAGATGCGGGACTTCGATACGGTGGATATCGCCATTAAGGCGGCCTTGACCGGCCACCTGGTTTTCTCTACGGTTCACACCAATGATGCTGCAAGCACCGTCCTGCGTTTAGTCAACATGGATGTGGAGCCGTTCCTGGTTTCAGACTCGGTGCATTTGATTGTGGCCCAGCGCCTGGTAAGGCGGTTGTGCAGCGAGTGCAAGGCCAGGCACAATCTTCCGCCTGAAGCTCTGATGGATATCGGTTATTCAAAAGAGTCTGCGGAAAAAATTAAAGTTTACAAGCCCAACGGCTGCAGTAACTGCCATAATACGGGATACAAGGGGCGGACCGGATTGTTCGAAGTTATGCAGGTGGATAATACTATTAAAGATTTGATATTAGGAAGAGCATCCTCTCAGGCCATCAAGAAAAAAGCTTTGGAAAACGGAATGACCACACTGCGGCAAAGCGGATTGCATAAAATCAAGGAAGGGATCACTTCAATTGAGGAGGTCTTGCGGGAAACGGTTAAGGATATGGAGGTATCGAAATGAGCGTGACCATTCAGGAATTGTTGAAATTAACGGTTGAAAAAGATGCCAGCGATTTGCATGTCACCACACATGTTCCCCCCCGGGTCCGGGTGGACGGTACTCTTCTGTCCCTTGATTATCCTCCCTTGACAGCGACCCAAACCAAAAACCTGGTTTACAGCCTGCTGACGGACCGGCAAAAAAAACAATTTGAAGAAAAATTGGAATTGGATTTTTCCTTCGGAATAAAAGAATTGGGACGGTTCCGGGGAAACGTATTCATGCAGAAGGGCGCGGTGGCGGGTGCTTTCCGCCGGTTTCTTCCCACCAATTGGAGTTTTGCGGAACTGGGTCTTCCTCAGCGCCTGGCCAAGCTTTGCTACCTCCCCAGGGGCCTGGTTCTCGTGACCGGCCCGACCGGGTGCGGTAAATCCACCACTCTGGCGTGCATGATCAATCATATAAACAGAGACCGTAAAGTCCACATTGTGACCATCGAGGACCCGATCGAATATTTTTTCACCCCCCAGGAATCGATTATCAACCAAAGAGAGCTCCTGGTGGATACACTTTCTTATACCAATGCCCTGCGCTCCGTATTGCGGGAAGACCCGGATGTGGTGCTGGTGGGGGAAATGCGTGATTTGGAAACGGTGGAATCGACTCTCCGTGTGGCGGAGACGGGACATTTGACCTTCTCCACCCTGCATACCAATTCGGCGGTGGAAACCATTTCGCGGATCGTGGATATTTTCCCGTCGCAGTATCAGACTCAAATCCGGATCATGCTGTCTATGACCCTGGAAGGAGTAATCACCCAGACGCTCCTTCCGCGTGCGGACGGGCCGGGAAGGGTCTTGGCCATGGAAATATTGATCCCGAATTCGGCGATCCGGAATTTGATCCGGGAGAATAAAGTTCATCAGATTTACTCGACTATGCAGATGGGACAGGAAAAATTCGGGATGCAGACCTTTAACCAATCCCTGGCCAATTTATATTTAAAGAAAACCATCACGCTGGAAACAGCGATGAATGCAACATCCAAGCCCGAGGAATTGACCGATATTATTCAGCGCAGGGAAGGCTTGGGTGTGACTAAAAGTCATTTTAAGACCCAGTCAATGACAAAATAAAAGAGGGGTATCATGCCTGTTTTTAAATGGAAAGGCCGAAACCGGTACGGGGATGTGGTCCGCGGGGAACGGCGGGCGAAAAACGCCCGTGAACTGTCAATGGTCCTTCAGCAGGAACAGATCAATGTGACGAATGTTGCCCGCAAAGGGATGGACCTAAAGATTCCCGCCCTGGAGAGGAAAAAGGTCAAACCAAGGGAATTGGCTGTATTCAGCCGGCAGCTTTCCGTCCTTATCGACGCCGAGCTGCCGTTGATTCAAGGCCTGAATATCCTGTCGGAACAGACCAAAAACAAGTATTTCAAAAGGGTTCTCATTAAGGCCAGGGAAGATGTGGAAGCGGGATCCACACTGAACCAGGCGCTGCGGAAATTTCCCAATGTTTTCAATGATCTTTTCTGCAATTTGATCGCCTCCGGCGAACAGAGCGGATCGCTGGACATCATGCTGCGCCGGCTGGCGGAATTTTTAGAACGTATCGTCAAATTGAGGGCGCAAGTCCGGCAGGCCATGATTTATCCGTCCGTTATTGTGGTTTTTGCGATCCTGGTTGTGATCTTTATGCTGTGGCAGGTCATTCCTGTTTTTGCCAGTGTTTTTATAGAATTGGGGGCTCAGCTGCCGGCACTGACAGCCTTTATTCTAACCCTCAGTAATTTTGTTCAAAAATATATAATTTGGATTTTCGCCGGGATTGTCGCTTTGGCGATTGCTTTCAGATTTTTCCGCAAGTCGGACTATGGACGCAAAGTCACGGACCGGATTGCGCTTAAGCTGCCGCTTTTCGGCGCTTTACTTAAGAAAGTGGGGTTATCCCGAATCACCAGGACCTTAAGCACATTGCTCACTGGAGGGGTTCCCATGCTGGAGAGCCTTAAAATCACATCCACTACGGCTGGAAATGTGATTTTAGAACAGGACCTCATGGATGTCCGCTCCATGGTTGCGGAAGGATCCAGCATGACGGATGCCTTAAAAGAAAGGCCGAATTTTCCTTTTATGATGGTCCAGATGGTGGGTGTTGGAGAAGCCACCGGAACCCTGGATGAGATGCTGTCCAAGCTGGCAGATTTTTATGACGAGGAAGTGGAAGCCACGGTCAGCGCGCTCTTGTCTGTGCTGGAACCGGTTTTGCTGGTGTTTGTCGGCGGGATGGTCGGAACGATTATTGTGGCCATGTACCTGCCGATTTTCAGCCTGATTTCCCAGTTCTAAGGCATTGCGGCACTCTGAATGTTTTCAGCCCGCGCAGTTTCCAATGAGCGGGTGGTCCCGCCGTTTTGTTCCCGGTGAAAATAAACATGGAGATTAAAAGAAAAGACCTGTTTTGGTTTATCATCCTGCGGCTGGTGGTTATTACCTCGCTGGCTGTTTCCGTCATCTTTATCCAGTATGGAACATCCGCGTTTTTTGAAGTTTCCCCGCTTTTGTCCCATTTATACACTTTCATTCTAATCGTTTATGGAATCTCGGCGGTATATTTTCTCCTGTTCTGGTGGAACCGTCACCTTAAGGCACAGGTTTACCTGCAAATTTTTCTTGATTTGTTTTTTATCACCTATATGGTTTATATTTCCGGGGGGCTGAGGGGGTCCTTTTATTTCCTGTACATTTTTGAGATCATCGCCGCCAGTGTGGTGCTGTCAAACCGGGCTGCTTATTTAACCGCGGCATTATCCTGTATCTTTTTTGGTTTGCTGGTCGACGCCACTTATTTTGGTTTTATTCCCTATTTTTCGCCGGAAGGAGAGAAAATAACCCTGGCGGTGCTGCTCAATAATATTATACTGGCTTGGGGTGTGTTTTTCCTGGTCGCCTTCCTGATCAATTCTTTAATGGGAAACCTGCGCAAGACCAATGAAAAATTAACCCAGGCCCAGCGCGAACTGGAAATCAAAAAACACCTGGCGATGGCCGGAGAGTTTGCGGCCCAATTGGCGCATGAGATCAGAAATCCGCTGGCTGCAGTATCCGGTTCCGTGCAGGTGCTGAAGGACAGCCTGGACCTGGCGCCGGATCAAAGAACGCTGATGAATATCGTCGTGGACGAGTCGGAGCGCGTGTCCCAGTCCATCGAGCAGTTTTTAAACCTGGCGGCTTCCGGGAAACATGTCTTCACGCCTGTGAGATTGTCGGAAACTCTCCAAGAGACCCTGCTTCTTCTCCAAGGGGGAAAAGAATTTAACGGGGATATCCGGCTGGAGGGAAATTTCAAAGACAGCCCGATTGAATACTACGGCAATAAGAATCAATTCAAACAAATATTCTGGAATATTATTAAAAATGGAATCAAAGCCATGCCGGACGGCGGCATTCTGAGGATCAATTTTTTTCGAAAGGAAGACGGGGGCATACGCATGATGTTTTCAGATACCGGATTCGGGATGGATGAAAAAGAAAAGGAAAAATTATTCGAGCCCTTTCATTCCGGATTCACGCAAGGAAGCGGGATAGGAATGACGGTGGTCCGGCGAATAGTTGAAGAATACGGCGGAAGGATTACGGCTGACACGCAATCCGGAAAGGGAATGCGTGTGACGATAGAACTTCCGGAGTCGAAACCGTATGATGATCAAAAAAAAGGATAAATACCCATGGATAAACTGCTCATAATTGATGATGAAAAAAGCATTTTGGACATGTTGAAAATTGCCTTTGAAAAGGAAAACCATGAAGTGGATACGGCGCTTTCGGCGGACCGGGCTTTCACGATGATTGAACAGGGGGATTATGACCTGGTTTTAACTGATATCCGGCTTCCCCAAAAAAGCGGGATGGATATTCTCAAATACGTCCGCAAACACAAACCCGAAATCCCGGTGATCATGATCACGGCCTACGGGACGATCAAACAGGCGGTCGAAGCCTTTAAAGCGGGAGCTGTGGATTATGTGGTCAAACCGTTCGATATGGAAGAGCTGAAAATCATAGTGGCCAAGGGTCTGGAAAAGCGGAAACTCAGGGAGGAAAACATCCAGCTGAAGCGGGAACTGCGGGAAAAATACCGGTTTGACAACATGATCGGAAAATGCCCGGAGATACAAAAAATTTACAATTTGATCGAAAAAATTGCATTATCCGATTCCACCATTCTGATTTCAGGCGAGAGCGGGACCGGCAAAGAAGTTGCGGCCCGGGCTATTCATTTTCAAAGCCGCCGCAGCGACCATGCTTTTGTTACGGTCAACTGCGGGGCTCTGCCGGAAAGTTTACTGGAAAGCGAGCTGTTCGGCCATATGCGGGGGGCCTTCACCGGAGCGGTCGCCCAAAAAAAAGGCATGTTTGAAGTTGCGGAAAAGGGGACCCTTTTCCTGGATGAAATCGGGGAGATATCTCCTTCAATTCAAGTCAAACTTCTGCGGGCGATTCAGGATAAAAGTGTTCGCCGGGTTGGCGGGACCCGGGAGATACCGGTGGACTGCCGGATCATTTCCGCCACCAACCAGGATCTCAAGCAAAGAATCAAAACCGGTGAATTCAGAGAGGATCTTTATTACCGTCTGAATGTGATTTCCTTTGAAATGCCGCCGCTGAGGGAAAGGAAAGAGGACATTCCCCTGCTGGTGGATTATTTTCTCACTCTGCACTGCAGGAAAATGAATGTTCCGAAAAAAAGGATCGCGCCGGAAGTGTTTTCCATATTTGAAAATTACCATTGGCCCGGAAACATACGGGAACTGGCCAACGTTGTTGAAAGAACGGTGGCGATTGAAGAGCGGGAAACGGTTACCCGCAAAAGCCTGCCCGGGGAACTGCTGGAACCGGTGTCCGGCGGCATCAATTATGAAATAGAGGAAGGCTTCAACCTGAACCGGAAAATCGATGCCGTCACAAAAAAATATTTAGAGCAGGCCTTGGTCGTTTCAGGAGGGAGTTTAAAAAAAAGCGCTTCCTTGCTGGGGATAAATTACCGTTCGGCCCGCTACCTGATGGAAAAATACGGGCTCAGGGAAACCCGGAACAGCATCAAAGAGGAGCTTCCGGAATAGCTTGCAAAAACGCACAATTTGTCATATGATGGACAAAAATTGTCATTATGATGAGGCCAAAGCCATTCCGGTATTAGTTAAGTTGCAGAAATTAAACGAATTAAACAATTCTCTGGGTTGGCATAAATGTTGCATATAATAAAAGCATATGAATAAAAATTTTTTCCCGGTTTCAATGAAAACCAGAGGAAAAAGGAGGATTTAAGATGAAAAACAGAAAAGGATTCACACTGATTGAGCTTCTGATCGTGGTGGCGATTATCGGGATTCTGGCCGCCCTGCTGGTTCCCAACGCCATTACCGCGATTCAAAAAGCGAAACAGAAATCCACCATGAAGGACATCACCACCATGGCTACCGGCGCGATGGACTACATCACCGATACCGGAACCTGGGACAATGTTACACAGGAAGGAGAAATCGATACTCAATTCCGCCAGGCATTGGCGCCCTTCTATATTAAGACCTGCCCGCAGACCGATTCCTGGGGGGGTTATTACCAGGTTTACTTGGGCCTGGGAATGTCAGGACTCAGAGGCATCGAAGATGATGATATTGCCGAGGATGATTTCCTGATCGAGTCTTATACTCGAGATAAAGCTGATGATACCTGGGTTTTAGATGCCAGCAATCCGGATGCCGGCCTGTACATTGTCAACAACATGGAAGCCTTCAAGAACGATCTTGTAAGCTGGGGCGGGTCCTGGATCCGCGCTCCGCGGACGGCCAGCATGGAGGTAGAATAATTTAAGCCGTTTTAAATTAGGTATAAAAAAAAGGGCAGCGTTGAGGCGCTGCCCTTTTTTTTTGACAAAAAATTCGAAATGCGCTGACGGCTCCATTCGCCTGAACTCTTTGTTCGAAAATGACAGCACCGCGGCCTATATTATTATTTCACTTTTCTTTATGTATTCAATAAAATAGGCACGTATTTCTGCACGTATATTCAGGCAAATAAGCTTGGGCTGTTTACTGGCTGTGCTTGCCGCAGATAAAATATCCTGAAAGAAGGATGGATGAAAAAACAAACGGTTATTTTTGTTTTGGTTTTGATCGTCACGGTTTCCGGGGTGTACTGGCGGCAGCTGGATTCGGAACTGATCTGGGATTCCCGGATCTTCCTGGAAGACAATCAGGCTCTTATCACCGGCCAGCCGGTATGGGAGGCCTTTGATACGGGGTATTTCTACCAGAAATTTTCCATGCAAAGCAATTATTACCGTCCGCTGACACTGATGAGTTTTATGCTGGAGCAAAAGCTCTGGGGGATACACGCCGGGATCATGCGGGGGATCAACCTGGTTATCTATCTCTTGGGCTTAATGGTGCTGTATCAGTTTTTGCGGCTGCAGACTCAAGCCGGATATTTTCCGGAAATCGCGACCCTGCTGTTCGCACTTTTTCCCTTGAACCTGGATAATATCATGTGGGTCGTGGGGCGGGGGGATCTTTTTTTACTGCTGTTCAGTATACTCACCCTCCTGGGTTTGGAATATTACCTCCGGCGGGGAAAGGGTGTTTTTTTGGCCGCATCCTCTTTTTTCTACCTTCTGGGCCTGTTCAGCAAGGAGTCCATTTTATTCCTATTCCCGGTCTTGATCGTTTATGAGGCGGTGAAAAGAAAGAAAATAAACTGGATTTATCATGGAGCGAACGCCGGATTGACCTTGATTTTTTTTGGGATCAAAATCGGTTTTGCCGGTGTTAAAAACCCGGAAATGTTTTTTCAAGCCGGCCTTTTAAAAAATATTCAGTTGACGCTGGCTGCGGTGGGGTATTATTTCCGGAGTATGATCTTCCCCTGGACGTATGATTTTTTTATTCCGGAAAATCTTTTGTTTGGCATTAAGTATCTGATTTATGGGATCATAGCCATCGTGTTTTTTGTTTTTTTGGTATGGCTGTCGAGAAGGAGCAGGATTCTGCTGGTGCCGCTGTCTTTGATTTTTTTCTTTACCGCAGGCCACCTGGTGATCGTGTTCACGTCCGTTTTTCAGTTCAAGGTCTTTTCCCGGTACATGATGATCCCTGCCCTGGGATTGATCTGGATTGGAGCCCATTGCCTGATCAAGCTGAAAGAAAAACCCCGCCTGGCTGTATGGCTGCTTCTGACCGTCAGTTTCATCCCGGCGGTGATTATGAGTGCGTATAATTACAAAAGCGAGATTCATTTTTGGCGGAACGCCCATAATTCTTTTCCCCGCAACGGGTACATTCTTTATGAAATGGCCCGCAGTTTTCGGGCCGGGGGCAATCACCTGGCAGCTGAGCTCTACCTCAATCAAACTCTGCAGTCTGAAATCACCAAGGAGACCGCCCTCTTGGTCAGCTTGATGTATGCGGAGCTGGAGTATCAGCGGGCCCGGTATGAGTATGTGTTCAGGTGGCTGCAGAGTTTGGAGGAACTGGCCGGCCGGTTCCAGGCGCGGATTTCCCCCTACTGGCAGACGGAAGTGAACCGGGTTCGGGCAAAAACCTATGCCGCGCGGGGAGAGGTGGGGAAGGCGGAAAATCTATTGCGGCAGAGCATCCTTGCGACCGGGGATGTCCGGGCTTATCAGGATCTGTATTCGCTGTATGCGGGGTATCATATGTGGGACAAGGCGGCGTCTTTGGAACAGGATATGGTCTCGCGGTCCGGAGAGCTGATAGAAATGGACGCCGGGCGCACTGAACAAAGCCTGGAGCGGCTGCCGGCACCGGAAAAAGCGGATTTTTATATCCGGCATAAAAATTTCGCACGGGCTGCGGATATCCTGGAATCCATTCCGGAATTGAGTATTGACCGGAAATTCACGCTGATCCAACTGTATTACCGCATGGGGGATGAGGAACAGGCGCAGCGGACGGTCGGAGAGCTGCTGCGGGAGAACCCGGAAGATACCAGGCTGCTGAACAGCCTGGGAAATTTTTATATCACTCAATTGATCCGGGTTCAGTCCGCCGTGCCGTTTTTTGAAAGGTCCCTGGAATTGGACCCCGGCCAGGAAGATATACAGACGCTGCTGATCCGGCTGCGGGAGAATTACCTGGATAAACGGATGGAAGTCTGGCCGGAAGAAAAACCGGAACGGAAGGAATCCGGACCCTGATTACCGCCGGGTGAATAGAAATTCAATGGCTGTTGGTTCAGGGGTTCATTTTTGAATCTGATACGTGACGGCGATAATTGTCTCCCCTTCTTGTTCGCGGATAGTGACGGTCATATTCGTGGTGTCCTCCTCATTGGCGAACAAGAGGGTGACGGTGCGCATGCCTTCGGATTCAAGGGAGCTTGATTCCATGCTGAAGTCCTGATCTTCCATCCGCGAGGTGTAGAAGCTGCGGATTTCATCTATACCGGCGTTGGATGTGATGGTGAAATTCCCGGCGCGGGTTTCTTCATCGGAAACCGTGTACGCGACATTGAGTTCGCCCTGGTATAGGGGAATCCAATCCGGGATCTGGGATTGATCGGCTCCGAGGGACATTTCGCCTTTGTCTGTTTTAAACGAGATCCGTCCTTTTTCGATGTCTTTGAAATCAGCGGTGAGGGTCTCGCCGGTTTCCTTGTTGCGGATGGTCATGGTGCCGGCATCCTCATCCACTTCCACCATTTCCAGTTCAGGATTAGCGGCGACTACCATCTTAGCGGCGGCAAGCGAAGGGTTTTCGCGCAGCAGCTCGGAGTCGATTCCCGCTTCCTTGGCTTTTTTAGAAAGGAACTGCACTCCGGTAATCAGTCCAATCGCGATCACAATAATGGCAATGACCGCAACCACACCGCATCCGATGGCGATCTTGGGCCCGGTGCCCATGCCTTTCTTTTTTTCAATTGGTTGAGTTTCGTCCGTCATGTTGATCTCCTTGAGTTTAGGTGCTCCCTTTTTATTCTATCTTATGATGACGGGTGTTTGCAAAATCTATTTGTACATATTGAAGTTCTGAAAAAACGAGGCAGTCGGGGATCCCTCATTACTTCGTTCTTCAGGATGACAGCGGGGGTAAGCCGGAGATTCTGCGGCCGCGCTGCTGGCGTAGAATTACATAGGAGATGAATTGGAGCGGTTTTTTGTTTATAATGGGTTCAAATGCGTACGGTTATCTTATTGGCGGCATATGTTGTTTTAGGACTGGCGGCCGTACCGCTGCTGCTTATTTGCACTCTTTTCCGGTGGAAACGGCCGATCCAGGCCTATTCCCGGTTTGCTTTGGGGCTGGGGCGCATGATTCTGGGCGTTCGGCTTGAACTGCGGGGGATGGAAAATTTTGACCGGGAAAAGCCGTATATCTTTATGTCCAATCATTTAAGCCTTCTGGACGGCCCTATTCTTTTTCTGATCATTCCGCGCTTTGTCCGGGTGATCCTCAAGCGCAGCGTATTTAAATTCCCCATCATCGGGCAGGCCATGCGGGCGGTGGACTTTATTCCGGTGGACCGGAAAGGCAGGCATTCCGGAAAGAAGAGTATCCAGAAAGCGGCCCGGATGATCCGGGAAAAACAGGTGCCGTTTTTGATTTTTCCGGAAGGAACCCGCAGCCGAAGCGGAAAGCTTCAGCGGCTGCGGAGGGGAGGATTTTTCCTGGCATTGGAAAGCAAAACCCCGATTGTGCCGGTGGCCATAAAAGGAACCTATACCCTGCTTCCCCCCGGCGCTTTTTTTGCAAAACCGGGGGTGGTCAAAGTGACTTTTTTCCCTCCCATTCCGGTTGGGGGGTGCAGCCGGAAGGATATATCCAGGCTGGTGGAATTGGTTCAGGAAAAGGTCAGGGAGGGGCTGGGAGAAGACTCAGTAAAGAGTAAAGAGTGAAGAGTAAAGAGAAATCAAAAATTAAAAATCAAAAATCAAAAAGGACAGCCTTTTCTTTATTCGTTGTCATCTTTAGAATCTCGTGCTGCTGCGTTATTTATCTCAAATCTCAAATCTCAAATCTCAAATCTGATCTAAGAATAAATATAATCAATGAAACAAATCAGGTATTTAGAACCGGGAGTTTATTGTGAGTAATGATATGAATTACCTTAGTGTGATCGAAGATATGGGGAAGGCGGCCGGGGATTTTTTTAAAACCCGGGGCGAGCGGTTCCGGGAGGCTGTTGACATTCAGCTGAAGGCTCTGCGGCAGGGCGGGAAAATTCTGGCATTCGGAAACGGAGGCAGTGCATCCCAGTCACAGCATTACGCGGCGGAATTGGTCAATGCTTTTTTGGAAGGGGAACGCCCCCCCATTCCGGCTATAGCCCTAACTACGGACACCTCAGCTTTGACCTCTATCGCCAATGACAGGGGATACACGGATGTGTTTGCGCGCCAGGTTGAGGGATTGGGACAGCAGGGAGATGCCGCCGTGGCCCTATCCACCAGCGGAAATTCTCATTCGGTTATCAAAGCCGTTGAAATCTGTAAAGCTAAAGGAATCAAAACTATAGCGTTGACAGGAGAGGGGGGCGGACGGCTGGCGGAATCAGCCGACTTGCTTTTGGATGTTCCCTCCCGCTCGACGCCCCGCATTCAGGAAATCCACCTGCTGCTGATCCATCTGATGGCGGAAGAAATCGAAAAGGATTTTTTGTAGAGCAAAAAAATGGACCGTCCTTCTCCGGGCCTGGATAATCGATTCAGGCTGGCCGTTTTCATTACAGCCCTGGCTGTGCGTTTGGTCTATTTATTTCAAAGCCTGGATAATCCGGTTTTTTTCACACCCTTGGTTGACGCCGGAACGTATCATGATTTGGCCCTTCGTTTTGCTCAGCAAGGATGGATCGGGGAGGGATTTTTCTGGCAGCCTTTTTTATATCCTTTTTTTCTGGGAATTGTTTACCTCTTGACCGGGGGGTCTATTTTAGCGGCCAAGCTTGTTCAAATGGGGCTGGGGATTTTGACATGTGTCTTAACCTATGAGCTGGGCCGCCGGATTGCAGGCCGTGCCGCTGGATTTGCTGCGGCTTTGATCGTCAGTTTTTACGGACCGCTCCTGGTTTTTGAGAGCGAGTTGGTGGGGGCGGGGCCGGCCGCCTTTATGAGTGTCCTGTTATTGCTTTTATTTCTGAAGACAGGAAAGCGCCCGAAAAAAAAAGGCTTTTTCGTGTTGGGCATTATTTCCGCTGCGGCTGTCCTTATCCGGCCGACGTTTTTTCCGTTTGCGGTCCTGGCGCTTCTATGGCTTTTATGGGGAATGCTGCGGAACCGGCAGGCAGTTCCGGGCATTCTGGTCCGTGCGGGAATTTGGGCGGGAGGATTTCTTTTCCTGGCCTTGCCGGTCGTTTTGATGAACGCTCAAACGGCTGAAGGCCGGTGGTCTTTCATGCCCTATTCCGGCGCTGTCAATTTTTATGTGGGGAATAATCCGGATATCTGCCGTACCTTGACGGTCAGGCCCGGCTGGGAATGGGAGCGGCTGCTGGATATGCCCCGTTTCCATGGAATTGAATCCCCATCCGGGCATCCCGGCTTTTTCCGTGCCCGGGCAGCTGAATATGCGGCGGCGCAGCCTGTGGGTTTCATGAAAAATCTCGGCCGGAAAAGCCTGCGCCTGATCAGTTCCCGGGAAATTCCCCGGAATGTCGATGTTTATACGTACCGGAATTGGTCCGGACTGCTGCGTTTTCTCATGGGAAAATCCGGGTCCTTCGGATGGCCTTTCGGCCTGGTCTTTCCGTTTGCGGTTCTGGCCGCGGTCGCGGCATTTCGCAAACTGCCGCCTGTCATTTGGCTGTTTTTGGCCGTGCATTCACTTTCGCTGGTGATGGTCTTTCCGGCGGCCCGGTATCGAATAGAAATGATCCCGGTGCTGGCTGCAGCAGCGTCCGTGGGATGGCTGGAATTGTTCCGCCGGATTCGGGAGAAGAGACCCCGGGCTGTATTCGGGCTCATCCTGCTGCTGGGATTGAGCACGGCGGCGGCCGTGCTTCCGGGGCCTTTTTGTGAAGAAAGCATGCCCTATGAAGCTGAACTGAATAAATTTTTAGCGATCCATCATTTGGAAAAAGGACACGTTCTTCAGGCTCAAGACCGGCTGCGGCGCGCGGCCCGATTGGAGCCGGAAATGAGCGGCATCTATGTTGTATGGGGAGATCTAATGGGACGGGAAAACCGTTTTAATGAGGCCTATCTCCGTTATCAGCAGGCTGTGCATTTGAATCCGGAAAGGGACGACGCCTTTCGCAAGATGGGAACAGTAGCTTTCCTGGCGGGACAATATCCTGAAGCAGAAAAGCTCTTGGAGAGGTCCCTTGAAATCAATCCATATTCCGGTAAAGGAAGGGTGATTTTGGGCCGGCTGCTGGAGAAATCCGGAAGGGAGCCGGCGGCGCTGCAGCAATACCGGACGGCTTTGGAAGCGAAGACGAAGATCGACAAGGGGGATAAGGCCGAAGCCCTGATGCGGGTCTCTATGCTGTCATGGGGAAGAGAGCCCGCTGAGGAGACGGCTGACCGATTGCAGGACGCGTATCTTATGGATCCAAGCAAGCCGGAAACTCTTATGAGTCTGGCCTGGCTGCGGGCGGTCTTTCCGCAGAATGAAGTGAGGGATACCCCGAATGCCGTCAATATGGCCTGGGAAGCCTGGCGGATCAAACCGAAGGATGCGTTTACCTTGGATGTTTTAGGAGCATCATTGGCTGAAGCCGGGGAATATGACCAGGCAGAGGAGGCGGTCAAGCAGGCGCTTGCTTTGGCTGAAGCTCATCCTGATGCACTTCCATTGCAGCAAGAATTGACACTTCGCCTGGATGCGTATATGAGCGGCAATCCGTGGCGCAGCCGGCGGCCCCCGTCCTGGTACCGCTATTCCCGCTGAGCCTCACGCCGCTTCGCTCCTCAGGCCCCGACCGAAGTTTATGAATTAGGCATGTATATAATGCACTCAGAGCGATGAAAACAACATCGATGTCATTCCGAGGAGCAGCAGCGACGTCGGAATCTTAGAAGGCGCCTACACGAGGAGACGGTGCCGATTTATTCGGCGAAGCAGTCTAAGATTGCCACGCGGCCGGCGGCCGCTCGCAATGACGAGGGCAAGGCTTTTTGTTCAGGCTAAACGAAGCAGTGTGGGATCCTTCGCTTTGCCCAGGATGACAGTAAACAGGGTAGAATTTCCGGTTTTATCTGGAAGAGCCGCGCCAGAAACCCGGCCGCTTGGGACGGGATTTTGTTTCCGGCCGGTAGACCTCTTTTTTTTCCAATTCGGGGCCTCCGGGAACCGATATCTTTTCTTTCTTGGCTTTCCCGGAGATGCGGTAGGAGCGCTCGGCTGCGGCCAGGACTTCGTCCCGGAGGCCTTCCCGGGCGATTTCTTCCGTGTATTGCCGGCGGCCTTCCACCAGGCGGTCGATATAGCCTTGGATTTCTTCCTGGGAATAGAAACGCCTGGGATCCCATTCGTCCATGCTTTTGCCTTCCGCCTCGATGATGCGGCGGGTTCCCAAGGGGCCGGGCTCATATTTATTAGAGCCCCGGAGATCGCCGCGCTGGATGCAAGCCATTAAGCTGATCGGAACCCGCTCCACTTTCCGGACAAGTTTCTTTTTTGTCTCACCGCCGGCCTCAACCGTTTCAATGATCTCGCCCATGCCGCCTGTGTTATACTGCATGCATTTAAGCTTATCCGGATAATTCCGGGCGAGATTCATGATGATGTCATAAAACCGGTTGACCTTCATGGCCCGGGACCCGATGATAAAGGGGTCTGTGCCGACGATACGAACAGTTTCCCCGGCCTTATCCGGCTGGCTGGCGTAGCTGTGCGTGCTTTCTCCCCAAAGATACGCTAAAACCGCTTGTTCAGGCGTGAGTTCCTGGGCGAAGCTCATGATCGTGTTCCGCCGGGTGATAAAGGCGAAAACCAGGCCGTCCAGTTCTTCCAGGGGCGGGAGGTTGATGGACTTGGAATAAATATCCACCATTTTGCCGCCCATTTTCACCTTCAGTTTCTTGCGCTGAATGACAGCCCGTCCGTTGGCGGTCAAGCTTTCATCCAGGAATTCCGGGGTGCCGTCAGCCGTGATCATGACGTTTTCATAGAGAGCGCTTTTATCTATCAGGGAATTGTACATGGCTTCCTGGAATTTCTCTTCCACGTCGGTTTTGACAAAAAAGTTGTTCTCCGAACCCAGGGCGGAGCCGTCATGGCGGAGAAAGCAGATATCATCCTGGGTGACCAGGGTCTTTTCACCCTTTTTATGGTCCAAACCGAGCTGGTGGCAGGACCACGTGGATTTTCCGGTAGCCGAAAGCCCGAATAAAAACACACCATAGGTTTTAAGCTTGCCGTCGCGGCCGGTGGCGGTAACGATTTTAGTGCCGGCATGCAGCCCGAGCATTCCTTCCTGGTCGGCTTTCCACATGGCCTGCCGGAGAAATCCTTTTTTATCTTCACCCATGTAGTCGGTCCCCAAGGCGATATTGATATTGTATTCCGGAAGCACCAGAACCTGCTGCCGCATGGGGTGTTCTTCCGGAATATGGATCATGATGAATTCCGGCCCCGGCTTTGGCTTTGGCTTGAACATGGTGGTCGCCCACATGTAAGCCAGCCTGTAATTGATAACATCCGCTTCAGATACGTACAGATTGCAGAAGGGATTATACACATCGTTATGTCCCATCCGCTGCCGGATATGACAGAAGGGCATGGTTTTAAGCAAGTGAAGCACTTTATCCAGCTCTTCGGGAGCATTGGCGATAATATTTTCCTGCAGGGGGGATAGCTTAGGGAGGCGGACAGACTCGCTTCCCAAGTAAACCGTTTTGGGAGCGATGCGGCTGGATATGGCCGACCGCCAGCCGTATGACCCGTAAATTGTCTTAATGCCGGCGGCTTTTGCCCGGGGTTCCAGCCATTTCCGGTCCACATGCCGGATGTTGGGGCCGCCGAGCACGGTTTTCAGTTCCCGGGCGAAACGTTCATACGCGTCTTGATTATATATGCTGTTGTTGCTCATTTGTCTTAGTCAGAGGAACTCACGATTCCGTGGTTCCCAGGATTATTTTTTTGATGTCTTCTTGAGCGGCGATTTCGCTGTTTACCAGGAAGCAGCGTGTTGCTTCCAGCAGGCGCCGGAAAAAATTCCGCTGGAATTCCATCCGGTCCGGAGTGGAAACCAGCAAGTGAGGATTATAATAAGCCTGGTTTTTAAGCGGACCGATTTCGGATGATGCGCCCAGGGATTCCCCGCTTTCCAGGATGCGGAGGGCATCGTCGAGGGGAACTTCGGTTACAGCCGGAGAAACCCGGTCGCGCCTGAGGATGAAAATCCAGCGCAGGGCGGTTCGTTTGACATGCTTGGCCGGCCCTTGAATCCAGTAGGGGTCCAGCATGGCATATGCTTTTTTTGCAGCCTTGTAGCAGAATGGCGACCCGCGGTCCAGCCGGCAGTCATCCTGCTGCAGGCAGGCCGTATTGCGGCAATCGTCTTTGCGCAGGACCACATTCTCCGTCTTGCTGTTATCGTACAGCGGCGCTAAGTCGGGGTAGGATTCCACGGTGCCGGCCGGCATGAAAAGCTTCCGTTCCGGCGTGTCCGCCAATGCCGCGCCTCCGGCAAACCGGACAAAGACCAGGTCATTCGACTGCAGCCGGATGTGTTCATCTTTCAGCAGGGAGAAAAAGAACTCGGTCTTCTTGGTCCCTTTGGGTCCGACTAAGGCCAGGCCGTTTCCTGAAACATCCGCGGTCATTCCGCGGACTGCTTCCACATTGAAAAGGCGTTCGGAGATATCCATGACCATTCCGAGCGCCAGGCTGCGGAGGGGCGCATAATTATCGGCGTTGACCATAACCGCGGTCTTGGATTCTGAATTATAAAAAGAGCGCGGTTCTCTGCCGGATACGCCGTCGACTGCGTAGATGATTCCATGAGGCTCGAGGTCCGATTCCAGCTGGGCCGGATACCAGTTTTCCAGCCAGAAATCATACAGGTGGGGAACATTCGTCCTGAGCTGAACGATGACTCCGTTGATATTTGCGTTCCACTCAAAATAATTCTGATAACTCAGGTGATTTTCCATTTCGGCGACCAGGGCATCCCGCATCTGTACGGACACAGTGGATTCAACCGGAACCGGCTCATGGTGGCGGGTGACGGTGTTGTTGAGAGCAACACGCTTGACTTTACGGGCGGTTTTCAATTTGGGCAGAGCCTCGGCGATTCTGTCCATGCCTTTTTCCAGGTTTTCCATGGAAGTGGCATAGGATATCCGGATGTGGTCTTCGGCTCCGAAGGCGTCGCCGGGAACCAGGGCAACCTTGGCTTCTTTCAACAGGAAGTAGGCCAGGCCGTAGGAATTGCGTATGGCGGCGCGGCTGAATTCTTTTTTGTAGAAAGAGGCCACATTGGGGAAAAGATAAAAAGCCCCTTTGGATTCAACACAGGAGATCTCCGGAATGGATTTAAGCCGCATAAGCACATAGTTGCGGCGTCTTTGAAATTCAGCGACCATCTTGGATATTTCGTGCTGGGTTCCGGTTAAGGCTTCCAGGGAGGCTTTCTGGGAAATGGAACAGGGATTGGAAGTGGTGTGGCTTTGAATCCGGGACATTCCGCTGATGACTTCCGCCGGGCCCACCGCGTAGCCGATACGCCAGCCGGTCATGGAATAAGCTTTGGAAACGCCGTTTATGATGATTGTTTTTTTCTTGATATCCGGACCCAGGGAGGCGATGCTTATGAATTTTGCATCGTCATACACCAGCTTCTCATAGATTTCGTCGGCGATGACCAGCAAGTCTTCTTCAAGAACAATGTCCGCCAATTCTTCCAGCTCATGTTTTTTGTAGACCGTTCCGGTGGGATTATTAGGGTTATTGAGGATGAGGACCCTGGTGGAGGGGGAAATCACGGACTTTAGTTTTTCCGGGGTAAGCTTAAACTCGTCTTCTTCCCGGCAGGGAACAAATACGGGGGTTCCCTGGGCCAGCTTGACCGCTTGGGGGTAGGTTACCCAATAAGGAGCGGGAACGATGACTTCATCCCCCTGGTTGATAATGGTTTCCAGGAGGTGGAACAGGGAGCTTTTGGCGCCGCTTGAAATGATCACCTGGTCTGTTTCGTAATCCAGGTTCAGGTCTTCTTTGAACCGCTGTACAACAGCTTTTTTCAATTCCGGGGTGCCGGAGGCCTGGGTGTATTTGGTGAAATTTTTTTCTATGGCGCGGATACCCGCGTCCTTGATATTTTGCGGAGTCGGGAAATCCGGTTCTCCCACACTCAGATCCACCACGTCAATGCCTTCAGCCATCATGGCCTTGGCTTTGCTGGTCACCTTGAAGGTGGGGGACTCTCCGATTTGATTTGCCTTGTCTGATACCATCATGGTGCTGTTCTCGATCAGGACTCGTCTTCGTCTTTGCTTTCAGTTTTCATTTTTTCCTGAAAGTATTTTTTAATGTCCACTCCGGTCAGGGATTGTACCACATCCGGCATCTGGGCCAGAACCTCCGCCACCTGCCCGGTTATCTTCGTTGCGCCGGTGCCTTTATCTCCGCCCACCATAATGATTTTATCCACACGGGAAAGGGGTTCGGAGACCGCCTTGGCCAATTCGGGAAGATTCTTGAGATAAAGTTCCAGAATGGCTGCCTGGTTGTATTTGTCCCATGCTTCGGCTTTTTTCATCATGGATTCGGCATCGGCGATTCCCTGCTGCTTGATTCTCTGGGCTTCGGCCTGTCCTTCCATTTTGAGCGCTTCGGCCTTTCCTTTGGCTTCGGTTTGAATCCGGAATCCTTCCGCTTCAGCTTCAGCCATGATTTGATATTTCCTGGCATCGGCCGGCTTGATAACCTGAGAATCCAGTTCTTTTTGCTTCCGATCAATTTCCATCTCTTCTATTTTAATGGACTCTTCGGTTTCAATTTGCCTGACTTTGTATTCCTCCCGCTTGATTTCCTGGTTTTGGCGGTAGCGTTCCAGTTCATAGGCCAGGTCGGCCCGGGCTTTTTTTTGGTTTACGTCAACCTGAGAGCTGGCTTTCTTGGCCTCATTTTCCCATTGGGCCTTGGCGATCAGAGCTTCCGCGTTCAGCCGGGCCACTTCACCTTCCTTCCGGGCTTCGGACGATTTGATGGTGGCTTCTTTTTCCGTTTCCGCTTCGGCGATGGCGGCATCCCTCTTGGCGGCTGCAATATGAGGTTTTCCGAGCGCTTCCAGGTAACCTTGTGTGTCATTGATTTCTTTCAAGGAAAAGGACAGGAGTCTCAGGCCCATTTCTGCAAATTCTTTGTGTACGGCTTGAGATACTTTTTCAGAGAAATCATGACGGCCGCGGTAAATATCTTCCACGGACAGGGTTCCGATGACAGCCCGCATTTTGCCGTCCAGAATGGTCATGGACACGTCTCTGATCCCTTCCCGGCCGGTTCCCAGAAATTGTTCTGCAGCCAGGTGAATGGACTCCTCGTTCGATCCTATTTTGACCTGAGCGGATGCCACCGCTTGGATGAGGATCCCTCCAAATGTCAGGACTTCCGGAGTTTTGATTTCCAGGTTGATCACATCCAGGGGAAGAATATCCACGGTTTCAAGAAAAGGCCAGACAAAGGTTCCTCCGCCTAATCTGTAACGGTAACCGATTTTGGTTTTGGTTCCGTCCGGAAGGGTTATCGCTTTTTTTCGCCCTCCGGAAATAATCAGGGCCTGGTTAGGTCCGACTTTCCTGTACTGCTTGGATATAAGAAGAGAGAGTAAAGCCAATACCGCCGCAGCGGCGCCAGCAATTATTATCCAAGAAAGCAATGACATGAGCAGCCTCCTTATTTGCCGAATAAAATTAAATTGAGAAACATTAATTATAATGGCTGATATGAAATTTTTAAAGGTTTTTTTATCTTTTTTTCAGCTTGGATTATTCACGGGCTGCACTCCGAACAATGAAAATGATCCTGTATCATTCCCGGAGTGAAGCGGTGCCGGAATCTTTGACGCCTTCATTATGCGCGTTGTTTTTAGTCTGTCAAGGTCCGGCTAGGTCTGTTCGCGGTGCGAGCGTTCAAAACAAACGGTATTCGATTTTTATTCAGCCGAACGTGATAAACGCTTGTCGAAATAAGAAATGGTACGGGCCAGGCCATCCGTCAGACTGGTCTTTGGGGCCCACTTGAGTTCCTGGTGCGCTAAGGTGATATCCGGACACCGGCGTACCGGGTCATCCGGCGGGCTGGGTTTATGCATGATTTCCGAGCGGCTTCCGGTCAATTCTACAATGGTTCGGGCCAATTCCAAAATGGGATATTCATGGGGATTTCCCAGGTTAACCGGGCCGGAAAACCGGTCTTTCCGCATAAATAGAATCAGAGAATCGATCAGGTCATCAACATAGCAGAAAGAGCGGGTTTGCTTACCGTCTCCATAAATGGTCAAAGGCTGATTTTTTAAAGCCTGAACAATGAAATTGCTCACGACGCGGCCGTCATCAACGGCCATCCTGGGGCCGTAGGTGTTGAATAGCCGGGCTATCTTAATATCCACGTTATTCTGCCGGTGATAATCCATGGCCAGGGTTTCGGCGACACGTTTCCCCTCATCGTAGCAGCTTCGCAGGCCGATGGGATTCACGTGCCCCCAATAGGTTTCCGGCTGGGGGTGCACTTCCGGATCTCCGTAGACTTCGGATGTAGATGCCAGCAGGATACGGGCTCCGGTCCTTTTCGCCAATCCCAGCATATTAATGGTGCCCATCACATTGGTTTTAATAGTCTTAATCGCATTGGTCTGGTAATAAAGCGGAGAGGCCGGGCAAGCCAGATGAAAAACGGCATCGATTTCGGCGAAAAACGGATGGATAATATCATGCCGGATAAATTCAAAATAGGGATGGCCGAAAAAATGGCGGATGTTGTCTTTCTCACTGGAGAAAAAATTATCCAGGCAGAGGACATCCGTATTTTTCTCCAAAAGCCGTTCACATAGATGGCTGCCCAAGAATCCGGCTCCACCCGTTACCAATACGCGTTTCATTTCAAGGTGAGTCATTAGGATAATTAATCATAGGCGATAAATAAGGGGGATTTTTCCTTAAGCACCTCTTTTTGCATTCGGATTAGATCTTTGACCCCTTTGATGGATAGTTCCAGCAGGGAATCAAAGACAGGTTTAGGAAACGGTTCTTTTTCAGCTGAAACCTGGACTTCCACCAGGTCCCCGCTATCCGTCGCCACCACATTCATATCCACGGCGGCCGTGGAGTCTTCACTGTAATCCAAGTCCAGAAGCAGGTCGCTGTCAACCATCCCGACGCTCACGGCACCTGCCAGATTCCGCAGCGGCATGCAGTTTAAATAGCCCTCATCCATCAATTTTTTTAAAGCCAGCGCCAATGAAATACAGCCGGCGGTGATGGAGGCGCAGCGTGTTCCGCCGTCGGCTTGCAAAACATCGCAATCGATGATGATGGTGCGTTCTCCAAGGTCCTTTAAGTCAGTCACAGCCCGCAAAGCGCGGCCGATCAGCCGTTGGATTTCCTGGGTGCGTCCCGACATGCGGGGCCCCCGGTCGCGTTGAGTCCGGGTTTCCGTAGACCGGGGAAGCATGGCGTATTCGGCCTTGATCCATCCTGACCCCTTCCCCTTAAGAAAAAAAGGGACCTTTTCTTCGATGGTTGAGCTGGAGATAACCCGCGTTTGTCCCATTTCTATTAAAGCGGACCCGTCAGCATAATCAAGGATATCCGTTTGGATAGAGGTTTTTCTTATTTGATTATATTTCCGGTTTTCAAATCGTTCTGCCATAAGCATTTATCCTGAAGGTTATTATTGTATTCCTCAGCCTGATCTATCAGCCTGAATTATTAGTTCGAAAACAGCCAGGCCCATTCATAAAAAAATTGCGCTGTTTCTGCCCTTTCTTTTTATCTGCGGCTGCATCGTTTCCAATTAAAGACGAAGTAAAAATTTTTTTTCTAAGAAGAGATCTCTATGACTATATACCAGATAGTGAAAAAGTTCAAACCTGAGTCCCTTTAGGCCGGGATCGCCAGCGGTCATGAAACCAAAGCCATTGTTCGGGATATCTCCGGATCATGTTTTCGATAATTTGGGTACAGGTTTGGGTGATGTTTACTGTGTCAATCCGGAAGTCTCCGGTTTTAGGGACCTCAACTTGCGGATATACTTCAACCCGGTAGATATTGTTTTCGCCCAAACGGCAAAAAACAGGAAGAACGGGTGCTTGGGTGCGGAGGTGGAATGCCGCCAGGGCGGGTGTGGTGGAAGCGGGTTTGCCGAAAAAATCCACAAAAACCGATTCTTCCCGGAGAACATTTTGGTCAATAAGAATAGCCGCAATTTCCCGGTTTCTCAAAATCCGCAGAACTTGCCTGCCTGCCTTGTATTTAGGAATAACTTTTGCCCCGAGATTTCTCCGCAGCCGGGAAATACTTCGTTCCAGTCCGGCATTGTCCATCGGCCTGGCGATAACCCAGAGCGGGGCAAACCGGGAAACCGGGGATGAGGCCATTTCCCAGAAACCGAAATGGGCGGTGAAAATAAGCACTCCTTTTTTGCAGTCCAAGGCGGACTCTAAATGCTCCTTCCCTTTCAAACGAATGAATGCCTTTCTCATTTCTTCCGGGAGGGAACCGATGTAAAAAAAATCCGCCAGCGTGCCGCCGAAGTGAACGAAAGACCGGCGTGCGATTTTCCGGCGCTGTTTGCGGGAGCGGTCCGTACCGAATGCGGTTTTCAGATTGCGTAAGGCCAAACGCCGGTGGTACGGAGAAATAAAATAAAAAGCAAGCCCCAGAAAACGGCCGCCTATCAGCCAGAAAGAACGGGGCAGCCGGTGGACTATTTTCATTTTTCTTTCAGAGCGGACAATACATTCAGATGCTGTTCCAAATCTTGATAAAAAGCAGGTTCAATCTCCAGCCGGATTTTGATTATCCAGAGCTGAAACCCCGGAATCGATATCAGGGGCTCCAATTTCACCAGATCTTTTTCCGTGGTCAAACAGGCCCTGGCTCCGGAAGAATGGATGTGCCGCATGATTTTGCGGATCGATGAGGGCGGATAACTATGATGATCAGAAAATGTGAGAAGCGCCCGGGGATGGACTCCGGCTTTTTCCAAAAGATCCCGGAATCGGTCCGGCTGCGCGATTCCGCAAAAAGCCAGCACAGGAGTCAATCTCAAATCCTGATGTGACACCGGCTCTCCGGTTCCGGCCTGGAAAATCCCCGCCGGTTTGACGGAATAGGAATAAACCGGGGTTTTCCCCGCTTTTCTTTTTGCTGAATCGCTGTCCCGGGTAGAATGGCCTCCTTCCAGCAGGACAATATCCGCACACTGAAGAGAAGACAGCGGCTCCCGTTTCAGCGCTTTTCTCTTTAAAGAATGGATCACGATGTCGACATCCCGGTGTAAGCGGTGGTGCTGAAATCCGTCATCCAGGACTGCGATGTCATAGCCGGCTTCTTGTGCTTTACGGCAGGATTTGAGTTTATTTTTTCCGATAAAGATGCCGGTTCCGGGGTGGCTGCGGGCGATCATGCAGGGTTCATCACCTGTATCCCGCCAGTCAACGGCTTTTTCTCCGGAAGGAGGAATATATCCTCCGGCCTTTTCCCAGTGTCCGCGGTAGCCCCGGGTGACCAGAGCCGGCTTGTTTTCCCGGATGGATAAATAATCCAGCAGGGCTTGAACCAGTGGAGTTTTTCCTGATCCGCCGAAAACAATGTTACCCACGGAAACGACCGGCAGGGGTGCTTTTCGGATTTTCAAAAATCCGTTATGGTACAGCCGGCGGATAATCCGGCTTACCATTTGATATTTCAAGGAAAGGGGGGTGAGCCATCCGGTTTCCATTTTTTTCTATTTCATCATTTTAGCCGCATCAAGGCAAGCCGGTAAAGATAAAAAAATGAAAAGCGATACAGCTTGGCGTGATAAGATCCGGAATGAAATGCTTTTACCGGAAATAAATAAAGGATATCTGCATGCCCAGTTCCCTGTCATCTTCTGAATTCGGGAAAACATCAGCGGGAATAAAGGTCTTGTCTACACTCACTGTCAGGTAAAATTCATCTTTATCGCCGAGCAGATCCTCTTTGATATTGTAGGATTTCTCAAAACTGCTTGATTCAGGAACAAATTCATCCAAAATCTGGTCATTGATCTTGAAAATCACCCTCTGATCCGAAACAGCTTCTTTATTGACCCCGCCCCGGATGACCAGCATGGCGTTCCGGTGAGGATTGTCGATAATACACCGGGCTTCTTTAGCGGTCCAGCGCCATTGCTGGAGATGGGAATCGGGATTCATTTCCAAAGGATACCAGCCTTCTTCATAAATAACTTCAGGTGTATCCAGGGGAGGCGGGTAGACTTTAAGCTTTTTCTCCAGAACATCCTGCTTGGATTTCCCGGTGCGGTCATAAGGAGAAAACAAGCCTACGACCAGGTTCAAGGTTTCTTCCCCTTTAAATGCAGGGTCGAATTCATCGATGAAGGAGGGGATATATATTCTTTTGGTGAAGATGTATTCCTGGCCAGGCTGCCATTCGGTTGTGGAAATTTCAGGGACGTAATCGGCTTGGAACAGAAGATTATTATCATGCCAAAAATGGACAAAAACATTATAATCTTGATTCAAGCCGTCAAATTCACTCGTGGTTATCCACTTGAACTGCATATCCGTTATTAAATTATCTGTTAGTTTTTCTTCGGAAAAACTAACTTCCAAATTCACACCGTCAATTTGAGCTTTTTCTTTGCAGGAAATAGAGAACAAGGTTAGTATTACAATTAAAAAAAGAGCTTTCTTTTTATTCCGCATATTTAAAGTCCTCCTCAATTCAGGAAATCAAATTCATTATAATGAAACCCTTCGGGGTTGTAAAGGATTGAAATAGCTTATTATTGCGCTTGAAGCGTTCTTGTAGTCCATCTAGGTCTGTTCGGACTGTTGCGCCCATTTAGTTTGTTATGGTGCTGTGCTGCCATATCCGGTTTTGGTTTGTTTATGATTTTTAATTTCTCTTCGCTCTTTACCAAACAAAGCAGAATGGGAGCTTTTCTTTTCGAACGAACAGGTCAGGCTAAGGAATAGAGTGATCAAGTTTGATGAAGACGGCGCCTTCTTCTTCTTCAAGCGGCGGAAGATTGAGTTTCTCCCTAAGCTGATTGGCCTTACCCCGGGCCTCCTGCAGCTGCTGGAAAGTTTCGCTGATCTGCTGCTGTATGACATCACGGGGAGTCATATCATCCATGCTGTAGAATTCCTGCCATAAGGCCCGCATTTTTAGAGTCAGAATTCCCACGATTTCTTCTGTTTTCTGCAATTCTTCCCGGACAGACAATTCAGGAGCTTTAGCCGAGGTTTCAGGAGACTGTTTTTTTGAGACTGTAACTTTGACGGGTGAAGACTGCCCCCCTGCCGGCGGATCCGGGGACTTAGGCTCCTGTGGTCCGGCCTCAATCACAATGTCTTTCGCGGCAGATAATGCGGAAGACCTGTTTATTTTTCCCAGGTCGTTATTGGTCAGCACGATCGATTTTTGATTTTTCAGCTTTGCCCGGCGGGCTTTTTCTTTTGCAGCCAGTTCAACCAGGCTTTGCGGCATGGCCATGGACCACACAAAGAAAAACCCCAATACGGAGGCCAGAAATTGTTTTTTTCGGTTCTTCATGTCCCTTCCCTGACCTTTATTGTAATTTAACGGAAAAAATTATTCAACATGAACTATTCGTTTGAAAATGACCCGCCAGGGTCATCCTGAGCGAAGCGAAGGATCTCCTTCTGCCGCGTGATAACAAGTCAGCGTATTCATATAAAAACCGTTTCCACATGGCAATGGATAAGGGCCGTATCCCGCCGCCGCGCGTCTGTCCCCAGCGAGGACATCCGCTCAGATTCCGGCCTCGTTCTTCTCTCCTGCGGAGAGGAACCATTCCTGCTCGGCCTCTCTACGGGCCGGCTAAGACATGACCCTTATCCATTGCGGCCGTTCACTGTGAGACTTTCATTGTCCAGGGTGTATTGTATACATGCTTCATTCATAAAAATATTGCGGTGTTTCTGCCATCTCGGCCCGTGAATAATCCAGGTCAATAAACCGGGGCGCCGGAGAGCAAGCAGTTTGGAGGTGAAGCGGCAGTCCGGACAGAGAGCCGGCAACCATCAGAGATGATTTCAACGGCGCCGTGTAGATCAGTCCGAAACACGGATGACCCGGACTCTTTATATTTGCGAACAATATCCTCTCTGGGAAGACCGTAACGGTTATGCTCTCCCGCGGTGATGACCGCAATCTGAGGTGCGGCGGCTTGGAGAAACGGGCCGGAGCTGGATGTTCCGCTGCCGTGATGAGGAACCTTGATCACCCGGCATGATAGGGATTTGTTTGAGTTGACAAGCTCGGCTTCCGCTTCTTTTTCAATATCACCGGTGAAAAGAAAAGCATGGCTGCCGTAGCTGATTTTTAAAACCAGCGAATGGTTATTTATGACAGGATGTTCATACCGGCAGGGCGGATGAAGAACCTCTATGCTGATTTGATCAAATTGCATGCGGTCCCCCCGGCAAAGGCGGCGATGAAGGGTTTTGGAAGGGAGCTGATCTAAAAAAACTTGGTATTCCCGGTGTTTCATCCGGGGTGCCGCTTCCCAGAATTCTGAGATGGAAAAATTCCGGCTGACGGATATTAGCCCGTAAAAATGATCGGGATGGGGATGGGATGATACCAGGTAATCGATTTTTTTTATTCCTTTCCCCCACAGCACCTGCGAAACAACCTGTTCCCCAATGTCAAACCGGCTGGCTGCCAGCCCGCCGCCGTCGATCAGCATGACTTTCCGGCCGGGGTATTCGATTAAAGCCGCATCTCCCTGACCGACGTCGATGTGGGTTATCCGCAGGTTCCCGGAATACCGGGGGAAAGGGTGCAAGATCAAAAGGGCAGTGAAAATCAAAAATCCGGCTGCTGATACCCTTTTTCCCCATTTTTTATTCAGCAAGGTCCAGGCAAGAAGAGACACGAAATAGCCTGCGGCAATCCATGGATAGGGGTCCGGGATCCGGAATGATAATGCCGGTGCGAACTGGGAAAACCGGGCCAATGAAATAAATTTCTGAATAATAAAATTCAGGACAGCAGCTGCAGTTGAGGCCGCAGCCGGGAAAATCCCTGCAGCAAAAAGAAAAACATATCCTCCCGTCATGATCACCGTAATTAAAGGGAGAGCGGGATAGTTTAGGAGGAGAGAGGTAAAGCTGACCCGGTTAAAAACCGAAGCGATGAAGGGAAGAACTCCGATCTGCGCCGCCATTGAAACAGCCAGAACCTCACTGAATTTAAACGGAAGCCGGGGGAGATTTTTAACAATGACCGGGGTAAAAAGAACAATGGCGTAAGTCGCGGCGAATGTCAATTGAAATCCCAAGGCAAATAGATCAAATGGATTCAAAAGGAGCAAAACAAAAGCGCTGATGGATAAGGTGTTTAAGAGGGGGGTGTCCCGCCAAAGGAGTTTTCCGCTTAAAAAGAAAAGCATGACCATGGAAGCCCGGATGACCGAGGGCCGGCCTTCTACCAGAAAGGCATAGAATATCAATCCTGCCATCACAATCAGGGAGGCGGAGCGTTCGGGAACACGGATTGATTTAAGCAGAGAAAAAAAAAGGAAGCTCAATACGGCTATATGTGCGCCTGAAATAGCCAAAAGGTGGAAAAGTCCGGAATGCTGTAAAATTCTCTTGGTGTCGTCGCGGACGCGGTCCCGGGCACCGAGAAGGAGGGCTTCCAACACGGCTCCGGTTGGGCTTAACGGCCGGCCGGGCCCGGAAAAATATTTTTCAATTGCGGATTGAATGGTCATTCGGAAACGGGAAAAATAACGCCGTATGGACAGCGGAGCCGCCTCTGAAATTTTATGGACAAGCAGCGGGGATTTGCAGAATGCCTGCTTATGAATATGATCCATTTTCAAGTAGAAGTCCCGTCCGGGCTGTTCAAAGTTTTTAAATCCGCGGGAGTTGATCAGACGAGCCGACACCTGGATTCGGTCGCCGGCATAGATATGTTTAAGGCGGCGGGAATAAGCGGTCCGGGGTACCGTGATTCTTAATTTTCCTGTGATGGGAAAATCTTTTTGGGAACAGCGTACTTTGCTGACTTTCATATAGAGATAATCACTGTCCACTCCAAAAGAAGGTGATTTAATGAGTGTGCCGGTTAAATCCAGATAATCTTTGTTATGGAGATTGTGAAGCTTGTTTTTAGAAAAATCAATATCTGCAAGGGAATATAAACCGGCTCCCAGGAAGAAAGTGCAGGATAAGATAAGCAGGAACACCGGCAGCAGATGCCTGCGGAGAATAAACAAGGCCCAGGCCGATACGAGTGAAGCACTGGCCAGAGCCGTATAGACCGCAGGCTCAGCCGGAAGGGCATGATGGAAAAGAATACCTGCAGCTAAAGCAGCGGCCAGGTAAAGGAAAGGATGCGGCATGGCTGAGGTTAAACCGGGGGATTTTTGGGGAAGGCCTGGAATTCCAGGCAATCAAGCAGAAGATGGCACATCATTTTAATACCAACCGTGATGCTGCGCTCATCCGGATTGAATTTCGGGCTGTGCAGGGGAGCAGCTTCAGGGCTGTCCGGAGAACGGGCGCCGAGAAGAAAATATAATCCTGGAATGATTTGCGTATACTCTGCGAAATCTTCGGCTGTCATCTGGGGAGAAAGGCTTCGTATATTCTCCGCTCCCCCGGCTTCAATCAAGGTCGGCTTAAGAATCGAAGACAATTCAGGATGATTGTATAATGGAGGCGTTCCGATGCGGTAATCGAAGCTGTATTCGGCATTATGCGGCGAAACGATTCCCTTTAAGGTTTTTTCTATCAGCTGCCTGACTTTGAACCGGGAGGTTTTATCCAAGGTTCTCACAGTGCCTTCCATGCTGACTTTTTCAGCAATGATATTGGAACGGCTTCCGCCGGAAATTGTGCCGATCGTGACAAGAGCCGGATCGGTTGGGGATAAAAAGCGGCTGAGCCCGGCTTGAATGCCGATGATTGCCTGCCCTGCGAGAAAAATGGAGTCGACACCTTCGTGAGGACGGGCTCCGTGAGCGCTGCGTCCCGTAATGGTGATGGTGAAACTGTCGGCACCCGCCATGATCGGGCCCTCTGCAAACATAACCTCTCCAACCTGGGCTTCCGGCCATACATGCAGGCCGAATATAGCCCTTACCGGGGGATTATCCAGGACTCCTTCACGGATCATCAAGGCCGCTCCGCCCTCTTCTTCCGGAGGAGCGCCTTCCTCCGCCGGCTGGAAAATGAATTTGATGTTTCCTTTAATTTGATCCTTCATTTGATTCAGCACCATGGCGGTTCCCAATGCTATGGCTGTATGGATATCATGCCCGCAGGCATGCATAATTCCGGGATTTAAAGACTGGTAAGGCAGCCCGGTCTTTTCCTGGATTGGCAATGCATCCATATCAGCGCGTAATGCGATGGTGGTTGCCTCTGATTCTCCGGTGAGGATGCCGACGACTCCTGTTTTCGCGACCCCTGTTTGAATGGAGAACCCCAGTGAAAGCAGCTTGGATGCCACCAGCTTGGAGGTATCAAATTCCTGGTTGCTTAATTCGGGATTCATGTGCAGGTAGCGCCTGGTTTTGATAATTTCCTGCAAGTGGTTTTGAATCTCTTTGTCGATACGAAGAGAGGTCTTTTTATCTACGCTGAATGTCAAAGGCACCAAAAACAGAATGAGCAAAAAACCCCCGCAATACTTTCTGGATCGCCGCATGAGTTTATCTTAAGTTTACCGGAGTATATTGTCAACGCTTCAGAGCTTCTAAAAATGCAGGGTATCTTGATAAACGCCGAAATGATTTTTCATTACCTCGGTGATTTCTCCCAAAGTTGCTTTGGATTTGACGCATTCCAGGATATAGGGAAGCATATTCTTTCCTTGCCTGACTGCGGTTTGCAGGTCGCGGAGGCTTTGCGTGCATGGACCGGGGGAGCGGGACTGTTTGATTTTCATCAGACTGCGGATTTGCTGAGCTTCTAATTCATCCGGCGGGTGGTGTGTTTCAAATTGAATGTGCGCGTCTTTGGATGAAAAACGGTTCAGTCCGACCACGATTTTATTTTCGTTTTCCAATTGCTGTTGTTGAATATAGGCGCTTTCGTGGATTTCCTTTTGGATATAGCCGGATTCGATGGCGTGAAGCATTCCGCCCATATCTTGGATTTTTTCTAAATAGGCACTGGCTTTTTCTTCCATGTCGTTGGTCAATTTTTCAATATAATATGAACCGCCCAGAGGGTCCGCTGTATCCGGAACGCCGCTTTCATAAGCAATGATTTGCTGGGTACGCAAAGCCAGGCGAACGGATTCTTGGCTGGGAAGCGCCAGTGCTTCATCCCGGGAATTGGTGTGCAGGGACTGGGTTCCGCCGAGGACCGCAGAAAGAGCCTGCATGGCAACCCGTATGGTGTTGTTTTCCGGTTCTTGGGCTGTCAGGGTAACACCGCTGGTTTGTGTGTGAAACCGGAATTTCCAGGACTTGGGATCCCTGGCCTTGAACCGGCTCCTCATGATGCGGGCCCATATCCTCCGCGCTGCGCGGAATTTGGCGACTTCCTCAAAAAGATTGTTGTGAGCGGCAAGAAAAAATGACAGCCGGGGAGCGAAGTCGTCCACGTCCAGCCCGGCCTTAACGGCGGTTTGCACATAGGTGACGGCGTTGGCTAGAGTGAAAGCCAATTCCTGGGCCGCAGTCGCTCCGGCTTCCCGAATATGATAGCCGCTGATACTCATAGTGTTCCAGCGGGGAATATATTCCCGGCAAAACCGAATGATATCGGTGATAATTTTAAGGGAGGCGGCAGGCGGGAAAATATACGTGCCCCGGGCTGCAAATTCTTTCAGCAGGTCATTTTGGATGGTCCCGGCCAGGTCTTTTCCTGAAAGTCCGCTGGACTCAGCCAGGGCCAGGTACATCGCCAGGATATGGGCGGCGGTGGCATTGATCGTCATGGATACAGACACCTTATCCAATGGAATTCCATCGAAAAGAACACGCATATCATCAAGAGTGTCCACAGCGACTCCGACTTTTCCCACTTCCCCCGCGGATTTAGGGTCATTTGAATCAAGTCCGAGCTGGGTGGGAAGGTCAAACGCAACACTCAGGCCGGTTTGTCCCTGCGAAAGGAGAAACCGGTAGCGCTGATTTGATTCGCGGGCGGTTCCGAACCCTGCATATTGGCGCATGGTCCACAGCCGGCTGCGGTACATGCCGGGATAAACACCGCGGGTAAAGGGGAAACAGCCCGGGTCCCCTAATTGTTTTTGCGCCTGAAAATCCGGAAGGTCATCGGGGGTGTAATGGGATTTGACCGGAATGCCTGAGGAGGTTGTGAGCTCATCTTTTTGTTTTTTGTCCGCCATATTCAGCCTGCCCTGCAGGCTTCAGGATGATATGAGATATTTGGAAAAAGCCTTTTTCCCGGCGTATTCCGCCTTGTCACCTAAAATATCCTCTATTTCCATCAAACGGTTGTATTTTGCCACGCGTTCGCTTCGGCTGACCGATCCGGTTTTGATTTGACCGGTATTCATGGCCACACTGAGATCGGCGATAAAGGTATCGGCGGTCTCTCCTGACCGGTGGGAAATCACACAGGGATAGTCATGGCTTTGTGCATACTTGATGGTTTCCAGGGTTTCCGTTAATGTACCGATCTGGTTTAATTTGATGAGAATAGAATTAGCCGCTTTATCCTGAACTCCTTTTTTGAGAATATCCAAATTTGTCACGAAAACATCGTCGCCCACCAATTGGATTTTTTCGCCTAATGCGGCGGTCATTGCTATCCAGCCATTCCAGTCATCTTCGGAGCAGCCGTCCTCAATGGAGACAATCGGATATTGCTCGGCTAATCCGCTCAAAAACGCGATCATTTCGTCCGTATCACGCTTGGATCCGTCCGATTTTTTAAAAACATATTGTCCGCCTTCATAAAACTCGGAAGCGGCGACATCCAGGGCCAGATAGATATCCCGGCCGGGAATATATCCGGCGGATTGGATGCTTTCCATGATCACGTCCAGGGCTTCCTGATTTGATTTTAAATTGGGCGCAAAACCGCCTTCATCTCCAACGGAAGTATTGTATCCTTTGCTTTTAAGAGTTTTTTTAAGGTGATGGAATACTTCAGCGGCCATTCGCAAGGCCTCGGAAAAAGAGGGGCTGTTAACCGGGACTATCATGAATTCCTGGATATCCACACTGTTGTCTGCATGGGCGCCGCCGTTAAGGATATTGATTTGCGGGACGGGCAGGGTATGCCCTTTTCCATCCGACAGATAGTCAAACAGTTCCAGCTGAAAGGCGCGGGCTGAAGCCGCCGCCGCCGCCATGGATACGGATAAAACGGCATTGGCGCCCAATTTTTTTTTCGACGGCGTTCCGTCAAGTGCGATCATCCGCCTATCAAGCTCTTCCTGCCCGGCTGCATCCATTCCAATAATTTCCGAAGCTATAATATCGGTCACATTGGAAACGGCTTTGCGGACACCTTTTCCTAAAAATCTGTCCTTATCCCCGTCCCGGAGCTCCAGGGCTTCGCGCTTGCCGGTCGAGGCTCCAGATGGAACCGAAGCCTCTCTGCTGATCCCTGAAGCCAAACCAATTTTGGTCTTGATCGTCGGATTTCCCCTGGAATCCAGGATTTCACGGGAAGAAACAGTCTTTATGGTTGTTTTTGACACGGATTAAACCCTCCAAATGGGATTGTGATTTTCATTATGAATGTGCAGAAATTTCAGGAAGTCTGGTTTTTCAGCTCTTCTTTTTTCTTATCAACAAATTCCTTGATTGAGTCTACGCCTTCGTTAGTCCGCTCCCGGACTCTCTGAATGCTCTTTTCGGCTTCTTTGGAAATTTTTTCATAATTTTCTTTGGCTTTTTCCCCAGTGGCCATGGCGTTGTTTCTGATTTTTTTCCTGGTTTCTTCTCCGCTGGCCGGAGCGAACAGTACACCCAGGATAAATCCTGTTGCCGTGCCAAGCAGAAAAGACAAAGTGACTTCAACGGCGGTCGAGTTATTATCGTTCATTTTTGTCCTCCTTTTTTTTCTTTTTCAGCAACCGCCAGCCGAATCTAATCAGCGGGAAAAGAAACGGCATATATTTGGAACCGGGTTTAACGATCCTGGTGGTCACAAAAAACGCTGCTTCCGATAAATTGACGGCTGTTTTTTTTGAAGCTTCAATAAATTCTCCGACATCATCCAGTTCCTGGTTGACTTTGCGGTTGGTCTCGTTAAGGTTTTTTGCCAGCTCTCGGATTTCCACTAGGGCTGCCGATCCCTCCCGGGCGGTTTTTTTCATTTGCTGCATGAAAATAACCAGGTAAGTGACGGCGACCACAGCGGCGATCGTCAAAACAAGTAGTAAAAATTGATTGAGTGTTAATGCCATATAATATAAAAATATGAAAATCCGCCGGCTTTGTCAATAAATTCCCGGCCTGACCTGAAATTGCAGTGCTCGCCGCCCGGCTGTGCCGGGTTCCCTCAAACCCGGCGTATGCATAATCCAGGTTCTATTAACGGATCAGAATTTTATCCAATTTTTCGATGTCCCATTTCCGGCTGATTTGGTTCAGGATATCCGCATATTTCTGTTGCTTCTGGGCCTCGACCGCTTCTCTCCACTTCTCAAGAAGCACGGAGGAAGTGAAATGACGGTTTGCTTTCAGCAAACGGTTGATTCCGCGAAGCGCTCTCCATTGAGTGATCATGATCAGGGCCAGGGCGGCGAAAAAAACATTAGGGCCGGGAAGAAAAGCCATCAGGCCGCTGACCGGAAGCAGCAGGCTTTCCAGAACCAAAAGAACAATATGCAGGGTTCGCTGTCTTTGTAAATAAAAGAAAAAACGGGAGTGGATTTTTTTACCGGGGGGTCCGGAATAATGGATGGTGACAGTCCCGGGTTTTTGTTGCAGGATTCTTTCAAATGCCTGTTCACGGCTTAAAAAACGGGCGGGAAGGAGCATTAATTTTTTTTTGGCGGTTTTCCATATCTGTTCCCATTTGGAGAATTGGACATTTACCTGATGAAGAGGTTCAGTGGAGAAAAAACGGTATTTTTGATGTGTGTCTTGAAGGAAGAAATATTCTATTTGGTCACCTGGCATGATATTGCATCAAAGAATTGTCGTCGTCTGCGGCAATCCAGGCCTGTGAATAATTCATATTCATATCCGGATTATTTAATATAACCCAGGCTTCGGAGTTCTTCCAAGACTTTTTCGTCCAATTCGCGGGGCGTCTCTTGGCCGGGAGACTTTCGGCCGGTATCGTGGGTCGGAACAGTTTTAACTTTCAGGCGCCGCGAAAAAGCTTCCTGAATGATTTTCCCATCCATATCTTCGCCTACGGGAATACCGTAAAGTGAGAGGAGAGTCGGAGTCAAATCATAAATACTGACATCATTCAATCTTGACCCAGGTTTGACATCAGGACCGTTGATGATAATGACTCCATGCGCAAGCTCGGGGGTGCCGTAGTGATTATAGCCTGCTGTGCTGAAGTTGAATCCATGGTCGGATACGATAAAAAAAGTAGTATCCGGCGGAGCTTTGGCTTTTAGGCGTCCCACCACATTATCCATATACGTATAGACCGGAGCGATGATCTCCGTCATATCTTGATAGAGTTTCTTTTCCGTTTCGGGCGAGGGCCCTCCCAGTTCTTCATTTTCCTGAAGCCAGCGGTCCCGGAGTTCTTCCTTTAAAAATATAGAGGCGAAATGAGAAGTGGTATCAATCAGGCGGAGGTAAACGGCAAAAAAATCGACGGGAACGGATTCCAGGAGATACAGGGCCGTATTTTCTACGGATTTATCCTGCAGGAAAAACCTGCGGAAAAACCGAATCTGCCGTTCCCGTTGTTCAGGAATATAATCAAAACGCTTGCGTGCCTGCTGCAGGTAATGGGGAATATTTTCCGCCTTAATCAATGTTTTGAATTGCCGGTCATCGAAGCGGACGACCTTTGGATAGATTTTCGGATATAAATCGGGAGGAAAGGTGATGCCTTCATATTCCAGATACCGGTCAATGCTGATGGTATACCTGTCTGAGACCAGATATCCGTTGACCGGAGACGCCGGAAAGGTGCAAAACCAATTGATGACACCGACCTTGTACTGATAGTCCCCGAGAATTTCCCAGGCGAATTTGACCCGGATATCGTCCACGGAATAAGGGACTTTGATATTATTGTTTTCCACATAATTCCAATCCAAAACTCCGTGCTTAAGCATGGTTTTGCCTGTTCCTATCGACGTCCAAATAACAGGTGATTTTGTCGGCCGGACCGTATGGAAAACCCCGGCGCTTCCTTCTTGAATCATGGAAGCCAGATGGGGAAGTTTATTCTGGGATAAGAGCGGATTAATAATGTTCCAATCCGCCCCATCTAATCCGATAATCATCACGTTTGAAGGAGAAGGCGCAGATTGAAAAAAGATAAAATATATTAAAGCAGCCAGCACTGCGGCTGCGGCAGTGAATATTAATATTTTTTTCATTTATAAAGGAACCTCTGCATGTGGCTTTTTCAGGATAAACAAGATTCGATTTTACCTGAACCGGAGGTGAATTGCAATCAAAGACCGGGTTGACTTCAAACGGGGATGAATCTAATATGAGTTTTGAATACGAAATGGGCTTTTGATGAGAAAAAAATCAAAAATCAAAAATCAAAAATCAAAAATAATCCACTGGACTGCTGAGGCTGTTGTGATTTTTGCATTGATATTATCCGGTTGGGGATGCGGATATCATCTGCGCGGGACGGGCAGTTCGCTTCCTTCTCATATTACGTCCATCAGTGTGCCGATGTTTGATAACAACACCAACCGTTACCAATTGGATTTGAAATTAACCCAGGCGGTTATCAATGAATTAGTGGCCAGGGGAAAAGTCAATGTGCAGGATGACTCGACTGCGGCGGATGCGGTTTTGGCCGGAGAGATCACAACATTCAATGCGAATCCGATTGCGTTTTCGGGGCAGGCCACAGCCGACCGCTACAATATCACCATTATTGCGAAAGTCATTTTACGCGATCTGGTCAATAACAAGGTGATTTTTTCCAATCCCTATTTTGTTTATCAAAGTGAATATGAAGTCGCGGAAGGAACTGACTTTGAAACGGTTGAGCAGGAAGCCATCGATGAAATTTCAGAAAAATTTGCGCGCAGCCTGGTCATTACCATGCTGGAGGGATTTTAATGCCGGCTTCCGCATATTTTTTTTTCGGAGAGGAGACCTATCCGGCTTTTGAGCATCTGGAGAGATTGATCCATGAAATGAAATCAGATCCGGACCAGGCCCCGGATGTGGAGCGTTTTAACTTGAAGACGGAAACCTGGGCGGAGATCCTTGATTCAGCCCGGAGCATGCCGCTTCTCTTTTCCTCCCAACGCTTGATTTTGGTTCAGTCTCCGGCGCGAAAGAAACCGAATACTCCCTCTGCGTATGAGGAGATCAATGATGAGGATAAAAAACTGATCTCCGACTATTTTTCTTCTCCTTCTTCCAGCACGGTGATGGTTATTATTTTCCCCGGTAAGGTCAAGCGTTCCAGTGGCCTGATCCGTTTTTTCGGATCCCTGGGGCAAAATATCCAGATTAAGGAATGCAAACCTTACAAAGACAGCCAAGTTTATTCATGGATAAAAAACCGGCTCAAGGAAGAAAAAAAAACCATATCCGGTGAAGCTTTGCGAAGGCTGGTTGAATTGACCGGCAATGACCTCGGTATTTTAAACCAGGAATTAAAGAAATTGAGTACGTTTACGGGAGGAGACAGCCGGATTGACCTGACGCATGTGGATGAAATTTCCGGATGGGGAAAGGAATTCACTGATTTTGACATCACTAACGAGCTTGAAGCCGGCAATTACCGGCGCTCGGTCCTGGTGATTGACCGCATGCTGGAAAAGGGAAACATCAATCCGATTCAGATTCTCAATCAAATCGCCGGTTTTTTGCAGAATATCCTTCTGGCGAAATTAAGACTCATCGAAGGCAAAAAAGACAGAAAAGCGATTTTTCGGGAAATTTATCCCCATATAAGTGAAAATTGGACGGATCTTTACGAGCGTAAATCTAATCATCTGTTTCGGACAGCCGATCGCCTTTCTCTTGAGGAGATCCGCATTCAGGTTAAGCGGCTCCGCCGTGTAGACCTGAAGATAAAAAGCACCGGTCTTCCTTTTCAGCCGCTGATTGAAGAATGGATCTATTTGTTTGTAAAACAGGTGCATACAGTGAATCGTGAATCGTGAATCGTTTATTGCGTTTTTTTAATCCGTCTAAGTCTATCTAGGCCTGTATAGGTCTATCTAAGTCTGTTAGACCGATTCGGTCTGTTCGCTGCGCCCGCATTACTAGAGCTGCTTGGGTTCGATAATTCGTGTCATTCTGAGGAACGAAGCGGCGGCGGGATATGGCCCTTATCCATTGCCATGTGGAAACGGTTTTTATATAAAGACGCTGACATTAGATCCGGCGAGGCAGAAGGAGATCCTTCGCTTTGCTCAGGATGACATGGTGTATCATTTTCTAACCTGAACTATTCATAAAAAAATTGCGGTTATAATAATATATATGTGCAAAAGAAAAACTTTCAATTTGAACTTTTAATAAAAATCATGTTAATCGTTGATAAAAAAGGAATTACAAAAACATCGCAATTTTTTCATGAATAATTCAGGCTAAGCAATAAGCAAGGCTGAATAAGCTGAGAAAGACTTGAACAGACAAAGATGGGCTAAAGTGAGGGATGAATTTATTGAGAAGGACTCGGATTGATGGATTCAACACCCCGGGAAATCCTGGACTTATAGCGGTCCCCGGTCCGTTTGTGGATGGCGCCTTTTTTAACGGTTCGGTCGATGATGGAAAAGGTTTCCGGAAGCTGTTTAATCGCGTCTTCCCGTTCATTATTCGCTATAAAGGTCCGCATTTTTTTCATCTCTCTGCGAAGAATGGATTTATTGCGGTTGTTGATTTGTCTCCGGCGTTGGCTGTACCGGATTTGTTTTTCTGCAGATTTATGTTGTGCCATTGGTTTCTCCTGTCCAAATTAGGGACTGTATGATAAGATATTGACCTTGTTTTGTCAACCTTAACCCTAATAAGAACCTGGAAACCGGCATATGAACAGTGATAAACAATCCCAAGAAAGTCAAAACAGACTCCTTCGTTCGACTTTAGCCGTTTCCGTGCCGACTTTATTCAGCCGGATTTTCGGATACATTCGAGACATGATTCAGGCTTATTACATGGGAACAGGACGAAGTGCGGATGCCTTCACCATTGCTTATCTTATCCCCAATCTTCTCCGGCGCTTGACAGGAGAGGGAGCGATGACGGCTGCTTTTGTTCCTGTGTTTTCCCGGATGAAGAAAAAAGAGAGCCGGGATGAACTGTGGAAATTCGCCAATGCCTTTTTTTTCGATATGACTGTGATAATGGCCGCAGTCGTTGTGCTGGGCATCCTGTTTTCGCCTTTGCTTGTGAAGGTGATCGGGATGGGATTTCAGGAAGTCCAGGGGAAATTGGACCTGACAGTCACTTTAACCCGGATTATGTTTCCCTATATTTTCCTGATCAGTTTATCTGCATTGGCGATGGCCGTCTTGAATTCATTCCATAAATTTTTTTTTCCTGCCTTGACTCCGGTTCTTTTTAATCTTGCCGTTATCACCTTGGCTGTATGCTTTGCCGGCCGCAGTCAAGAGCCGGCTTATGTTTTTGCTGCCGGAGTGGTCGTGGGAGGATTTCTCCAGTTGGCGTTTCAGCTGCCTTTTTTATGGCGGCAGGGCATGAATTTCCGTTTTGGTTTGAGCTTTAAACATCCTGCGGTAAAAAAAGTCGGCCGGCTCATGGTCCCGGGGGTTATCGGAGCCGGAGTGTATCAAATCAATTTTGCATTAAGCCGGATGATTGCTTCCCTGCTTCCTGAAGGAAGCGTTGCTTCGCTTTATTATTCTTCCCGGGTGCAAGAGCTGACTCTGGGGCTTTTTTCGGTTGCGCTTTCTATTGCGCTGCTTCCGACATTTTCGGATTTAGCCGCCGCCCGGGATATCCCCCGGATGAAAAAAACCTTAAATTTTTCTTTCCGCATCGTGTCTTTTATCACATTTCCGGCATTGGCCGGGTTAGTGGTGCTTAATCAGCCTATTATCCAAGTTTTATATCAAAGGGGGCAATTTGATGCGGCTTCGACAGCGATGACTTCAGATTGCTTATTGTACTTTGCATTAGGGCTGCCCTTTATTTCCGGTGTGAAAATACTGGCTCCGGCTTTTTATTCATTAAAAGATACCCGGACCCCCGTTATTGTGGCTTCTCTGGTCATGGTTCTGTATATTCTTCTCTCCCTGCTGCTGATGGGTCCGCTTCGGGTTGGAGGAATCGCACTGGCCTTGTCCGTTTCATCGGTCTTTAATTTCCTGGGATTGTATTTTTTGCTTGAAAAGAAAATCGGACCCGTGGATAAAAGCAGGTTTATGCCGTCTGTTTTCAAATCAATGGCCGCCGCTGTCATTATGGGGGCGGGGGTGGCTTGGGTTTTTCCCTTGTTGGAATACCGGGATGCCGATGTCATGGGTCAAATCATCCGGCTGGCTGCCGGAATCGTGATGGGAATTATTATCTACCTTTTGATCAATCTGGCGGTCAACCGGGAAGACCTTCGCAGTCTGAAGAATATGTTTTCGCGGAAAGAAATCGTCCGGACGGAAGATTCAGTGAAAAGTGAAAAATGAAAAGGTGGCATTTCGTGAAGATTTTCGGACCTTAAGGAGAGAAGGCGGGAGGCGAGAGAATGAAGATCGTATTACAGAAAGTGAAAAAGGCGTCGGTGGAAGTCGATGGCCAAGAAATCGCTTGTATACCGCAGGGGATTTGCCTGCTTGTGGGCGTGGAAAAGGGAGACGGCGAGGATGATGCCCGGTTCCTGGCCCAAAAAATAGCCGGACTGAGAATTTTTCCTGATGCAGACGGGAAAATGAATCTGTCCCTGCGGGATGTGAAAGGGGATATATTGGCCATATCTCAGTTCACCCTTGCGGGATCGGTCAAAAAAGGACGGCGGCCGAGCTTTGATCATGCTGAAACTCCGGAGGAAGCGGAAAAACTGTTTCAATGTTTTGTCCGGTTTATGCGGGATAATGGATTTCATGTCGCCACCGGCTGTTTCGGCGCCTTGATGGATGTCTCCCTTGTCAATGAAGGCCCGGTTACCTTTATTCTGTCATCGTAGAATCTTAAATTGACGACCTTATTAAACCTGAATTATTCCCGGGCAGAGATTGCCGCAGATGCCGTGTTGCGGCAGCGGAGGCGTGGTGAATGGCCCGGATTAAGTGAATTTGAGCCGGCTGGCCTTTTCAACCGCTTTTTCTGCTTCCGCCCGGACAAAGAGATTTTCATCGCGAATCAGCTGCATTAAGAGCTTAACGCATTCCTTTCCTCCGATTTCTCCGAGGACCCAGGCGGCGGTTTTTCTGACTTCAGTATTGTGGTCTTGGAAAAGGGGAATGAGGTTTTCCAGAAAGCGGGAATCTTTCCGTTTTCCCATGAGTTTCAAAACCGCACACTTGACATACCAATGATGGTGATAGAGTTTTTTCCGGATTTTCTCTGTATCTAAATGAGCGAGGTCCGCAAGGTGATTGACGGCGAAATCCCGGATTTTTTCATGCGGGTCCTCCAATAATTCCCAATACAATTCTATAGAGCCGGGACGGGATCCTAATTCACGGATACCGGCCGGTTGGGTTTCAGAACCGGCTGATTGAAGGGATTGCTTGATTCCATCCTTAACCGCCATTGTTATCCTTACAAGCGATTACGCCTCCCTGGCTTTAAACTTGTTCCAGCAAATGGCCCATTTTTTCTTTTTTGCACTTGAGGTAGTTGATATTGGTCTCATTAGGTTTGATTTCAATGGGAACACGGTCGGTGATTTCCAGGCCGTAACCGCTCAGTCCGATAAATTTCCGTGGATTATTGGTAATAAGCTTGATCTTTCGAACGCCCAGTGATACCAGGATCTGTGCCCCGATGCCGTAATCGCGCTGGTCCGGTTTAAATCCAAGCCGGCGGTTGGCCTCAACTGTATCCGCTCCTTTATCCTGATATGCATAAGCCTTGATTTTATTGGCGAGTCCTATACCCCGCCCCTCGTGATTCAACATGTAGAGAATAATCCCCCGGCCGGCTTTGTCTACCATTTCCATGGCGCTGTGCAGCTGATCCCCGCAGTCGCACCGGGAAGACCCGAAGGTATCTCCCGTCAGGCATTGTGAATGGGCCCGGACCAGGACCGGCTTATCCTTTTCTATTTTTCCTTTCACTAATGCTATGTGATGTTCGTGAAGAATAGAGTCTTCATACACAAGAATCCGGAATTTCCCGAAACGGGTCGGAAGATCGGCTTCCTCGATTTTTTGGACCAAAATTTCCTTCTGCATGCGGAAATTTATCAAATCAGCTATGGTTAGGATTGGAATGTCATATTTGAGGCTGAATTCCTGCAGCTGGGGCATCCTGGACATGGTGCCGTCTTCGTTCATGATTTCGCAAATGACGCCGGCCGGCATCAATCCGGCCAGCCGGCTGATGTCCACAGACGCTTCCGTCTGCCCCGCACGCTTTAAAACGCCCCCGTCATGGGCTTGCAAAGGAAAAATATGCCCCGGCCGAACCAGGTCGGAAGATTCGGCTTCAGGATCAATGGCGGTTAAGATGGTCTTAGCGCGGTCATAAGCGGATATACCTGTGGTGATCTCTTCTTTGGCGTCAATGGAAACTGTAAAAGCAGTCTGAAAACGGGCCGTGTTTTGCTGAACCATAAGAGGGAGATCAAGCTGCTGCAGTCTTTTCCTTGTTAAAGAGAGGCAAATCAGGCCTCGTGCTTTTTTGGCCATAAAGTTGATAATATCAGGAGTTACCTTTTCCGCAGCCACCATGAGATCGCCTTCATTTTCCCGGTCTTCATCATCCACAAGAATGATAAGCTTTCCGGCTTTTATGGTTTTAATAGCTTTTTCAACGGATTGAAGAGCTGGTTGATTCATTGGAATTCCTCAGGAGGTTTTATTTTTTAACCGTCCAATTATACACATATTTCCCGATTATGTCACATTCGAGATTCACCTCCTGCGCCCGGCGGAGGGAAGATAAATTAGTATCCTGCAGTGTCAGGGGGATGATTTCGGTTTCGAATGTTCCTTCCCGTAAGGCTGCTATGGTCAAACTTACTCCATTGACTGCAACCGATCCCTTCGGAATAAAGTAGGGTTGAAGATCCCTTGGAAATGAGATGGAAATTCGTTTGCCGTTACCGCGGATACGGATATCGAGGATTTTACCGGTTCCGTCGATATGCCCGCTGACCAGGTGACCGCTTAAGGGCTGATTCAGGGTCACCGGCATTTCCAAATTCAAGCTGTCTCCGTGGCTGAGTTTTCCCAGATTGCTCTTGTCCAGGGTTTCCCGGCTGAGGTGAAAATGCAGGTTCTTCCCGCTTTTTTTTTCAATGCTCAAACAAACGCCGTTGACGGCCAGGCTTTCCCCTAAATCCAACAGCCTCAATGAGGCGGGCACTTCTATCACAGCCTCTCCTTTTCCTGACCGGTAAGAAATGAACCGCCCGGTGTGTTTAATGATTCCGGTAAACATTAAAAATATCCTTCCATGACCAGGTCTTCGTCCAGGGAAAAAGTCCGGACCCGCCTAAGACGCATTGCGTCTTTCATCCGTAATGCCCCTTCCCCCTGATACAGACCCGGAGACGTCCGCCCTCCGATCAGAAGAGGAGAAATCGTGAAAAACGCTTTGTCTGCCAGCCTTTGTTCCAGGAAAGCCGTGTGAAGGCGGCTTCCTCCTTCCACCAGTACGCTGGAAATCTCCCTGCTGCCGAGAGAGCGGAGGACTTCCGGTAAATTCAAGGATTCCGATGTGTTTTCAAGAGAAATGATCTTGATGCCTTTCTCACGCAGGATCCGCGATTTTTCCGGGTCCGGACCAGGGAGGGTGTAAACAAAAATGTCCCCTTGATCAAGTGTATCAAGAATGGCCGCATTCAGAGGGAAGCGTAAAGAGGAGTCCAGGATAACCCGGGTTACCGGTTTATTCCGCCAACCGGGATGGCGGACAGTCAACCGGGGATTGTCGGCCAGGAGTGTACCCACCCCCGCCATGATTGCATCGCATTCACCTCTGAGGAGGTGGATATAATTCCTGGTGATTTCTCTGGAAATCCATTGCGATTCTCCGCTGCGTGCCGCCAGCTTGCCGTCCAGGGATACCGCCGCCTTCAAAATGACAAAAGGAATGTGCCGGCGGATATATTTGAAGTATGTTTCATTCAAACGGCGGTTTTTTTCTTTCATCAAGCCCAGCCGCACCTCGATGCCGGCCGATTCCAATTTTTTTATCCCCTGAGAATGCACGACGGGATTAGGATCCAAGTCGGAGATGACGGCCTTTTTTATTCCGGATTCAAGGATTTTATCCACACAGGGGGGTGTCCGTCCCCAATGGGTACATGGCTCGAGTGTGAGATAGAGAATGCTTCCCCGTGCTTTGGCTCCGGCCATATCCAATGCGGCGGCTTCAGCATGAGGCTGTCCCGGTCTTTCGTGATAACCGTAACCAAAGATTTTATGATTATTCACGACCACGGCGCCGACGTATGGATTCGGGCTGGTCCATCCCAGTGCTTTTTCCGCTAGGGAATATGCCATACGCATGTAGGCTGAATCGTGTAATGCGTTCATGATAGAAGGGCCGTTGCGAACTGCTCAGGAGAAAAAGGCAGAATATCCTCTTTGTCTTCACCGATACCGATGAATTTCACCGGGAGGCCGCATTCATCCACAATACTGAGAACACTTCCTCCCTTGGCTGTCCCGTCGAGTTTAGAGAGAAAGATCCCGGTCAGTCCGGAGAATTTAAGAAACTCTTTTGCCTGGAAAAGCGCATTCTGCCCGATGCTTGCATCCAGAACCAACAGCGTTTCGTGCGGAGCACCTTCGATGTGCCGGGATGCGGCACGTTTAATTTTTTCCAATTCATTCATTAAATTGGTATCGGTGTGAAGCCGGCCGGCGGTATCTATCAGCAGCGAATCAAATTGACGGGCTTTGAAGGACTGGATGGAATCAAAAACCAGAGCTGCCGGGTCCGCTTTATATTGTCCGTTTATAACAGGAAGATGGAGGTTTTTCCCCCATTGAGATAATTGTTCCTGAGCTGCCGCTCTAAACGTATCCGCGGCTACCATCAGGACGGATTGTCCTGACTTTTTTAATCTATAAGCCAATTTTACCAATGAAGTGGTTTTGCCGCCTCCATTGACTCCTACAAACATAATAACGGTTCCCTTCCCGGGATTCAGATTCAGTTCACCGTTACGGCCCTGCAGCAGATCAATAATTTCTTGTTCGAGTGCTTTTTTTATAACAGAGAAGGAGTCGGATTTCCGTGTTTTTTCCCTGACGGAATGAATAATTTTCTCAGTTGTCGGCAGACCGGCATCCGATAAAAGCAAAATTTCCGTGAGATCATCCAGTATTTTTTCTCTGTCCTTTGAGCCTTGAAGCATATCTTCAATTTTATCTTTGAAGATTTCTCTGGTCCGGCTGAGTTTGATTTTAAGATTGGCCATGATTTTATTCGAATTATATTTTTCCTCCGGGTCTATGTCAACGGCGTCCGGGGTATTGTTCTGGATTTGTGGTTATGATAAGGTTTATGGCTTAACATGAGAGAATCAATTTGGCTTCCGCCCCGTCTGGATGAAAAGGCTGAAGTCCTAACCCGCGAGGTGGGAGTTTCTCTTCCTGTCGCCCAGGTTCTGGTTAACCGCGGCATCGCAACCAGCGAATCTGCGCAGCAATTTCTTTTTGGGAGCCTGAATGATCTCAATGATCCCTACCTGCTGCCGGATATGCAAAAAGCGGTTGCCCGGGTCGAAAAGGCATTAGCCAACCGGGAAAAAATTTTGATTTTTGGTGATTATGATGTCGACGGGGTTTTATCCGTGGTGATATTGATCAGGGCGTTGAGAAAAATGGGGGGAGATGTTGATTTTTTGATTCCCGACCGTTTGCAGGACGGGTATGGAATGAAGCCTCATTTTCTTGAGTTGATACAACAGAAGAAGGCCTCTCTGGTGATAAGTGTGGATTGCGGAATAAAGGCTGTGGAATTTGTCCGCACCGCGAAAGAAAAAGGTATCGATGTTATTATAACCGATCATCATCTTCCGGGTTCTGAAATCCCTGACGCTGAAGCTGTGCTCGATCCGGTTTTGCCTGGTTCCACCTATCCCGACCGTAAATTGGCAGGGGTCGGGGTTGCTTTTAAACTCATTCAGGCGCTGCTGCAGAAACGCGGGCTCAGCCGTCACTTTATTCACTATTTAAAGCTGGTGTCGATCGGGACAGTGGCCGATATTGTGGAGTTGAGAGGTGAAAACCGGCTGTTTGTAAAATTCGGCCTGGAAGCGCTGGACAAATCGTCCAATCCGGGATTAAATAGTATTCTTGACGTATGCGGACTTAAAAAGGGCCGAATCTCGACCGGTGATGTGGGATTTCGCATCGGACCGAGAATCAATGCCGCCGGAAGGATGGGAACCCCGGATTTAGCCGTGCGGTTATTTTTCACCTCCTCCACCAGCGAAAGTACGGAGATTGCCCGGCATTTGGACCGATTAAACAATGAAAGACAGAAAATAGAGCAGCGAATTTATGCGGAGGCTTTAGACGCCATTAAGAGCCGCCGGCTGCATGAAAAATATAGAATGCTTTTACTCGGCTGTCGAAAATGGCACCGCGGGATTATCGGAATCGTCGCCTCCAAATTGAAGCGGTTGTTTCACCAGCCGGTTATTTTATTTACTTACCAGGATGACCGGGCTTTTGGTTCCGGCCGAAGCATCCCGGGTTTTCCTTTAATCCAATGCCTGGAAGATAACCGGAAGCAATTTTTGAATTACGGCGGGCATACCCTGGCAGCCGGATGCGAAGTGGAATTCAAAAGAATGGGAGAGCTGAAAACCGTGATGAATCAGTACATACGGGAAAGGCTGTCCGAACAGGATTTGAAAAGAAAGATACAGATTGATGCCGGATTGGATTTGGATGAAATAACCAGCGCATTTATAGAAGAATTACAAAAGCTGGCGCCCCATGGAAACGGAAATCCGCGGCCGTTGTTTGTATCAAATAGAATAAAGATCATATCTCCTCCGCAGGTTCTCAAGGGCAGGCATACCAAGCTGCTGGTCCGAAAGAGCAACCGTGTGTTTGAAGCCTTAGGTTGGGGGCGGGAAGATTGGGGACAATCGTTATCCAGCGGGGATGAAGTCGACCTGATCTATTCTCTTCAAAAATCTGAATATCTTGGGGAGGAACGGATTAATCTTATTTTAGAAGATTTAAAGCCTTCCGCTTAAGCCCCAACAGCCGGGAATCTTGCAGAACCCAATCAACCCAAATAATGCGGGCAATACGCACTGCAAAACGCAAAACGCGAAATGACGACCGTATCTAATTCAATGTCATCCTGAGCGGAGCGAAGGACCTTAGAGTGCATCGCCTCGCGAATCGTGACCGGTGAATGGAAAAAACGCAAAACGCAAAACGCGAAATGCAAAACGCAAACCGCGATGAACACGGGCGAAGCGGGCGGAACAAGCCGAAAAGTAAAACATTTCCCCGGAATCAGGTATAATGTGTCCGATTGGTAAATGAAAAGGATGAAAAGATTAGATACGCCTTTTATCCGTCTGTTGAAATACATGACCGCTGTATTGCTGGCTGCGGTTGTTGTGTTCGTGGGGAGCAGTTTTTTCTTTCGCACTCAGAACCGGCCGCATGTTAAAGAACAGCACGAAGGCTTTGACCGGAACCGGGTTGAGGAAAAGGAAAAAATCCGTCACATGGAAGAGGAGCAAGGCCGCTCCGTACTGGAATTCGAGGCTGAGCGGCATTACCGGGCTCCGGACGGATATTATCATTTGGAAGGGTCGGTAAAAGCAGCTTTTCTTCAACCCGGGCAAAAAGAGGATATATTTTTTTATGGCGATGAAATCATTCATGATGAAGAGGGGGAATGGTTTCAGGTTAGCGGAAAAGCTCGGATTGAGTCAGCAGACATAACGGTGAACGCGGCTTCCTTAAAGTATGATTCTAAGGAAGGCGTGGTCACCGGTGAAAATGGGATTGTTTTTCAATCGACCCGCTTAAAGGGGAAGGCAGAGCAGGCGCAGTGGAAAGTCAGGAGAAATGAATTGATTCTGGAAAAGCGGGTCCGTTTGGAGATGGCTCCGGAAAATGAAGAATCTCCGCCGATAATAGTTGAGTGCGGTGAAGTCGAATATTTAAAAAAATGGGGGCATGGATTTCTCAGGAATGATGTGGACGTGAATATCGGCGAAAACCATGCCAGGGCGGATGCGCTGGAATTCAGGTTAACTGCAGACCGTGAATACTTGCGTTCGGTTAAGATGCTGGGACGTGTTGAAATCGATTTGGCGGTCAGTAAGGGCAGCGGAAATTCACCGCCGGCGGAGTCATTTGATGTTTTGGACGGGCTTTTGCAAAAGGGTGAAAAGAGCTTTGTTTCTGAAGAAATTTTCATTGTTTTTTTCCATGACATGGTAAAAATTCAAGAATTCCGTTCCATCCGGGAGTGTGAAGTCAATTCTGTCAGTGATACCGGAGATTCGATGCGGCTGGCGGCGCAGGAGCTTCGCTTCCGTTTGAATCCCAACGGGGGATTAAAGGAATTTTCCGCAAGAGGAAATGTCCGCATGCAGGAAAACAAGGTAAATGAGGATTCGCTTCAGATAGAAGCCGGTGCTTTGAGAATCAAAGACCGTAAAAATGTCCTGGAGATTCTGAAGGGAAAGCGGGGCGCCGCCAAAGTCATGTCCCCGGATTTTGAAATTATGGGCGGGGATATAAATTACTTTTTGAATAATAGAAACCTGGAAGTGAAAAAAGGAGTGGATGTTATTTTAGAGCCCTCTGGAAACTCAAGCCAGGCATTTTTTTCATCCTTTGAAACACTTTTCATTCAAAGTGAAGAGATGAGATTTATGTCATCCAGCCGGCGTTTTTTCTTTAAGGGAGAAACAAAATTTTGGCAGAAAAAAGAAAGGCTGGAATCAATGAGTCTTATTTTGGATAAAGAGAATGGAAAAGTCATGGCGGGGGGAGGCGTCCAATCTGTTTTTCATTATCAGCCGGAAGGCCGGGGAGATGAAAAAAGAATTGAAATAACCTCAGGAGAATTTGACTATCGTCCTTATCAGAATGAAATTTTATTCAGAGAACGCTGTTTTCTGCGCCTGGAGAAGGCAAACCTGAAAGCGGATGAAATCACTTTACTTCTTAGTGAAGAAAGGAAAATAAAAGGACTGAACGCCCGGAATAGTGTGACCATAAAACAAGAGTCCTATGAAGCTCAAGGTGAACAGGCTTTTTTTTCCGCTGTGCGAAATGAAATCATCTTAACCGGGAATCCGGTTTTGATGGATAAAGACCGGGGGAGAACGGAAGGCGATAAATTGACTTTCAGCCTGGCGGATGATAGAATCATCGTCGAAAATCAGGGCCGGGAAAGATCATTAACTGTCATAAAATAACCGTGAAATATGAAAAAATATCTGGAAGCTGTCGACCTGAAAAAAAGCTATGGAAAAAAGCAAGTTGTGCGGAATATATCCCTGAGGGTCCACAGTGGAGAAATAATCGGGCTGCTGGGTCCTAACGGGGCGGGGAAGACAACCACATTTTCTTTAATTCTCGGCCTTATTCCCATGGACGGGGGGGACATTTATCTGGATGGCAATGACATTACCGGGCTTCCTATGTATCTTCGCGCCCGCAAGGGATTATGCCTGCTGCCGCAGGAGACCTCCGCTTTCCGAAAGCTTACTGTCGAAGACAATCTGCGGGCGGTAAGAGAATCGGTTCGGGAAAGGGCCGTCGAGAAGAATGATGACATTCGGATGATTCTTAAAGAACTGGGATTGGAGGCTCTTAAATCGGTAAAAGCATACATGCTTTCAGGAGGCGAACGGCGCCGGCTGGAGATAGCCAGGGCTTTAGTGACAGCCCCCGTCTTTATTCTTCTTGATGAACCGTTCACCGGAATTGATCCTTTGGCCGTAATGGATCTCCAAAATATTATTTGCCAGCTTAAGGATAGAGGACTGGGGCTTCTCATCACTGACCACAGTGTCAGGGAGACATTGAAGATAACCGACAGAGCGTATATTATAGATAAAGGAGAAGTCCTTATGGAAGGGACGCCCAAAGAGATTGTTGACTCTATTGATGTAAAAAAGAGCTACTTAGGTGAAGAATTTGATTTAGAATAGGAACATGGCACTTAAACAGCAGCTTAATCAAAAACAAACCCAGAAATTAATTCTGGCACCTGCGCTGCAGCAGGCGATTAAGCTATTGCCTCTGACTAACTTGGAGCTTATCGAGGTGATAGATACTGAATTGTCCCAAAATCCGGTCTTGGAAATTAATGAACAACAGGATAAAGATGGTAAAAATGACAAAGCCGAAGAGGTGAATCCGGAGAAACAGGAAGACAAGGAAAAGAACGAAGAAGAAAAAGAATTTGAAGCCTATTTTGAGGAGTATTTTGACAGCCGGTTTAATTCGACGAATTCTCAGGAAAAAAAGGAAGCCCCCTCTTTGGAAAATTTTGTTTCAAACACAACGTCCCTATGGGATCATCTGGACTGGCAGGCTAATCTTACTTTTTTTGAAGATAAAGAGAAAGAAATTGCTGTTTACATCATTGGGAACATCGATGATAACGGATATTTAAAAATCCCGGTGGAGGAAATTGCGGAAACATTGAATGTTCCTAGAGAACAAGTCGAGCAGATCCGCCAAGAAATCATGCGGTTTGATCCAATCGGCGTGGGAAGTCTTGATTTAAAAGAAGTCTTGCTGCTCCAATTGGAATATCTGGATTGGGGAGATAACACAACAAAAAAGATCATCCGTGAATATTTTTATTTACTGGAGAAATCTGATTATCCCCAAATCGCTAAAATTCTGAATATCTCCATGGAAGAGGTGAAAACCCATATAGATCTCATAAAGAAATTGAATCCTAATCCGGGGAAAAAATACAGCCAGGAAAAAACCTTTTATGTGATTCCTGATATAATTACCGAAAAAGAAGGAGAGCGCTATACCGTTACTTTGAACGATGAGGGGCTTCCGCAGTTGCGCATCAATAGATTCTATCGCCGGATGCTTGCTAAGGCTGCCCATGATAATCCGGAGGCCCATGAATATCTGAAGGAAAAAATGAAAAAAGCTTTCTGGTTTCTGCGAAGTCTGGATCAGCGGAACAATACCATACATAAAGTTGCCCGCTATATCGTGAATAAACAAAGCGATTTTATAGAAAAAGGGTTGGACCATATCAAACCATTGACCTTGATTGAGCTGGCCCAAGAGATCGGCGTGCATGAGTCAACAGTGGGCCGGGTGGTTGCCAATAAGCATATCCTGACACCAAGAGGTTTATTTCCGCTGAAATATTTCTTTCATAAAGCCGTTTCCGGAGAATATGGTGAAGAAATCTCAACTCTGCGTATTAAGGAGAGGATAAAAAGGCTGGTTGAAAAAGAAGACCGGGATAATCCCATGAGTGATATAGAAATAGGTGAGATTTTGGACAAGGAAAATTTCAAGATTGCCCGGCGGACGGTTGCCAAGTATAGAAAGCAATTGCGGATCTCTCCTTCTCATATAAGAAAGAGAAAGTATTTAATGGAGGAAGCCCAATGAAAATCAGTTACACGGCTCGAAATACAAATTTAACGCCCCAGATTAAAAAGTTGTGCGAGAGGCGGATTGCGTCGCTTAAAAAACTGCTGGAACCACCGGTGGAAACTGATATCATCCTTTCTGTCGAAAAGTACCGCCATATTGCGGAAGTGAATATCAGGGCGAAAGGGATCAACTTGAATACGGAGGAGGAAACCCAGGATATGTACAGTTCTTTGGGGCTCGCCTTTGACAATATTGAAAGAAGGGCAAAAAAAGAAAAGGAAAAAATCCGCGAAAAAAGGCGGAAAAATAAAGACATAAGCCCATACCCGTCTCCCATGGAAGAGGATGGTGATGAAGAACACGCCAAACCGAGGGTGCTGCGCAGTAAAAATTATTCCTTAAAACCCATGTCTGTGGAGGAAGCTGTGCTCATGTTTGAATCTATGCGTGATGATGCCTTCGGATTCCGTGTTTTTGAGTCTGAGAAATGGGCGGTTTTGTTTCGAAGGAAAGATGGGAATATTGGGTTTATGGAACTTGAATGATTTGAGAGGGAGCAGTGAAAGTTAGCAATCTGTTAATGCGGGATATGATCTTGTTTGATTTGAATAGCGGAAACCGGGATGATGCGCTGAAAGAAATGACTGAATTTTTAAAAAAACGGCATAAAGTCATCAAGGGAAAAGACCTGTTGGATAAATTAAAAAAACGAGAAGAGCTGGGCAGCACGGCTATTGGAAATGGGGTCGCGATTCCCCATTGCAAAAGCAAAGCCATTAATGAGTCCCTGGTGATGCTGGCTATTGCGAGGAGCGGCATACCATTTGATGCTATGGACGGAAAACCCGCCCATCTTTTTTTTCTGGTTGTGTCTCCGCCGGGAAATCCCAGCTTAAATCTTCAGATCCTTGCGGCAATCGCTCATTTAGTCAGGAAGAGTAAAAATTTAATCCAAAGAATCAAGCAATCAGGCAATCCCGGTGAGATTATGAATGTTATATCGGAAGAAGAGGAAAAACTGGATGAATGAAGTTAAATCCGATCCGGAATCGAGCGAACAAATAATACCGGGCGGATTAATAAAAATCCATGATCTTGGTGTTCTTGTGGTTGGAGACAGCGGAGTTGGAAAAAGTGAAAGCGCTCTGGAGCTGGTCTCGCGGGGCTGGCGATTTATTTCTGACGATGTGACCCGTTTAAAAAAATCAGGGCCCCAAGCCGTTCTGGGTGAAGCCCCAAAATTAAGCCGGTATTTTATGGAGATCAGGGGATTAGGCGTTATCAATATCAAGCAGATATTCGGCCCGGAATCCATATGCCGCAATGCGGAAATAAACCTTGTCATCAATTTAAAAAAATGGGAAGAAGGCAAAGAATATGACAGGCTGGGTTTAAAGCCCCAGGAAATGGTCACCTACGGGGGTGTTCGAATTCCGCAGATTACAATACCCGTGGCTCCAGGAAGGAATATAGCGACCCTGATTGAAGTGGCGTGCAAAGTTTATATTCTGCGGAAAAAGGGGTATCATGCGCCTGAAGAAATTTCACGCCGCCTCAACCGTGAGCTGAGAATAGGGCGTGACTCAACGGAATAAAATCGTGCGGGATGACAGATTTATCATCATAACCGGAGTATCCGGGTCGGGGAAGACCATAGTCAGCCGGTTTCTGGAAGATTTTGGGTATTATTGTATGGATAATCTTCCTGCAAAATTAATCCCCAATTTTGTTGATCTTTGGAAGCGGAAGGAAGTTGAAATAGATAAAGTTGCTCTTGTGCTTGATATTCGTGAGTCAGGTTTTACATCAGAATTTCCAAAAGTCCTTGAATCTATCCGCAATATTGTTATACCCCGGTTGATTTTTTTGGATGCTTCAGATGAAACCCTGGTTAAGCGTTTCAGCGAAAGCCGGCGGCCGCATCCCTTGATGGCGGAAGGTTCGGTGATTGACAATATCCGGCTGGAAAGAGAGCGGCTGGATGATATCAAGAAATTGGCTGATGAAGTCATCGATACATCATCCACCAGTATTCCGGAATTAAAAAAACTGCTGGCGAAAAAATTCGTTAACTCCGCTCAGGTAAAAATGCAGATCATGATTGTCAGCTTCGGCTATAAATATGGAATTCCTCTGGATTCAGATCTGGTTTTTGATACGAGATTTTTACCTAACCCTTTTTATGTCGATACCCTGCGGGATAAAAACGGCCGGAATGATAACGTGAAAAAATTTGTGTTTAGATCCCCCCGAAGCCGGAAGTACCGGGATATACTGCTGAATTTTGTCGGGTATCTTATTCCAAATTTCATAGAAGAAGGAAAGAGTTATTTAACGATTTCCATAGGCTGCACAGGAGGAAAACACCGGTCAGTGACCATTGCGGAAGAATTAAAGGAATACCTGCTTTCGAAAAATTATAATGCCCGGGTCACCCACCGTGATGTTTACAAATAATCGTTTATGAAAAACTTAAGCTGAAAGCGGATACATGATAAAATGGTTCATGTAATGTGAGGTGTTCATGATAGGCGGAATAATCGTATCACATGGAAAGCTGGCGGAAGAACTATTGAATGCATTGACTATTATTCTTGGAGAAGCTGTAAATATCGAAGCTATTTCAATCGGATGGTACGATGATGTTGAAGGATCCAAAAAGAAAATTAACAAAAGCCTAAAGCGAGTGGACCAAAAAAACGGTGTTTTGATATTTACGGATATGTTCGGCGGGACGCCTTCCAATTTGAGTTTCAGCTTTATGAAGGACGGAGAAGTTGAGATCATCACGGGAGTTAATCTCCCGATGCTGATAAAATTTGTTTCGCTTCAGAGAAGCAACAATCTCAGAGAAGTCGCAAAGAAAGTTGTCGAACAAGGCAAGAAAAACATTCATTTGGCTGGTGCGCTTTTAAGTAAAAAAAGCTGACAGGTTTCGAAAGCCCCATGATAAAGAAAACCGTAACGATTAAAAACAAGCTGGGTCTCCATGCCCGTGCTGCTGTAAAGTTTGTCAATATGGCCAACCGTTTTACATCTTCCGTGAAAATTATTAAAAACGGCAATGAAATCGATGGAAAGAGTGTCCTGGGTATTCTGACCTTGGCGGCCGTTAAAGGATCACAGATCACACTTAAAGTGTCCGGGGACGATGAAAAAATTGCAGTAAAAAATCTTATGAACCTGGTTGAAGATAAATTCCAGGAGGAAGAATAAACGTATGGATTATTATAGGCTCAGAGGAACCGGAGTTTCCCCCGGGATAGCTGTAGGAGAAGTCAAGCTTTCTGAGCGGGTTGTATTTACGGAACGTAAAGATGTCATACCCTCTGAAAATGTGGATTTGGAAATTAAGCGTTTAAACCGGGCCGTGGAAAGAACCGGACTGCAGATTAAAGAATTGAGGGACCAGATCAAAAAAAAATTGGGGGCTGAACATTCTTTTATTTTCGAAGCGCATTTAATGATTCTTAAAGATAAATCTCTCATGAAGAATTTAAAAAAAATAATACGCGAAGAAAAATGCCGGTCTGAATGGGCGATTTCTCAAGTAAATAATGAATACAGCAGGATTTTTGAATCTATTGCCGATGAATATTTTCGGCAGCGCAAATATGATATGACCGATGTTTTATCAAAAATGTATATGAATCTTGAGGATAAAATTTTTGACAGCCAGGATGACGAAAAAGATAGAATACTGGTTGCACACGACCTTTTGCCTTCTGAGGCCGCGCACCGGCTTTCGAAAGGAAATATTATTGCTGTCGCGCTGGATATGGGCGGGACGACTTCCCATACCGCAATTCTGGCTCGTTCTCTAAATATTCCGGCTGTGATGGGGCTGAGTCATATTACCCAGAAAGTGAAAAACGGAGACCGATTGATTGTGGACGGGTCCGATGGTGAGGTTATTATCAATCCGCCTCTGGCTACCCGCCGCGAATTTGTCAGTAAACAAGAGAAATATGAAGATTACCGCAAGGCTTTACAAAAAACGGCTGCGCTGGAATCAAAAACCTTGGATAATGTGGAATTTGTTCCCTTGGCGAATATTGAACTCCCGGATGAAGTTAAAATGGCCTTATCTTTAGGTGCGGAAGGCATCGGGCTTTTCCGTACTGAGTTTATATTTTTCCAGAGCCGGGATTTACCTTCGGAAAAGGAACACTTTAAAGCCTATTCCCAAATAGCAAAACAAGCTTCTCCTTATCCCGTTTATATCCGGACTATGGATATCGGCGGCGAGAAAAACCTCCCGCAGATGAAAATTGAAAAAGAACCGAATCCGGCTTTGGGGTTGCGGGCTATTCGTTTTTCTCTAAAGGAAAGAGAGATTTTCAAGACCCAACTCCGAGCTATCTTACGGGCGAGCATCCATAAAAACGTTCATATTCTTATTCCGATGATAACCGGTATTGAAGAAATTGATGAAGTAAAACTTATTATGGAAGAGGTCAAACAAGAGCTTCGAACCGGAAGAGTGAAATTTGACGAAAATATTCAGCTCGGGGTTATGATAGAGGTTCCAGCTGCCGCAGCCATAACCGATCAGCTCGTAAAAGAAGTGGACTATATCAGCGTGGGAACGAATGATCTGATTCAATATTACCTGGCCGTTGACCGCACCAATGAACTTGTCTCTTATATGTTCAATCCATTGCACCCTTCGGTGCTCCGTTTGCTGAAGTTTATCATCAGCTCTGCTCATGAGGCCGGGAAAAAAGTAACTTTATGCGGAGAGATGGCCGCGGACCCGCTTTCCGCCATCGTTCTTTTAGGTTTGGGATTGCGTCAATTCAGTATGAATCCAATTTTTATTCCTAAAGTAAAAAAAGCCTTGCGATCCGTTAATTCTCAGACAGCGAGAGAGATAGTCGAAGAGGCCATGTTTCTCAGGTCAGCTCAGGAAATTGAGGAGCGGCTTATTGAGAGAATCCTGGTGAAGCATCCCAGAGCCCTTCTGACGACGGATGTCACGTAACCACACCGTTCCCCTTTCCTTCCCCCGGAACGCAATAAAGGATCTTAGCCTGCTCCGTCCACTTTTCACTTTTTGCTTCTTACTCAGTCCGCCCATAATTATCCTGTAAACGCACAATATCATTTTCATCGGATGATCCGATCCAGATTTCCATGATTCGGGCTTCACGGGAACCGGTATTTTTGACCCGGTGGGGAGTTTCAAGAGGAATGAAAATTTCTTCCCCGGCGGACGGATTCCAGACCCTGTCGCCTAAGGTCATTTCCAGTCCGGCATCCAGGATCACCCAAAATTCACTGCGGTGATGATGATATTGAAGGGATAAAACTCCTCCGGGATTCACTGTGATAATTTTAAGCGATCCTGCATTTTGATGCGGAAAAACCCTGAATTTTCCCCAAGGCCGGATTTCTTGGGTGATTTCCTTCCTAAATTTTTCTTCCTCGGACATACTCTCTCTTACAACCTAAAGCTCAAAAAGGAACGTCGTCTTCTTCATCATTGTCAATGTCGGGATAGGAATCATCATCGGGCGGAAATTCATCCTCCTGTTGCGGCTTGACTGTTTTTTCTTTGGAAAAGCCGCGTGTTTCAGCTTCGTCTCTTCGTCCCAGCAATGTAATCGTATCGGCATGAACTTTGGTTGTATAGCGCTGATTACCGTCACGGTCCTGCCATTTGTCAGTCCGCAGGCGGCCTTCTAAAAGGATTTGTTTTCCCTTATTCAGATACTTCTCACAGAACTCGGCCAACTTTCCCCAAGCAACAATGCGGTGCCATTCCGTTCGGTCACTGCTTTCATTGTTTTGAGGGTTGAAAAGGCGTTCATTTGTAGCAAGGGAAAAGTTGGCTACCGCACGGTTTGATTGAGGGATATACCGGATTTCCGGATCTTTACCCAGATGTCCAACTAAAATAACTTTGTTTAAACTATTCACATCTCTCATTAGAAATTCCAATCTCCTTGATTTTTTGTTGGGCGATACGGGTTTCTTCTTCCAATGGAAATTTCGTTATTAAAAGGCGGAATACAGCCAAAGCTTCTTCTTTTTTATCCAATTCCATGAGGCTGATGCCTTTTTTCAGATATGCCGCCGGTATTTTATCCCCTTCAGGATATCTCATAATCAGTTGATTGAACTGTTTGATCGCTTCCTCGAACTCCTTTTGGCTGAAATGACATTCACCTATCCAGTACAGGGCATTGTCTGCCAGGGGACTTTCTGGGAAATACTCCATATATATCGAAAATCCTTCAATAGCCAGTTGATAATTGCCTTTTAAATAATCCGAACGGGCCAGGTTATAGACTTCCTGCGGAGACAGGTTGGGATCAAGAGGCGGTTTTGGCTGCCGGGATTGACTTTCGGTTTCCTCTGTATCATCTTGAGTGGTTTGTCCTTCTTCAGCCGCGGCGGTTTCGCCGGCTCCTTCTTCTGTTTGCTCATCTTGTGATACGGTTTGGATTGTTCCTTGTTTGATCTCGATTAAATCTTCTGCGATTCTAGAGATTTGTTGACTGATGGAATCGAATTTTTCCAGCAGTATTTGGAATTGGGATGGGATTTTTTCCTGTTCATTTTGAATTTTTGCCTGTTCCGTCCGAAGAGCCTGCATCATCCGGCTCATGTCCTGCAGCTGTTTGATGACAGCATTGATATCTTCATGTGACCGCTGGTTTTGTTCTTCAAGTTTCAGGATCTTTTTTTTAAGGATTTGAATATCCTTATACATCAATTCGTAGGCTTTTTCTTTTTTATCTACAATCGGGGATGGAAAGAGAAGGCTCAAACCAGCCAGTAAAAGGAGGACTCCGAAAGTCAGCCGCTTAGACATTTATTTTTCGATAATAGTAAATTCAGCGCGTCTGTTTTTTGCCCAGGCATCTTCATTGTGACCGGGATCGAGAGGCTGGCTTTTTCCGTAAGAAATGGTTTCAACCCTGTTAGCTGAAATGCCTAAAGAAACCAGGAAGTCCCGCGCTGCCTTCGCTCTTTTTTCACCCAAAGCCAGGTTGTATTCTTCGGTGCCGCGCTCATCGCAATGGCCTTCGATCAGGACTCTGACTGAATCCCATTTTTTCATCCATTGTGCATTATTGCTTAGGACCGGCTCCTGATCGCTTCGGATGCTGTACTCGTCAAAATCAAAATGAACCATTTCAAGAGGTTTTTCAGCATTGATTTCTTCAAGGGATTTTTGTGCAAAGATTTCTTCTTCTGTTAATTCAGGCTCTTCAGCCGGAGGCTTTTCCACTTTTTCCACTTTGGGTTGCTCCTGGGTCTGCGGAGGAGGCGGAGTTTGTTTCACTTCCTTCCGGCAGGAACCAAAAAAAGCCAATACCAAAATGCAACTTAGGGATAGGACGAGAAGTTTTTTCATGAGGACTCCTTTGGAATTTTTTTTCTGCTGTTCATATCAATCAATTGAATCAGCATTATGCTTCATTTTTTATACACGTAACATATTTCCTTGTCAACTGCCATATAAAAAAATAACTTTATTTTCGCGACCAATCCGGAAGTTTGTTTTCCCCGGTTGACGTCAATCGCCTGAGATTAGCACCATCATAATCAATGGAATATAACTGAATGGTTCCTGTGCGGCTCGACGAAAAAACCAAATGGCGGCCGTCAGGAGACCAGGAGGGTGATTCATTCCGGGAGAACCCCTCCGTAAGTTTAATGATTTGATTGCTGCGCAGGTTGAGAATGTAGAGGTCGAAGACAGCCCTGACGCGGGAGACGTAAGCGATCCTGTCTCCGGTAGGAGACCAAGCCGGAGCATCGTGGTAGTTACCGCCGAAACTGACCCGCCTTACATTGGTCCCTTCGGCGTCCATTATATAGATTTGGGGCGATCCTAAACGGTCTGAGGTGAAAGCGATTTCCCTGCCGGTGGGGGACCAGCTGGGAGCGGTGTCGATGGCGCGGTTATGTGTGAGTCTCCGGATGTTGCTCCCATCGGAATTGCTTACGTATATTTCAGAATTGGATTCATCTTCCGTTGAACAAAAAACCATTTTCGTGCCGTCCGGGGAAAAATTCGGGCCGAAACTGGTCCCTTTATCATAAACAAGTTTTCTTTCCCCCTTGAAAGGATTCAGCAAGTAAAGTCCGGCTCGCTGATTGACATAGTGCGTGTAAGCAATTGTTTGTGTGTCGGCGGACCAGGCGGGCATGTAGTCTTTTTCCCGGTTAAAGGTTAAGCGGGTTTGGTTGCGGCCGTCATAATCCATCATGTAGAGTTCATCATTGCCGTCGCGGTTGGAAACAAAAACGATTTTTGAAGTAAAGACAGGCGCTTCACCGTACAGCAGCATAAATTCGTTGGCCAGTTTGTGTCCGGTCAAAGACAGTAAATCGGGGGCAGTTTGGTATCGTTTTCCTTTAATGAACCGTGCGGCCTTGATATCATAGATTTTGGCTTCAAACAAGATTCCCTGAGTTTCATCCAGGGACACTTCTCCCACCAGTAATAACTTGGCCTGAATGGATTCCCAGTCTTTAAAATTGACTTTATCCGGATTGGATGGATCAATTCCAGGGATGTATTCATAATAACTGTTGGGCAGGAGATTAAACACGCGGCTGTATTTCAAATCGGCGGAAATAACCTCACGCAGTGTATGGGCTGCGTTCCGGACCGATTCGGAATCGCCGTGGACGATAAACTCTGGAACCGCCACAGGTATAACGGGCATGCCCTCTTTAATTGTCATCACCACTTCCTGCTGTGCGGAAAGCGGAATGATGGAGGGAACGAGAATTGCGATGGCTGAAAAAATGAACGTGCTGAAAGAAATAATTTTTGTTTTCATTGTCCGTGCTCAAATATTAATCGTATAACGAGATATTCATCCTCATAATCCTGCGGGAGAGGCGGGAAAGGTGCGGCTGACCGCACTGCGCGCAGGGACGATAAGTCAAGGGACCGGATCTGACTGGATTCCAGAATCTCCGGTTCGGAAATATGACCGTCTCGAAAAATTCTGAATTTTATCGTGGTGAAATAGTCTCCGGTTATTCCCGTGGTTATGCGGGAGGTGAACCAGTTGTTGGATATCCGGGCGTGAATCTGCTGGAGATAGTAAGAGTAAGGAAAAGAAGACAGACCGATCTGGGAGGCGTACTCAGAGCCGAAGCCGTAACCGCTTCCGGATCCGACACCCATCCTCAAACCGGAACCTCCGCCTGCACCGCCGCCGGAACCGCTCTCCGCTTCTGTTTGTTGGGACCCCGATGTGGTTTTGGCCGCTGTTTTTTCCTGTTTCCGGATCGTGGTTTTCTTCTTTGGCTGCGTTTTCTTTTCCCGCTCAGGTTTTTCCACCGGATATCTCAGGGATTCCGGCAATTCCTGCTGAACTTTATCAGGCGTGGTCAGTTCGGTGAGAGTTTCTCTTGGAGTGACCGGAGTTTCGGAAATTTCTTCCACCTCTCCACCGCCACCGCCTCCTCCCGGCCCACCACCACCGCCACCACCGCCGCCTCCTCCTCCCCCGAAAGAAATGATATTGACGTAATGGGTCATCCCTTTACGGGAAGGTCCCGGAAGGTGCGGAGAAAGCAAAAGAAAAACAAAGAGGAGCAGATGGACGGCAGCGGATATGATAATTGACCGTTTGAAAATTCGGAATTCTTTTTCAGCGGCTGTCATGGCTTATTCCATTGATTCCTCTGCGGGCTCAACGACCAGTCCCACCACTTCCACTCCGGTTTTCTTGATTATATCCAAAATATGAATGACGAAACCATAAGGGAGCTGTTCGTCGGCGCGGATAAAAACAACTTTTCGTTCTTTGCCGTAAAAATATTCCTCTAATTTTTGTTCAAGGAGAAACTGATTAACGACGGTATCCTGAATGTGGATATATTTGTCCCGGGTGATGGACAGGGTCAAGCCTTCATCGGCGGGTGCGGCTTGTGATTCCGCCTGGGGAAGATCAATGGATATGCCCGATTGCATCATGGGCGCTGTCACCATAAAAATAATCAACAAAACCAACATCACATCCACTAGAGGGGTGACGTTGATTTCAGAGAGAGAGGTACCGCTCTCTCTGCGGTTTATAGAACGATATTTAAAGGCCATAGAGTCTTTCAGTAATTCCTATAAATTCAATGGAAAAATCTTCCATTTCCGATATCATTTCTTTAATCCTGTGAAGAAAATGATTATACGCGATAACCGCAGGAATAGCGGCGAATAATCCCAGGGCCGTCGCAATTAAAGCTTCCGCGATTCCCGGCGCAACCGTTTCCAGGCCGGCGGTCTTGGTTAAACCGATCTCCTGAAAGGAGTTCATGATCCCCCATACAGTACCGAACAATCCGATGAAGGGAGTCACCCCTCCGGTTGTTGCCAGAAAACTCATCATTTTTTCCAGCCGGCTTACTTCCTGGTTGGATGCTTTAAGAAGGGCCCGGTTAATGGATTCCAACCTGTCTTGGGTCAGTTTTTCCTGAGGTTTGAGCTTTTTGAAATAAACAAGTTCCTTGAATCCGGATCTGAACATATTTGCCAGGGGACTGTCTTTATATTGCTGTGCGGCTTTGTTGACCTCCATGAGGTCCCGGCTTTTGCGGAATATGCCGAGGAATTTCCGAGACTGCCGGTCCGCGTTTTTCAGAGTGTTTCGTTTAAAGAAGATCACCGCCCACGAAAAAACCGAGAAAAAGAGCAGCACCAACAATACAAATTGAACAACAATACTTGCTTGAATGATCAGTTGAAAAAATTTCATTTCCTTCTCATATCATCAATTGAATATTAAGCCTGAATTATTCCATAGAGAACGACCCGCAAGGGTCGTCTAAGATTCCGACGCGGCTTCGCTCCTCGGAATGACATGTGCGGTCTTTGCATCTTTTTTGCAGCCCCGTATCCGTTACTGCCTAAACGGGGAACCTTGAGCTCCCCGGGACGGCATTGAATTAAAGTAATGCCGTCGTCTGCGGCAATCTCGGCCTGTGAATAATCCAGGTTAAGTTTCAAAAAGTAGCACATGCCTGATAGCTTGTCAAATAGCGTCCCTTGACGATGAATGCACACAACATAAACGACGAAACGGTTAATAAAGATGCATCATTTTCCTTACTCTTTACTCTTCACTTAACAAAGGAGTACAATACCTACGATTTGCTTTACCGTCTGCAAGCCTTAAAAAGGCTGTTTTCGGATGAATAAGCCAGTATAAGAAATAGTCAGGTTAAACGATGCGGAAAATAAGCCTTGACCGGAGAGACCCACGAAGGGGCATCCAATTTAATCCTGCGCAGGTCCTGGCTGTGAGTTTTATCGGTGCGATCGTGGTTGGAGCCGGGCTTCTGATGATCCCGGCGTGTACCGCCGGGGGCCAAATTTCATTCATCGATGCCTTATTTACCTCTACTTCCGCTGTGTGTGTAACCGGATTGATTGTCCAGGATACCCCGGTTTTTTTCACACCCATCGGGCAAGGCATTATTCTGGTTTTATTCCAATTGGGCGGTTTGGGCATTATGACCTTTTCGAGCATGGTCATGCTGATGGCCGGAAGGAAAATATCTTTTAAAGACAGGCTCATTATCCAGGAAGGATTCCATCATGCAACGCCTTCGAACTTGAAATCCTTGATCCGCAACATTTTTTTATTTACGTTCATTTTGGAGCTGTTTGGAGCAGGATGCCTTTATTTACATTGGAAAGATGATTTTCCGGGAGTGAAGGCAGGATTTCACGCGGTTTTCCATTCAGTTTCGGCTTTTTGCAATGCCGGATTCGCCCGGTTCAGTGACAGCTTTGCGTCTTTCCGTGGAGATTTGGTTGTTAATGCTGTCCTGATGAGCCTGATCGTGCTGGGCGGGCTGGGTTTTTTGGTTCTGCACGAATCCTTTGAAATTGTGAGTGACAAGATCAGAAAAAGACGGCACAGGCTTTCCCTGCATATGCGGATGGTGCTGGTCACCACATTGGTTTTGCTGCTGGGCGGAGGTGTGCTTTTTTTCTTCTTGGAGAATACCGGAGTTTTAAAAGGACTGCCTTTTGCGGAAAAAGCGGCGGCTGCCTTTTTCCAGGTGATTACACCAAGGACCGCCGGCTTTAATACCTTGGACCTTAACTTATTGGGACCGGCGACAATTTTTATGCTGATTTTACTCATGTTTGTGGGGGCGGCCCCCGGCTCAACCGGCGGTGGTGTCAAAGTCACAACCCTGGGCGTTCTTTATTCCTTTATCCGCTCCCGCCTGGCGGGCCGGGATTCGGTCAATATCAGCTGCCGGACCCTGCCTTTCGAATTGATAACAAAAGCTTTTACTTTATTGGCTTTGAGCGTAACGGTTATTTCTTTGGCTGTATTCATTCTTTTGATCACTCAGAAAGAAATGGCCTTTCAATCGGTCATTTTTGAGGTCTTTTCCGCATTCGGCACGGTGGGGCTGTCTCTGGGAATCACGCCGGAGTTAAATCCGGTGGGAAAGGCCGTCATCATCTCGACCATGTACATCGGACGCATTGGTCCTTTGACGTTTTTATATGCGTTCAGCCGGGAACAGCCCCATGGCCGTTATAAATATGTGGAAGAAACCGTCATGATCGGATAAGGAGAGGGTATATGAAATTTGCTGTTATTGGATTGGGAAGCTTCGGCTCGCATATGGCAAGAAAGTTATATGAAAACGGAGAGGAAGTGCTGGCGATAGATCATGACCGCGAGAGGATCGAGATGTTAAAAAATCATGTCTCTCATGCCGTGCAGATGGAGGCGGCGGATAAGGAAAATTTGGAAGCCCTGGGAATAACAGATATGGATGTTGTCGTCGTCAGCTTGGGGCCGAAGATGGAAGCCTCCATACTGACGGTCCTCTATCTTCACGAATTACAGGTCAAGCGGATAATTGCCAAAGCCTTAACCGAAGACCATAAAAAAATTCTGGAATCCGTGGGCGCGATGGATGTGATTTATCCGGAAAAAGATATGGCTATCCGCACGGCGCATAAGCTCAGCAATCCCAACGTGATGGAGTATCTGCCGCTTGTTTCCGGAGTGGAAATCCAGGAAATCGCACCTCCGAATAAATTTGTGGGAAAAAGTTTAATGGAATTGGACTTGAGAAATAAATATGGTGTCAATGTCATTGCTGTCAGAGGTTTGGTGCCGGAAAAAACCACTCTGATCCCCGGAGCTGATTTCGTAATTAAAGACAGTGATATTCTCGTTATTATCGGCGACCGAAAAGACCTCAAGAAGATTATGGAAATGTGACAGCGAAGATGTCATCCTGAGGACTGCGGAGCCGGCCGTAAGGATCTTGTCACTTTTTTCTTTTCACTAATCTGTATGATTTAAATCAGCTGTTTAAGAATGTCAAGTGCAACCTGCTTAGCGAAGCGGCCGCTTTCCTTGGAGGGACCGACGCAGGAGGGACATCCTTCCTGGCAAGGGCAGGTCTGGATGGTTTCCAGGCAATGGCGGAGAAGCCTGTCTTTTAACTCGAAGAGAGAGGGGCTGAGCCCGATGCCGCCGGGAAAGTTGTCGTAGATGAAAATGTTGGGTTCGAATTCCGATTCATGAAAGGAAAAAGCATTTTCGCCCTCTTTCATTTTAATTCGAATATCACGCGGCGGAACCGATTTGCCGGTGGCATTGTCTCCTACGGAAACCCCGATATCGTGCAGGTCGCACATCATGAAAAGCGGTGACACGTGATGCAGGCAATACGCCAGGCCGAAAAGGCCGTTGATCTTTTGCTCGGCTTCATATTCGAGCCCCCCCGTTACTTCTGCCGGGATGGTCAGCCAATAGGCGGTGGTGTGCATTTCATTGGAAGGCAGACTGAGATCTCCTGCTCCGACGTTCTCCATGGTATGAAATTTAATTTTCTTGAATCCGACTACCTGAGTGGCGACATGGACTTCGCCATGATAAATGGAGCAATTTCCCAGGCTTTCCTTATCGAATTCATCCAATATTTTTATTTTTGTGTAATCGATGGCGTCGGTATAGTAATCAATATCGGTTTTTTTAACATACGCCCGCCTCTGTTCAAAATCCAGGTCTTCCACAAAATATTGGACTCCTTCGCAAATATAGATGGCCTTGGGATGAAGCGTGGTGAGCGCCGCGGTGAAATCCACTTCCGCAATCACCTTGTTTTTGTTAGAGGTCTCCACCACCACAAAATTATCCGAGCTGATGCTTCTTAAGCTGACTTCATCTGCGGGGTAAGCTTCCGAAGTCCAGTACCATTTATCCCCGGAATGATGCACCATGTTTTCTTTTTCCAGAAATTCAAGGATTTCCCGGAGGTTCTCCTTGCCGAAGGTATCACCGTCTTTAAACGGCAGCTCAAAAGCGGCACATTCGATATGGCTGACCAGAATGGACAAATTGTCCGGGTTTATCAGCGCTTTTTCAGGATTCTTGGAAAAAAAATAGTCCGGGTGATTAACAATGAATTGGTCCAGGGGGGAGCTGGATGCCACCAAGACCGCCGCGGAATGCCCGGATTTGCGGCCTGCGCGCCCGGCCCGCTGCCAGGTGCTGGCAATCGTCCCTGGATATCCGGCGAGGACGGCCACATCCAGGCTGCCGATATCGATGCCCAGCTCCAGCGCATTGGTCGACACGACGCCTAAAATGCTTCCGTTCCGCAGTTTTTTTTCAATCTCCCGGCGCTTCAAGGGGAGGTAGCCGCCCCGGTACCCCCTGATTAAGCCTTCCTGCTTAATGCTTTTTTCAAAGTCGTCTTTCAGATAGGTCAGCAGCACTTCGGTTAACAAGCGGCTTTTTGCAAAGATGATGGTCTGCAGCTTATTTTTCAAAAAAACAGATGCGACCCGGCGGGATTCCTGCACATATGAACGGCGGATTCCCAGATCTTTATTTACGACCGGAGGATTATGAAAAATGAAATATTTATCCCCGGCCGGTGCGCCGTTCTCATCCACCAATTCCACCGGCGCCTCAATGGTTTTTTCCGCCATTTCCTTAGGGTTGGCAATAGTTGCAGTGCAGAGTATGTATTGGGGGGATGTGCCGTAATACTCAGCGACCCGGCGCAGGCGGCGCAGAATGTTCGCCAGATGGCTGCCGAAAATACCGCGATAGTTATGCAGCTCATCGATAATGATATAACGCAGGTTTTCAAATAATTTTATCCACTTGGTATGGTGGGGAAGAATTCCGGAATGAAGCATATCCGGATTGGTGATAACGATATGGCCCCTGGCCCGGATGGCCTTTCGGGCGTCCTGAGGGGTGTCTCCATCATATGTAAAGATCCGGATTTCTTCAGGCAGAGAAGCAATGGTTTCATCCAATTCAGCCCGCTGGTCCTGAGAAAGAGCTTTAGTGGGAAAAAGATAAAGCGCGCGCGCAGAGGGGTCTTTGAGAATCCGGTCCAGAACCGGAAGATTGTAGCACAAGGTTTTGCCGGAGGCCGTCGGGGTGACCACAATGATATTTTTCCCATCCTGTACATGGTCCCATGAGGCGGACTGATGAGAATAAAGCCGGCTGAAACCCTTGTTTTGGAGGGATTGGATAAGCAGGGGATGAACGTTTTCCGGATAGTCACAGAAGCGTCCTTCCTTTGCCGGAATATGCTTGATGATGCGCAGCGTCCCGGTTCTTTGTCCTGTTTCCTTCAAGCGGCCGAGGGCCTCCATCAAGCTTTTTTCATGCGGCATGAATATATTATCCGGATTTGGAAAGGCGGGGTCAATATGTGGGTCTGTTCGGTTCGCTGTGCGAGCGGACTAGCTCAAATCTCAAAAATAAACCAAAGCCGGATAATAGTGATGCGGCAGCTTCATTAAAAATTTTGTCTGCGGATTCACGGTCAGACGATTACAGCGCAGAAAAGAGACGATCCATCTCAAACAATCGATCCGCGATTCACGATTTGCAGTTCACGATATACGAACCATAGGCATTGAATTGATAACAGCGAAAGATTAAAATACCTTTTCATGCTAAAACAGATCCGGGTCAAAAAAGCGGCCCAGCATAACCTCAAACATATTGATGTCGACTTGCCCCGCAACCGTTTGATTGTTGTCACCGGACCCAGTGGTTCCGGCAAGTCTTCCCTGGCGTTTGATACCCTTTTTGCAGAAGGCCAGCGCCGTTATATTGAATGTCTTTCCACCTATGCCCGCCAGTATATGGAACAAATGGAAAAACCGGAGGTGGAGTCCATCGAGGGCATATCTCCTTCCATCTCCATCGACCAAAAGACAGTTTCCGTAAATCCCCGTTCTACCGTAGGGACGGTTACGGAAACATATGACTTTTTACGGCTGCTGTATGCACGGGCTGGAACCCCTTATTGTCCTGAGTGCGGCCGGCGGATCACGTCTCAATCACACGTCCAGGTCCTGTCAACCCTGAAGGCCCGTTATTCCGGCCGCCGGGTTGCTGTCATGGCACCGGTAGTTAAAGGCCGCAAGGGGGAATATCAGCATCTTATTCAGCGAATGGTTCGAAAAGGATATATCCGGGGGCGAATTGACGGGCGAATGTTGGAATTGGAAGAGGATATCCGACTGCAGAGAAATAAAGTCCATACTATAGAAATCCTGGTGGATGAAGTGGATGTTGCTGAAAAAAACGCAGGCCGTTTGGAGGAAGCGGTGGAAACGGCCTTTGAGATGGGCGATAAGGATATCCTGATTATAGATGAGGACGGGGCGGAGACCTTTTTTTCCATGAAATGGCAGTGCTCCTATTGCGGCATCCATCTTCCTGATCTGGAACCCCGGGCTTTTTCTTTTAACAGCCCTTACGGAGCCTGTGCGGAATGCGGAGGTATCGGATTCCGGACCAGGCGCGGGAGAAAAGGGAAGCTCGAGGTTACGGAAGAAGTTTGCCCGGTGTGTAAAGGGTCCCGTTTAAGGCCGGAAAGCCTGGCGGTTCGAATCGGAGATAAAAACATATATGAATTGACCCTGCTGCCGGTCGACCGGCTGATAGAAGAATTGCTGTCTTTTGAATTCGAGCCCGCCAAGGGAGTAATTGCCGGCCGGATCATGAAAGAAATTCTCGGGAGGCTCCATGTCATCAGCCAATTGGGAATGGCCTACCTGCATCTTGCCCGGACCACAGTTTCGCTTTCGGGAGGTGAAGCCCGGCGGGTCCGGCTGGCGGCTCAAGTCGGGATCCGGCTGAGAGGCGTTCTTTATGTGCTGGACGAGCCGACCATCGGCCTTCATCAGCGGGATAATTCCCGGTTGATTGCATTGTTGCGGGATCTGCGGGATGAAGGGAATTCCATCCTTGTGGTGGAACACGATGAACAGACCATCCGGGCTGCTGATCATATTCTTGATCTTGGTCCGGGAGCCGGTGAAAAAGGCGGCGGTAAAGTAGCTGAAGGGGATTTGAAGACAGTTATATCTTGTCCGCAATCCTTGACTTCCCAGTATTTAAAAGGAGAAAAATCCATTCCCGTACCTCAAAACCGCAGGAAACCGTCAGGATGGATTGAAATTAAAAGCGCTTCTGAGCACAATTTAAAATCCATTGATGTGAAAATCCCTCTCTCCAGCCTGAGTGTGGTAACCGGGGTCTCAGGGTCAGGAAAGAGCACCCTGGTCTATGATATCTTATATAAGCAGTTATCCAATATTTTTTATAAGGCTCTTCATATTCCCGGCAGCCATGGGGGCATTAAAGGGGTTGATCAGATCGACAAGGTTGTTTCTGTGGATCAAAAGCCGATCGGCCGCACTCCGCGGTCGAATCCGGCTACCTATACCGGCTTATTCACTCTGCTGCGGCAGATGTTTGCCCGCAGCCGGGAAGCCCGTATCCGCGGCTATTCCCCGGGGCGGTTCAGTTTTAATGTGAAGGGGGGGAGATGTGAGGAATGCGGGGGAGCCGGGTCGAAAAAAATAGAAATGCACTTTTTACCGGATGTTTTTGTTACCTGCGACCGCTGCGGCGGCAAGCGGTATAACCGGGAAACTCTTGAAGTCCATTATAAGGGCCGGAATATTGCCGATTATTTGGCGATGACCGTGAGTGAAGCCCTGGAGCATCTTCAGTCTCATCCCGGCCTGAGAGAAAAATTAGGGCTGCTGCAGAGAGTGGGTCTCGGATATTTGAGGCTGGGACAGCCGGCTCCGACTCTTTCAGGAGGGGAAGCGCAGCGTCTTAAATTGACGCGGGAATTGAGCCGGAAAGTGACGGGACGGACTTTGTATATTTTGGATGAACCCACTACCGGTCTCCATTTTGACGATGTGGCCAAGCTGATTCAAGTCCTCTTTGAATTGGTGGACCTGGGAAATACGGTTATCGTGATCGAACACCAGATGGACGTGATCAAATGTGCGGATTATGTGATTGATTTGGGCCCCGAGGGAGGAGAAGAGGGGGGGTATGTGGTGGCAGCGGGAACACCGGAACACGTGGCCGGGATTGAGCGTTCCTATACAGGAACCTATTTGCGGCCCTTTTTAATAGATGACTCAGAACAATGAAAAGGATCCAAGAAATCAACCTGAGGTTTTCAGAGCAAGCCATAAGCGCCAAGAACTGTTTTTTAGTAAAGAGTAAAGAGTCAGGAGTAAAGAGTCTTTTATTTAAAATCAAATTGTTAAAGCGCTGGGAAAAGGCTCGGCGTCTCACACGAACGATTCACGATCCTTCTGAGAAACGAAGCAGCATGAGATCCTTACGTCGCTTCGCTTCTCAGGATGACATAGGGGAGAAATAATAATTCAGGTAATAAAAGGAGACAAAATGATCAAGAATAAGGCTTTGGGAATGTTTTTTATGCTGGGGATGATTTTATTTCTGCTTCATCCAACCGGGCTTTCCGGGCAGGCATTAACAGATGACGACCTGAACCAATTTTCCTGGAGACATATCGGGCCGTTTACCTTTTCCGGACGCATAACCGACTTCGCCGTCCCCCCCGGCCAGAACACGGTTTATTACGCAGCTGCGGCCTCAGGCGGGATCTGGAAAACCGAGGATCACGGCATCAGCTTTGAACCCATTTTTGATGAATATGGAAATATGAGTATTGGAAATATCGAAGCGGCCCCTTCCAATCCTGATATTATATATATGGGCACCGGAGAGCCCCTGCATGCACGTTCCAGCGCCCATGGCAACGGAATGTGGAAATCCACTGACGCCGGAAAGACCTGGACGCATATCGGCCTGGAAAACACCTATTTTATCCCGAAAATAGCCATAGATTTCCAAAATCCCGATGTGGTGTATGTGGCCGCGGAGGGAAAACTTTATTCAAATGAAGAGGATTGTCAGCGGGGTTTATATAAAACCGAGGACGGGGGCGAAACCTGGCGGCATGTGCTGGACCTGAAGGACAGGGGTGTCGGTGAATTTGTAATGGACCCGGATAATTCCAATATTGTCATTGCCGGAGGCTATAAAACCTATCGCAGGCCATGGACGTTTATCGACCGCCAACCCGGAAATCATTTTTATAAGACCACGGACGGCGGGGATACCTGGAAAAAGATGACCGAAGGCCTGCCGGTGGACATTAAAACCGGCTGGAACGGCATTGCAATTTATCCCAAAGACCCCAATATTGTCTATATCCGGATGGACGAAGAGGTCAACTTGGGACTGGATGACAGGAAAGGCCGGCAATTATACCGTGAAGGCCGCCTGTTCCGGGATGGCCTTTATTTCAGCGATTTTAAATCATATGCTGTTCCGAATTCCTTGGTAAAAATGGTCGCATTTGATCCTCTGAAAGCTGAAAATGAGGAAGAGCTGGTTGAAAAAATCAACCAGCTCATAGAGAGGGACGATTTTAGTGAAAAAACCGGAGTGGACCTCAATGCTTTTTTAGACCGGGCCAAAAAGATTTACCAAGATGACCAGGATATGATGAAAAGTCTTAAAGAAGTCGAAAAAATTCTAGCGGAAGAAGATGCCCGGTTAGAAGAAGCTTCCCAAGAAGCGGAAAAGGAAGAAAAGCAGAAAAAAAATGAAGGCCGCACTCAGGTGCTTAACCGGTTTGTGCTTCAAGCGCTTTACGGAGAAGTGATTCAGCCGATGGATCCTGTCACTAAATCAGGAGTTGTCTACAGGTCTGAGGACCAGGGAGAAACCTGGTCCAGGATGACGGAATACAAGCTGCGGGGAGGCAGTCAGGAAATAAACGCCATTGAAGCGGGTTATGCCGGCCGGATAGAAGTTGATCCTAATGATCCAGAGATTTTGTATGCCGTAGAGGTTATTTCTAAAAGATCCGAGGACGGCGGAAAAACATTCAAAAACCTTCCCTGGTCAGGATGGCATAAAACCCACGTGGACATGCGGAATATTTGGATTGACCCTTTGGACTCAGATCATATTCTGTCTGCCAATGACGGCGGAGCCAGTGAAACCTGGGACGGCGGCAAACACTGGTCTCAAAAAGAGACAATTGCAGCCCAGCAGTTTTACGATGTCACAGCGGATAATCAGCTGCCCTATAACGTTATGGGCGGGACCCAGGATAACGGGTGCTGGCTCGGCCCATCACGGAACCGGAACCTGTACGGGGTTTTCCCGGCTGACTGGATTTATCTGCCTTCCGGAGATGGATTTTATGTAGAGCGGGACTGGTGGAATCCGGAATATGTGTATTTTGAAAGCCAATTCGGGAATTCTTCCCGCATGAATTTGGAAACCGGCGAGAGAATCCGGTTATCTTATCGCAATTCTCAGGAGGAAAGAGAGGCGGGAAAAGCACCCCAGAGGTATCAGTGGGATGCGCCGATTGTGTTGTCTCCCCATAATCCGGGGATTGTGTATGTTTGTTCCCAGCATGTGCACCGTTCTCTAAGCCGGGGAGAGCCCGGGACTTGGCAAACCATTAGTCCGGATTTATCCAAGGCCGACCCCGAACGTATCGCACAATCCAAGCTGACAAACCTGCAGTATGCGGCCATTTATACTTTTGCGGAATCTCCCATGGAACCCGGAATTTACTGGGCCGGAACCGATGACGGCAACCTTCAGGTCAGCAGGGACAGCGGGAATTCCTGGATGAATTTAACCGCCCGTTTTTATGATGATAAGGGCCGCCCCAAGGGAAAAGTCCAAGGCGCCCGGATCCTCTATGACCATTGGGTGACCAAGGTGGAGCCTTCGGCCCATAAAAAAGAACGATGCTATGTCACTTATTCCGGATACCGGACCCATGACGAGGATAACTCTTATATTTTTGTGACCGAAGACCTGGGACGGACCTGGACGGATTTGAGCCGGGGGATGATGAATCCGGTCCGGGACCTGGAAGAGGACCCGGACAATGAGAATGTGCTTTACCTGGCAACTGATTACGGATTATATGTCAGTGTGGACCGGGGGCAAAACTGGCAGAAAATGTATCCTAAAGGCCCGGATGTGATTGTAATGAGCATAGACATCCAAAAACGTGAACGTGACATGGCTGTGGGCACGTACGGCCGTGGTATCTATATCATGGATATCTATCCTTTCAAGGAGATGACTGAAGAAGTATTGGATAAACCGAGCCATTTGTTCGAAATTCAGGATATTGTCAAATGGAATATGAAAGAAATGCGGGGCCAGCAGTATGGCGAATTCGCGCGTGTGACCAATCCCCCTGCCGGAGGGGACATTTATTATTACCTGAAAGAGGATTTTGACTCTGTTAAACTGCTGATTAAAGATGCGGCCGGGAAGCTGGTTCAGGAAATCGCACTGAAATCCAAGCCGGGTCTTCATAAAGCCTTCTGGAATCTTCGCGAAAAAGGGAAAGAAGGAAGCCCCCGGCGCCAGGCTTCACTGGTGGAACCGGGTGACTACCAAATAATTCTAAACGTTAATGAAGAAGAAGTGATGCAGCAGACCCTAACGGTAAGACCGGACCCCTTGATTTAAACAATGCGGGGAACCGGCTGTCCCCGTTAGATGACAGACTGCCCGCGGCTTGCTGCGCTCGCGTTCATTGCGTTCTCAGCATTCTTTTAGCCTATCTAGGTCCATCCAGGGCTGTCAAAGTCTATTCAGTCTGTCCAGTCTGCTCACTGTGCGGGGGGTACCGGAGTTACTTGGGTTCGATAACCCGTGTCATTCCTAGGAGCGGATGTCCTCGCTGGAGACAGATGCGTGGCGGCGGGATATGGCCATTATCCTCTTTATGGTGTTTCAGGCCAAATATGTTATAATTCTCCCCATGGCCACTGGAAGAAAATCAAATGCTGAATCGAAAAAAAAGAACCCCAAAAAAAGGGATATCCGCAGAGAAATCGCGGGTGTTATCCTGATTTTTCTGGCTCTTTTTTTACTTGTCAGTTTGATCAGTTACAATTCCGAAGATCCGTCTTGGGCATCATCTTCCGGAGAAAAAATCAACAATTTCGGAGGCCGTGTCGGAGCATCGCTCGCTGAAGCTTTTTTGCAGCTTTTGGGGATAGCGGCCCTTTTTTTTCCGGCTGCTTTTTTTTACTTGGGTATCCGCTCTATTCTTCCTGGAGATAAGGAACCGCTCTGGATAAAAATATTAGAATTTATTCTTTTCACTTTTATCATAGCATCCGTTTTATCACTCTTCTGGGATACAATTAATTGGTCCGGCGCTAAGCTCGCTGCGGGCGGTTTTGCCGGAGGGCTCCTCTCAGGTTTTTTGACTCGATATTTCAACCATTTGGGGTCCTTTTTAATACTTATGGTCTTGCTTCTAGTCGTCTTTATTTTTTCCACCCATATTTCCTTACGGGAAATTTTTGATTTAATCTCCAGGTTTTTTCAATTTGTGTTTAAAGAAGTTCGAATCCGGATCGTTCATTATCAAAAAGAAAAAAAACGGGCGAAAATGCGAAAAAAAGTGACAAAAAAATATTCTCCGCCTGTGAAAAGCAAGTCTGCGGCGGAGAGCAAAAAAACGGCACCGGCTGAATTTCCGTCCAGAGAAAAGAATAAAGATAAAAATGGGGAGAAGGAAGAAGAATTCCTTTTTCCGGAAATGGCGAAAAAGGGCGATTATCAATTCCCGCCCCTTAATCTGCTTGATCCCGGCCGGGAGGTTGAAAAAATCGACAAAAACGAACTGTATCAAAAAAAGCAGATCATCGAAGATAAATTGATGCAGTTTAAAGTAGGCGGAGAAGTCCGGGAATATAATCCCGGTCCGATTGTGACCACATATGAATTTTATCCCAACCCGGGCATCAAAGTCAGCCAGGTGTCCAGCCGGATCGAAGACCTTTCGCTGGCTTTAGGGGCAGAATCCCTCCGCATACAAAGAATACCCGGTAAATCCTCTCTAGGAATCGAAATCCCCAACAATAAAAGAGAAATCATAAAACTCCGTGATGTGATCGAAACGGAATCTTTTATGAGGTCACCCTCTAGACTGACAATTGCCTTGGGCAAAACAATCCATGGGGAGCCTTATGTGACCGACCTTTCAGTCATGCCGCACCTTCTGATCGCGGGAGCCACCGGTACCGGAAAAAGTGTGGCTTTGAATTCAATTATCGCCAGTATTCTCTACAAAGCTTCTCCTGATGAAGTGAAGCTCGTTCTCATAGACCCCAAAAGGCTGGAATTCGCGCAATACGAAGGCATGCCGCACCTTTTATGCCCGGTGGTCAAAGATTCCAAAAAAGCCGAGCCCATTCTCGTAGACGCCATTGCAAAAATGGATGACCGTTATCATGCGCTGGGGGCGGCAAAAGTCCGGAATATTGATCAGTACAATCAATTGATCAAAAAAAAGCTGCAGGAAAGTAAAGGCGCTTCGGATGAAGAAGAGATTCCCAAACTTATGCCGCATATCGTCATCGTCATCGATGAATTAGCCGAACTCATGATGGTCGGAGCTCAGGAAATAGAACGGGCCATCGCCCGTCTGGCACAACTGGCCAGGGCGGCCGGAATTCACCTGGTCATGGCAACTCAGCGGCCGTCCACGGATGTTATTACAGGAACAATCAAGAACAATTTCGCATGCCGGATCGCTTTCCGGGTCCCGTCAAAAATCGATTCCCGGATCATTATTGATGCGTCAGGTGCTGAAAAATTGCTGGGCCGTGGCGATATGCTGTTTATGCCGCCTAATTATCCCCGGATCATCCGGCTTCACAGCTCTTTCATTTCCCTTCCCGAAGTGACCCGGCTGCTCAAATTTGTTAAGGAACAGGGAAACCCGGATTATGATGAAAAAATCATAAAAGCCTTGAAAAAGCCGGCTGGGCAAGCTCAGGAAAAATTCGATGAAAAGGATGAACTTTTCGAAAAAGCGGTTGAGCTTATTCTTTTGACCGGGCAGGCATCCGCTTCTTATCTGCAGCGGAAAATGAAGGTGGGTTATGCCCGGGCAGCCCGTATTATTGATCAGATGGAGCAGGAAGGCATTTTAGGCCCTTCTGAAGGCAGTAAACCCCGCGAAATCCTTGTGGATCCGGAACAATATAAAAAAGACATGGACGAGACAGGTTGAGCTCAGCCGTTCTTAATCCTGCCTGCATGGAATTTGAGGCGGTCCTTTTTCTTCATAGTTTCCACTAATTCATAACCTTGTTTTTTCATGTTGGACTCAATCAGATTGAAAAATGATTCTTCATTCTTAATATAAACCCTTATTCTGTTTCCCTTTAGATTTTTTTGTTCCAGCATATCATAGGTTTTTGTCGTTTCGAACTGCCGCTTATTGAAAAAACTCTTTCTGCCGGATCGAACAAATCATTAAGCTTGTCATTCGTTAAATCCGGTTTTATAATTGGACAAAGTGACAAAAAAAAATAAGCCTGACGATTTGCAGGGAATTATTGAAAAATACCGCCCTGTTGTCAGTTTCAGGGTAAAAAAATCAATCGGTTCTCTGACACCGGACTGGGAAGATATTGTCAATGAAATTATGGTGAATACCATCGAAAAAGTTCAATCGGGGGACTTCCGGGGTGATTCCTCTATTGGCACGTTTATTTACATCATCACCAGCCGTCGCATTATTGATTTTATCAGAGAAAAAAGCAAAGAGCTTAGATATGCACCCGAGCCGGCTAAATTTCCTCCTCCCGATCAGCAAATTGAAGATAAGGAAAGAGCCAGGCTGCTGGCTGAAAAACTGGAGAAATTAAAACCTAAATACAAGGAGGTTCTCTATCTTTATTTTTATAAAGACTTATCCCGGACTGAAGTAGCCGAAAGGCTGGGCATTTCTCCCCGCCGTGTGAGTGAACGGGTCAATTACGCCCAAAAATTATTGCGGAAATTAATAGAAAAATGATTTTCCATAATTCCGGTTTTTATCCGACTAATATTTATGAAGCTGGAATTAAGGGGCAAATGAAATGAACGCAACGGAGTTTCAAGAGTTAGTCGACGATTATTTGTTCGACCGGCTAAGCCCGGAAAAAACAAAACAATTCGAGGAGCATTACTTTAACTGCGCCCGCTGTTTCAAATACCTTCAAGAACGCCGGGAATTGATTCTTGCGGTCAAAGCACATGGCGATCGAATTTTTCAAGATATGCCTGACCATCAGCAAGTAAACGCCCTTTCTCTTTGGAACCGTATCCTCAGTTTCTTGACCCCGAAACAATGGGCTGCTGCCACAGTGGCTTCCGCCGCGATCATATTGACAGCCCTGGTTCTGATACCGACGGGCCAAAAAACCGGCCCTGAATTCATCCTGAATCAGGATACGGTCAGGGGCGAATCCATAACATTAATCACAGATGCCATTCCAACCCGGTTTCAATGGGAAAAAATCGGGGAAAACGCCGAATATCAAATCTCAATCTATAACCATACATTGATCTGGCAGGAAACAACCCGAAATAACTATATAACTTTGCCTGATTCAGTCAAAGATAAATTAACTCCCGGAAAAAATTATTTCTGGCAGGTAAAAGCTTTTTCGCCTCAAGGTACTCTAATAGCCGAATCCAGTAAAATTCAATTTCCGGTCCATTAATCTTCATCAACCTCATCTTCTTTATCTCTGTACCACCGCCCCCGGCTTTCCATTTCAAAATCAAGACAGCACATCAAACGGCCGCACAGGCCGGAAATTTTTGTCGGATTGATGGCGATTTTTTGTTTTTTCGCTTTCTGAATCGTAACGGGCTCGAAATTTTTGATGAAACTGGAGCAGCACAACGCACGTCCGCAAACACCAATGCCTCCGAGCATCTTTGCTTCATCCCGGACGCCTATTTGGCGCATTTCAATACGCATTTTAAATTCTTTTGCCAAATCTTTGACCAGCGCCCTGAAATCAATTCGCCCGTCCGCTGTATAATAAAAAATCCCTTTTTTCTCATTAAAATAATAGTGGGCACGCACCAGTTTCATGGGAAGGCTTCTTGTGCGAATTCTTTCAAGACAGAAATCAAAAGCCTTTTTCTCCTTCCGCTTCATCCATTCAAATTTTTTGATATCATCTTTGGAGGCTATCCGCATGACCTTGGCTGCGGATTTATTGACCTTGGGGCATGCTTGAACCTTTCCTGAAGTCTGCTTTGCTTCGACCAGTTCGCCGCCCAAGTTAGATTCAATAATGCAAAGGTCTCCCGGCTTGATGTCAAGCTCCCCTGGAGCCGCCCGCATAACCTTCTCCAATCTTTCAGAAAATACATAAATTATGTTTTCAGGCATAGTGATTATCCATAAATTGAGTTGTCATGAATTCCATGACAATCTTGGCATTGAGATTTTTTTGTAATGAAAAAATGATGTCATCCACTTGCTTCAATAATTCAAGAAACCCGCCCCATTCCGATGCCTTCAAATGGGCTTGAAGTTTAGGTTCCATATCCGGATTCATCAACAGTTTTTTATCTCCGCCGGTTTTCAGTAGAATCAAATCCCGGATGAAAGAGGCAAGTATTTCCAGGATACCGGTGAATTCTTCATTCAGTTTGTTTCGGGAATATTGTGAATATTTTTTAAAAAAAGCAGCCGCATCCCGGCCCTCCCGGAGAGAAATAAATATATTCCAGGCTCTCCTTCGTTCTTTCTCCGCATCATTCCATTTAATATCCATAACCTTTCTTAGATTTCCCTGCGACATTAGCGATAGGATCTGCGCCTGATTTTTGTTCATTCCCTTTTCAATTAAGGCATTTTGGATATCAGAATGTGAAACCGGAGTGAATGTCAGTTTTTGACACCTTGATTTAATCGTCGGCAGCAGTTGAAAATGATTTTCCGTTATGAGGATGATATGAGATAATTCAGGCGGTTCTTCAAGCACTTTCAGAATGGAATTGGAAGCCTCTATGCTCATGGATTCAGCGGGGTGGACAATGAAAATTTTTCTCCGGCCGGACATAGGTTTCAGGTAAACGACTTGTGTCATTTCCCGGACCTGATCTATCTTAATGACATCTTTTTCAGGTTTTGTTTCTAAAACATCTGGGAAAAAACCTTTATTTATCGCCCGGCAATGATCGCAGTTTTCACATGCATCATCCTGTTTATTCAAACAGTTCAGTGCCTTGGCTATGACCAGGGCGGTGGCTCTTTTCCCAACTCCTTCCGGGCCGATAAGCATTAAAGATCCGGGGACACGCCCTCTTTTCAAAGCTTTGCTCAAAATATTTTTAACTCGCTGATTGCCTATTATATCTTTAAAAGCCACCAGGCTGCACTCCTATATAAATCAGCTGCCTTTCATTCCGGCAACATCATATTATAGCGGAAAAGCGGAAACAGCGAAACGTGCCCCCGCGTTTAAAGACAAATAAGGCTTAATCTCAGGGTATTAAAGAAAGAGGATTCGATACAGCTTAAAAAAATGCTCCAGATCGACTTTTTCCGGCCTTACAGCAAGGGGCAGGTGGGTTTTCTGAAGAGAATCTGACGTTTTATCCGAAGATATTCCCATGGCCTTGAGATTATTTGCCAGGGTTTTCCTGCGGTGTTGGAAGCACCGGTTGAGAAAATGCCGGAAATTTGCGGAGTTCGCACCAGGAAAAAGTGCCTGGGTTCTTTTTTTCATGGAAATAAACGCTGATTGAACCTTGGGCGGGGGAGAAAAACTTCCCGGACGAACAAAAAACTGAACTTGAACCGAATAATCGTTTTGAAAAAAAATGGATATAGGCGCATAAGTTTTAGATCCGGGACAAGCTGCAATGCGTTCAGCCACTTCTTTTTGAAGCAGAAAATGGCATTCCTTAAAAAAAACAGCATGATCTAAAATTTTGAAAAGAATGGGAGCGGAAATGGCATAAGGAAGGTTTCCGGCAACCTTGATTTCTTGAGCCGGGAGGAGGGCTGCGAAATTGACATTCAGGATATCCTTATGAATAAGACTGACATTTCCAGGAAGCTTATGTTTCAGCTCCTTGATCAGGGCGGCATCGGTTTCTACGGCAATCACCCGGCCTGCTCTTTCAGCCATGGGGCAAGTCAGCACACCTTTGCCGGGTCCAATTTCCAGGATGGTGTCATCCGCTTGAGGCGAGACACACTGGACGATTTTTTCTGTGATTCTGGGATTAACCAGGAAATGCTGTCCTAATGCCTGGCGGCGGCTTTTTAAAATCAGTCTTTAATCCCGGGAAGGCATCCCTCAAAAATTGAATTTATAAAACAAGCCCGCACCGAATTCCGTTCCTCCGAAGTTAACATCCATCTCATTAATGATTTTTTTGGCTGAATGCAGCTTAAAAAAGGCTTTCGCTCCAAATGACTTAATGAAATTGACGGTTGTGCCGAGAACCAAATGGTAACCCATGGCGGAACCGCTCATTTCTGAAACGACGAATGTTTCCGGATAGGTTTCTTTGTAATTGATATAATCCAATCCGATTCCGGCGTAAGGCCCCACATTGCCGAACATGCGCTGATAGACCACAGATAAGGAAAACGGGATCAAATTCAATTCGACATCCTCTTCCGTATAGGTGGTTTGTCCGGTCGCTGAAATATTACGGATATCCAAAGATATGCCGATATTTTCGGCCGTGCCTAATGGGAAGAAATATGAGATGTCGCCCCCGTAGCTCATTGCGCTTTGTCCATATACGTCTTGAAAATTGCTGTCCTGAACCAAATAAGCTCCACCGGCGATTGTTATGGAAAGAGCTTTTGAGCGGGGCGCTTTTATGATTTCAGCCGGTTTCTGTATTTCAGGGGGAGTTTTTTTCTCTTCAGCCGGTTTTTCTTTTTCTTTTTTCTCAACTTCTACAGGAGGAGGGGCTGGTTCTTCTTCAATCGTTTCTTCGGGAACGGAGGTTTCCACTGGTTCAAAGTAGAGATAAATGCCATCCTCTTTTTCTTCAATGATATAAGCTGGAGCCGTTTCTGCCAAATCAAAGACCACCCGGGTGACATCCGGCTGGTTTTTTGCTGTTCGGATCTGCAGGACGCCGTAGTCATTCACCGTAATTTCCGGGGCACAAGAAAAATTTTCGATACTCAAAAGGTCAAGGACCAATCTATTTGGATTGAATAAAGAAAAGCTTTCATAATTGGCAGGGGTGGGGATCTCTAATTTTATTTCGATGCGATTTTCCAACGGAGTGACCCGGATATCGCTTAATTCCCCTGTATTTTCGGCTTGAGCGGTCATCATAACCGGAAGGAGAGCAAGTGTCATAAGAACTGCGATTATTCCCTCATGTTTTTTCCTCAAATTTTCCTCCTCATTGGACGGATGTTGCCTGATCTTCGCAATGTTTTTTAACCTGACCTATTCATAAAAAAGTGCGATATTTTTGCAATTTTTTCTTCATCAAAAAAATACATTGATTTTGTTTTAATGAACAGCTGATACTTTTTTTCCTGTCAGAATATAATCTTAATCGCAACTTTTTTACCTTTTGGGCGGACCAAATCTTATCACATCTTCCGTCTTGCGGTTCGTCGCAGTGAAGGCCACGATTTTCTCGCCGCAAGCCGGAAGATGCGGCAATCTCGGCCCATAAATAAGCCAGATCAATTAAGATTACCAGTTATAAAGAAAAATTGACTTTTTGTCAATTGTACGTCCAATTAGTTCGAAAACGACCAAAAGGGTCATTCTGAACAGCGTGTAAGCCCTGGAGGATTTCATGCTGCCCCGCATAATTCAAATCTCAAAATTGACAGTGAATCTGTCATCCTGGGGGCGGCGAAGCCGGCAATAACAATTCATCCCCATCCTGGTAAGGAATAATAAAAAACCCAAAAGCATTGTCATCCTACTAAAAAACAGGTAATAATATACCCGGCTAACAGCTGAAATAGAATAATGCGGAATAAGATTGTTAAAAAACTAATCCTTGTTATCCTGGTTTTTCTTTTGACCGGCATCTTCTGCTTGAAGCGGAAACCCTATCAACTCAACCGAACACTTCGGGAAACCGCATTGCGTTTGATCCAGGCCGGTGTCCGGTCCCGCACGACCGGTTTGGAGTACAGGATCCACTTCAGTGAAAGAAGCTATTCCGTGGAAATGAAGGATCCTGAGAGCGGCCGTTGGGAAATAGAATCCGTTTATGGCCTGAAACAGGGGATCAGATGCAGTCCGGCCGGTTTGCGGTGTTATTTTGTCCGCGGCCGGTTCACCGGCTATGAGATCAACAATGATAAGGGGCCCAGATATATTTTGCTTCATTTTACTTATTTGCAAAAAGACATGAAACGCAGCTTGATTTTTTTCCGGAAAGGAGATTGGAGAGCGGTTGGATAATCGAATGTACCGCCATATTTTTGAAATCATCTGCCGGAAATGGGATCACATTATTCTGCTGACGGCGGCTATCTTTATCCGTATCTACATTTATACGGTTATGCACCCTGTGATTCATACTGATTCCATCACTTTTCTTTTTCTAAGTGAGCTGGATATGGTACGGACCCCGGGTTACCCGCTTTTTATTGAAGCAGTCTTGAGCTTCAACGACCTCTTTTCCCTCACCACTCAGTATGTCCGGCTGATGTGCTTTGTTCAGCTCTTTTTTTTAGGGGTTCTCAACGCTGTTCTCATTTATTGGATTACCCGCCGCCTGACATCCTCCCGGTGGTTTGCTCTGTCTATGGGACTGGTTTACAACCTTAATTTCCTGGTGGTGAGTTTTGAATTCCAAGTGATGACGGAAATTCCTGCGCTCACGCTTTTACTGGGCATGATCCTCTTGTATTTGAAACTGTTTAAGGGGAGGACTCTACCGGCCCTTGCTGGAAGTATCTTAAGCGTCCTGTTGATTTATGTCCGTGCGACTTTCCTGCTGCTGCCGGTTGTGTTTCCCGTGGTGACTTTTATCGGCTTCTGGCCTTTTTCGAAATCAAAGCGGTTTATCCGCAGATTGGGTCCGCCGGTCGCTCTGTTTTTGGTGCTCAATATCATCGGAATCAGCGCCTGGTCGCTGCGGAATAAAATTAAATTCGATTATTTTGGTATCTCCAGCTTGATGCCGTATCAATTGAGATATTACACCAATCCTCTCTTTCCTAAATACCAACCGGCCGGGCAAGAGAAAGTGGATGCTGTCGCGCGCATATATCAGGAAGAATTTGCAAAAACCGGGCCGGCCTCAGCCACTGTCCATCGTTTCCATCTCAGGGCTCAAAAGGAACTCGGATTGAATGACGCGGAAATCGCTTCTCTTTTCATGAAAGCCAATTTGCATTTGATCAAGGATTATCCGGGGGAATATTTTTCTAAAATTCCGGATTCTCTTTTAAGCTATTATCAGCAGTATTCCGCTTACTGGGCTTCCGGAAACATAAAAAAATTTCTCAATCGTGAAAATGTCATAAATGAGGCTTTACTTTTATTCTTTAATTGGCATAAGCGTCTTTTTCTCAAGCCGGTTTGGCTGATCATCATGATCATTGCGGCTCCGGCCGTGGTTCTTATATCGACATTTTCCCAAAAAAGACGCTTTCACGGCTGGCTTTTGATTCTGGCGGTCGTTCACTATAACGGCTTCATATCCGTATTCTCGACACATGCCGGAATCAATAATCTGCGTTACCGGATTCCCGTGGAGCCTTTGATCCTGCTGTTCTTTTATGCCGGATTCTTTTATTTGGGGAAATTTCTGACAAGTCATTTGAATCGCGGCTCGCGTTCCTAGCGTTCATTTGGTCTATCTAAAGCCTGTCGAGGTCTATTCGTTCTATTCAGTTGGCCCGCTGCAATCGCATTATTTTGTTCATGGTTTTCGCGTTTCCGATTCGCTATGGCAATGGATAAGGGCCAGGTTTCACCCCATGCGAGTGTTGGATATTTGGAAGCAGGCTTTATCAGTGCTGATTGAATTCTCTCCCCGCCAAGCCCCTCCCACCCGCCGCCATTGGCTTCGGAGAGAATCCAATCGCCGCTTCACAGGCCGACGTGAGACTGGAATCCTGCTTGTCCTGGGGAGCGAAGTGACGAAGGATCTTAGACGGCGTTTGCATGAGAGGACGGTTACGTTTCATTCGGCGAGGCAGTCTAAGATCCTCACGGCCTGCTTCGCATGCCTGAGGATGACAATGGTTTTATTAAAAGTCGTGGTATTTCACGTCGAAGAGGAGTAACGAAGCAGATGCGGTGAGAATCGGCCCGCCCGGAGGGTAAAACAATTGCGATTAAATTAAAATGAAAGCCGGGAAAAGAAAAAACGTTTCAGATGGGCTTTAATAAGAAAACATGTATATTGCAGAGAAAAAAATACAAAAACATCGCAATTGTACATGCTGTCAAGAAGTTTTGAATCATTCACGGGCCGAGATTGCCGCATATGCGAGGCACTCCGATGAAGTCGTGGTATTTCACGTCGAAGAGGAGTAACGAAGCAGATGCGGTGAGAATCG
>CAZDJZ010000001.1:219358-389617 GCA_964505785.1 uncultured Eubacteriales bacterium
TTAATAAGAAAACATGTATATTGCAGAGAAAAAAATACAAAAACATCGCAATTGTTTTATGAATGATTCAAAATGATTTAAAAGAGGTATTCTTTGAAAAAATGCAGTAAAAAATAAAATCCCTGCATGGTGTGAAGTTTCGAATACCCGGACTTGCGGGCGTACTCATGGCTGGCCACTTCTTCCACCCGGAATCCCATTTTCAGGCAGCGCAGCACCATCTCCTGTTCAATGGTGAACCCATTGGAGTCCAATTTTATGGACTCAAAGACATCCCTGCGGACCGCCCGGAAGCCGTTTTCTATATCGGACAATTCGGTTTTATATTTTTTATTGATTAGGACGGCCAAAAAATTTGTACCGGTATTGCGGATAAATTTATTGAACGTTCCGTGGAGTTCATCGCTGCCTCCCAATATACGGGATGCAACCACCATATCGGCCTTACCTTCGTGAATCGGTTGGACAAGCCGGGGTATATCGCTTATTTCATGGGAGCCATCGGCATCAACGAAGACAATAATATTTTGTTCACAATTATGGACCCCGGTTTTGAGGGCATCGCCTTTTCCCTTTTTATTATCGAAAACGTAAGGTATTTTTCTTTTTTTAACTTCTTTAAGCGTGCCGTCGTCTGAGTGTGCGTCTACAACCAGGATATGATGGGTATATGCCTTGATTTGGTCCAGGATTTCCCCGATGGTCCCTTCCTCGTTTTTAGTGGGGACCACCACACAGAAATCCCGTTCAATGGGATGATCTGTATTTGTATTATTCATGATTCAATCTTTTCCTATAATTCCTTCTATTTCATTTTGCGTGACGGCACTGATGCCGTATACATAATTTTTCGCTTCTTCTTCGCCGGCAAGATTGCGGTCCAGATAGGCATTGGTGCCGGCATCGACTTCTCCGATCAAGGAAAACCGGTCATCCTCCTCTCCCGTCCGCTTGCGGTATATCCGGTATTCCGCCACTGTGAAGAGGGATTGGTTTTGCGGATTGGGGAGCCAGGAAATACGATTGACAACTTCATGGTATAAAAAAGCACGGTTGACGGCGGTCTCCCGGGAGATGCTGACTGGAGGGAATGGGTCCCCCCGAAACGGCGAAACCGGGGGTGACAGCGGCCCTTCAAGACCATCTGCATTCATCGCCCGCAGTGCATAAATGTATTCCGTTTCTTGGGAGACAGCGGTATCCGTGTATTTGTTTTGTGACGCAAGCGCAACTCCGACAGGCTGAAAATCAGATTGACTGTCCCTTCTGCGCCGCAATATCCGGTAATGGGTGATATCCGCTCCAGGATCATTTCTTGGGTTGTTCTCCCATCTTAACCGGATTTCCCGGTCCCGGTACATCCGGAGTGCGGTTACGGAAACCGGAGGAAATGGGATGATGCGGATGCTGTCATACCAGGTTTCGGCCATAACCTGGTAGCCGGAATTATTGGGGTGGAGGTTATCATCACTGATTAAAGCTTCATAACCTCCGTCTTCGGAAGGGTGTTGGATAAAAGCGGAATAATTATCAACCAGAAGGACCTTCATGTTTTCCGAAAGCTGAATAATTTTTTCATTCAGTTCCAATGTTCTTACCCGGGCGGAAGTGGTCCAGCGGCTCCGTGCCCTTGGAATAATGGTGGAGATAAGAGGGAACATTCCATAATCCAAAGCTTTCAAAATCATTTGCTCCAGATTAAACGCCGTGGAGTCTAAGGAATATGTCTGAACACTTACATCATTTGTTCCTTCCATGAGTAAAAAATAGAGTGCCATTTCATGGGTGAGTACGCTTTGAATCCGTCCCAGGGCGTGCCAGGTAGGTTCTCCGGGCAAGCCTTTATTGGCAACGCTGGGATAAAAAAAGATTTGTTCAAGCAGAAGCTGCAAGCGGGGAGGATATCCTTCTCCCATTCGCGGGCCGTTAGTGGAACCATACGTAATGCTGTCACCGAACGCAATGAATTTGTTATCCATTAAAACAGACGATGAAACAGGGAAGGCGCTGAACTCCAGGGGGACCGGCTTTTCCAGGAGTTCGGAAAAGGTGAAGATTTCCAGGACAAGGCCGCGTTGATTTTTCCACGTCACGGCCAATTTATCATTGAAAGCGGCCAGGACCGGATGTCTTCCCCGGCTTTTTCCCGGCGTTAACCGGATAGGAGCCGACCAGTTCTCACCCATCCGGAAAACGAGCAAAATCTGGCTTCCCTTTCTTCCTGACCGCGTCCAGGCGACAACAGGTATGGCGTCTTTCAAAAGAACAGCCGCGGGCTCTGCATCCGATGAGCCGGGTTCGCCCGGCAGGGGTTTGGTTGTTTCCCATTCTTTTCCGGTCCAGGATGCGGAGTACAACCGGTACCCTCTGGGACTGAAGGCGCTCCATACAGCCAAAGGATAACCGGAAGCGTTTAAGGTCACCGCAGGATGAAAGTGAGGGGTAGAGGAATCCGGGGTTAGGCTTTCCGGACGGCTCCAAGCCCCGTGATCCAGATATGAGACGAAAATCTGGTCGTATCCGGTTTCGACACCGGTCCAAAAAATCCAGATGCGTCCGTATTTATCCGCGATGATGGCGGGTGTGAAAACCGGGCGGCCTGCCGCATGAACTTCCCAAGTGCGGGATGCTGCCGTGTCTTGAACCAAAAGCCTCCAGGTTCCGTTGATTTGGTTGACCCAGGCAATCCAGGGCTGTCCGCCGGAGGAAAAATCCAGGTCAGGGGAGGTGTGCGTTCCGGCAAAGGTGCTGGAAACGGAGACATCGTTCTCTATTTTCCCGTTCCGGATTCTCCCCAGCCGAATATCCCATCCTGAATCTATGCGGATTTTCCGCACAATCCAGGGTTGCCCGGAGGGATCATTTTTGATGCGCGACCTGGGAAAGGAGGCTGTTTCAAGAGAGCAGAGGGGGAGTGTTTGCAGATGCCCCTGTTTATCAAAATAGGGGCTGCCGGCCGTTACCTGAGGTTTTTCCTGATGATCAGCGGCCAGGAAAATTTGAAGGGCGGTCAGCCAGATCGCGAATAGGATTTTTCGTCGCATATTTTTTTTTCTGTTGCGGTTTCGTTCTTTCCCAAAAAGTTAAACTGCGTTGAGACATTATTTTCTGCATAATATTCCAGCCCGTATTCGGGGCGTCGTACTCCTGCCAGGCAAAAAGCATATTAGTTAAGCTGATAAATTCAGCATCCGGATATTCCCGGATTCTGTTTTGTGCAGAGGATACAATAAATTCATCCGACTGGGGCTGCCCGTACCGGTCAAATGTGCGGCCGGTTATTTGGGAAATTTCACCGCCGGGCCGGTCCAGCCAGCATATAAGGAACTGTCCGTCTGCAGTGCAGCTCAAGGAAGGAAACACCTGCATCCCGGGTGTGCCGGTGTTCGCGCGGATTTCCTCGCTCCTCAGGGTTCCGGTTGGATCAAAAGTCCGGACATAGATATCATAGCCGTGCTCATCCAGCCGGTTATGATGCCAGCAGATATAAAAATTGCCAGCATTGTCGATGTCGATATCAGGGCTTTCCGCTGTCCCCCGGTTGGTGAAATTTGCCTGAAATTCCGGTCCTATCCGGTTTCCGTACCGGTCGAAACGCTGTCCGAAAATTCCATTTTGTCCGGTCTCATCCCAAAAGTTTCTCCAAATGATGATAAAACTCCCGTCAGCGGCGGCTGCCACGGCAGGTTGGTCCTGATGTCCGAAGGCCGTGGAATTGACCGGAAATTCCGGTCCTTCCGGTTCGCCGCTGCTGTTATAAATCCGGGCGTATACACCGTAACCGTCGCCGTCTTGTTTCCAACTCTGCCAGGCGATAACAAAACGGCCTTGCGCATCCATGGCGACGGAGGGATTTCCTTGAAAATCCCAGGTATATTCATTGACCCGGAATTCATCTCCGGCCGGGTCACCCCAAGGCCCGTATTTCCGGGCGGTTACCGCCCCGCTGACACCGCCTTCTTTCCAGAGGCTGCCCCAGACAACCACAAATCCGGCGGGAGAGGCGGCCGCTGCAGGGTATTCAACCGGATTCCAAAAGGTGTTGACTTGGAACTCCGGGCCGAATGGATATCCGTTTTGATAAAACAAACGGGCATAAACTCCGGGCAGTCCGTCATCCTGGGGAATGCTGATCCATGCCAGCATAAAGTGACCGTTATCATCATAAGCCAGGACGGGGGAGATTTGGTCTCCCTCAAGAGTATTATGAGGAATTTCCTGGAGAACGGCAGCGGGATGAGTTCCGCCGCCGAAACAGATAAAACCTGCAGTTAAAATGAGAGCGGCTGAAAAGATCTTGTGTTTTTTCATCATAAACAATGAACCTGACCTCTTGCGCCCCGCATCTGCGGCAATTGCGGCCTGTGAATCATTTAGGTAAAGGCAAGTATTTATAACGCAATTAGAGGGATAGTGTCAATCCGTGGTATTGGTGTTCAGGTTTGCGGTTTGTTTTTAGTGTCCGTCCGGGCATTTATCTTGCGTGCCGGCATTCCCACGGAAATGGAATACGACGGAAGAGATTCCGTTACAACAGCGCCGGCACCAACGACACTGCCTTTTCCGATCCGGCATCCGTCCAAAACGATCACTCCGGCACCCAGCCAGACGTCTGTCTCAATTTTAATGCCGCCGCGGGAAAACGAGGGCTGAAACATAATTGGTGTGTCCAGCCGCTTGAAACTGTGATTGCCCCCGGCGACCAAATAGCAATTTCCGGCCAGAAAACAGTATTTGCCTAAACGGATTTCCGTTTCAGAGAGGAGAGAGCAGTTGGCCGAAATATTACAGAAATCATGAAGATCGATCGAACCTTCCTTGCAGCTCAAAATTGTATTACGGCCTATATAGGCATTTTTGCCGATTCGGATTCCCCGGTTATTCTCTCCCTTGGCATCCAGGACTGTGTTGTCGTCGATGACACTGTGGTCGCCGACAGTGATCTTATGCGGATGACGCAGAGTAACGTTCCGGCCGAATACGACGCCCCGTCCGGTATAGTGCAAAAGACGCGGATAAAAGATTTTTCGCAAAAAATAGCCCAGGGCTCCGGGTACCCAGGAACAGCCAAGGATAATTAATTCATATTTCAGTAAAAACCATAGTCCTGTCCGTCCTGTGACCAAAGAGGAATATTTGGAAGAGGCGGAGCTCTTTCCGTCTATCATTTTCTTTTGAAGACTGGATTTGAATTCATTATTCATGTTGTTATTATGACCATCCTAACGGGTGGTTGTCAATTTTTTTCAGGGCATTTTTTTTGTGATGAATTTCCAAAGATACTCTTTGGGTACGCCCAGAAAACTTGGGCGCCGGAGCCGGTCACATTGACTGCAGGCGGAGATATCTTCAACCTTCCCTGAAGCCAGTTTCATTCTTAAACTGGCCATTTGAGCCCCATTCCAGATTTCGCGGATTGTTTGCTGTTCGGCGTTTCCCAGGCTGTAATCACCAAAAAAGTCCTGAGGACAAGGAAGAACAGTCCCGTTCCAAAATATCACCAAAGCATTCCAGGGGAAAGGACACATGCAGTAATGCCGGGATTCTTTTGCCTCATTCAGACGGCCCGCCCAGTTATGGGGTTCTTTCATAACAAATTGGTCCAGGGGCAGGTTTTTAAACCTCTGGGTGAAATTATTTTTTTTCTTTTTCAGTTCTTCTCCGGAGTATTGGTTAAAATTGATCACTTCAATAGCGACAGCCGGCTTGCGGCTGCCCAGTTCTTTTTTTATTTCCAAAAACCGGCGGATGTTATTGACGGTATTATCGAAATTTCCACCTGCCCGGATTTTTTCGTAAGTCTCTTTATCAAATCCGTCAAATGAAAAAGAAATCCGGTCAAGTCCGGCTGCAATGAGGTTTCGGGAGAGTTTTTCATTCAGAAGGGAGCCATTGGTGTGCAGCCGGGTGTACAGCCTCTTTTGCCCTGCATATTCCGTCATTTCCGTCACCTGGCTGTGCATCAAGGATTCACCGCGGTGCGCCAGGTTGATTTCAAATGCAAATTCCGCGGCTTCATCCATGATTTTCCGGAATAAATCAAAGCTCATAAAGCCTTTGTTTTCGTTGGAGAGGTCCTTATTCGGGCACATGCCGCACCGGTAATTGCAGTGGCTGGTCAGTTCAACCCAAAGCCGGATGGGCATGTACGGCAGCAGGGAATTTTTTTTCCGGTAGTGATGAAAAAGACGCAGAAGGCGTCTCCAATAATGGATTTTTTTCATTCGGCGGGCTTCTCCTCTAATGCCTGAATCACAACCGAACAGGCCATGTTTCCGATGACGTTGGTGCTGGTCCTGACCATGTCCAGCAGGCGTTCCACACCCAGAATCAAAGCAATTCCTTCCATTGGAATTCCCAGCTGCTTGAGCACCAGCGCCAGGGCGATAATTCCGGCCATGGGAACGCCGGCGGCGCCGATCGAGGACAGGACCGCCATCAAAATTATCGTGACTTGACCGGTAAGCCCCAGTTCGATGCCGTAGATCTGGGCGATAAAAACCGCGGAAACCCCCTGGTAAAGTGCTGTTCCATCCATGTTTATGGTCGCTCCCAATGGAATAACGAAACTGGAATATTCCCGGCGGACGCCTAAACTTTCAACATTTTCCATGGCGACCGGCAGCGTTGCCATGGAGCTTGATGTAGAAAAAGCGATAATGATGGCTTCTTTTACGGCTTTAAAAAATGTCAGGGGGTTGGTGCGGCCTAAGACACTGACAAAAAAGCTGTTAACGGACAGGGTATAAAACACCAATCCGCCGAGAACCACAAGGAAATATTTCAACAGAGTTATGAGAATATCGGTCCCGTATTGTCCTATGACCGCTGCGCTGAGGGCAAAGACGCCGTAAGGGGCCAATTTCATGACGACATGCACTACCTGGATAAAGATGTCATTGATGCCGTCCAGGAGTTTTACGATAATTTCGGATTTTTCTTCTTTGATCAGAGTAAGGACAATCCCGAAAAGGAGCGCCATGAATATGATTTGCAGCATATTTCCGTCAATAAATGCGGAGACGGGATTGGTGGGGACGATATTGATCAGGATTTCTTTGATGGAAGGCTTTTCTTCAATATGCTGGAGCCCGGTTTGCGCGGTTTCCTGGTAATTTTGATACAGTTGATTTTTTACGCTCTCATCCAGGCCTTCACCGGGCTTGACCACATTCGCCAGGAAAAGACCGATAATGATGGCGATGACCGTTGTAATGACGAAATAAATGGCGGTTTTCGCACCGATCCGGCCTAATTTGCGGATGTCTCCCAAGCTGGCTGTTCCCAGCATCAGGGAAACAAAAACAAGCGGAATAACGATCATGGTGATAAGCCGGATGAAAATGGTTCCCACTGGTTCAATGATCAGCACATCTTCACCGAAAACAACTCCCGCGACGATTCCCAGAAGCAGGCCGAGGAAAATTTTAGTATGGAGTTTCATCTTTTTCATGCGTATCCGCCGTTTTTAAAAATAATGGCTTATGATATCCGCTTCATACCCTTAAGTCAATCAGCTCCCGGCTGCCTTGATTTTTGCCGGGGCAAGATGTAAAATTCACGTTTGGTTTGAGGAGATTTTATGAAGATATTGCTGATCGATCCCCCTTTTGCAAGGTTTATGGGATTCTACCGTTTCTTTTTTCCTTATGCTTTGGGTGCGCTTTCTTCTTATTTGGAGAGGGACGGCCATGAGGTCTTGATTTATGATGTCGATCACGGCCGGACTCCTGTTCCCATGACATCAACGGATCTTCTTAATGTTTTTCATAAATACCTGGAGGGCATAAAGGATCTAAATCATCCCATCTGGAAAGAAGTGGAAACGGTTATCCGGGATTTTCAACCGGATTTGATCGGGATTACCTTTCTTTCCACCAAAATAGGAGCGGTACAGAACCTGACCCGGATAGCCAAAAATATTTATCCGGAAACGCCGGTGGTATTAGGAGGGGCGCATCCCTCTGTGCTTTATGAATCTTCTCTGAAAAAAACCGGAGCTGATTATGCGGTCATCGGAGAGGGGGAGGAAACCTTTTCCGAACTCGCCCGGTTCCTTGAAAAAGGAGGGACCCATCCGGAAGAAATCCGGGGCTTGGCATTCCGGAGCCGCAATAGTGAAATTATCCGTACTCCCGGACGGCAGCTGATAAAAAATTTGGACACCATGCCTTTTCCCGACCGTGAATCCCTCTTCCGGAAAGAAACCTACCGTCCGGACGATTTCAGTATGATCATGACAAGCAGGGGTTGTCCCTTCAGCTGTGCATTCTGCTCCAGTATCTGGGAACGGCGGGTCCGCTACCGTTCCGTCTCCAGTATTGTTGATGAAATCGAACATCTGGTGGACCGGTTTAAAACCAGGAATATATACTTTAAGGATGATACGTTTACTTTGAGCCGCAAACGGGTATTGTCTTTTTGTGATCAGCTGGAAGAAAAAAAACTCGACATCAACTGGGAATGCCTGACACGTATTGAGCTGGTGGCTGAAGATATCATCCGGCGCATGCGGCAGGCGGGCATGAATAATCTGAAAATCGGAATTGAAACCGGAAGCCAGCGCTTGCTCTATAAAACCAACAAGAATGTCACGTTGGATCAAATTCGACGCGGGGCCGAAATACTTCACCGCCTGAATCAGAAATGGTCGGCTTTTTTTATGCTGGGTTATCCGGATGAAACCGAAGAAGAAATTGAAATGAGCTTGAATTTGATCAAAGAGATTCGCCCTACCTATGTGTCAATGAGTATATTAACCCCTTATCCCGGCTGCCGGTTTTACTATGAGCTGAAAGAATTAGGTGTTTTGGAGGAAGATACGGATTGGAATCTGTATGACCCGTTCAGCCTGTATGCGAATGTTAATTTAAAAATGAGCCGGGAGTATTTTCAAAAAATCGCGCGGGAGACCATGCTTTTTGTGGACCGGTACAATGAACGGGCCGCCTTGGAGCAGGAGCAGGCATCACAACCTAAAGGAGTATCTTGACAGTGAAAAAAAAACCCAACCGTGAAAAAAGAATTTTAGTAACCGGAGGCGCCGGCTATATCGGCAGCATTCTGGTAAACCGGCTTCTGGATTCCGGATATAAAGTTGTCATTCTGGATAAACTGATGTTCGGTGTTGATCCGCTTAAAAATTTTCTGAAAACACAGCGCCCCAATTTGTCGGTTATTGTCGGAGATGTTCAAAATGAGGATGATGTCACCCGGGCACTGGAACATGCGGACGCAGTGATTCACCTGGCGGCTATTGTGGGAGATCCCGCCTGTGCCGCCGACACGGAACTGGCGGTCAATGTCAATTTCAATGCCACGGTGCGCCTGGCGGATATGTGCAAAGCCCGTAAAATCAAGCGTTTTGTTTTTGCGTCGACCTGCAGTGTTTACGGTGTCGGCAAACAGGATGTTTTGACTGAAGCATCCGAAGTCAATCCGGTTTCACTGTATGCGGAGACCCGTCTTTACGGGGAACGTGGTATTCTTTCTCTGGCCGATCGCCATTTTCAGCCGGTGCTGCTGCGGCTGGGAACGATTTTCGGATTGTCGCCCCGGATGAGGTTCGATATCATTGTGAACTATTTGACTCAGAAGGCCATCCGGGAGAAAAAGATTTCGATTTTCGGCGGTGAACAGTGGCGGCCGCTGCTCCATGTTGCAGACGCAGCCAGGTCGTTTCAAGCCGCTATGGAGAGTCCTCTTGAAAAAGTGGGGAACCAGATATTCAACGTGGCTTTGGACAATCTGCAAATCAAATCAATCGGGGAATTCATAAGGAAGCATATTCCGGAGGCGACTGTTCAGCAAATAAATAAGCTGGCGGATAAACGCAGTTATCATGTGAATTTTGAAAAAATTGAACAGGCGATGAATTTCAAGGCGGAAAGAACCCTTGAAAACGGAATCCTGGAGATAGCTAAAGCCATCAAAGACGGGGAGATCAAAGACCCGACGGATAAGATATATTATAATCATTATGCCTGCTGAAAAATGCGAAAAACCTATTTGAAATTTTCAGTGCCGGATATATCTCAGCAAGATATTGATGCTGTGGTGGAAACACTGAAAAGCGGGTGGCTGACCTCGGGTGAGAAAGCCCAGATGCTGGAGGAGGCCTTTACCGCTGAGACCGGAGCGGGATTTGCTGTCTCGCTTTCCTCAGGAACTTCCGCCTTATTTCTCTCTCTTATTGCGGATGGAGTGGGCAGCGGGGATGAGGTCATCACCACTCCCTTGACATTCGCTTCCACAGCCAATGTTATTCATCATTTGGGCGCCCGTCCGGTTTTTGCGGATATCAACCCGGAAACTTTTAATATTGATCCGGCTGCCTTGGAAGCCGCTGTGACAAACCGGACCAAGGCCGTTATCCCGGTCCATTATGCCGGTCAGCCCTGTGAAATGGACCGGATTGCCTCGATCGCAGAAAAGCATCATCTCCGCATCATTGAGGACGCCGCCCATGCCATGGGAGCGGAATATAAGGGGAAAAAGATTGGAGGGTCCGGAAATTTGACTTGCTTCAGCCTTTTCCCGACCAAGAATATTACTGCGGGGGAAGGCGGGATCGTGAGTCTCAACGACCCTGATAAGGACAAGCGCCTGCGCCGCCTGCGGCTGCATGGCATGAGCAAGGATGGATGGAAGCGTTACGCTAAAGAAGGGTCCTGGTATTATGAAATTCATGAAGCCGGTTATAAATGCAATCTCTCGGATATCAATGCGGCACTGGCATTAACTCAGCTTAAAAGGCTGAAGGATCTCAACCGGAAAAGACGGGAATTGGCGGAGTATTATATGGAGAAAATCCTCGGCATTCCGGGTATTCATCCTCAAAAACAGCTTCCGGGAACCCGGAGTTCGTGGCATATTTTCCCAGTCTGGGTACATCAAAAAGAGTTCGGCATAGACCGGAATCAACTTGTTAAGGAATTATGGAAGCGGAATATCGGCACCAGTGTTCATTTTATTCCTCTTCACCTCCAGCCCTTTTATCAAGAAAAGCATGGATACCGGGAAGGAGATTTTCCCGTTGCAGAAAAAGTTTTCCGGGGTATCCTTTCACTCCCCCTGTTTCCAGGGATGCTGAAGACCGATGCCGATGATGTTTTATCTGCTCTCCGGGATATTTCACCCTGCTAATCACCTTTTGGGATGATTGACTTCGCACATTGATATCCCTTTCAATAGAGATTAGGTTAGGATTAATATGAAAAAACAAAGATTATTCCTTATGTTTGTTCTATTGGGTTTTATGTGCAGCCTGGTTTCTGCCCAGGGATATATCAATTTAACGAAGACTGCGGATATGTCGGAACTGCCGTTTGTTTTGGCTTTACCCAACGGCCAGGTGATGGCGCTGTGGACGGAGGGTCATTTCAACGGATGGGGCGTGATCTGGTCCCGGGTGTTTACTCCGGGGCAGGGATGGTCCCAGGCTAAAGTGGCGGCTGAACGGTATTATTCCGCGGCTTTTCCACAACTTGATATTGATCAGGACGGGGAAGTCCATATGGCCTATATGGACGGCAGTGCTTCCGGGAACCGGGAAATATATTATAAAAAATATATCAACGGGCGCTGGACTGCCCCGGAAATGGTCGGCTATAGTCCCGGCCTGAATTCATCCTGGCCGCGGATTGCCGTGGAGGGCAACCGGATCTATGTGCTTTGGTGCCATAATTATACATCTCCAAACATATCTCCTCCCGATATGGATATTGTTATGATGGAAAAGACCGACGGCGGGAGTTTCTCCGGTTCCTTTCAGAACGTTTCCCGTCTTCCGAATTCCGTCTCCGTCCATCCTTTTTTTGATGTATTTAATGGAAATGTTTATGCTGCATGGATGGATGACAATCATGGCAATGGCAATTGGAATATCTATTATAATGACCGGGTTGGCGGACATTGGGGCAATTCCATCCGCCTGCATCCGGATTTCAATCAATATATGCCCGCGCTGACAGTGGATCCAAACGGTGTGGTTCATGTGATTTATGCCAATAAGGGCAACCCGGTATGGTACCAGCAGAAAAACAGCAGCGGATGGACGGAACGGATCGAGATTTCCACGGGCCGGACTTCAGTTCAAAGCATGTTATTTATGAGGTATAAACTGGGATACTTGCACGCGGTTTGGCGTCAGCGGGAGGGGGACGGCGATTATATTTATTATTCCCGCGGGACGACATCGGGAAAGTGGGAAACCCCGGTGAAGGTTTCCCATGGAGGACAATCCGAATATCCCGGTCTTGATGTGGATAAAAACGGAACGGTCCACATTGTATACAGCGACGCCGGATACGGCGGCAACCGGGATGTCTTTTATGTCAATCTCGATCAAGTGCTGACATATCCAGTGGCTTCTTTTACGGCCGACCCTGACCAGGGAAATCCGCCGCTCAATGTTCAGTTCGACGCTTCAACATCTTATGATCCGGACGGCCGCTTGGTTTCTTATGCATGGGATTTCGGCGACGGCGGCCAGGGAAGCGGGGTGACGACAAGTCACACCTATACCAGCCAGGGACGCTTTACCGCCACTCTGACAGTCACGGATAATGAAAAACAGAGTTCGTCCAGTTCCAGGGAGATTATGGCGGGAACGCCTCCTCAGGCTAAGTTTTCCGCATCCCCGACCTCCGGACCCTCTCCGTTGGTGGTGGAATTTGATGCCTCCGCATCCTATGATCCGGATGGTTACGTTAAATCTTACAGCTGGAGTTTTGGGGACGGAACCCAGGGTTCCGGAGTAACTGCGACACATAAATACACTGCGGTCGGCACACGGATCGCAACGCTGACCGTTACGGACGATACCGGGTTGACTGACTCAGCATCGATAGAAATCACAGTTACCGATAATAAAACCCCAGTGGCGAGGTTTGTCCGTTCTCCCCATGCAGGCCCTGTCCCCCTGAAAGTCGATTTTGATGCGTCCGGTTCCAATCCGGCTGACCAGGTCAATGGGCGGATTGTCAGCTATAAATGGGATTTCGGGGACGGAGGCACCGGCAGCGGAATGAAAGTATCCCATAATTACACCAAAGCCGGAGAGTTCACCGTTACGTTAGAGATTACCGACAACGGCGGCAAGAAGGACTCTGCGAGGAAAGATGTTTCCGTTTATATCAAACCTGTCGCCCGTTTCTCCATGAGTCCACCGGAAGGTGTTGTTCCTTTGACCGTGACATTTGATGCCTCGGCGTCATCCGATAAAGATGGGAAAATCCGGTCATACAAGTGGTATTTTGGAGACGGGACTGTCGGATGGGGTAAGGTGGTTAAGCATAAGTACAGCACAGGCGGGGATAAAAACATCACGCTTCAGGTTGTGGATAATGACGGCTGGTCGGATAAAACGGAAAAAACCCTTTCCTTGATTGACCGTCCTTATCCCCCGGATAATTTATCCCTGCAAAAAATCGTCAATGAAGGGCTTTTCTTTTCCGACTATATTAATATTCTGCGCTGGGAGCAAAACCCTAAAAACACGGGAAAATTGAAACCGGTGAAGTATCTCATCTTCCGGCGGGAAAAAGGCGCAGGCCCGGATTTTATTTATCTGGACACAGTGGCTTTTGGAACTTTTCGTTACGATGATGAACTTTTAGAATACCGGCAGGAAATGGGGAATTTTATCTACGGCATTAGAGCTGTGGATGGGCACGGCCGGCACAGTGATATGCGGAAGATCGATTCCGGTGTTTCCGGCAGCGCCCAATCCCTTACGTTTATTCGGGGAAAAGAGAAAATAGGCTCAGCCGAAAAGCACGAGGTGGTTAAGAGATAAAATTCCCGCTGCGCTCCAGTCATCCCCCTCCTTCTTATTCGAATTTTTTTACTATTCGTTTTACCAACATGGATATTTTATTTTAAAAGCAATAAGTCAGGGGTGAATTGCGGCAATGGGTAAGGGCCGGAATAACGCCAGCTCCGAAAATCCGTTGCAAGAAACGGCATACGGTTGACGTAAAAAAGCCCGGGAGGGATAACCCAGCCCGGGCTTTTGGTATGTTAGAGAATGGTTACTTAATCCGGTTTAAACCTTCCGCCGGGCGGGTGATGCTGGAACGGAAAGTCGTGGTCTCCATGTCATACTCACTCTCGGCTCCGTCTGAATCCACCGCGGTGACAGCATATTCGTACCCGGAGGCATCCTGTGCACTGGGAAATCCGCGGTCATCGTATTCAAAAGTGCCGGCCGGGACTTCACCAACCAAGGAGTACTGGGAATCATCCGTTCCTTTGGGTTTGCGGTAAATGCGGTAATTGGCGATGGTGAACAGACCGTTGTTGTCCGGGTTTTCCGTCCAGGTTATGAAATTGATGTAATCGGTGTACATAAAGGTGCGGTTGACTTTGCTCTGAACGGCGATGTTCAAAGGCGGAAGCGGTTTATCAACGACGCGTATCATTTTAGTGGCAGTAGCGGTGTATCCGTCATTATCTACAACTTGGAGATAGACTTCATAGTTACCGACTCGTGAGAATGTATGCACCACATTCTTGGACAATTCCCGGATTCCATCCTGAAAATCCCATCTCCAGGTCACTACGTCGCCGTCAGGATCATATGAGTCGACTCCGCTGAAAGTAACGGTCAAGGGCACTTTACCGATGCCGGGTTCAGCTGTAAACAAGGCAACCGGCTTTTGGAAAGCCGTCACGACAATGGATGTGGAGGTGGTTTTATGGTCATCATCCTTCACGGTCAAGGTGACGGAATAATCTCCCCCCTCGGTGTATTCATGCATGACTTCTTCGCCGGTGGCGGTGGTTCCATCGCCCAAATCCCATTTATATAAAATGATTTCTCCGTCAAAGTCAGAAGACTGGGATCCATCGAAAGCGACTGTAAACGGAACCATGCCGCTGGTGGAGGAGGCATTGATAACGGCGTTGGGGGCCCCGGTGGAAGCGGTGATCTGAACTTCGGTGGTGCCGGTACGGATATCATCGTCAATCACAACCAGTTTGGCCGTATAGGTTCCGCCTGCAGTATAGGTGTGGGAGACTCGCTTGCCGCCGCCGGCGGTTCCGTCGCCGAATTCCCAGCGGTATTCTCTGATTTCACCATCCGGATCATTGGATTGGGCTCCATTGAAATTAACGGTCAGCGGTGTCAAGCCGTGAGTTTTATCCACGGAGATAACCGCTTCCGGGGCCTGTCCGGGAAGATCAACCTTGGAGTAATAAATATGCCGGGGGTGATCCGGGTCGCCGTCACTCCAGACCACATGCACGTCTCCGTTCTGATCTGCATCCATTACGGGATATTGGGGAAATTCCATACCGTCGGCGATCATTACCGGCTCAGCCCAGGTCCCGTCGGGAAGCGCACGTCCGTAAAAAAGTCCTTCTCCATTGGATGTAATTTGCCGCCAAACCGTATGCAGCAGGCCTTCTTTATAGGTTAAATAGGGGACCAGGTTGAATGAAGCTTTTCCGGTGCTTATTTCGACCGGCTTGCTCCATTTGCCTCCCTGTGGTTTCTGCGAATACCAAAAAGGCCCCGTTTTGTTGGAGAAAATGATGTGCACCGTACCCATATCATCTATGGCCAATGCCGGATAATATTGATTGATGGCTGAAGGGAAAATCTGTTTGGACGCCTGGATGCTCCAGGTTTCATTACTGGGATTATAAATGCCTTCGGTATAATACATGTTCCAGTTGCCGGGCTTATGATTGTCATCCATCCAGATGGCATGAAACTGGTTTTCCCAAATCCCAAAAGAGTTATGCACGGAAGCCGATTGTCCCGTATTGGATATCGTTATCCGCGATTTATCCGGAACCGGCCATTCACCATCCATGGGGTTTTCGATCATGACCACATCGGTCAGGCCGATTTTAGGATCGTAATTATGGGTCCAGACAATATAAATTTTGTCGTTATGAAGCTGTATCCGGGGCCAGCTGGAATTAACTCCCGCGCTGCTGTAGGCTTTCCATTTTCCATACCATCTGTCATTTTCCGGGTCATACAGGGCATAATATATATCACGGTTAGAGGACGCGTTCCCATCCATTAAAGTAAGATGAACATGTCCGGTTTCATCTTTGGTCAACTGGGGAAAGGAACTGGAAGAAGATTTTTTTACCGATCGCTTAATCGGTCTCCAGGAGCCGTTGTGATAAATGGTGTACAATAACTCTGCATCCATATTGAAATGGTGTCCTTCACAGAAAATAACCATCAAGTCTCCATTATCCAAAACTTGAATAAAAGGGTGTTCGGCTTGCCCCTGACTGTGGTGAATTTTTGTCACTTCCGAACCAAAACCTGAAGAAACAAAAAATATAGATAGAAGGACCGCCATGGAAAATTTCAGAGTATTTTTCATGCCATTCTCCTCATTATAATTATGGATAGGATGGGTAAAATAGCACCTAATTTATAATTTGTCAACGGTGAAAATGGATGGCCGTATATAAGGAAAACAGAAGCAAAAAGGAGTTTATTGCTTTATTTTCAAGGCGGTCCAAAGTGGTTTGCGGCGGTCGAATGTGTTCAGCGATGCCAATCAGCGAAGATATCATTTCCCTTCGAATCAAACAAAAGAAAGGTTTCCCCGGTCTTTACATCCAGGATAAGAAGCTGCCAGTCACCGTCGTGGCTGTGCTGAAGGGAAGAATTAAAAACAATGAAGCGGCCGTCCGGGGACCAGTCAGGAAAATAGTCATGGGTCTTTTCCCTGGAAGTGAGACGGATTTTTTCGGTGCCGTCCGGCCGCATTTTCCAAATATCCGCGCGTTCGCTGGTTTTGGAGGAAACATATGCCAGCCAGGTTCCGTCCGGAGAAAACCGGGCCCGGCAGGTTTTACCGCCTTCTTCCAGGAATTCCACGTTCCCGGTGTTGATATGAAACACGGCGACATCCCAGCCGGATCGGCGCTTGCCGGTGAATGTCAAAAGCGGGGCACTGGGAGAAATGTCGGCGATACCATGGATGGACCCGTATTCAGGGATGACCTTTTCCGCATCCCCGGTTGAAATGTTTATTTTAAAAAGGCCCAGTTTATTCCGCAGAAATCCGCCCATGTCCCGCGTGAAGGCCACATGTTCTCCATCGGGATACCAGGCCGGTTCTATTTCATCCTGTTCGGAAAACGTCAGCCGGGTTGTACGGGAATCCTCCAATGAATAAAGATAAATATTAAAATGGCCTTCCCGGTTGGATGAAAAGGCGATGGTCCGTCCATCCGGGGACCAGACCGGAAACTCGTCATCCCAGGTGTTGTCTGTCAGTTTTGTCATTTCTTGACCCGAGATCATGCAGATTTCATTATCGCCGTCGAAGTTGGATTGGAACACGATCCGGCCTTTTACATCACGGCGGGGCTGAAGGGCTTTTTCGCCGGGATTTACCGGAGGCGGTGAGTTTCCGCAGCTTAAAAGAACGCCGGCTGCCAGCAGTCCTGCGATAATCAAAGTGAATCGCATATTTTTGTCCATATTTTTTGTCATTTTTCCCTCGCTTTGTTTTATTATCCAAGGAATGGGGTGAAGAGTAAAGAGTATTCCGGTGAAAAGTCAAAAGTAAAAAGTTAAAACCAATTTTCCCTTCCCGACTTGCGATTCACGGTTTACGCTGTGGTTTTTTCCGGAATTTATAGATAAAGTTGGAGGTGCTGTTAAAGCGGCCGGAGGCGGGCAGGAATTTTTCCACATAATACCCTTTATTTTCCATAAACTCCTGAATCTCTTCCGGCTTGTAATAATGACGGATGGGCACGAAATACCAATCTAGAATCAGTTCCTCCAGCTTTTCCCCTTTACGGGCTTTTTCTCTTTTTTTGAAAAAAAACACAACCGGAGTAAGAAAAAAGGCCATAATTTTGGAAAGGGCAGTCCAGCTTTTTCGGGGGGTCCGGACAAGGGTCTTGCGGATGATTTCGTGCAGAAAGGTTAACCGGGTTCGCGTATAGACGGCTAAGAGCATGGACCCGTCCGGTTTCAGCACCCGGTCCAATCCGGAAACCGCGCTGAGTGGATCGGTGGTGTGGTGAACCGTCCCCCATGCCCATACAATATCGAACTGATTCGGTTCAAAGGGAAGGTCCAGCATATCTTCCTGCTGGAATTTAAGGTTATTCAGCGTAAATTTTTTTTTCAGGGCCTTGCCGGTTGACAGACTCCCCTCGCTGATATCGATACCTGTGACTTCAGAGGCTCCGTTGCGGGCGAAAATTGTGCTGAATATGCCGGTTCCGCATCCGGCATCAAGAACAGTTTTGCCATTGATTTCTTCCGGTGAATAAAACAGGCGCCAATGATTCTCGCTGTCCCGGTATTCGGGCAGGTATTCCGTCCAGACCACATCGTAAAAGCGGCCGACTCGCTCTTTGTCCATATCATTCTCCTGTCAGTGTTTCTGAGCTTTCTCACTTTAAAACAAATCATGCAATCCTGCAACTCTTCACTCCTTCGGAAGTGCGGAATCTCGCTGTGCCTGCTTTGCTCTTCAAGTTCCACTCGCTTATTTTTCATGTATTATCGGTCCCGGTTTGCCATGTCAATGAATAAGGGCCTTATCCCGTCACCACTAAAATGTCAGAAGTCCGGCAGCAAGATTCATCAGCGTCGATTGAATTCTCCTCTCGCCAAGACCAACCCACCCGCCGCCATTAACGCCGGAGAGAACCCAATCGCCGTTTTACAGTCCTCCGGCATATTACTTGGAAAAGGGCACACCATGTTATCCTGGGAGAAGCGAAGGAAGCTGACGCGGCTGGGGGATGACATATGTATACTTACGGGGCCTGGGAATGACAAATGGGTCGGCGGAGCGGCCATTCGGGTCCGGCTGATGCGATATCGAAGATTTAGCCTTCCGAGCGCATGGTTTGAGGGGACCCGGCGCAGCCGGGTGCCGAGCATGTCTGACCCACGGTCGTGGGAGCTGCGCAGGCATCGAAAAACCCAAGCGAGGAATGGCATTAAAAATCTGAACGGGAGCGGAAGCCGGGCCCGATGCCGCGAAGCCGATGAGAGCGGCGCATAGGGGGTTGGTCATTTGAGAAAAGTTATGATATATTGTCGCCGATGAAAGAAAAAAAACATCCGGAATTATCTCTGGTTATTCCGGTTCTTAATGAAGAAAATAACCTGCCGATCTTATACCGGGAAATTATTGACGCGTGCATGGATTTGGGCAAGTCATTTGAAGTCCTGTTTATAGACGACGGCAGCACCGATGGTTCGGAACAAGTCCTCAAAGATATTCACCAATCAGACCCGCGGGTCCGCTTGATCCGGTTCCGAAGGAATTTCGGCCAGACCGCGGCCTTATCTGCGGGTTTCCATCATGCGAGGGGGGATATCATCATCACAATGGACGCGGATCTGCAAAATGATCCCAAAGATATCAGCCTGCTTCTCGATAAAATGAAAGAAGGCTATGACATTGTCAGCGGATGGCGGATTAAACGCAAGGATAAGTTTTTCAGCCGGCGGCTGCCGTCTATGTTAGCCAATTGGCTTATATCCGTCATCACCAGGGTGAAGCTGCATGACTATGGATGCACATTGAAGGCTTTCAAGAAGGACGTGGTTAAAAATATCAATCTGTACGGAGAGATGCACCGGTTTATTCCGGCGATCGCCAGTATGATGGGGGTGGATATTGCAGAAGTTAAGGTTCATCACCGTCCACGTAAATATGGTAAGTCGAAATACTCCATAATGCGTTTTGTCAAGGTTGTGTTGGACCTGCTGACGGTAAAATTTTTATTGAGCTATTCCACCCGGCCATTGCAGATTTTTGGTTTATTCGGCCTGGCCAGCGGTTTAATCGGAGGCGTATTGGCCCTCATTTTATCCTACCAGCGTCTTATTCTGCAGCAAGGCATTGCCAACCGGCCCCTTTTGCTGCTGGCAATATTGCTGCTTGTCATCGGATTTCAATTCATCACCCTGGGTCTTTTGGCGGAAATTATGGTCCGGGCATATCATGAATCCCTGCAGAAAAAAACATATTACATCAAAGAAATAGTTGAAGATAACTCCGGATCAGAAAACTTTTGATCAGCCATGAACATTCTTATGCTCGCCCCGGAGCCTTTTTTCCAGCCCCGCGGAACGCCCATCAGTGTTTATTTCCGGTTGAAAGCGCTTTCGGCTATGGGGCACAAGGTCGATCTGATAACCTATCCCTTGGGCCAAGATGAAATTTTTCCAGGAGTTGAGATTTTCCGCATTCCCAGACTTCCCGGGCTCACACACATCAAGATCGGGCCTTCATTCGTTAAGATTCCTTTGGATATGATGATGGCGGTAAGAACCCTGCACAAACTTTTTCAAAAGCAGTATGATTTGGTTTTTTCTCATGAAGAGGCCGCATTTTTTGGGATGCTGTTCGCCGGTTGGCGAAGAATTCCCCATATATATGACATGCATTCCAGTCTTCCTCAGCAGCTGGAAAACTTTGAATTTACCCGGTCAGGTTTAATAAAGAAGGTATTTCACGGTCTTGAACGGTACGTTTTAAAGAATTCAGCTTCAGTGATTGTCATTTGCCCTGATTTGTATAAGCAGGTCAAAGAGATGGGATTTTCTAAAAAAAGTTTTTTACTGGAAAATTTCTGTGACTTTGAATGCAGACCTTTATCCGTTAAAGAAAAGGTGGATTTGCGCCGCCGGTTTGCTTCTCCGGATCAAAAGCTGGTTTTATATGCCGGGAATTTTCAGTCATACCAAGGGGTTGACTTGTTTCTCATGGCCGCTGCCGGAGTTCAGGATTCCCGTGTGATTTTCATGCTTGTCGGCGGTTCTCCGGAGGAAGTCAAGGTGAAGAAAAAAATGGCTGCTGATTTGGGGATAGCAGGAAGAGTGCATTTCACTGGTCAGGTGCCGCCTTCCCGTGTTCCGCATTATATCGAGATTGCGGATGTCCTGGTTTCCCCGCGGATTGCAGGGACAAACACGCCTTTGAAAATATACTCTTTTTTAAAATCGGGCAAGCCGCTGTTAGCCACGGATTTATGGACACATACGCAAGTCCTGGATGAGAGTATAGCGGTCCTTGAAAAACCGGATCCGGAAAATATGGGCAAAGCCATGGTTTTTGCCTGTTTTCACCCGGAAGCCAAACAGAAGGCGGAAAGAGCTGCAGCCATGGCCGCTAAACGGTATTCTTTTCCAGAATACAAAAAAATTCTCGATCAGGTTCTGCAAAACGCCGTTGAATAACCTGGCCTGAATTATTCATAAAAATATTGCGATATTTTTGTAATTCCTTTTTTATCAACGTTTAACATGATTTTTATTGAAAGTTCAAATGGAAAGTTTTTCATTTTCATATTTTTGTTATAATCGCAGTTTTTCACCCCTTCAGGCGGGGTCCTGAGGAGTGAAGCGATGTGAGGAACGAAGCGACAAGGCGCAAGCCGGAAGATGCGGCTTGCTCTCGAAGGTCCCGGGATAAATAAACACGGTATAAGTTGACAAATTCATAGAAATTAATGAAAATTAAAATAGCCTGAATAAATCAGGATAGTTAAAATTAGGCCGCCGAATAAATTCTTATGCCTGAAAAAAAAATACTTATCGTTGATTATGATAAAGAAAGCCTGGAACGTATGCGAGCCTTGTTCAGTGCCCAAAATATGGAGGTTGTTACGGCGAGTGACGGGCAGGAAGCCTATAAGGTTTTTAAAAAAGAACAACCCGATCTAATAATCCTGGAAGCGATGCTGCCCAAACTTCACGGCTTTGATTTGACGCAAAAAATATATAAGGAAACCCGGGGAAGTATTCCGGTAGTGATCGTAACAGCTTTATACAAAGGACCTCAATACAGGAATGAGGCGTTGCGGACATTTGGGGCTTCAGGTTATTTCGAAAAGCCTTTCAGCGATGACAAGCTTCTCAATACGGTCGTTAATCTCTTGCACGACGAGGTCGAAATTGAAGAGGAACTTCCCAGCCCCCAAGATGTAACGGCCATGCTTAAAGATATAGAAAAGCGACTGCGGAAAGAGTCGTAAAGAACACCCATGTCCGGTTCACGTTTTCCGGAAAATCCAGGCCGGTTGCCAAATAATCCGGAATTCGATAAGATGTTGCGAAAAAGTAAATCTAAGCCCGGGGCATGCGGGTTTTTTGACAGGAAAAAAATATGGCGAATTTATGGACTCGATGCAATAACTGCCGGCGTATTCTCTACAAGCAGGATATTTTGGATAATTTATTTGTCTGCCCGGCATGCAATTTTCATTTTCGGCTGTCGGCGGAAAAAAGGCTCCAGCTCCTTTATGACAACGGAAAATATCAATTATATGACGAAAATATTTTTCCTTTAGATCCGCTTGGTTTTGTGGATAGCAAAAAATATGCCGACCGGTTGAAAATATATGCTGAAAAAACATCTCATGCCGATGCGGTACTGAATGCTTTCGGGAAAATGGGAGGCCTTGACGTCCTCATTTCCGCTATGAATTTTGCTTTCATGGGGGGGAGCATGGGTTCGGTTGTCGGTGAAAAGATAACCCGGGCTTTTGAAAGAGCGGAAAGAGAAAAACGGCCGGTAATCGTTGTCTCCTGTTCCGGGGGAGCCCGAATGCAGGAGGGCGTGCTCTCTTTGATGCAGCTTATGAAAACCAGTGCAGCCATTGCGCGTTTGGAGAAAGCGGGAATTCCCTTTATTTCCGTCATTACGGATCCCACAACCGGCGGGACGACGGCCAGTTTTGCAATGCTGGGAGATATCAATATTGCTGAACCCAACGCGCTGATAGGATTCGCCGGTCCCAGAGTGATAGAACAGACTATCCGGGAAAAACTGCCCAAGGGTTTTCAGAAATCAGAGTTTTTGCTGGAACATGGTATGCTGGACGATGTCGTAGAGCGAAAGCATCTTCGTTCATATCTGATCCGGGCGGTGAGATTATTTCTCAATCACGCCTGACAGACCTGCCGCATGAACTACCGGGAAGCCCTGCGTTATTTGGAGCAAATCCAGAGTCTGGGAATGAAATTCGGCTTGGATAATGTCAGGGCCGTTTTACATGAATATAATGATCCGCAGGACAACCTTCGTTTTATCCAGGTAGCCGGCTCTAACGGCAAGGGGTCGGTTTCCGCCATGCTGAGCCGGATTTTAAGCCTCAATGGATGGCGCTGCGGCCTGTTTACGTCTCCTCATTTAATGCGGATGGAAGAGCGAATCCGGATAGATGGAGAACCCATTTCTCCGAATGATTTCTGCTCCATATTGACTGAAATCAAAACTACAGTCGATGCGTTGATTGAAAAAGGAATCCTTATTCATCCCCCGACATATTTTGAAATCATGACGCTGGCGGCATTACTGTATTTCAACCGCTGCAGAGTCGATGCGGCGGTTTTGGAAGTTGGAATGGGAGGACGATTTGATGCCACGACCGTAGTCAATCCTGATGTTGCCGTTATTACAACCATATCCCTGGAGCACGAACAATATCTAGGGAAGACTTCTGCCCAAATAGCCGGAGAAAAGGCAGGGATCATAAAAGAAGACACCCCGGTTATCTCCGGCGTAATGGACCCGGATGCCCGGGAAATTATCCGGAGCCGTGCCGAAGCCGCCGGGGCCCCTTTTCTTGAAGTTTTTTCAAATGAATCCTGTTTTAAGCCGGTCGAAGGGAAAAATCACACTTATGCCCTGCAATGGGATGGGCGGATTTTTCAGTTTATGCCCTCTCTGCCCGGGCGGCATCAGGGCCGGAATGCCGCGGTTGCAGTGGCAGCGGCAATTGAACTGGCTCACCGCCACAGGCCTTTGAGCAGGGAGCTCATCATAAGGGGCTTGGAAACCACTTTTTGGGAGGGCCGGCTTGAAATTATTCAGAACCAGCCGCTTGTGATTTTAGATGGAGCCCATAATGAAGAAGGCGCTCTGGCGCTCAGGGATTATATAAGGGAAAATTTTGAAGGACACGTTTTTTTGGTATTTGCCGTTATGAATGATAAAAACATTAGGCGGTTGGGCGAGATTCTTTTTCCTTTGGCTGAAAAAGTGTATTTAACCCGTTTTAATTACCACCGGGCGGCTGATCCGGAACTTGTCCTTAAAACTGTTCCGCAGTTTTCCGACAGGGTGGAATTTGAGCCGCATCCCGGGAAAGCCTTAGACGCAGCATTGGATGCAGCCGGAGAAAAAGACGCAATTGTGGCGGCGGGGTCCCTGCATTTGATCGGCATCATAAAAAATATTTTTCGAAGGCGTCAGGCTGCAGGTAAAGCATGGAAATAGCGCTGCCGGCTATCATATTCTTGCTTTTTTATACTAAACATGTTAAATTTTTTATTTAATTTTTTCTGGAAATTCGATCATGCTATCAGTTGATTTAGGACTTATTGTTATCTTCGCCATCGTCTGGATTCTGCTTATTGTTCTGAACCGGATCTATTATGACCCGGTCAGAAAGTTGATCAGGCAGCGCGAGGATCGAATTATGAAAGACAAGGGAAAGGGAGAAAAAGCTCAGAGCCGGTATGTTCAAATCATTGAGAAGATTGATGAAGAGATCAAATCCGCTCGAAACTCCTCTATAGCCACTCAGGAAAGCTTTGAGCAGGAAGCCCTGAAAGAAAAAGAAAGAATATTGTCTGAGATTTCACAGGAATGCCGTTCTCAAATACAGGAAGCAAAAAATGAACTTGACCGCGAGGTCAAAACCCTGCAAAAAAAACTGGAAAAGGACAGTGGGGCATTTGCGGATCAAATAGAAAAAAAATTGTTGTCAAAATGAATCAAAAAAAAGCATTTGCCGTTATTCTCTGCTTGATTCCATTGTGGCTGTTTATGGCTGAAGAAGAGCATCACGCCGGCGGTTCATCTGAATTGCTGGGTAAAACCGTGAATTTCCTCATCCTTTTTGGAGGGTTGGGTTTCCTGCTCTACCGTCCGGTAAAGAATTATTTTGAAGACCGGGGCCGGAATGTTGCCTCTTCCATAAAAGAAGCGGAAGAGCTTCGGGAAGAGTCTCTGAAGCAGCTTGAGGACGCTCAGGCCCGAATGGAGCGTATGGCCGAAGAAGTAAAAAAAATGAGACGGGAAGCTGAGAATGAAGGCAGAAAAATGAAGGAAACCATTCTGTCCCAAGCTAAATCGGAAGCAGATAAGCTGAAAAATTATACTCAAAATGAAATCGCAATGCTTTCCCAGACTGGAATAGGAGAAATCCGTGCTTATGTGGCGGAATTAGCTGTAAAAAAGGCAGAGGAACGGCTTCGGAAAAAAATAGGGGACTCTGAGCACCGAAGCCTCATCGATGAGTCTATTGAAAGGTTGAGTCAATTTTATGAGAAGCCAAGTTCTCATTAATCGCTATGCGCAAGGCTTCCTGCGCACTATGTCAAGTGAGAAAGAATTCTCCCGTTTGTATAAACAGCTGCAGGAGTTTGAACAATTCGTCACAGCTCAGGAAAAATACGAACACGTTTTTTTGCGTCCTTTCATTCCCACCTCCCGGAAAATCAAGCTGATAGAAGAAATCATGAAAAAATCCCGATTTGATGCCAAGGTTGCCAGGTTTATAAGACTTTTGGTGGAAAAGGAACGGTTGTATATTCTCCCCGGCCTTGTGGAAAAAATCCCGGATATATGGAATGAAAGCCGGGGGGTGGTGTCGTTTGAAGTGACATCGGCCATTCCCCTTTCCGAAAAACAGAAGCAGGCACTGCAAGGAAAATTGGAGAAAATGGAATCAGCTCCAGTGTCCTTGAAATACAAGATTGATTCCGGTTTAATCGGAGGGATTTACCTGAATAGAAATAATATGATCTATGATTTATCAATTCGCGGCAGCTTAACCCGGATGAAAGAGAAAATCAGCGAGGGATAAAGAATATGGAAATTAAAGCAGATGAAATAAGCAAGATTATCCAACGACAGATTGAAGGATATGAAAAAGAAATCGATGTCAGAGAAGTCGGAACCGTGATATCGGTCGGTGATGATATAGCGCGGGTTTATGGCTTAGAGCATGTTATGGCGAATGAACTGCTGGAATTTCCCCGTGATATTTACGGCCTGGCAATGAACCTGGAGGAGGATAGTGTTGGGGTTGTTCTTTTAAGCGAAAGCCATCTCATCAAGGAAGGCGACAGAGTCAAGCGGACCCACCGCATAATGCAGGTTCCTTCCGGGGACGCTATGATTGGAAGAGTTGTCAATCCTCTGGGAGAACCCTTGGATGACAAAGGACCCATAAAAACTGAGGACTTTATGGTGGTGGAACGGCTGGCTCCGGGTGTTGTAGACCGCATGCCGGTGAAAGAGCCGCTGCAAACGGGTTTAAAGGCGATCGACAGCATGATTCCGATCGGCCGCGGTCAGCGGGAATTGATCATCGGTGACCGCCAAACAGGGAAAACCGCGATAGCGGTTGATACCATCATCAATCAAAAGAATAAAGATGTTATCTGTATTTATGTCGCAATCGGGCAGAAAAATTCTACCGTGGCCCAAATTATCAAAGTTTTAGAGGATAGCGGTGCGATGGATTACTCCGTGGTTGTCGCTTCTTCTGCCAGCGATCCGTCTCCCCTCCAATTTCTGGCACCTTACAGCGGATGCGCCATTGGGGAATATTTCATGGATAAGGGCAAGCATGCTTTGGTGGTTTATGATGACTTGTCCAAGCATGCTGCGGCTTACCGTGAAATATCCTTGCTTTTACGCCGGCCTCCGGGACGTGAGGCTTACCCCGGGGACGTATTTTACCTTCATTCGCGCCTTCTGGAACGGGCGGCCAAATATTCCGAGGAAAAGGGCGGAGGATCTTTGACTGCGCTGCCGATTATTGAAACACAGGCAGGAGATGTATCCGGGTATATTCCCACGAATGTGATTTCCATCACCGACGGACAAATTTATCTGGAGCCGGAATTATTCAATGCCGGAGTTCGTCCGGCCATTAATGTCGGCATTTCCGTATCCCGGGTCGGCGGCAATGTCCAGATTAAGGCAATGAAACAAGTGGCCGGGAAGCTTCGCTTGGACTTGGCCCAGTACCGTGAACTGTTGACTTTCGCCCAGTTCGGAACTGAGTTGGATAAGGCCAGCCAGGCCCAGCTGGACCGGGGGGAACGGCTGACTGAAATATTAAAACAGGACCAGTATCAACCTTTACCGGTCGAGCTTCAAATCGCAGTCATTTATGCCGGCAACCGCGGTTTTCTGGATGATATCCTGGTGAACCGGATGAGTGATTATGAAGAGCAACTTTATGCATATTTGAAAAAGGAACATAAAGACCTTCTGAAACAAATTGTGGAAAAAAAGGAAATATCGGCAAGCCTGGATGAAGCTATGAATAAGGCATTGACCGAGTTCAATAAGGTTTTCCAGGAAGAGACCGGCGAAAGCGGGAGCGAAGGATAAAGTTATGCCGGCTTTAATCGACTTGCGGAGGCGGATCAAAAGTGTCCGCAATACCCAGCAAATCACCCGTGCAATGAAAACCGTAGCCACGGCAAAATTCAAACAGGCACAGCGGACCGTTTTATCCGGACGGGCTTATTGGCATAATATTCCTTCTTTCCTTCAGGAAATTGTGAATTCAGTGGACCGGAGCTGTCATCCGCTTCTGGCTAAAAGGAATGAGAAACGAATTCTGACTCTGGTTATGTCGTCGGATAAAGGGCTTTGCGGCGCTTTTAATGCGAACTTACTTGAAGAAGCCAGGAAGTTTTTAGAAGAAAAATCTCAGCAGGCGGATATCCGATTAATCCTGATAGGGAAAAAAGCCTGCCAGTTTTTTAAACGGCTGGAATATCCGGTTATTCTCCGGATTCCGGATGACACCCATAAATTGAAGGAAGAGGATTTAAACCGGATCGCAGGGGATGTCATGCGGGATTACACGCATCTGGAGAGCGATGCTGTTTATTTTATTTACAATGAGTTCAAATCCATACTGCGGCCCCGAATTACCAAAGCTAAAATCCTGCCGATAGAGCCTCGGGAAACCATTCCCGATATCAAAGCAAGACGGGATTGGAAACCGGAATCAGCCGTTCTTTTTAATACCTTGCTGCCCTTTTATATTGCGAATCAAATCAAGCATTTTTACCATGAGTCCATTGCGGCGGAACACGCTTCCCGAATGATGGCGATGGATAATGCCACCAAAAACGCACAGGACTTGATTAAGACGCTGACTCTGGTGATGAATAAAATCCGGCAGGCGGATATTACCACTGAATTGCTGGAGATCATGTCGGCTGTCAATGCATTGAAAAAAAATTGATAATTGGAGAATCAATCATGGCTAAAGCAGATAAAAAAGAAGAAAAAAATATAAAGAAAAAACCGGCAAAAAAGAAACCGGCGGAGAAAAACGCAAAAAAAACAGGCCGGGTTGTGCAAGTGCTCGGACCGGTTATTGAAGTAGAGTTTGCGGATGAAAATCTTCCCGAAATCTATAATGCCATTCGTATCACCAGCGAAGGATTTGATACATCCTCTCCCATTGAAATCATAGTTGAGGCGGAGCAGCATTTGGGGGAAAACCGGGTGCGCTGTGTTTCGATGCACCCTACCGAAGGCGTCGCTCGCGGGATGAAAGCGATTGACCAGGGCTCTCCGATAACAGTCCCTGTCGGGGAAGCAACCCTGGGCCGTGTGATGAATGTTATCGGGGAATCCGTTGATCATATGGGCCCAATTAAGTCAGATACGCATTACCCTATCCACAGGCAGCCTCCTACTTTAGACCAGCAGAGCACTGAATTGGAGATGTTTGAGACCGGGATTAAAGTTATCGATTTGATACAGCCGTTTTTACGCGGGGGCAAGATCGGGTTGTTCGGAGGGGCCGGAGTCGGGAAAACCGTCATTATTATGGAATTGATTCATAATGTTGCCCAAAAACACGGCGGATATTCAGTCTTTGCCGGAATCGGAGAACGGACCCGCGAAGGAAATGACCTGTGGCTGGAAATGAAAGAATCCGGAGTTATTGACAAAACCGCTCTGGTTTATGGACAAATGACCGAGCCGCCCGGTGCCAGGCTCCGGATTGGATTGACGGCATTATCGGTTGCAGAATATTTCCGGGATGAGATGAATCAGGATATTCTGCTCTTTATCGATAATATTTTCCGGTTTGTGCAAGCCGGCTCCGAAGTTTCGGCCCTTCTTGGCCGGATGCCGTCGGCCGTGGGCTATCAGCCCAATCTGGCTTCTGAGCTGGGAGAGCTTGAAGAACGGATCACATCCACTAAAAAGGGCTCCATTACTTCGGTTCAAGCTATTTATGTGCCGGCCGATGATTTTACCGATCCGGCTCCGGCGACAACCTTCTCGCACCTGGATGCCACAACCAATCTTTCCCGGGCATTAACCGAAAAAGGAATTTATCCTGCGGTGGATCCCTTGTCTTCTTACTCCCGCATTTTGGACCCGCGTGTTATCGGAGAAGAGCATTATCAGGTCGCTCGAGAAGTGAAGGAAATTCTGCAAAGATACAAAGATCTTCAGGATATTATCACGATTTTAGGGATGGAAGAATTGTCCGAAGAGGACAAACTGACTGTTAACCGGGCCAGAAAAATCGAAAGATTTTTATCCCAGCCTTTTCATGTGGCCGAAGAATTCACCGGAAGAAAAGGAAGGTATGTTACGGTTGAAGAAACCATAGCCGGGTTCAAGCAGATTGTAGCCGGGGAGCATGATGATAAACCTGAACAGGCTTTTTATATGGCGGGCGGAATAGAGGATGTAATTCAAAGGGCCGAGGAGCTGAAATCAGCATGAGCGATGACATCCCTTCCAGCCTGAAGCTGAGAGTCTATTCCTTTCAGCGGGTGATCGCGGATGATTACGTTCAGGATGTCACTATTCCCGGTTTGGAAGGCTACTTGGGGATTCATCCAGGCCACCGGCCTATGGTGGTGGCAGTGGGAAAGGGATCTCTTTCCTATCGAATCGCCGGGCGCGAAAAGAAATATTTGGTTGAAGGAGGATACGCGGAGATATCTCCGGAGGAAGTGCTGGTTTTTACAACCGAAAGTGAAGAGGATGAATATTCTCCGGATGAAAGATGAAGATGAAACGCTGGATACCTTTTATGCCGGACGTATTCATGTCCGGCAAAGGAAAAAGGGATATCGTTTCTCTCTTGAGGCGCCGCTTTTAGCTGATTTCATTCAGCCGGACAGCCAGGATGAACTTTTGGAGCTTGGTGCAGGTTCGGGAATTATTTCCCTTTTATTAAGTATTAAATCCTTTTCGCATATTACCGCAGTGGAATTGCAGCCCGCACTGGCGGACTTGGCGCGCCGCAATGTCTGTCTTAACCGCCTGGAAGAACGGATTGCGGTTAAGGAAGTTGATTTAAGATCATTTTTTCCCTGGCGGAAATTTGATAAAATTTTTTCCAATCCTCCCTATTATAAAAAAGGGGGCGGGCATATCAGCTCCTCCCGGGAGAAGGCCATAGCCCGGCATGAATTAGCGTGCGATATTTTTGATATTATGAAAGTGACAGCGGACTGTTTAAAGCCGGGCGGTCAAGCTTATTTTATCTATCCTTTCCGCCAGAAGAATTATTTCATGGAAGCTCTTCATCGTTACCGGCTTGGGATCAGCAGCAAGCGGAATGTTGTCCCTTATCCGGATTCCGAACCGAATTTATTTTTATGTGCCGTTGATTTTTCCGGAACCCGTGAAAAAAAACTGCCTCCATTCATTGTATACAAGAAGGAGAGGCAGTACAGCGAAGAGGCGGAAGAAATCTTTAGAGGAAGATATAATGCTAAAATTGATTCGTAAATTTATCGGATTGTATAAATACCGGATGCTGATTCAAAGCCTGATCAGCCGGGAATTGAAAGCCCGTTACCGGGGGACGATTTTGGGTTTTTTCTGGTCGTTTGTAAATCCGCTGCTGCTGCTGGTTGTTTATACAGTGGTCTTCGGTTTCATTATCATGCCCCGGGATCCTGCTTTCAATGAATCACCTTGGTTATATGCCCTGTTTTTATTTTGCGGTGTGCTTCCCTGGCAGGTGTGGTTTTCTGCGTCCTCTCTGGAGTCCGCTAATGTGCTGATTGTTCAGGGGAATTTAATCAAGAAGATGCTGTTTCCCACTGAGATTCTTCCAATAGTTGTGGTGACCAGCAACTTCATCCACTTTTTGCTGGGGCTGCCCATTCTGCTGATTTTCGTTCCAATATTAGGGAGGACATATACGCCGTACTTGCTGTTTCTCCCTTTCGTCATGATTGTTCAATATGTATTTACCCTGGGATTTTGTTTTTTAATATCAGCGCTTACCGTTCATTTCCGCGATATCAAGGATATTCTTAATAACCTGCTGACCTTTTGGTTCTTTGCATCTCCGATCATTTATCCCATGACGTTCCGGACGGTCCAGGAACATTCCTTGCTGGAGACATTTTTAAACTTAAATCCTATGACTCATATCATGTGGGGGTATCAAAACTGCGTTTATTGGGGAGAGATGATTCGATGGAAGCGGCTGGGCGTCACTTTTCTATTCTCTCTGCTGCTGCTGTTTATAGGATATTATATATTCGACCGGCTGCGGGATTCTTTTCCGGAGGAGGTATAAATGTCGCCAGCCATCCAGGCAAAAAATCTCACCAGAATCTACCAGAAATACTCTGCCCAACACAGGTTTAAGACGTTTAAAAGCGCATTGCTGAAAGGGGACCTGTTCCGTTCTCTTCGTCCCGACGAATTAGTCAAAGCCTTGGATAATGTCAGCTTTACGGTGGATAAAGGCACTACGTTCGGAGTTGTCGGTGAAAATGGATCCGGAAAAAGCACGTTATTGAAAGTTGTCAGCGGCATTAATAAGCCGACTTCGGGCGAGGTGAATGTCCAGGGGAAAGTCTCGGCATTGATTGAATTGGGAGCCGGATTTCACCCTGAGATCACCGGGCGGGAAAATATCTTCATCAATGGAATAATGCTGGGATTAACCAGAAAGGATATCAACCGGAAATTTGAAGATATTGTCAAATTCGCAGAACTGGAAGATTTCATTGATGCTCCGGTGAAAACCTATTCTTCGGGAATGTATATGCGGCTTGGGTTTTCCATTGCCATTAATGTCAATCCGGATGTTCTTCTTGTGGATGAAGTTCTTGCAGTGGGAGACGCTTCTTTTGTTCCGAAATGCCTGGACCGGATTGATGATTTCCGGAGAAGGAAAAAGACCATCCTGTTTGTGAGCCATGATTTGAGCACAGTCGAAAAAATATGCGACCAGGTGGCCTGGCTAAAAAACGGGCAGGTTCAAACTATTGGAGAATCCCGCCGGGTCATTGACGCCTATCTTCAGGATGTGACCGATAAAAAAGAAGATGATTTCGAGAAGCGCCAAAGGGAAGTGACGGAACAGGATAGCTATGAAGAAGAAAGGCGTGAAAACCGTTGGGGAAAAAGAGAGGTCGAAATAAAAAAAGTACGAATACTGGGAATAGACAGTCAACCCAAGCATGTTTTTCATCCGAATGAAGGCCTGGTTATTGAAATGGATGTAGAGGCGTATTCCCGCAAAAAGGATTTTGTTTTCGGGATAGGTATTTTTAATTCCCAGGGGATTTGCTGTTATGGAACCAATACCCTTTTGGAAGATTATCAGCCCCTGTCTTTGGAGGGCAGGCAAAAAGTTATGTGCCGTTTGGAGCGGATCAATTTGGTCAATGGAACCTATTACCTGGATATCGCCGTGCACAAGCGGGATGGATATCCCTATGACTATCACCGGAATCTTTATTCGTTTATGGTTTCGTCCCGTTTCAAAGACGACGGAATATTCCGGCCGGACCATACCTGGGAATTTTCTCCTGGAGTCAATATTAAACAGCCGGTCCGGGTGTTATCTTCAAAAGGGGAAACAACCTGAATGAATGGAAGAAAAAAGGTGCAATCCCCGGACAGATTGGCCCGGATTCGAGTAAACCTGCGTTTGAAAAGCCAAAAAATCGTTTTTACCAATGGTTGTTTCGATATCCTTCACCGGGGACATATCCATCTGTTCCGTCAATCCAAGCGGCTGGGAGATGTGCTTGTAGTGGCGGTCAATGATGATGACTCAATCCGGAGGATTAAGGGTCATGGGCGTCCCGTTTTTCCTTTGGAGGAACGGCTGGAAGTCCTTTCCGCTTTATCGGATATTGATTATCTGGTGGCGTTTTCGCAGGATACTCCCAGGGAGCTGATCAAAAAAGTACAGCCGGATGTTTTAGTCAAAGGGGGAGACTGGCAGCCGGAAGACGTGGTCGGAAAGGAAGAAGTAGAGGCTGAAGGAGGAAGAGTCATGATCATTCCTTATTTGGAGGGCCGTTCGACTACGGAGATTATACAAAAAATCCGGGAATTAAAAGCGGAAAATGAAAAATAAATATAAAAGCAAAAAGCCCGCAATAATAATATAAACATTATTGCGGGCGGTTAAATTTCAGGAGCAGTTTTATATCTTGCTCAGGATCATTGTCGGCAGCCCTCTGAACAATGAGCTACCCGGGGCAGTGTGTGTCTTTTCATTAATACCTCCTATGTATATTAATTCTATCGTATAAATAGACAAAAGTCAACTCTTTAAGGATGGGGGGCCGCAGCCGGCGGCTGGAATGACGAAGACGTTATTTTACTATGTTGTAAAGATTGAAGAAAAAGAAGTAAAAGTTCAGATTGGCATATGTTTTGCATTTCATTATATAATAAAAAAAAGGATTCCATCCGGCTGGGATGCGGATGGCCGTGTTTTAAATAGAAAAGGAGGATAAAGTGAGCATGAAAGATTATTTATTAGGTTTGATCACAGGAGCCATGGCCGGTGTATTGTTTTCCCCTAAATCCGGAAAAGAGACTCGGGAAGATATGCGGTGGTATTATTTCGAAATGAAGGACAGAATATTTGAAAATCTTTCTGAGATTAAAAATATCACCAAAGATACATATGGCAACATCGTTCAATCCGTCGTGTCCGGTTATGAGGATACCAAGAAGATAACGTCTCAAGAAGCGGCTGATATCAAACAAGAATTGATGGAAGGTTATGACCGGCTGAAGAAAATGAATCTGGAGCCCAAGGAACCAAAATCCAGCTGATTTTGAATACCGCCCCATTGTTTAGGATTATAAATTTGTCCCAAAGAGCAGGAAAATTCCTTTGAAATTGAACGCATGATGATTTTATTCCGGCAAGTTTATAATCATACCAAAACGCAAAGGAGCTCATATGCCTGATAAAATACTTGTTATAAACGGCCCGAATATGAATCTGCTTGGACACCGGGAACCGGAAATATATGGAGCCATGTCCCTTGATGAATTGGAAAAGAAATTGCAGGAAATAGCCGGCCGGGAAAATGTGGAAATTGATTTTTTTCAATCAAACTTTGAAGGAGAAATTTTAGAAAAGATGCACAGCGGCCGGAGACAATATACCGGAATCATCATAAATCCAGGCGGGCTTTCCTATACGTCCTATTCTCTGCTCGATGCCGTCCGGGCTATTGAAATTCCCGTGATTGAAGTCCATATATCCAATATTTTCGCTAGGGGAAAAGACAGAGCCGGATCCCTGACGGCTGCAGCCTGCAGGGGGGTTATTTGCGGGCTGGGTTGGAGAGGCTATCTTTATGCGCTTTTGGAGTTGACGAAAGGCGATTAGCCTGAACAAGTACTTAGAAAATGATACACAGTGTCATCCTGAGGATCGACCTCTCGTCCTTGCGAGCGGCCGCAGGCCGCATGGCAATCTTAGACTGCTTTATTAAGAAAATGTAAAGAGTTGTCCTCTTAATCAGGAGAAGAGATTGACGTCTATCGGAGAGGATGTCTTTTCAGGGATGACTCAAAACATGCTGCGGATATCATAGGCGGCGGTTGGATAGGAATAGGGAAGCCGGGTGAGCTGATTGCGGGTCAGGTTGTATTGAATCGCAAGTGCGAAAAGGTTGATGGTTTCCTCCGCATGATGGCCGAAAATGTGGGCGCCCAGTATCCTGCCGGATGATTTTTCTGTCAGGGTTTTGAAACCGGCATATTGCAAGCCGATCCGGCGGGAATTGTACCAGGAAGACATATCCTGGGATTTTACTTCGATATCCAAGTTTTTTTGACGGGCTTCCTCTTCCAGCAGTCCTGCTTTTGCCAGAACGGGCAGGGTGAATACCACGCTGGGAGTGGCCAGTGAATCAAAGGTTTGTTCCGGCCCATGGATGATATTATGGGCTGCTGTCTTTGCCTGGATGATGGCTGTTGGGGTCAGAGGCAAGCCTGCATCGGCGGCATCTCCGGCTGCATAAACCAGGGGATTGGAGATACTTTGCAAGTGAGGGTTGACCCGGACTCCTCTTTTCCCGGTTTCAATGCCGGCTGCGGCCGGGTTCAATTTTTCAATTTCCGGAACGCGGCCGGCGCCGTGAACCACCATGTCTCCCGTAAAACTTTCTCCGCTTTCAGTCGTGACAGTCAAACCTTCCGGAGACCGGTTAACAGCCGTAACAGTCTGGCTGGTTTTGATCTGAATGCCGGCTTCACGGGAGGCGGCCTTCAATCTATCTGTCAACCCCGGGTCAAACATATTCAAAACCCGTTCGCTGCGGTGGAGGATCAGCGGCTTAGCCCCGGCGCGGGCCGCAATATGAGAAAATTCAAAAGAAATATATCCGCCGCCCATGAAAATTATTTTTTTTGGCAGCTCATCTGTCTCCAAAAATTCTTCACTTGTGGAGATTAAATTTTCCCCCGTGATTTTTAATGGGCGGGGTTTGGCTCCCGTGGCGATGATACAGTTGCGGAATGATAATATTTCCCCATTTATTTTTAGTGAATTTTCATCTGCGAATTCCGCTTGCCCGTGAAAAACATCCATGCCTGCCTTTTTCATGGATTTTTCCAGTTCTTGGGGATAGGGACGGGTGAAAGTCCGCTTGAATGCCATGAGCTTTTTCCAATCGATAAACGGATCACCGGCCAATCCCCGGTCTTCCATGTGGTGGATCCGGTCCATTATTTCAGCCGCACCCATCAAAACCTTTTTTGGATCACATCCACGCAAGGGGCAGGTTCCTCCGAATTCGCGCTCATCCACAATTCCTATTTTTTTACCTGCCTCTGTCAATTGAAATGAAGCGGTGGTTCCGGACACCCCGGTTCCGATCACGATCACATCATAAGTCGCTGACATGATTCTCTCCTTCACCGGCTCCGGCTGATATGATAATGACTTACTTTCTCCTCCAGCCAGCGCCATATTTTTTTATGGAAATCCAAGCTGGGGGAATGATCCTTTAATATCAGAAAAGGAGTGAATTCTGTTTCATCCTCAGGAGTCATGCGAAACGAGGCGTCTTCATCCCACAGAAGAGGAAATTCCGGATGAAACTGGATGCCGAGGACATGAGGATATTTATTATGCGACAAGGCTTCGGTGATTTTTTCATCCAGAGTGGTGGCCGAAGCCTGGAAACCCATTCCCATTTTGTCGGCAGCCTGATGATGGGAGCTCAGAATTAAGGGCTTATCTTCACTTTCAAAGCCTAACTGCTCAATGAAAAATCCTTCCTGGTTTAATCGGATAGGATGGAGATTATAGGAAAATAAACGGAATTGAGGATATAAACGAGCCCAGGGGTTGGTATGCCAGTTGTGGGGATTCAATTCTGCAATGTCTTCCAGAAAAGAAAGACCGTAAACGTCCGACCAGATATCCTGAATCATGGTTCCCCCGGTTCCTACATTCAGGGTCTGTTCTCCCAGACAGATTCCCAGAATGGGAAACTCAGGTGATTCTTTCAGGAAAGGTCTGAAATCCGGATCTTGGTGTCCGCCAAGAAGATGAAAAACAAAAGATAACTCAAAAAAATGGCGGAAGGGTGTCCGGATGGAAGTTAAGAGATGGGTTTTTTCTCCGTAAAGATAGGGTGGAATATCCGCTCCTCCGAAAAAAATAATTCCGTCGGATTGTTCAAAAATTCTTTGGAATTCAGGCGTCAATGGATTGGTTTGATAAAGATTGTCCTGAGTCAACTCTCCGGAAATTTCTTCAAAGGAGATCCAATCCAAGCCCTGCTCCCTCACCAAATCCCGTGACCGCTGATAATCCGTAAACTCTTCTTCATGATAAACGCCTACGACATGCAGGCTTGGGGGATCAAACAAACCCCGGTTTTTTAGATTGATGAGAGCATGCAAACTGCCGGTTGAAGGATAGCATATTGTGAGCCGGAGGGCGCCGGAAGGGATTGTTTTCGTCTCTGCCGGGATTTCTTTTTTCTCCTGCGGAGCACATACGGATATAAACAAAATCACCGGGATCAAGATAATGCAAAGCTTCCAATTTTTGCTCATTTTTTTTTCTCCAATCAGGACTATTCTATATGAGAATTATAAACTCCATTGCTGTGCAGCACAAGCTGCCGCCATGAACTTTTTAGACTTCTTTTTCGTCTATATAAACGAAATGATGCTGACCTGGATTATTCACGGGCTAAAAAAAATTTAAAAGTGAAAAACTTTCCCGCGGATTTTCTTCTAAAAAACATCGCAATTTTTTTATGAATAATTCAGGCTGAGAGATTTAAATAGAGATCGAACCGGAAAGAGATATAAAACCGGAGGATGCAATGAAAATACAACAATGGGCTGCGTTGACTTTAATATATTTGATTTTTCCGTTTGTTTTAACGGCGGACGAAATGAAAAACGACTGGATAATACCGGAATTATCAGAAGCCCCGAAGATCGACGGCAAGCTGGATAATCCAATCTGGGAAACGGAAGCCCTCAAAATCGAAGGTTTTCTTCAATTTTCTCCCGTTGAAAAAGGCCCGCCGACCCAAAAAACCGTCGCCTATCTTGGATATGACAAAAATAATCTATATATTGCTTTTCAATGCTATGATACGGAGCCGGAAAAAATCCGGGCTTCCATTACCCAGCGCGATAATGTGATGGAGGATGACTGGGTCCTGATCTTTCTGGATGCATTTAATGAAAAGAGACGTGCATATACTTTCATTCTCAATCCTTATGGTATCCAAATGGACGCTCTCCGCATGGAGGAGGGCGGCAGCGATAACATGGATGACAGTTGGGATACGGTTTTTTATTCGGACGGCCAGGTGGATGAACAGGGATATACGGTTGAGATGGCGCTTCCTTTTAAAAGCATCCGTTTTCCGGACCGCCCGGAAAAGATTTGGGGATTGACCCTGGGCCGCACCATTGCCCGGAATGGAGAAATCATTCTTTGGCCTCCCATGTCTAAATCCCGGCCGGGATTGCTATGCCAGGCAGAGGAAATTCGCATTTCCGGGATTGTTGAAAAGGGGAAGAATTTTGAACTCATGCCGGTTTTCACTTCTCTTAAAACCAAAGGAAATAAAATTAATCCCCAACCGGGTTTGAATTTCAAATATGGAATCAGTTCAGATATCACTTTGGATATGACTGTGAATCCGGATTTCAGCCAGATTGAGGCGGACACTCCTCAAATAGATGTCAACAAAAGGTTTGCACTTTATTATCCGGAAAAACGGCCCTTCTTTTTGGAGGGGATGGAGATTTTCCGGTTCCCTGAAATCCAAATGGTTTATACCCGGCGGATTGTAGATCCTGTTGCCGGGGCCAAGCTGACCGGAAAGACCGGCAGATTCACGTATGGGCTGCTTTCCGCATTGGATGGGAATCCGGCTGAGAATCTGTGGTCGATTAATGGATCTGGAAGTCCATCGTCAAAACAAGCCTTATTCAATGTATTCCGGCTGAAGGCGGATTTATTTAAAGAGTCTTATCTGGGATTTTCTCTTACGGATAAGGAGATAGACGGTGATTATAACCGGGTTGCCGGGATTGACGGACAATTTAAGTTTGGTGAGAAGTTTTTTCTGTCTTTCCAGGCGATGGGGTCGCAAACCCACAGCGATGAACGGCAAAGCAGTCTGGCGCCTGCTTTATTCGGAGAATTTGGATATTATTCCCGGAATTGGGGAGGGGGTTTATTCTGGTTATCTTTGCATCCTGATTTCACGGCGGCTTCCGGATTTGTCAACCGGGTGGATTACCGGAGCTTCGGAGGCAGTGTTTATTATCAATTTTATCCGGAAAAACAATTTCTTAATCAAGTGCGGATCCAACTGCGGAGCGGACGCCGCTTAACCTATGCTGGTGATGCCATGGAGGACGAATGGGTCTCTCTTTCCAGTCAGCTGCGATTCACTGAATTCAGTCAAATGAACCTTGAATTGCGCCGGGATTTGGAGAGATACGGCGGCATTGATTTTCAAAAAACATCCCTGGAGATGAATACCAGTCTTCTGCTGATTTCCTGGCTGCCGTTTGGAATGGCTTTCCGCACAGGAGAAAGTATTTTCTATGACCTGGAAGAACCGTTCCTGGGTTACAGCAACGCTTACGGCCTGTTTTTCACCCTCAAGCCCGGAAAAAGGCTGCGCATGAGCCTGACCCTCAGCAAAGAGACTTTTTGGGAAAAATGGGGTGGAGAACAGGTATATGATTTCAATGTTCTGCGCCAGCAGAGCATCTATCAAATCAGTAAAACCCTTTCACTCCGAACGATTATAGATTACAATCATTTCAGTAAAAAGATCTATGGAAGCTTTTTGTTCAGCTATGTTCTGAAGCCTGGTACGGTTTTTTTCCTGGGGCTGGATAACAATATGCTGCAAAATAACAGCGGCCGGTACTTTCAGGATGACTACAGTGTGTTTCTTAAATTTTCATACTGGTTACGGATATAAACGCGAAACGCAGAAAACCGGAAAATTGTGAAAGTATTTTAGACTGCTTCGTTTAGCCTGAATTATTCATAAAAAAATGCGATTAAGATTAAATATTGGAAGAGAAATAAATATCAGCTATTATAAAAAAATCAATGTATTTCGCGATGAGAAAGAAATTGCAAAAATCCCGCACTTTTTTTATGAAAATGCCAGGCAATTTTCGAACTAATAGGTCAGGATAAAAGTTATGGCATTGGATTTCATAAAAAAAAGCCGGTCATTTCAGCAGTTGTTATCAGAACTTGAGGCAGGCAGCACCAGTCTGAATGTCTCTGGAATAACCGCGGCCGCCAAACCATATTTTTTGGCATCCCTTGTCCATGAGCTTAAGAGAACCGCCGTCTTTATAAGGCCGCCGGGAAGTTCCAGCAGTGACTTTGAACGGGAATGCCGGTTTTTTCTCAATAAATTTTCTTCTTACGTGAAAATCAATACATTGCCGGCTATGACGGATAATCCGTACCAGGAAATTCCGCCTTCCATGGATGTGGTCTCTTCAAGGATGCGGTTTTTTTATGATTGGGTTATCGGCGGCGAAAGGCTGGTTATAACCAGTTTGCCGGGATTGCTCAAACCTATTCCTTCTATGGATTATATGTCTGAATTTTTTTTGGAGCTTGATCCGGGAACCTCGATTAACCGGGAGCGTTTATTGACAATTCTGGAAGAATATGGATATGAGCGTCAGGATATTATCAATTCACACGGAGAATATGCATGCAGGGGGGGGATCGTGGATGTATTTTCACCCTGGGAAGATAATCCTTACCGCATTGAACTGCGGGGCGATGAAATATATTCTTTACGTGAATTTGATTCTGCCACCCAGCGCACCCTGAAGCGTGTTGACAGTCTGGTTTTGCCGTCCTTGAGGGAATTCCCCTTTAATCCTGAGTTCATTCAAGAGTGGCAGGCTCATGCGGAAAAAACGGCAAACCTTAAGCAAAACGATGACCTCAATGCCCGGATTGAGCGGCTGCATGCCGGCGATGTTTATCCTTCCTTTACGGTTCACAGCCTGCTGAACCGGAAACACTTTGTTTCTTTTTTTGATTATCTGGAAGATGCTGTGTTTATTATTGATGATTTTTCCCGGGTGGAAATGGAATGGAAAATTATGCGAAAGGATTGGCGGGAGCAATATGAGGAAGTTGTATCCCGCAACCAATTCGCTCTTCCTCCAGAAGATATTTTCCCCGCTGGTCTTTGGGAAAACATCAAAAAGCAGTCGCTTCATTTTAATACGATTGGAGACCAAAGTGACCATATCACTTTTTCTTTTCAGCCGGTTCCCCGGTTTGAAAATAGAATTCCTTTCTTTTTGAAATATCTGCATAAAATACAGTCCGAAGGAGAGGTTTGCACTATTTTTTTTTCAGGGGAAGGCGTGCGGGAAAAATTAGCTTTTCTCCTGCAGGAAAACCGGATCCCTTTTATCAAATCAGACGACCCTTTTTTTCAACCCCGGGATGAATCCTTAATTTTATCCAAAGGCCGGCTGAAACGGGGATTCCGTTTTCCGGAACAGCGGGTCAGCTTTTTTTCCGAATCCGATATTTTCACTCAAGAAAGAGTTTTGCTTCGCCGCCGCCGTTCCCGGCCTTTTTCGACTCAGTTCCAGGATTTAAAAGCCGGTGATTATGTTGTTCACACCGATTATGGAATCGGCATGTTCAAGGGACTGGTCAAGATGGGGATTGACGGAAAAAAGCAGGAATTTATTGAAATTGTTTATCTGGATGATGATAAACTTTTTGTTCCCATGGAAGATTTGAATCTGGTGCAAAAGTATTCCCAATTGGATAAAGCGGCTCCTCCGCTTAGTAAACTGGGCTCACCCCAATGGGAAAAGACAAAAGCCAGAACTAAAAAGGCTATTGAAAAAATGGCGAAAGAATTGCTTCAGCTCTACGCCAGGAGAAAGGCGGTTCAAGGTTACCGCTTCAGCCGGGAAGGCCGTTGGATGGATGATTTTGAAAAAACATTTGAATATGAAGAAACCGGAGACCAGTTAACATCGATTGAGGATGTGCTGAAAGATATGGAATCGGATACTCCAATGGACCGTCTTATATGCGGGGATGTCGGATATGGAAAAACGGAAGTTGCCGCCCGGGCAGCGTTCAAAGCGGTTATGGACGGGAAGCAAGTGGCGGTTCTATGCCCCACTACGGTTTTAGCGAGTCAGCATTTCAAAACTTTTTCTAGCCGGATGGTTCTGTTTCCTGTGAGGGTTGAAGCATTGACCCGCATGCAAACCAAAAAAGAGCAGGAAGCTGTACTGAAAGACATGGAGGCGGGTTTGGTGGATATTATCATCGGAACACACCGGATTTTGTCTGATGATGTAAAATTGCGGGACCTGGGCTTGCTGATTGTTGATGAAGAACAGAGGTTTGGGGTTAAGCACAAGGAAAAAATCAAGCAGATGAAAACCAATATTGATGTCTTGACCCTGACGGCAACCCCGATTCCCCGCACGTTAAACATGTCTCTGACCGGATTGCGGGATATCAGCCTGATCGAAACGCCGCCCCGGGACCGCCTTGCTATTCACACGGTGGTGACACCGTTTAATCGAAATCTCATAACCTCAGCCGCGAGGAAAGAATTGGCGCGGGACGGACAAGTGTATTTTGTTCATAACCGCGTCAATGATATAGAGACTATTGTTGGCATGATAAAAAAATGGGTCCCTGAGGCCCGGGTGACGGCCGTTCACGGACAGATGTCCGGTTCCGGACTCGAAAAGAAAATGTTGGAATTTATTAGAGGACGTTTTAATGTTTTGGTTTCCACTACAATCATTGAGAATGGAATAGATATTCCCCGGGTCAATACATTAATTGTTAACCGTGCTGACCGGTTTGGACTGGCTCAGCTTTATCAGCTGCGTGGACGGGTTGGCCGGTCGACACGCCAGGCCTTTGCCTATTTTCTGGTTCCTCCCTATGAAGAAATAACCCAGCAGGCAAAAGAAAGACTGTCAGCTTTAAAGGAATTCACAGAGTTGGGTTCAGGGTTCAGGCTGGCTGCCAGAGATCTTGAAATCCGGGGCGCTGGAAATTTTTTAGGGGCTGATCAGCATGGATATATGGAAGCGGTGGGATTTGACTATTATATGAATGTGATGGAACGCACGGTGCGGGAATTGAAAGGAGAAAAAACGGAAGAGATTAAAACCAGAATCAACCTTAAGGTGGATATCAGGATTCCGGAAGCCTACCTCCCCCAGGTCAACCTGCGGTTGAATCTGTATAAACGGGTATCATCCATAGACAGCCTGAAAGAATTGAAGCAAATCGAAGAAGAAACGGCTGACCGTTTCGGTCCTGTCCCTTCTACGGTTTGTCATCTTTTCCGTTATGGTGCCATCAAGTTTTTAGCCGGCTGCTTAAAGATTGAATCCATTGACCGCATCGGCGACAAACTTATTTTTAAATTTTTTCCGGATTCGAAAGCGGATCCTGGGCAATTTGTGAGAATATTGAATGACTATTCCGGGTCTGTCACGCCTGACGGAATGATGACTTTAAAAGCCGCCGGCGGCAATTCCGGCAAATTGATGGATGAAACCATATCAATCCTAAAAGAGTTAATGATATTATGAAAGCACCATGCCTGGATTATTTGCAGGCAGGGGCGCTGTTAATGCGGGAACATTTTTTTATCCAAGTCAGGCTTGTTCATTATTCGGATAAGTTGTTATAATAAGCCGGGTATTTTGATGCATAAACAAATTGGAATTTTTTTACTGCTTATATTTTTAATCTGGAGTTGTGATAATAGTGACGCGGAAGGAGGATATGCTTCCACCCGCGAGGGGCGCAATGTTGTTCTCACTATTGACGGCGCCGAATATACAAATGCGGATTACTTGAGATACGTGAAGGTGACAACCGGGCAGGAATTTGCATCTTTATCGCCTGAGGCATTAAAGGAATTGGTCAATAGTTTTATTGAAGAAAAGCTGCTGCTGCGGGCGGCGGAGAAAGCCGGCGTTGCTTTAACCTCCGACGAAAAGAGGAGATATACGAAAGGGGTATTGGGTGAGGATAGCGGCGAGATTTCTTTAGATGAAAATCCCAGGCTGCAGCCGTTCCTGGATAAGTATTTGGTGGAAAAATTTACGGCTGGGCTTATCCAGGGGCTTGAGGTTGGAGATGAAGGTATTGAAAGGTATTATGAAGAGCATAAAAGGGATTTCTTGCGGCCGGAAAGAGTAAGAGTCAGTCAGATTCTTTTAGAGACCCAGGAACAGGCGGTCGAAGCCTTGGAAAAAGTCAAGGGGAAGGAGGAAGAGATCTTCCGGAATACAGCCCGCACTATGTCTATGGGCATGGAAGCGTCTCGCGGCGGCAAGATGGGAGTTTTTGCAATGGGGCAGCTTCCTGTGGAAATGGACAATGTTATTTTTCAATTAAAAAAAGACGAGGTAAGCCAGATCGTTGAGTCTGCATATGGGTATCATATTTTCCGGCTGGATGAAAAGCTGGAACAAACTTTGATGACGCCGGAAGAAGCAGCGCCTGAAATCAAAAAAATCCTGCTTAACCGCAGAATCGAGAGTTATATGGAAACCTATTTGGAGGAACTCAAAAATCATTTAGACTGGTCCTTCCATTCCGACCGGCTGGCTCAGCCCAAGCAAGAGGACATGCAATGATTAAAATAAAGACAACTGTTTTTTTTATATTCTTTTTGGCCGCCGGCTTATTTTCCTTTCAGGGAGAAGTCATTGAGGCTATTGTCGCTGTGGTGGAAGACGACGTTATCACCTTGTCTGAAATCAGATCCGAATACCGGATGCGGGCGGAGGCTATTCGCTCACAACTTGAAGGAGAACAGCTTTCAGCGCAGTTGAAGCTTATGAAAGATAATTTATTGGAAGAGATGATCACCAATAAGCTATTGCTGCAAAAAGCCAAAAATCAAGGAATAGATGTGACTGAACAATTAAATATGCAAATCGAATCGTTAAAGGAAGAAAACGGTTTTGAGACCGACGGCCAGCTTATTCAGGCTATGCGCCAGCAAGGAATTGTCTTTGAGGAATGGAAAAATGAAATGAAAGAAAACCTGTTAAGGCAGGCTGTCATATTCAATGAAATTGGGCAAAGCATTGTTGTTGATGATACCGAGGTGGTCAACTATTACCAGGAACACCGCCTGGAGTTTGAAGAACCGGTGGAGTATACCATTAAGGCAATTTATTTGTCAGGCGAAGATAAAATTAAAGAAGAAGCCCGGAGTACGATGGATGAAATCCTGGGCAAGCTCAATGCAGGTGAAGATTTTAGTGACTTGGCTGCAGAATATTCAGACCTTGAAGTTGCTGAAGAAGAAGAAGACGATGAATCCCGGGGGCTTTTGGGAAGTTATCAGCCGGGTGATTTAAACCCCGCTTTGGAAAGAGAAGTTGAAAAATTGGGAAAAGGGGATGTTTCCTCCTGGATAGAAGCACAGAATGGATGGTGGCTGCTTAAACTTGTGAATAAAAAGGAGAGCCGGATCAAGGAATTTGGGGAAGTGAGAAATGAAATTGAACGGACCCTTTATCAGCGGAGACAGCAGCAGGCCATAGAGGAATATGTAACAAAGCTCCGTGATGATAGTTATGTTAAGATTATTATTGAAAATCCTTTTGATAATTAACCGGACTTATTAGCCTGGATTATTAGTTCGAAAATGGCCCGAAAGGGTCGTCGTGAGGAGCAGGCTTTGATTTATTTTTTGATTTCCGGTTGTTTTTCTTGGCCGACTTCTTCCGGTTCTTCAAAATTAATTTCCCGGGATACATCATAGTCTCCGATATGGACGTATTGAGAACCCTTTGATTTGGCGAATAAACGTATACTTACGGTTTTCCATTCGGGATTATTTTTAAAATGGCTGATGGATTTTCCTTCGACACCGAAATTACTCTGCAAGGAAATGTTTTCGCTGGTTTCTCCGCGCTGAACAGCATCCCCGCGGATTCCAGCAATGAAATTGTCTCCAAGATTTTCCTGATCGCCTTCAAATCTGAAGATGCCGTTGAAATAGATGAAGGTTAACGGCTCATTCCCTACGTTTTTAACCTTAAAGTCCATTGCCGGCACTAAGGTCAATTTTGGAGGCCAGGGCTGATAATATTTTTTTTCCCACCGTGAATAGACATCAACGATCTCAATCGAATCTTTTAATTCTTCCGCACTCATTCCCTTGGAACAACCGATGTTCAGCATCGAAAAACCCATAACAGCGATAAGAGCCAAGATCCATTTTATCTTCATCTTCGATTCCTCCTTATTGACTTACCTGAATTTTTCATGAAAAAATAATCCACTTTAAATATATCCGATCTTATATCTAAGTGCAACCGCAAAACGCAAAATGCAAAAACCCCTCGACAATGCAGATGCGTGGGAAAACCGGCCTCCCAGATCAGGTAAATACCTTATTTTACGATTTTTGAGGCGTAGACGGCCTGGAGGCCGTATTCTTCGACCAGGTGAAAATTATTTTTCAGGGTTTCAAGAGTTTCAGGATACGGATGGCAAATTCCCACTGCATATCCTGTGCTGAGAGCGGTTTGGAGAAGTTTTATGAATTGCTCTTTAATGTATTGGTGATTGACTTCACTGTCAAGAAAAATATGACGGCGGGCGGAAGGAATCCCCAATTCCCTTGCGACAGCAAAAGCCACGGATTTAGGGGTTGTGCGGCTGTCGATAAAATAGAGCTGTTTAGCCTTTATGCGATTGAGAATAATGTTCATAAATTCAGCGTTTTGAGTTGTTTTTGAACCCATATGCGTGTTGACTCCGCGGATATAAGGAACTTTTCGTATGCCTTCGTCTACGGAAGCGATGATTTCTGCAGGGCTCATTCCGGAGTGGACCAGCCCCTCCGTATGATCATTGTCATAATTGTTGTTGAGGGACTCTAAGGGGAGGTGAAGAATGACTTCGAGGTTGTTCCTCTGGGCTATTCGTGCCGTCTCTACGGCAAGGGGAGTATATGGAAGTACAGCCACTGTTACCTTTTGTTTTAAATCGCAGATATCCCGGATGCTGTTTAAAGAGTATCCCAAGTCATCTATGATTAATGCGACGCGGCCGGCTTGACCCGGAGCGGGCTTGGCTTCATCTTCCGGTGGAGATTGAATGAGAAAAAGAATGTATAAAGTTTCTTCATCCGGGCTCTCCACTCTCCATAAAGTATACCGGGTTCCTTCATCATGAGGTCTGGATTCCGTTGTAACCGCAGCGGGATATTTCCGGTAAACAGCTTTAAGGGTTTGTTTCAATTGGTTATACTCTCTGCTGCTGATTCTCAGCATTACATGAAAAAATCCTTCTTCGTCGCGATAATAGCTGAAGGCATCCATAGAAAGAGCCCTTTTTTGGATGAGGCCGTGCGTGATATCAAAGAGATGTGCAGATGCAGCGGGCTCAGCCGTGTTCCCGCCTAACACAAAGGAAAAAACATAGGATCTTTTCCCTTTTTCCCAATTGAGATAGTCTAAGCCCAAGATCGTTGCTGCGGCCAGAAGGATCAAGATGATATAGATGATAAGCGGGTTTGGTTGGATTTCTTTCCCTTGAGGGGGCAATTTTGATGTCATCAATCCCCAATGGTTGTTTTAGTCGCTTTGAGATACGCTTCCCGGCTGAGGTCACCGGGATCAATCCGGATTCCGGGACTGATGCCTTCCCGCCACAATTCCGGGGGATTAGATGGATGAAATACGGATGAGGTCAGGATCATTCCGCTTTGGTCATTAAAAAGAAAAAATTCATTTCTGGCGGTTAAACCGGGTGTATGCAGACCAATGATTTCTGCTGCCTTTTCATGGTCTTGCAGGATCCGTATCACCATTTCAGATGCACCTGTTGTGGCCTGATTGGTCCATATAATCAAGGGGATTCGTACCAACAGCGGTTCTTCCCGGCATCCGATCACCGGATCGGCATCCCCTTTCTTGTCCCAAAACCCAATTTCATCTTCTTGAATAAAGAGGTTCAAGAACCGGCATGCAGCGGCGTAATCCCCCTGATTGCAGTTGCGAAAATCCAAAATAAACGGCAGCCGGGCTTCGAGCATCTCAGGTACATAAATTTTTTGAAATTGGGCCACGTCCTGCATTGTGAAATTTCTTATTTTCAGAATACCGCTGGTGCCGGGCTCTGCTTCAAAAGTGAAGGACGGTGAAGAGACAAGGCTGGTCTCCAGCGTGATTTCCTGGTTTTCCTCCGCTTGCATGAGTTTAATTTTGATCGGGCTCGGCTCTATGGACCTCAGCTTCATGTCAGCTTCGGCCAAACTCATATGAAGCGTGGATTCACCGTTGATTGCTCCAATGGAATCACCGATTTTCAGGCCCTTCTCCTGCGCGGGTGAATTGTCCCTGACTCCTGTGACAACAGGAAAAGTTCCATAATTTTTATATAAAATTATTCCTGTCTCGGGGATGGGCTGTTTCCGGTTCTCTATATACTTTCCGGCTGTCTCGGGTGTCAGATACCCTGACATTCTGTCCAGAGAATTGATCAGTCCCTTATAAGCCCCTTCCATGGTTTGACCCGGGTCAGGTTCTTCTACATAATCGTCTCTGATTAAGCTTATAGCTGTGCCTAGAATTCGGAAGCTCTTGTTTTCATCCGAGTTTCTATCTATCCCGGGAAGAATTCCGCTTTCGACGAGAAAAAATAATGAAGCCGCCGCCAAAAGTGTGATAACAAATAGTCTTGTTCTTTTTTGTTGCATTTTTTTCAGCCTGAACTTTTCAATTGTATCATCTTCCATTTAACCATTGCAAGGGGTCGAGGGGTCTGGCTTTATGCCGGATTTCCAGGTAAAGAGATGGACCGTCAAGCGCTCCGATATCACCCACGATTGCGATAGGCGCATCTTTTTGGACCGGATCTCCTTTTTTGACCAGAAATTCAGAACAATGCCCATAAAGAGAGTAGTACGACATACCATGATCAACGATGATGAGATTTCCATATCCTTGAATATAATCCGTATACACCACCACCCCGGGATGAATACATTTTACAATCGTGCTGTCAGCCGGTGAAATTTCAATTCCGTTTTTTTTGGTTACGGTATTGAAGCGCGGATGCCGTTTAACCCCGAAGCGGCTGATCACTTTTCCAGAAATCGGCCAGGGCAGAATGCCTTTTTTTTCATATAACGGGAGCAGCGGAAAAGGCAGTTTAATATCTTCCTCCAGAAGTTTCTTCATAAGGTTCTGCAGCTGCTCGGCCCGGTCCTTCAATTCTTCCAGCATTTGGGTATGGGCACGCTTGTCTTGATTGATGTCTTGGATCAAGCCGCGATGCCGGTTTTCTTGTTCCTGGAATTCCCGCCTTTTATCTTCCGCTTTCCGGATCAGGATATTGATTTCATCTTGTTTGTTCTCCAGAGATTCCCTGGCTTTTTCCAGATTTTTCAAGCTGGTTAGATAATCGCGAATAAGATTTTCCTGGTGATGGGCCAGGACCGTCAATTGTTTGTTTTGGGTCAGCAGGGTGGCCGCATTATCGACTTTTAAAACCAAATCGATATAATTCAGCCGGCCGTATTTATAGAGAGAATTCAGAATTTGTTTGACACCGGCCTGTTTTTCCCGGAGCTTTGCCTCCAGGCCGGGAATATTTTCACGGATAGCTGAAATTTCCCGGGTGATTTTTTCCAGCCGGGTATGGTAAAGCTTGATTTCCTTTTGAATCAGATTTTTCTGGAAACTCAACTTGTCCAGGCGGGCCAAGATAGACGATTCCTTTTTTTCTTCAGCTTGTATCCGTGCGCGAATCTCTTTGATCTGATTGGATATCTCGACCAGCCGTTTTTCATATTCGGAAACGTCTTGGGTTCTGAGAAGAGAATCGGCAGCCAGTGAAAGCATGATGAAAATTATTAATAATGATTTTACCTTCATTGGTTCGAGGTTTGTTTATCCCGGTTGCTGCCGGGTTACATATATTATACCACCGATGATGCCGATGAGAAGCATGAAGGCGACATCCACAAGAGCGAAGGCAAAAGCGGAGCCGGCGGCGATGCCGTAAAATTCAAATATTTCGATATAAGCGCCTTCTCGAAGCCCCAGACCGTTGATGGTTATCGGAATGAGCTGAATCAAAAGCACGATCGGGATAAAAATGAAATAATCAACCAAGTGAATTTGTAAACTCAGTGCCCTGCCGATCAAAAAGAAATGAAGAATGACATTGACTTGGAGGCAGAAAGCCCAGAAAAATGCCTGTGCGAGGGCGGTTTTTCGTTGTTTGTAGAAGATAATGATGGTGCGGAATTCGCGGATCTTTTCCTTGACTTTAACCAGGGGACCGCGGGCCGGGATCAAAGCGAGGAATTTTTCGGCCAGAGGAGTAAAAAAAACGAAGAACATGAACAGGCCGGATAACCCCAGCAATAAGGATATCCAGATCACAGGAATAGTTCGGGCCATATCCAGCCGGATTAAAGCGGCGCCGGTTGCAAAGACAAAAAGAACCACAATTCCGGTCATACGCTCTACCAGCACGATCGCCGATGATTTAAGCACAGTATGGGAGTAGCGGGACCCGTCCCATATCCGCACCACATCGCCTCCGATGCGGGAAGGAAGAAAGTTATTGAAAAAAGTTCCGACAAGATATGATTTGGCTAGAAAGCTCAATGGAACATCGTCTCCCTGGGCCATGATGAGGATTTTCCAGCGCACTGCACTGATCAGTAATCCCAAAAGATGCAGAGAAAAAGATACGGCCAGCCAAAATGGATTCGCATTCGTCAGTACAGCGGCGATATCCGCAAAAGATGTTTTGAAAATCAGAAGCAAAGCCAGCAGTGTGCCGCTGACCAGGAGTTTAAGAGAGAAACTGATGAGATTGATGCGTTTTTTCTCTGACATGGTTGAACCCTTTTATCCTGTAATGACCCGGATGAAAACAAGCAGAATCAGCACAGCCAGGGGCGCCAAAAATTTGACATTGAATATCCACAGGTTTTTCAGGAAGAATTTCCGGTTGCCTTGATTGATTTCTTTCAAGGCATTTTTGACTTTCCATATGTATCCGACAAAAAGACACATGAAAAGACCTCCGACGGCCAACAAAATATTACCGAAGACCAGATCCATTTTTGTCATCACATCCCAACGGGTCAGCAGTTTGACTCCTCCTATCGAAAGGGCGGCGGGCATTCCCAATAAAAAGGAAAGGCACCCGATGAAAACCGCAGCCTTGCTTCTTTTCCATTTCTTTTCATCCACCAGAAAAGATGTGGGAACTTCCAACATGGATATGGTTGAGGTTAAAGCGGCAATCATCAGCAGAGTGAAAAACATGATGCCGAAAACATAACCGCCGGGCATTTTGGATATAATAATGGGAAAAACCTGGAACATCAAGCCGACGTTGACATCAAACTCCTGCATAAAGCGGTCCGGGGTTAAATTCAGGGTATTGAAGAGGGTCGGGAAGATGATGATGCCTGCCAGGATAGCCACCAAAGTAGTGGAAAAACAGACCCAACCTGCAGATGTGACCAGGTTGTCCCGTTTTGATATATAGCTTCCATAAGTCAGCATGGTTCCCATTCCCAAACTGAGGGAAAAAAATGCCTGACCGATGCCGAAAAAAATCACTTTCGGGTCGAAACGCGAAAAATCCGGCTTCAAGTAAAAAGACAATCCCGCTTCCGCCCCGGGCAAGGTCAAAGCACGGACGGCCATAATGATGATCAAGGCAAAAAGAACCGGCATGAGTATTTTTGACCAGCGCTCAATTCCTCCTTGCACTCCTTTAGAAATCACAAAAGTGGTAATAGCGATTATGATAAACAGACAAATGATGACAGCAAGAGGGTTGGAAGCAAATTGAGTGAAAACAGCATCTGATTCTTGCCAGGACACGTCTCCCCTGAAAGCACCGCTGATGGTTTTATAAAAATAACCTGCGGACCAACCGGCGACGACCGAGTAATAGGACAGGATAAAAACACCTGTAAACACGCCTAAGTAACCGATATATTTCCATGGGGTCCCGGGTTTTATCTGCTTAAAGGCGCCAACCGGATTTTTTTGAGTATGACGCCCGATAGTCACTTCGGCCAGCATAACAGTAAAACCGATAAAAAGGACAGCCAGAATATAAATCAAAACAAACATGGCCCCTCCGTTAAGACCGACATAAAGGGGGAAGCGCCAGATGCTTCCCAGTCCGATGGCGGACCCGGAGGCGGCGAAAATAAAAGCGATTTTGGAGCCCCAGCTTCCTCGTTCACTCAAGTCCTGCATGTTCATATGTCTCTCCTCTTTCAGGTTTATTCAGCCGGTCTTTTTTGTAACATAAAAAAGAGTAAGTGAAAAGTCATTTCATCTGTATTTTTTGAATTATACATATGCATAACACGCAGCGAACGATGGAAGTGACCCAGCATGTCATTCCCGGAGCGAAGCGGCGGAAATCTGAGACGGCTTCGTTATGCTCGCTTCGCTCACGTTCATAGCGGTCGTCGCGTTTATTGCGTTCTTATTGTTTTTTTAGTCTATCTTAGCCTGTCTAATCTTAAACCGCTTCTCATATACGGCTTTGGTTTATTTTTGATTTTTTATTTCGCTGACAGTTCAGGTTAAAAAAGAAAAAGGGTAGAATAAAAAAGCTATGAGACAAAGGATGAACGAAGGAGAGCTGTGCCGGAAGGGAGAGGCAATTTTTCAATCTGCGCTGCATGCGGTAGCCCCGGAAGCTTTGGTAAGCAGGAATTTGATGCGATGTGGGCATTGGCTAGGGGTGGGAGAAAATCAGTTTAATCTTAAACAGCTGCGAAATATCAGGGTGGCGGCGATCGGCAAAGCGGCGCCTGCTATGGCGGAGGCTGTTGCGGATATATTGGGGGACCGGTTGGAGTCGGGCCTGTACCTTCACAGACCGGAAGAAGTCCATAAAATAGCCTATTTTAAAGGCCTTCCGGCGCCGCATCCTCTTCCTGACGAAAGAAGCCGGACGGCTTCTCAGAAGGTTTTAGAATTGGCGGAAAAATCCGGACCGGATGATTTGTTTCTTTTTTGTATTTCCGGCGGGGGATCTGCGCAATTGAGTTATCCCGCTCCCGGAATTTCAATGAATGAAAAAAGTGGTTTAATTGAAGCATTGTTGCGGGCAGGAGCTGATATTCATGAATTGAATACAGTGAGGAAACATCTTTCCATGGTCAAAGGAGGCCGGGTTTCCCAGGCGGCTTTCCCGGCTGCTGTTGTCAACCTGGTGATATCCGATGTGATTGGAAATGATCCGAGTACGATTGCTTCGGGTCCCGGATGGGGGGATCCGACTACTTTTCATGATGCATGTGCGGTCTTGGAAAAATACGGTTTGCGGGATAAAACCCCCGATTCTGTCAAAGAATACTTGAGTGAAGGCATCCGGGGAGACAGGCAGGATACACCGGTGCCTGAAAACCCGGTTTTAAAAAATGTTGCCTATGTCGTCGCCGGGGATAATAGGACAGCTCTGGATGCTGCCCGTGAAGCTGCCGGGAAAGAAGGCTTGACGGCGAGGATTCTAACGTCTGAAGACTGTGGTGAAGCCCGTGAAAAAGCCGGAGATTACGTCAAAATTTTCATAGCCGCGAAAAAACAAGCCGCCCGTCCTTTTTGTCTTATCGCCGGGGGAGAACTGACCGTTACTGTCATGGGAAACGGGAAGGGCGGACGCAATCAGGAATTTGTTCTTGCTTTTATGGAAGAAATGAACCGGGCGTATCCTGCGGAGAAAAATTGGGCTGTTTTCAGCTTGGGGACCGACGGAATTGACGGTCCGACAGATGCTGCCGGAGCCGGAGGAGGACCATCCATTTTCGATAAAGCTGTTTTGCGGAAGCTCAATCCCCTGTGTTTTCTGAACAATAATGATTCTTATGCCTTTTTTGATCAGGCCGGAGGATTAATCCGGACCGGCCCGACCCATACCAATGTCATGGATATCCGGTTATTTCTCCATAGTTAAGACAGGACCAAGCAATCCATGCATTGTGCGTTTTGCCGCATGAAAAAAGGAATTGTTGAATCGGGCTGGATTGCCCGGCAGGTTTTCACTTATAATAATAAAGATTACCAGGCTCTTGCCGGTTACGGGCTGTGACCGCAGCAGGGCGAAAAGAATATTCAGCCTAAAGACGGAAACAACGACAAAAATTATGGAGGTGCTTATGCCGGCATTAGAGATTAAACCGGATATATTCTGGGTGGGAGTAAATGACCGGACTATTGATCTATTCGAAGGGCTTTGGCCAATGACAGAGGCCGGGGTCTCTTATAATTCTTATTTAATCAACGATAAAAAAAAGGCGCTGATTGATCTGGCCCGGGATACAAAGGCAGATAATTTCATTACTCAGATTGAAGATGTGACCGCCGTTTCCGATATAGATTATATTGTTATGAACCATTTAGAGCCGGATCATTCCGGGTTGATACAAACCATCCGCCGTATGATTCCGGATGCAGAGATCATCGGATCTAAGAAAACCAAACAATTGCTGGCGGATTTTTTTGGGGTCACTGAAAACGTCAGGGCGGTTGAAGACGGAGAAGAATTATCACTGGGACGGAAAACCCTGAAATTTTTTTCTGCTCCGTTTTTGCATTGGCCCGAGACAATGGTGTCATATGAAATGTCGCAGAAAGTATTATTTCCTTGTGATGCTTTCGGCGGTTACGGCGCTGTCCGCGGAGCATTGTTTGATGATAATTACAGCGATTTAGCGTTTTATGAAAAAGAGGCCCTCAGGTATTATGTCAATATTGTCGCTAATTTCAGCGGCCGGGTTCTTGCCGCAATTTCAAAGCTTAAAGATGTGCCGGTTGATGTTATTGCGCCTTCCCATGGCTTAATATGGCGCGGTAATCCCGGACATATAATCAGTCTTTATAAAAAATGGGCGGAATATGCCAAGCAAAAATCAGAACCGGGGGTGACAATCGTCTATGGTTCCATGTATGGAAATACGGAGAGAGTCATGGATGCGGTGGCCCAGGGCATTTCAAAGGCCGGGGTCCAGGTGAATATTTTTGACGCCGCCCGCCGGCATGTGAGTTTTATTCTCCCTTCGTTATGGACACAACAGGGCGTGGTCATTGGTGCTCCTACATATGAAGTATCGCTTTTTCCGCCGGTTGCGGATGTTCTCCATATGGCGGCCAGGAAGCAAATAAAAAACAAAACCGCTGCTTTTTTTGGAAGTCATGGCTGGAGCGGGGGTGCTTTGAAAGAGACGAAAAAAATTATTGAGCCGCTGGGTTGGGGATTGGAAGACTCGCTGGAATGGGTGGGAATTCCCAGCCGGGATGAGTTAAGAGAGGCGGAAAAATTCGGAAAGAATTTTGCGGAAAAGGTTCTTGCATGATGAAGGGATGAATGCCTGCGGACTGGCGATTTTCCATGAAATCGCGGGGAGTCGAGATGATAAAAGATTGGAAAAAAGAATTAGCCGGATTATTTGATGAATACCGGATTATTCTTTCCAGTCAAAAAGATGTCCTGGAAGATTTTAATCAGTTCTGCGAATTTATCGTTGAGCCGGCTTTTGAGAATCTGCAGGATGAACTCCGTGAATACGGAACCCGGGCGAAAATTATCATGGTCAAAGGAAAATTCATTTCCCTTGTCATCTATTATGGGAAGTCCCGGATTGATCATTTCCAATATATGCTGGAGCTGCCCAGGAAAGCTGTGGAGATGCGATTGCGGCTGCGTCTTAAAGGACGAAAAACCAGGCAGGCTGCCCCTGAGGAATCCATTGAAAGATTTCTTCCAGACGTAACCCCTGAACAAGTCATGAAGCTGGATAAGGAAAATTTAATTTTGGATGTCATCGAGCATTATCGTGATTTTATTTTTTCATCGGAAGCAGCAGTGAATGAATAGATGGAGAGCGCACGAATCTTTCAAGTTCAGGAGCTATCACAATTCGCCTTTGTTTATCATGGTTTCGGCAACCGTTTTTTTAATAGAAAGCAGTTGGCAAAGCAGGCTCCAAATTTTAAGTTTGCTTTGTTAAATCAAATTCATTCCGATATTATTATCCGCGTGGATGCGGTCCCGGGAAGTCCTCCCGCCGGAGATGCCTGCATAACAGCGGAACCGGGATTAATGCTGGTTATTCAGACAGCGGATTGTTTGCCCATATTATTGCTGGATCCCGGCCGGAAAGTGATAGGGGCTGCGCATTGCGGGTGGAAGGGGACGGCAATGGGACTGGCTTCCAAAATGGTTAAGGCGATGGCGGATGAATTCTCATGTAAAAAAGAAAATATTTTTGCGGCTATGGGCCCATGTATTGGCTCATCCCGTTATCAGGTGGGGGAGGATGTCCGCCGGGTGTTTCGGCAAAACCGGCGGGATAAGGCGGGTTTTTCTATTTCAGGAGATGGGCTTTATTTGGATTTAAAGCAAGCCAACCGGAAACAACTCCAGAGTTCCGGAGTGGAAAAGATTTTCACAATCGGGAACTGCACTTACTCCGAACCCGGCTGCTGTTCATACCGGCGTGACGGCGCCGCTGCAGGGCGAATGCTGAGTTTTATCGGCATGCGTAATCTTCCATAATAAATCCGTCTTGCTTTTTATGGATAAATTATTTATGCTTTTCAAAACGAGGTCAATATGAGTAAACAATCAGAAATCAAAATTCCGGAACTTCGGGAATTCAAAAAAGGGAAAGTCAGGGATATTTATGAGTTGGAGGACAAACTTCTTTTTGTCGCGACCGACCGGATTTCAGCCTTTGATTTTGTGCTTCCTTCTTTAATCCCGGAAAAAGGGAAAGTGCTTACACAGCTGTCCAAGTTTTGGTTCAATTATACATCACTGGTTTGTCCGAACCATTTTATTACGGATGATGTCAATGATTTTCCTCCGATTATCCACAAGTACCGGACGGTTCTGGATAAACGCTCTATGTTGGTGCGGAAAACCGAAGTGCTTCCGGCGGAATGTATCGTACGCGGGTATATAGCGGGCTCAGGATGGAAGGAATACCAGAAAACCGGAAAAATTTGCGGCGTTAAATTGCCTTCCGGATTAAAGGAAGGCGACCGCCTGGATGATGTGATCTTCACTCCTTCAACCAAAGCTGAAGAAGGCCTGCATGATGAAAACATCTCGTTTAAAGAAATGCAGAAAATTGTGGGAGAAAATTTAGCCGCCAAAATGAAAGATGTCAGTATCGAGCTTTACCAAAAAGCTTCTCTCCATGCTTTATCCAAAGGAATAATTATCGCGGATACCAAGTTTGAATTCGGCTTGTTGAATGATGAGCTGTTTTTGATAGATGAAGTCCTGACGCCTGATTCATCCCGTTTTTGGCCGGTAGACCGGTACACTCCCGGTGGAACACAGCCAAGCCTGGATAAGCAGTTTGTCCGGGATTATCTGTCCCAGACCGGCTGGGATAAGAAATCCGAACCGCCGGAACTGCCGGCATCTATCATCCGTCAAACCGCTGAAAGATATCTTGAGATTTACAGGCTTCTGACAGGTGAAGATCAGCTTTGAAAATCAATGAAGGACGGTCCTGTCGATCTGCATATTCATTCTAATAAAAGCAATGATGGTGATTTCAGCCTGAACCATATATTCCGCCTTGCCGCGGAAAATAAATTCCGTGCTGTTTCAATCGCCGACCATGATACGGTGGCTGCATATCCTGAGGCTTTGGAAAAAGGCAAGGAATACGGAGTGGAGGTTATTCCGGGGATTGAATTGACTACGTTGTATGAAAACCGGGAGTTTCATCTTCTGCTCCCCTTTGTCGATTGGAAATCCGAAAAGCTCCACAAAATTCTTGGAACTGTTCGCCGGAAACGCTTAGAGGAGGCTGGAGCCAGGATTGAACGGCTGCGGGAAGCAGGATTCAATATTCATCTAAGTCAGGTTGAAGCGGCAGCCGCTCCTTTCCCCCCCCTGGGCGTGACAATAGCACACGTGGTGCTGGAAACGGCGGCTGACCAGCCGGCGGGGCTGATAAAAAAATATCTACATCTTCCGGATAAAAGAATAGCTCCCTATCAATTTTACAGTGACTATTTTTCCGAAGGAATGCCCGCGCATGTTCCTAGAAAAAATATTCAGATCGTGGATGTCTTAAGCCAGTTGGATGAAACCGGCGGAGTGCCGGTGCTGGCCCATCCCGGAGCTCCTTTCCAGAATATCACTGCGGCTGAGTTGCGGGAATTGAAGCAAAAGGGATTGGCCGGGCTTGAGGTCTATACTTCTTACCATGACAGCATGAAAACGGATTTTTATAAGCAGCAGGCAAAGGCATTGGATTTAGTGGCTACGGCCGGTTCTGATTTTCATGGGTCTATCAAGCCGGATATTCCTTTTGGGTTCATCAAAGACGGGAACTACAAGATGGTTGAGGCCTTAAAAGCGAGGAGAGCCGATTGATTTCCAATTGGCTGGATGTTCTGCTGCTTCTGATTGCAGCGGTTTTTTTTATTTTGGGCTTGTTTAAAGGGTTCGTCCGCCAGCTTATAGGGTTGGCTGCGATCATAGCGGGGCTGACGGCGGCGCTGATTTATTATCCTCACGTCGCCATTCTGTTCGAGCCGCTGGTGGCCAGGGACGTGTTTTCTCATTTTTTGGCTTTTGCCGCTGTTTTCCTGGCTTTTCTTTGCTTGGGATGGATGATTTCCCGGATAATCGGGCGTGTTTTTAAAGGACCTATGAAATTTTTTGATCATATCCTTGGGGGGGCTATGGGGATTCTTAAAGGAGTCTTGCTGTGCGGGATCATTTGTTTTTCCTTATTGGTTTTTCCGGTGACTGACGGAGTTTTGAAGGAATCTTCTTTAGCGCCGCTTTGCTTGAAAATGACCCGCTATGCAGTGGGTGTTATTCCCCAGGAATTGAAAGACCAATTTAGGCAGACGTATCATGAGATCGCGGGAAAGTGAGAAAAAATGACCAAAGAATATAGAGACCTAAGCCTTCATCAGAAAATGTCCATATTGGCGCAGGAACTGGTTGAAAAAGATTTGCCTCTGAAAGAATCCATAAAAGAATTTGAGAAGCTGTTTATTAAATCCGCAGAAAAGAAATTCCATGGGAATAAAACGCGTATGGCTGAAGCCATGGGGATCCACCGCAATACACTGCATAATCTCTATAAATCCCTCGACCTGTAATCGAGAATGATCTGAAAGAGTTATTCCGGGGCTTGAACAACAGGCCCTGAGGGCTTATGCGTTCCGGGAAATTAGCACTCTTTATGAAAGATTGCTAATTTCAGCTTGACAAGGTGCTTGAATTATCCTATTATAGCACTCTCTTTAGCTGTCTGCTAAAATCAATACTTAAGAAAGGAGGCATAAATGAAAATTATCCCTTTGTATGACAGAGTTCTTTTGAAGCGTTCTGAAGAGAAGGAAACGAAAAAGGGCGGCATTATCATTCCTGATACCGCCAAGGAAAAACCGCTTGAAGCTGAAGTTGTCGAAGTCGGTAAAGGACGGATTGAGGGTGATAAAGTCATCCCCCTGGAAGTGAAAAAGGGAGACCGTGTCTTGATCGGAAAGTTCAGTGGAACGGAAGTGGCTATTGCAGATGAAGAATTCGTGATAGTCCGGGAAGATGAAATTCTAGCCAAAATTTCCTAATTAAGTAAAAAGGAGGAGAATCAAATGGCAAAAAAAATTACATTAGGCGCTGATGCAAGGCAGTCTCTTTTAAAAGGAGTGAATGCCTTGAGCAACGTTGTAAAGGAAACCCTGGGCCCCCGGGGAAAAAACATTGTTCTGGAGAAAAAGTTCGGATCTCCGACCAGCACCAAAGACGGAGTGACGGTGGCCAAAGAAATAGAGTTGGAAGATCCCTTGGAAAACATGGGCGCCCAGCTGGTTAAGGAAGTTGCTTCGAAAACGTCCGATGTGGCCGGAGACGGCACAACAACGGCAACCGTGCTGGCCCAAATTATCTATGGTGAAGGATTAAAATATGTGACAGCCGGGGCCAATCCAACCCTGATCAAAAAGGGAATAGACCAGGCAGTCGGTGCTGTGGTCGATAATATGAGAAACTTAAGCCGGGATGTCAGCGGTGATATGATCGCCCAGGTGGGTTCCATTTCCGCCAACAATGATGAATCTATCGGAAAAATCATAGCCGAAGCTATGGATAAGGTTGGTAAAGACGGCGTTATTACTGTTGAAGAAGCCAAGGGGTTGGAAACCAACATGGAAGTCGTTGAAGGAATGCAGTTCGACCGCGGTTATCTCTCGCCCTATTTCATAACGGATTCCGATAGAATGGAATGTGTATTGGAAAATCCCGTCGTTCTTCTGCATGAAAAGAAAATAAGCAATTTGCGGGAAATGCTGCCTTTATTGGAAAACGTTGCCAAGATGAACCGGCCGCTCTTGATTCTGGCTGAAGATGTGGAAGGCGAAGCCCTGGCTACTTTGGTGGTCAATAAACTGAAAGGCACTTTCCAGTGTGTAGCAGTCAAGGCCCCTGGTTTTGGTGACCGCAGAAAGGCCATGCTGGAAGACATTGCGGTTTTAACCGGAGGACAGGTTATTACTGAAGATATCGGGGTCAAATTGGAGAATGTGACGATGGACTGGCTGGGTGAAGCCAAGAAAGTGGTTGTGGATAAAGACAATACTACGATCGTGGAAGGCATGGGCAGTACGGAAAACGTTCAAGCCCGCATCAAGCAGATCCGGACCCAGATTGAGGAAACCACTTCCGATTACGACCGTGAAAAACTGCAGGAACGTTTGGCAAAATTAGTCGGCGGGGTAGCTTTGATTAAAGTCGGCGCCGCAACTGAAACCGAATTAAAAGAGAAAAAGGCCCGCGTGGAAGACGCCATGCACGCGACTAAAGCCGCCGTGGAGGAAGGCATTGTTCCCGGAGGCGGTGTTGCCATGCTGCGCAGCCAGAAATCGCTGGATAACTTGAAGCTGGAAGGTGATATGAAAATAGGAGTGGATATCGTCCGCCGTGCTCTGGAAGAACCCCTGCGCCAGATCGCTAGAAACGCCGGCTTTGAAGGATCGATTGTTGTTGAAAAGGTCAAAGAGAAAAAAGAAGCTGAATTTGGTTTTAATGCCCTGAACGAGAAGTATGAAGATTTAGTGAAAAGCGGGGTGCTGGATCCTACTAAAGTGGTGCGGACGGCGATTCAAAATGCCGCCAGCATTGCCGGACTGCTGCTGACAACAGAAGGATTAATTGCGGATATCCCTGAAGAAAATAAATCCGAAGGCGGTCCGCCGATGCCTCCTGGAGGAGGAATGGGAGGAATGTACTAATCGAATAACCGCTCGACAAGAATCCATAAAGCCCCGTGGTTTAATTGAATCACGGGGCTTTTTTTTGTTGGGATTCATTGTAAATACCCAAAGACGAAAACCGCAAAAATCATGAATTCCAAGGGTGACGTGTATGCCGGCTTTATGATATAAAAGTACGCATGTTCAGATTGTTTGACCGTTATATTTTCCGGGAAACGATCCCTCCTTTTGTTCTCGGGCTGCTGGTCTATACCTTTGTGCTGCTGATGAATCAAATTCTGCTGCTCTCGGAAATGTTTATTGCCCGGGGAGTTTCTTTGAGAGTGGTTCTTTCCCTCCTGATTTTTTTGATTCCTTCCATCTTGGCTTTTAGTTTTCCCATGTCGGTTTTGATGGGAATTCTTGCCGGATTAAGCCGGATGTCCACCGATGCGGAGGTCACGGCCCTTCAAACTTTGGGTATAGGATATCACCGCTTATTGCGGCCGGTATTGATTTTTTCTTTTATGGGATGGATTTTAACTTCATTTTTGACCTTATATCTTGCCCCCAGAGCTAATTATAAGTGGGTTCAAACATTATCTCAATCGGTATTAGCTAAAGCCCAGATTGACATCAAACCCCGGGAATTTTACGAATCGATTCCGCATACCGTGATTTATCTGCAGGATATTGCTCCGGATAAAAGCTGGAAAAATATTTTTGTCTATTTTACGAGGCCGCACCGGGAGCCGCAGCTGATCCTGGCATCCCGGGGAAGATTGAATTTTTTCCCTGAGAGAAAAAAGGCTGTGCTTGAACTTTATGAAGGAAGCATTCATGCCTACTCTCCAGCCAGCCCTGAAAAATACAGCGTCACGATGTTTGAGCGGCTAGAAGAGGAATTGAATATTGAAAACATTTTTCCCAATCCCAGCCAGGAAAAACGGGAGCGTGAAAAAGATATTCTTGAGCTGTATGCCGGTCTGGATAATCTTGAAACCCGAATGGAAAAATTTCCCGATTCAGAAAAAGAGTCCCCATTATTTAAGAGCATGATGCGTCAAATGAGGACCTACAAGGTTGAGATCCATAAGAAATGGGCTTTGCCTTTTGCCTGTATTATTTTCGCTTTTCTGGGGATTTCGCTGGGCGTGACCACACGCAAAGGCGGCCGCACAAGTGGTTTTACTTTAAGTATTGCCATTATCATTTTTTATTATATTTTGATTCAGGCGGGGGCAAGCCTGGCTGTTGAAGGCCGGATATCTGCTTTTATCGGGATTTGGAGCGCCAATATTATATTAGGTCTTATCAGTTTTTATGCTTTTTTTTCCGCCGAAAAGGAATTACACTGGCAGAAAATGCTGCGGTGGATAAGAAAGCGGTTTCCAAGCTGGAAAAGCCGCGGCTTTTCCCTTGAATTACCCCGGATATCCCTGCGTTTTCCCAATATTCTCGACCGGTATACCGGCCGGAAATATTTATCTGTTTTTATCCTGGTTTTTGTCAGCACCTTATCCTTGTTTATTATCATCACCTTTTTTGATCAAATCGATAATCTATACGAGCATAATCAGCCGCTTTCTCTTTTTTTCGAATATATTTGGTATAAAACTCCTGATTTTGTTCATTATGTCTTGCCGATTTCCGCTTTGACAGCCGTATTGCTGAGTCTCGGACTGATGACGAAATTTAATGAAATAACCGCGATGAAGGCATCCGGTATCAGTTTATACCGAACCGTGCTTCCGGTATTGTTTCTCTCCGGGATGGTCAGTTTTTTTTCTTTCTATCTTCAGGAAAATATTCTGCCGTATTCAAACAAAAAAGCCGAAGAAACCTGGAACCGGATCAATAACATTCCTCCGCGGAGCTATAACCGTCTAGACCGAAGGTGGGTCATGGGAAAAAATCAAGAAAGGATCTATTATGATGGACTGCGGATGTATTACTATAATTACTATGATCCTATCGCATCGGTATTTAGTCATATAACCATTCTGGAAATAAATTCCTTTGACTGGTCGATTACACGCAGGATTTACGCAGACATGGGGACCTTAAATGGTCATGACCTCTTGATGAAAAACGCCTGGATCAGGCGTTTTTCGGATGGCAAACCCAGTGAATTCACCCAGCTGGAGGAAAGCGTCCTGTTATTAAATGAAGCCAAAGATTATTTCATCAGGGAGTGGAAGGAACCGGATCAGATGAATTATTCAGAATTGAAGCAGTATATCCTTAGTATCGAAGAAAGACGGTTCGATACGATCCGGCTCGAAGTCGATCTGCATTCCAAAATCTCTTTTCCCATGGTGAGTTTGATAATGACTTTGCTGGCTATTCCTTTTGCTTTTTCCATGGGCAAACGCGGAGCCCTGTTCGGAATCGGGCTGAGTTTGATCATCGCTATGATTTATTGGGGAGCTATTGGCGTTTTTCAAAGCATGGGGTACGCCGGTTACTTGCAGCCTTTTCTGGCGGCCTGGGGGCCAAATTTTATCTTCGGCTTGGTAGGATTGTATTTTATGCTGACATTGAGAACCTAGCCTGGCTTATTCACGGGCCGAAATGGCTGCTTTTTTATGAATAATCCAGGCTAGCCTCACCAGCGTTTACATTTTATATTTGCCGAAATCTTCCGGTTTTAAATTCTCCAGCCAGTTCTTCAGCTTTTCCGAATCTTCCAAGTTTTCGTCAAATTTTAAACTTTGCGCCTTTTCAATGACCTTATCCTCCACAAAAATAGGAGAATCGGTTCGCAGGGAAAGCGCAATGGCATCGGAGGGACGTGAGTCTATGGCAATGGTTTCGCCGTTATGCCGGCAGTAAATGACGGCATAAAAAGTATTATCTTTGATATCATTGACGACAATTTTTTCTACATGAGTCTCCAAATTATTCAACAAATTCTTAACAAGGTCGTGAGTCATGGGCCTGGGTGTGCTGATATTTTCAAGCTTGAGCGAGATGGCATTGGCTTCGAATACGCCGATCCAGATCGGCAGCATTCTTTCCTTTTGCGGGTCTTCCAGCACGACAATGGGCATTTTAGAAACGGGGTCAATCACCAACCCCTTGATTTTCATGCGAATTTCCATATCGACCTCCAGTCAGCTTGTCTTAATATAAGGCTGGCCCCGGGTATTGTCAAGAATCGAAAAAAGGACTTAGTCTTTGTCTTTCAGCACTTTTGTGATATTCTCCTCAAGGCCGGCCAGGACGAGAATATCCCCTTTTTTTGCCGTTTCCTCAGCGGAAGGGATCGTGATGGTGCGGGGAGGATATTTGCGTTTGATCAACAAGATGTCTATTCCATAACGTGCTTTCAGGTTCAATTGGATGAGATTTTTATCCCAGAAACGGGAGGGAGCCATAATCTCTGTTACTTTATAACCGGCCCCGATGTCGAAACTTTTGGTCAAGTTCGTAGATTTGAGTTTTTGGATCAAACCGGAGGCGGCTTCGCGCTTCATGATTTCGTGGTTATAAGCCTCAATCACATCTTTCCGTTTGATAACCCCCATGAACTTGCCGTTTTTAACGACCGCGATTTCATCAACATCACTTCTTCCGAAAATATGCATGGCCTCTTCCAGGGTGTCATTGATATCGATGAATACCCCGGAGATGGCGATGTCTTCCGCTATGACCAAGGAATCAAGCCATTCCTTATCATATGTCAGGTTAACAAGTTCCTTGAAGCTGAAATATCCGAGATAATGATTCGATGAATCAATAATTTGAAAACAAATTTGATTGCCGCTGAGTGTTTGGTTTATGATTTTACCCGCCTGTTCCGTGTCTAAAAATGTTTGGTAATCCTGGCTGATAAAGTCGCGAACAGTTAGTGAGCGCAGTATATTGACATCTTTTCCTTCTTTGTAAAGCAGTCCTTTCTTTTTCAATTTGATTGTATAGATGGATTCTCTATGGAGTCCTGCTGTGATAAGTGAGGCGATAATGCAAGAGAGCATCAAAGGAAGAATAATCTTATAATCTCCGGTCATCTCAAAAATCATAATGATCGCGGTTATAGGTGCATGGGTGGCGGCGGCAACAACGGCCCCCATTCCAACGAGGGAAAAGGCGCCCGGCGTTGAAATTGATCCCGGGAAAAGGTTGTGAAAGATATTTCCAATGAAATTTCCTGTCATCGCGCCCATGAAAAGCGAAGGAGCCAGAACACCTCCGGATCCCCCCGAACCTAGAGTCATTGAAGTACTCAAAACTTTGGCAAAAATGAGAACGCAGGCTAAAAGTATCCCTACCTGGCCCTGGAGGCCGGCATCGATGGCTTCATAACTGGTTCCTAGAATTTGCGGAAATGCCAACCCTGCTCCGCCAACCAAAAGACCGCCCAGCATTGGTTTTAACAAAGGATGGACACGGAGATTTTCAAAATTTTCTTCGAAGAAATATAGGACTTTAATGAAAACAATCGCAATCAGTCCGCTAATGATGCCAAGTAAAATATAAGGGCCGATTTCCCAAATACTGATGAGCGTATATTTTGGAACAAAAAAAGCGGCAAAATCCCCTGTGAGAAACCGGGCTGTTAATGTCGCGATAACAGAAGTTACAATTATAGGGCTGAATGAAAAAACACCAAATTCGCTCATAAGGACTTCCATAGCGAATAGGGCGCCAGCAATAGGCGCGTTGAAAGTCGCTCCAATACCGCCGGCGGCTCCAGCAGCAACTAGAGTCCGCATACCCCGCTCTTTGACTTTAAAGACCTTTCCAAAGGTTGAGGCAATGGAAGAGCTGATCTGCACGATAGGTCCTTCCCGTCCCGCGGAGCCTCCGGTTCCGATACAGACGGATGATGCCAAGGCTTTGACAACGGCGACTTTTGGTTTTATTCGCCCTCCCCGAAAAATAAGTGACTCCAGAATTTCCGGAACTCCATGACCTTTGGCTTCCCGGGCGCCGTAATATATCATTGGGGCGATAATGAGTCCGCCGATAGCGGGAATTAATATGGTAAAAAACCAGGGCTGCTCTGGGACAGCTGCAATAATGGGAGAAAGCCGCCAAAAAAATCTTTGAAAAAAATGGATTAAAAACTCAAATAGGATAGAAGTGAGACCGGCGATAATGCCGATCAGGACGGCTAATAGGGTTAGATTCACATGTTCAGCGAATTCTGGATTTTTTGGTGAAAATCTCATATTATTATCAACCTGTGTTTTTTAATAAAGTCATCCCCTTGCGGCACAAGGGAAGGCGATGAGTCTCGATTTTATCCAGTTGGTCTCATCTTTTCAAGTCCGCTGTATTTTTTTTGGCGCCGATGCATCATAATCCGGTGGAAGCTGGTTGTATAATGTGAGGAAACAACGGGATGTTCAGGTGGGGAGAAGGCCTTTTTTTTTGAGAGGCAAAGTGTTAGAATAGCTTCGGAGGATGAAGATGAAAAAAACTGTTTGGCTGATTGTATTGCTTGTTTTTTGCGGGAATTTGGCCATTGCGCAGACATATAAAGGCAAAGCCAGAATCAAAGGATTTGTCTATGACGAAGAAGGCAATCCGATCGAAGGTGTAACGGTCAAACTTTATTCTGTTATTGGTGAATCCGGGTTTGAGGTGGAAACTGATGCTGAGGGCAAATGGCTGGCTTCATGGATTAGAGGAGGAGCCTGGAATGTTGATTTTGAGAAAATTGGATACGCGCCGAAAAAAATCAGTATTGATGTAAAAAGTTACGGACGCAATCCTGATATTGAAGCTACACTTGAAAAAGTCGAAGGACTGGTTATCACACCGGAATTGGGGGAGGAACTGGGAAAAGGGAATGATCTGTACAACCAGGGCCAATACAAGGAATCTATTGCCTTATTTGAAAAATTGCTGGCGGATAACCCTGATGCTTACATTATTAATATGAATATCGGGAATGCCTATTTTCAAATGGAAGAATACGACACTGCTTTAAGTTATTATGCAAAAGTATTGGATGCGGCCCCGGACAACATCCGGGCCAAACTTCAAGCAGGAAACGCTCTGGCTAATCAAGGCAAAGATGAGGAAGCCCTGGAATGGTATAGTAAGATTGATTTCCAAGAAATCGATGATGCCACCGTTCTTTATAACATCGGGACCAATTATTATAACAGCGGACAATATGCGGATGCTTTAAAGTATTATGAGCGGGCCCTGGAAGTGGACAAAAATTTCCTTGATGCTGTCTACCAAGCGGGTTTAGCGAATCTTTCCCTTGGTGAAAATAAGAATGCCGTCAAATATTTTGAATTGTATCTGGAAAAAGATCCGGATTCTCAGCGTGCAGATCAGGTCCGGGGATTTCTGGATTACCTGAAATAGTATTTTCGATAAACCGCCGGAAACCGGCGGAGGGACAGCATGCCAAAACATAAAGTAATTTTATTTTTTTTGGGGGTTGGATGGTTGGCAGGCATCTGGGCTTGCGGGCCGTCCCGTGCTGTAAAATTAGACGCATCAGCTCAGAATTTTTATGAAACCGCCCGTTTGATCATGACGGAACAAGAAAAGAAGATTTTCAATCATATGCCCAGCAATAAAGCACGAAAAGAGTTTGTTCAGGAGTTCTGGGACAAACGTGATCCCAGCCCGGATAACGACATCAATGAATTTAAGGAGGAGTTCTACCGCCGCATCGAATATGCCAATACCCGTTTTCGTGAAGGGACGCAAGGATGGAAAACCGACCGGGGCCGCATTTATATTTTTTTTGGGCCTCCGGACCGGATTGAGCGGCGGCCTATGCTGAATTACCCTGAGGCTAAAGGAATTCAAGTGTGGATTTATTACCGTTATAATTTCGGGGTGGAATTTGTCGATAAACGGGGAGACGGGTCTTACACCTTTGATCCTTACAGCGGGGTATACGGGAGTTTTTTTGATGCCATGGAAATGGCGAAGCTGGGTTTGACGGCAATCGATTCCGCAAATGAAGAGTGGGTCAAAAAATTTATGGATTTCAATGCGGATTATAATGCGTCAAATCAGGAAATTGAGCTGTCGATTCCTGCGGATACCCTTGTTTTTGTGGAAGAAGATGAAATTTTGACCGTTAGTTTTTTGTTAAAGTTTTATATTTATGAGAAAAACGGGCCGAAACTGGATGAGTTTGAAGCTAACCGGAGGGTAGAAATAACGGAGCAGGAAATTCTGGAAACGAAAGAAGTTACATTGACCATTCCGTACCAATTGGCGCCTGGAAATTATTATTTTGATGTAGTGGTGGAAGTTTCTGAAACGGGGAGGGTCCGCAAGATTTTTGATATCAAGGCGTGATGGCATGAGAAAACAAATTTGTATTTGGATGACCGTATTTCTTGCGATGACCATTTTATCAGGTCCGGTTTTCGGACAGAAAATCAAACGCAGGGACCTGCCTCAAAAATACCAGGATTTTTTAGACTTGACGCAGTATATCATCATGGAAGAAGAACAGGATGTATTCATGCAGCTGCAATCAAACCGCGACCGGGATATTTTTATTGAGACATTTTGGGCTCAACGGGATCCGACCCCCGGAACACCGGCTAATGAGTATAAACAGCAGCATATTGAGCGTTTCCATTATGCCAACCAGCGCTATGGCCGCTCAACCGCCCGTGACGGCTGGAGGACGGATCAGGGGCGTATTTACATCATTTTGGGAGAGCCCCACAGTGTTGAGCGTTTCACCAGTCAGCAGGGAATTTATCCTACCGAAGTCTGGTATTACTACGGAGACAAGAATAAAGGCCTTCCTCCTCATTTTGCGATTGTATTTTATAAGCGGAGCGGCATTGGGGAATTTCAAATATATGATCATGTGGCGGACGGTCCCAGTGCGCTTCTGGTTGACGGCCGGCACATGGATTCCGCAAATTATGCAACCTTATACGAAACGATTCAAGAATTGGCTCCCACATTGGCATTGGTGTCCCATTCCATGGTCCCAGGGGATATTCCTTATAATTACCAGCCTTCACCGGTAAACAATATTATGATGGCCGATATTCTGGAATCGCCGAAGAAAGATGTCAATCCCAAATACGCCACCCATTTTTTAGATTACAAAGGGATTGTCAGCTCCGAATACATGACCAATTATATCGAAAGCGAAGCTAATTTGGCTTTTATGCGGGACCCCCTTCTGGGCATGAATTTCGCTCATTTTTCCATGGCGCCCAAAGAAATTTCCGTGGATTACTACGAACCCAAAGACCAATATTATTGTAATTATTCCATCAACGTAAGTTTGCGTAAAAACGACGACGATATTGTGTTTCAATACACAAAGGATTTTCCTTTCTATTTTTCCCCCGAAAAGGTTGAAGGAATTCAAAGCAACGGCATTGCCATAGAAGATTCATTCCCTATTGCCGAAGGTACATACAAATTCATTGTTCTTCTTCAGAATTCGGTAGGGAAGGAATTCAGTGTTTTTGAAGAAAACATCACCATTCCGGAGGATTCCAAGGAACCCCGGATTGATGCATTCCTTATTGGGTATGATTCCCAGAAATACAGCGGAAATCTGCATATTCCTTTCAAAGTGATGGACACAAAGCTGCTGCTTGATCCCAAAAACACTTTTTCCCAAGGCGATGAGCTCCATTTCATGGTCAATATGATCAATATCAGCAGAGCTATATGGGAATCCGGCCGTTTGAAAATTCATCTTAAGGGAATGAAACACAGCCAGCCGGTTGAAAAATCATTAAACATCCGGTTGACGGATTATCCCTTTAATGCGGCCATTCCTGTCAACAAGATATTTGCAGGCACCCAGCTTTCGCCCGACTACTATGAAGTGTCCGTAGATTTAATGAATGGAGAGGGGGTTGTCCTGGACAGCTCCAAAGCCAATCTTATCATTTCACCTGAAGCAGCCATAGCGCATCCCATGTCCAACACCAAGGCCTTTTCGCATGCCAATAGTTTTGTTTTCTATCTTATGCTGGCCAACCAATATGAAAAATCTGATCAGCCGGAGAAAGCTGAAGCCTTTTATCAGCGTGTTTTTGAAACGAGACCGGATTATACCAAGGCGCTTTTGGACTATTCCAACTTTTTAATCGATCAGAAAAAATATCAAAAAGGTATTGAAATTATTGAAAAATTGAAAGCTCATGATAGTGCAGAGTATGATTACTATCTGTTGAAAGGAAAAGCCCTGATGGGTTTGGGGCAGTATTCCCAAGCGATTGATTATTTTTTGGAAGGGAATAAAATCTATAACAGTGATATTGTCCTGTTGAATGCGCTGGGTTTCTGCTACCGTCAGACCGGCCGGCATAAACAAGCATTGGAGGTCTTCCAATCCTCGTTGGAACTGAATAACCAGCAGCCGGAGATCAAGGCGATGGTGGAAGAGATTCGGAATAAACAGCATATCAAACCTTAAACCTGAAATCCAATGAGTTCATGGAGGACTGAACGGTCCAGCCGAAGCTGCCTGGTTTTTACAGAATGACACTATCGTGTCTTTTTTTGATTTCCCTTTGCTCTTTACCAAACCAAGCGGGATCCTTCGTGCGCTAACGTGCTTCTCTGGATAATAATTCATTTAAAAAGGTGAAACCAATCTAAAATTTGAAAAAACGAATCAGGCCGAGAGGATTTCAAAATGTTTCGTTTAAGGAAAGGGAAGGAATGAGAAGAGTTTGGAGTATGGAAAAACTCAGAACAAAGCAATTCAGAATAACAAACAAACAAAATAAAGAAAAAAGGCCGCGGAATGAATCCCGCGGCCTTGTGATTGATTGAGCTCAGATCGAAACTATTCGGTTTCGGCTGTCACGATAATGGGTATTTTTTTCTCCAGGGTTTTTCCGGAAATATTGTCTTTGAGATTGATGACAAATGTATATTCTCCGGCTTCGATATCCCGGGTTTCCTTCTTTTCTTCAATCACTTCTTCGCCCTTTTTCTTCTGGATCAGAACGGTCCGCTTTAGTGGAAGCGGCTGGCTGATAATCGGGGCGTCATAGGCAGCCTCTGCATAACGGACAATCACTTCGCCTTTTTGCAGTAATTCGTAATTGGCAGTCAGACTGAATTTGTTGGTTTCAGGGTCAGGCTGAGCTCCGAAAACATAGAGAAAGATATCCAGGGAATCCTTCTGCGTGAAAACATTGTTAAGAACAGGGTCGATTTTCAGGATGGAATAAGTAAAAAATCCTTTATGGACTTCCGTTGTTTTTTCCGGAGCCGCCATCTGCTGGATTTCGCGGGCGAAGAAAACGGGAGTGGTATCCAGGCTGTCTGTGAAATTAGACAAAGAAGGAAGCTCAAACTCAAAGTATTGTGTTCCGATTTTTTCCAGGTCTTTGGAAGCAATTGCCATAGAGAGCATGTATTTTCCAGGGGGGAGCGGATAGCCTGTGGAATACATGGATTCGTCTTCGGGATTATATCCCTCTTTTTCCTCCTGAAGCCGGATGGGAACATATACTTCCTTGGAATAGTCCCCGTCCGTTTGTTGAAACCAAAGGAACGCATTAAGTTCGGCCATGAGGATACTGGATTCTTCGGCGGCTTCCTGTGCCTCCCCCTCTTCAACGGGTTCTGCGGTTTGTGCCGGCGGTGTATATCCAAGGTCGCTGTTTTTAGCCTTGAACAGGAAAATGCTATGCATGTTTTCGCGGGCTGGGAGATAGAGATGCTCGAAGATTTCAAAGGGAATATCCAAACGGGGAGTCATGTGCTCTTTCCCCTGCATTAATTCCGCTTTGACTTCTTTGGGAATAAAGACCTGTTGGGCTTCCTCCCCCTCCTCTTGGGCGGAGGCTGGAAACGGCTGGGTGAAGCTGATGATGATTCCCAGCACCAGCGCCGGAATGATAATTTTTTTCGATTTCATTTTTCCTCCTTGGGTATAACAAAAATTATATAAACGCATTCAGTACTATTGCAGATAATTTTGCAAATAAACAATAGTGTAACAAAACAGCCGTGATTTTTCCAATAAAAAGGCAGTTTCCAAGGGAAGATGCAAAGAGGCGGGGATACAGGCCCTGACTATTTTCCAGAGAACCTTGAAACAATTCGCCGGTTTTACTAAGGGAATCGTCGTTTTTGATATTTATTAACCGCATTGACATGCTCCCGGTAAGTTGAGCTGAATTTGTGGCTGCCGTCATTCCGGGAAACAAAATAGAGATAATCCGTATCTTCCGGGAAAAGGGCCGCTTGCAGGGATCCGGTTCCAGGATTGGCGATGGGACCGGGCGGCAGCCCAGGATAGAGGTAGGTATTATAAGGGGAATCCATCTCCAGGTGTTTTCGGGTGAGATTGCCGGAGAATTCGTTGCGCTTTTTTAAGGCATATATGATGGTTGGATCGCAAGCTAATCTCATTCCCTTGCGGAGCCGGTTATGAAAGACAGCCGATACCAGTGGTTTTTCTTCGGGAAGGGATGTTTCTTTTTCAATCAGAGAGGCCAAGGTCACCACTTCGCGGATGCTCATATTGAGTTTTTCTCTCCGGGCATGCCATTCCGGATGGAATACCTGCTTGAATTGGATGACCATGTTTTCGATTATTTTGGCTGCGGTTGTGTTTTTTGAAATCGTGTATGTTTCAGGGAAAAGGTACCCTTCCAAATCGGTTGCTTGGGTATCCCAGTCTGTTATCAAGGCGGGATTTTCGACGGCATCCAAAACAGCTGGATATTGCAGAAATTCGAAGGCCCCCAAGACTTCCGCGGTTTCACGGCAGGTCAAACCTTCCGGGATGGTAATCGAATACAGCTTGACATCTCCGGCCATGATTTTTCTCAGGATTTCTCTTTCACTCAACGGATAACGGAAAATATATTCCCCCGCTTTTAAGCTTTGTCCAGGGTAGAACAGCCGGTAAGCGAGCATGAAGCTGAACCGGTCCTGAATGATCCCGTTTTTGTGCAGATTCTCCGCGATGGATTGAGCGCTCTGACCCGGTGTGATTTCAAACAAAACTTCCCCGGATTCCCCTGTTACTCTGAATTGGTATTGCCGAAAGAACCACACGCTGAAAATAAATAAAACAATAATAAGAAAAGATATGGATAATTTGATAATTCGAATCATGTTAATGTCTCAAGATAGGCCGTAAGAATAATGGCAGCGGAGATGGCATCTTCTCTTTTTTTCCAATCTTCCGGCTTTATCTTTTTTTCCCGCAAATGCTGTTGGGCTTCCCAGGTGGAAAGTCGCTCATCCCAATATATCAGCGGAATGTCCAGGAAGGATTTAAGCCAATCGCCGAATTGCCTGGTTTTTTCAGCGCGAAAGCCTTCGCTTCCGTTCATCCGGAATGGGAGGCCGATGATGATCCGGCCGATTCCATGATCTTTTGTCAAATTTTCGAAATACCGTTTATCCTCGGACTTGCTTTTGACACGGTAGGTTTCCAGCGTCCGGGCTGTCATGAACAGTTCGTCACTGACAGCCAAACCAATATTTTTGTCACCGTAATCAATTCCGAGAATTCTCATGTTAAGCCCGCTGAGAGTGAAATTTGAGTCCAAGTTCGATCAGTTTGTCTATTAGGCGGCTAAAGGAGAGGCCGCTGGCCTCCCATAGCTTAGGATACATGCTGATTTCAGTAAAACCGGGAATTGTGTTGATTTCATTCAGGAACAGCCGGCCGCTTGGTTGTTCCAGAAAAAAATCAACCCGGGCCATGCCTCTGCATTCCAGCCCAAGAAACGCTTGAATGGAAAATTCTTGGATCTTTTTGACCTGGGAATCGGGAATATCAGCCGGTATGCTGAACTGTGTTTTGCCTTCGATATATTTATCCCGGTAATCATAAAACTCCCGGCTGGGGAAAACTTCGCCGGGGAGCGAAGCTTCGGGGTATTCATTTCCGAGGACACTGCATTCCAATTCGCGTCCGGTAACAGCCTTTTCAATCAAAACTTTGCTGTCATGAGCAAACGCCTGTTCCATTCCGGCTTCCAAATCGCTCCAGTTTTTGATCTTGCAGATTCCGATACTGGAACCGAGATTGGCCGGTTTGATAAAAACCGGCGGTTTGAATTTCCGTTTGACAGTGTCAACTGAATAAGCGGGATCGTTTTGAAAGTCAGGTTTCCGGACGGTCAGATAGTCTCCCACCGGAAGCCCGAGGGCTTTGAAGATGGTCTTGGCAACATCTTTATCCATGGCCAGGGCAGAGCCGAGTACGGAAGCGCCGGTATAGGCGACATCCGCCATTTCAAAAAGGCCCTGAATAGTTCCGTCTTCACCATAAGGCCCGTGTAAAACCGGAAAATAAATGTCAGTTTTTTCTCGGGGCTCTGAGATTATTTGGGCCCATGATAAAAAAGAGTAAAAGGGCCCCTTGTTTAAATCAGCTTGAGAAACGAGCGGAGACGTCACGGGTTTCCATTTTCCTTCCCTGTTAATAAAAATGGATTGTATCGTGTATTTTTCCGGATTCAGATGGCGGTAAACAGCGGATGCCGATTGCAGAGAGACATCGTGTTCGGCGGACCGTCCGCCGAAAATTATGGTGACACTTGTTTTTTGCTTCATAAAAACAATCTGTTGGTAATCAAGGCACACCTCTCTAGGGCCTGCTGCGCAGCCCTCAGGGTGACCCTTTCGGGTCGTTTTCGAACGAATAATCCAGCTTAATAGTACAGGATATTATAATTTTCCGATAAAAAGCTTACTGGGATTAAATTTAATCCTTTTTTTTGCAGGAATAGGGATAATTTCTCCGGTCCGGGGATTCCGGCCTTTTCTTTTCCTGGTGTTTTTTACTTCGAAACTTCCAAATCCGGAAAAAGTAACTTTTTCCCCTTTTTGAAGAGACGCCTTCATTCCCTGAATAAGCTGGTCGAAAGCTTTTTCAGCCTGAGCTGCAGTTATTCCTGCATCTTTAGACATTAAAGAGAGAGCTTCTTTCTTGTTCACAGTATTCCTCCTTCTTAAGACTCCATAACCCGATTCATTAAATATTAGAAAAATGATTCGCGGAAGTCAAGGAAAACGAAGAAGATTCGTTCGGATATTTTCAGGACGAAATAAAAAATTTTTGAATATTGACACATGTAAAACGACAAAATATAATAATAGAAATATTGGAAAAAAAATCCAGGCAAGAGGTGTTTCCGTGAGCAAAAAAGATTTATGCAAAAATTATATGGTTTTTCCGATTTTAGCGGTCATGTTTATGGTAGCTGCAGGCCCGGTGGAATTGTATTCCCAGGAGCATCAAATTGAAAAGGCGACTATATACAAAGATATCTATCCCCTGATTTCAGATGCGGATAGATATTGTTCATTTTTTATTTGGGATGGAGATAAACCGGACGTTTGGATTACCGGATCCGAAAGAGAATATGAGCGCGAAATGCTGTCAAACGGTGATATTGTCTATATCAATCAGGGGCGAAACCATGGTTTGGAATCGGGACAGGTTTTCATGATCCTGCAGATGAGCCGTAACAGAGGATATAAAGAAGGAATGATTCAGGAAACTATCCCTGGATATGGCCGGCTGGCTTACAGGAGAGGACGTCTCCGGGTGAAAGAGATAGGAGAGGACCAAGCTATTGCCGAAATTGAAAAAGCTTGCGGGAAAATTATGATTGGGGATTTCCTGGTTTCCTTTCAACCAAAGGAAACGGTTATGGGAAAGGACCTTGGATATAACATTTCGCCTTTTGAAATACAAAGGGATGAAGGCGAGATCATTTTCTTGGAAAGCGAATTCAATCAAATCGGAAACGGACACTGGGCGCTTATTAACTTGGGAGAAAAAGATGACGTTAAACGAGGGGACCAATTTATTGTTTTTCGTGAGGTCAAAAAAGGAGCGCCTCCAAAACTATTTGGAAATTCAGTCGTGATTGATGTTCAAGAAAAAACCGCTACTATAAAAATATTATCCTGCCGGGATACTGTGGAAATGGGTGATCAGGTCATGCGGCATCCGGGAAAATAAAGAATGCCGTGCAGAGCAGGCCTCAGAATGACAAACAGCGTCATCCTGAGCGAAGCGACACTGCTTCGTTTCTCAGAAAAGGTGTGAATTGTGAATCGCTCATGTAAGACGACGAGCCTCTTCACTCCGTTCAAATACTTTGCATTTAAAATAAAAGACTCTTTACTCCTGACTCTTTATTCTTTCCTGCGAAGCGGTTCAAGATCCTCATGGCTTGCTCTGCGGGCCTCGGCATGACATGTTGGTTCATTTTTCATCGTTTCGGGTGTGTTATGCTCATGTTTAATTCATAAAAAATTGCAATATTTCTGCAATCTTTTTGTTATCAGCGATAACCATGCTTTTTAGCCTGAATTATTTATAAAAAAATTGCGGTGTTTTTGCCATTTCTTTTTTATCAGCGATTAACATGATCTTTATTGAAAGTTCAAATTGAAAGTTTTTCATTTGCACCTTTATATTATAATCGCAATTTTTCACCCCTTCAGGCGGGCCGAATCTCACCGCATCTTCCGGCATGCAGCTCGTCGTAGTGAAGGACCACGACTTCCTCGCTGTAAACCGAAATCTGCGGCAATCTCGGCCCGTGAATAATCCAGGTTAGAGAAAGATCCATGAGAAATTTTTTCATTTCGAATTCGATGTTCCGCTGAGTCTTTATGGTTGACAGAGTTAGGGGATTCTGGTAATTTAAGCCCGCATTCTTTTTAATAGTAAGGGCGGGCGTAGTTCAGCGGTAGAACGTCTGCTTGCCAAGCAGAAGGTCGAGGGTTCAAGTCCCTTCGCCCGCTCCAGATAATATCCGGTGTCTAAAGAAACGGCGCGGTACCCAAGTGGCTAAGGGAGAGGTCTGCAAAACCTCGATTCGTCGGTTCGAATCCGACCCGCGCCTCCACATGCCGCTCTCATCACATGCGCTTGCGTTTTATGATTTCCAAGTGTTCTTTCAGTTCATCTGGTCCTTCTAAGTCCATCTAGGTCTATCTAAGTCTCTCTAAGTATATTTGGTCTTTTCGGTCAATTCAGTCTGTTCATTCGACTCGATATACTTGTGTTGCTCGGGTTGCTTGGGTTACTAGAGTTACGAGGGTTCTTACCCGCTGTGCTCGCATTTATTTGCGTTCGAAGTGTTCTTTCAGTCCATTTAGATCAATTCAGTCTGTTCGGCTCACGTCACGAAGATTATTCGGGTTCATTCTGTTCGATCGCCGGTTTTCAGATTTGAGTTTTGAGATTTGAGATAATTATATTATGAAGTTCTTTTCCCAATTATGCAGAATAAGCTCCTTCGCTTCTCTCAGGAGGACAAGCTTGGGCACATGACCGCCGCGGTCCCGGATTGGGAAATGATATTGACAGTGGCGGAAAAAAAAGATATATTTGAGGAAATTATTCAATGGAGGATGGAATGCAACTAATTCCCCGTATAAAAGCAATACTTTTAAATCCGAAAGAAGAATGGGCTAAAATAAAGGAAGAAAAAACCACAACCATGGAGTTATTTACCGGGTATGCTATGATTCTGGCTGCAATTCCAGCTTTAGCTCAGTTTATCGGCCGTGCTATTGTCGGATATAATATTCCCTTTGTCGGGTGGGTTCGCTCCGGAATAGGATCAGCCTTACTGTACTCTATTATTTATTATATTTTCATATTGGTGGTTGTATTTGTATTGGGAATCATCATCAATGCATTGGCCGCAACTTTCAATTCTGAACAGAACGCCGCTGATGCCATGAAACTGGCGGTTTACAGCTTTACTCCCGCATGGATAGCCGGCATTCTATATATCATTCCGCCCTTATCGATTCTGACTGTATTAGCCTCTTTATATGGACTTTATTTGCTGTATTTAGGTTTTAATCTTCCCATGCTGGGCACTCCAAAAGACAAAGTGCTTCCTTTCCTGGTGGTGACGATTATTGTTTCCATTGTTTTGATGGTTATCATGGGAGTTATACTCGGGGCGGTTTTTACCGTTGGAGTCGGCTTCCGGGCATTCTAAGTCACCATAGGACCGGATTTTAAGCCGCATTAATCCTTGAATTCAATCAGGAACGGGCGGCTTGGACACGGATGCTGATCCGGGCTGGGGATGCCATTATTATGCTGGCGTAGGCCTCCGAATAAAACTTCGTTGCAGGGCGTTTGCGATGGAGTCCACAGCTTCATGCCCTGCGCCTCGCATCTGCGGTAATCTCGGTCCGTTCATCATCCAGGAAAGTCATGGTAACTCTCTAATAATCCGTTCCAAAGCCTTCTCTGGAGAAGAAGCGCTGATAACCGGCCGGCCGATGACTAAATAGTCTGAACCCAAGCGTACGGCTTCAGCCGGAGTCATGATCCGTTTCTGGTCTTGAGCGGCCGCCCAAACCGGACGTATACCGGGGGTGACCACTTTGAATCCCGGCTTGACCTGTTTCCTGACGGCGGAAATTTCCCGTGGAGAACAAACAATCCCATCCATTCCTGCTTCTTCCGCAAGGGAGGCTAGGGTTAAAACCATTTCCAGGGACGACGATTGTATATTCATTTTTTTCAAATCAGCATCTTGTAAGCTTGTTAAAACGGTAACAGCCAGCAATTGAGGACGCGCGACTTGCTTTTTCGCGGCTTCATTGGAAGCTTCTTCGGCTGCCCGTCTCATCATGTCCAGCCCTCCTGACGCATGCAGCGTCATCATATCCACGTGCATACCAATGGCGGCTTTTACCGCACCGGCGACGGTATTGGGGATATCGTGGAGTTTCAAATCCAGAAAAATGCGTTTGCCCATTCGGGCGATATCCTGCAGCAGGCGGGGACCCTCCGCTGTATAGAGGCGAAGCCCGATTTTAAAGCAGCGTGCGGAGGGGAGTCGCCGGGCCAGGCCTAGAGCTTCTTTTCTTGTATCCAGATCCAGCGCCAGAATGATTTTTTCAGCTTGAGTTGTTGTCATGGGAATCCTCCTTTATTTTCCAGTCAGATCCAGGCTGCCGATAAGGGATTGCAGCGGGACTCTTTTCTTACGGCAGTAATGCTGGAGGTCCTGAATGATGTTGATGGTGGTACGGGGATCCACAAAATTGGCGGTTCCCACCTGAACGGCCGAGGCTCCGGTTATCATGAATTCCAGGACATCGGCGGCATTTGAAATTCCGCCGATTCCGATAACCGGAATTTGAACGCTTCGGGCAGCCTGATAGACCATTCTGAGGGCTATGGGTTTTATAGCCGGACCGCTTAATCCGCCCATAATATTTGCCAGCCGGGGACGCCCTGATTCAGGATCAACCGCCATCGCCAGCAGTGTGTTGATCAAGGATAGGGCATCCGAACCTGCTTCGGCGGCGCTTACGGCGATTTCTTCAATCCGGGTGACATTGGGAGAAAGCTTAGTGATAACCGGACGGCTGGAAATATTTTTGACGTTTTTGACAATTTTGAAAGTGGAATCCGGACTTAAGGCTGGACAACTTCCGCCTTTGCGGACATTAGGACAGGAAATATTGAGTTCATAAGCGGCTATGCCGTCATACTTATTGAGATAATCGGCAATCTCTGCATATTCATCTTCATGCTCTCCGCAAATATTGATGATCACAGCGGTGTCATAGGATTTCAATTTCGGCAGAATGTCCCGGCAGAATTTTTTTACTCCGATGCCCTGCAAACCAATGGAATTGATCAACCCTCCTGCGGTTTCCACAAGTCTCGGCGGGGGATTGCCTTCCCGCGGCGACATATACAATCCCTTGACCACAAACCCGCCCAATTGATTGAGATCGACGTAGGGAGAAAACTCAAGGCCGTAACCAAAGGTTCCGCTGGCGCCGATGACAGGATTTTTGAACTTCAGAAATCCTAAATCGACGGTTAATCCGGTGTTCACTTTCGGCTCCAAATCAAGTCATCTGCATGCACCACCGGTCCATTCTGACAGATTTTATGCCACCCTTCTTGTCCGTTTTTTTTCATGCGCTTGACACAGCCCCAGCAGGCCCCGAACCCGCATCCCATCAGAGATTCAAGAGAAAGCTGTGCCGGGACCTGAAAACGGAATGATATGCGGGCTACGGCTTCCAGCATAGCCTCGGGGCCGCATGCATATATTTCCTGCGGCTTTTCCTGTTCTTTATCCAGATGATATTCCAGCAGGGATGTAACAAGGCCGGGAAATCCAAAGCTGCTGTCTTCTGTCGTGCAGAATAAAGATGTGTTTTTTAATTCATCTTTAAGGGGAAGTTCAGCCATCGTCCGTGCTCCGTAATATATGTGATAAGGAAGTCCGCGGGATTGCAAATTGCGGGCGAGAAAAACCAGCGGAGCGATCCCCCTCCCTCCCCCAACCAACATAGATTTGCCGGATGAATCATGGGGAATCGAGAACCCGTTTCCCAACGGGCCCAATATATCCAGACGATCGCCTTTTTGTTTTTGACTGAGCAGCCTGGTCCCCGTTCCGGTGACCTGGAAGAATACAGCAATGCGTTCGTTTTCTTTGTCGTGGACGCATAGCGGCCGGCGCAGCAAGGGGTGAGGCTGGTCTGAAACCCGAACCATCAGAAATTGACCAGGGGCCGCTCTGGCCGCGATGTCAGGGGATTTTATTCGAAAACGGATAAAATCATGCCATTCCGATTTTTCCACTATTTTTGCGTTAGGGTCTACAATCATGCTGTTTTCATAGCCGCCGAGATAAAAAATATCAGAAACCCAAGAGCAGTGCAATAAAAATTAATCATCTATCTAGCCTGGATTATTCAGGTCAGTAGAATTGAAGAGTAAAGAGTGAAGAGAGAGGGAAGCAAAGCGACGAAGGATTTCATTCTGCTTCGTATCAGCAGGACGAATCAGGGAAGTAAACATGATGCAGCGGCAATTCCTTCGCTCCACTCTGAATGATCCTGGCGGATCGGTTTTTATGAATCAAACATGAGCATAGCACAACCGGTACGCTGAAAATGAATTAACATGTCGTCCTCAGGCAGCGGCAGCGGCCGTGGGGATCTTAGAGTGATTCGCCGAAGAAATCGGTTTCGCTTCTTCGGGCGATGCAGTGCATAACCCTTACGGGCGGCTTTGCCGCCCTCAGGATGACATTGAATTAATGTAAGGTCGTCATTTTGCGGTTTGACATGGGGGGAGGATTCTGAAATAATCAAAATCTTCATAAGAGAATGATCGGGAGGGAATCATAAATGAATATTTCCAGAAGGGCCAAGGAAATCCAGGAATCCCCCATTCGCAAGCTTAAACCTTATGCCGATAAGGCCATTGCGGAGGGAGTTAAAGTTTACTTTATCAACATCGGCCAGCCCGATGTGGAAACGCCTCAGCCGGTATGGGATGCTTTTCGGTCGTTTGATGAAAAAGTCCTCAGCTATGGTCCGGCACAGGGTATCCCGGAGTTGCGTCAGGCAATCGCGGATTATTTTATAAGCTACGATATTCCGCTGAACATGGATAATGTCATCATCACTATCGGAGGATCCGAGGCGATCCATTTCGCCTTTAATGTTGTCGCTGACATTCAGGAGAATATTCTTATTCCTGAGCCTTTTTATACAAATTACAATGGATTTGCCAGCTTTGCCGATGTGAGTATTGTTCCTCTGACTTTGAATGTTAAAAATGGATTCCGCCTTCCCCCGGCAGAAGAAATCGAGGCCCGGATCAATGCAAAGACACGGGCGGTTTTGCTTTGTTCCCCCAATAATCCAACCGGGACAGTCTATACTGCGGAAGAAATTGAGCGGGTTATCTATTTAGTAAAAAAGCACAGCCTTTTTCTCATTGCGGATGAAGTATATAAGGAATTCATTTATGACGGAGAAAGGCATGTCAGTATACTGGAATATGAAGATATAAAAGACCGGGCAATTGTAGTAGACAGTATTTCCAAGCGGTTCAGCAGCTGCGGAGCCCGTATCGGGGCGCTGATTACCCGGAATCCGGAGGTTTTCCAAGCCGTGGTGAAGTTTGCGCAGGCCCGGTTATGTCCGCCTACCCTTGAGCAAAAAGCAGCCGTTGCGGCTTACCGGATGGGAAGGGACTATTTTAATCCGGTCAAACGCGAATATCAAAAGCGGCGGGACATCCTGTTTGAAGGAATGCAGAATATCCCCGGGGTGGTAATGCATAAGCCGAGTGGTGCCTTTTATATTATCGCCCAACTCCCAATCGAGGACAGCGAGCATTTTGTCCGATGGATGCTGACTGATTTCCGTTATGAAAATGAGACAGTGATGGTGGCTCCGGCACAAGGATTTTATTCCTCTCCGGGAAAAGGGAACAATGAGGTCAGGATGGCTTATGTCTTGAAGGAAGACGATTTAAAGAAAGCAATCAGGGTTTTAAAAGAGGGGTTGAAAGAATATCAAAAACGTTTTACCTCCCGCCTCCAACGCCGGGCTTGAACCTAAGCTGAATACAGGTTAACACCGGCGCCTTTGTATGGACTTGAATTTTTTTCTGATAAAGGTTATATTTTTACTATTCTGCCCGGAAAAGGTCTATATTTGTCCGGGTTAGTCATAACGCCTGTGCTTTTGATATCATAAAAGCATGGGTATGCTAATTCCCAAACGGAAAATTTTGCAAAGAAAAGAATCTGTGCGAGCCTTAGACATGTGTACCCGGCAGCGCCGGATGATTTTCTAATAGCGAGGAGAAAAAAAATGGGTCAAAAATATGTTTATTTTTTTGAGCAGGATGAAGCTGAAGGTCATAAGGGAATGAAAGACCTCTTGGGCGGCAAAGGGGCGAATCTTGCCGAAATGGGGGGAATAGGAATCCCGGTTCCTCCTGGTTTTACTGTATCCACTGAGGTATGCAACCTTTTTTTAGAATCCGGGAAAACCTTGCCGGATAATGTTCGTGAAGATATCATGAGCAATTTGAAAAGGCTGGAAGAAACGGCCGGTCAAAAATTCGGGGATGAATCCAATCCTCTGTTGGTCTCCGTTCGTTCAGGAGCCAAATTCTCTATGCCGGGAATGATGGATACGATCTTGAATCTAGGCTTAACGGATAAAACCCTGGAAGGCTTAGCCGAAAAAAGCGGTGACCGGCGTTTTGCATTGGATTGCTACCGCCGTTTGATCCAGATGTTCGGGGATGTGGTTCTGCAGATTCCTCATAAAAAATTTGATGTTATCCTTAAAGCCAAGAAGCAGGAGCATAATATCACCCATGATTTTCAGATCCCGGAAGATGTTCTGGAAAGCATTGTCTCTGAGTATAAAGACATGGTTAAAAGTGAAACCGGAGAGCCGTTTCCCCAGGATGTCACGGATCAATTGTTCAAAGCGATTTCCGCTGTTTTCAGTTCCTGGGACAACCCCCGCGCCATCCATTACCGCAGATTGAACCATATCCCGGATGATTTGGGGACGGCGGTGAATGTCCAATTGATGGTTTTTGGAAATTTTGGAGAAACTTCCGGAACCGGGGTTGGATTCACGCGGAATCCCGCTACCGGGGAAAAAGAACTGTATGGGGAATATTTAATCAATGCTCAGGGAGAAGACGTGGTTGCCGGAATTCGGACTCCTTCCCCCATTCAGGAGTTAAAGGACCAGATGCCGGATGTTTTTCAACAGTTAAATGATATCGCTACGAGTTTGGAAAAGCATTACCATGATGTGCAGGATTTTGAATTCACCATTCAGGAAAAGAAATTGTACATGCTTCAGACCCGTAACGGGAAGAGGACCGGATTGGCGGCTGTGCGGATTGCTGTGGATATGGTGGAAGAAGGCATTGCCGGCAAGGAAGAAGCTCTCCAGCAGGTTGAACCGGGAGCCCTGGATCAATTGCTGCATCCGGTTTTTGATTTGGAAGAAAAAGAAAAACATGATGTTTTAGCCAAAGGTTTGTCCGCTTCACCCGGCGCTGCTTCCGGTTTGGTGGTTTTTTCTGCTGATGATGCTGTTGAATGGAAGGATAAAGGAAAAAAAGTCATTTTAGTCCGGGATGAAACCTCTCCGGATGATATCCACGGCATGAGCGCCTCTCAGGGGATATTGACTGCGACCGGCGGCATGACATCGCATGCGGCTATTGTCGGCCGGCAAATGGGCAAACCGGCGGTGGTCGGCTGCAGTGACATTGGAATAAATGAAGAAGGCAAGTTCTTTAAAGTCGAAGACAAAATGGTCCGGGAAGGAGATTCCATTTCTATCGATGGAGCCACCGGCGAAGTGCTGCAGGGGGAATTGATCACTCAACCTTCTGAGGTCATCCAAGTTATCCGGGGAGAGTTGAAGGCGGAAGATTCTCAAATCTATCAGGTTTTTTCCAAACTGCTTTCCTGGGCGGATGATGTAAGGCGCCTGAATGTGCGTGCCAATGCAGATACTCCGGAAGACGCAAATATGGCTTTTGCCTTTGGTGCCGAAGGGATCGGATTAGCACGTACCGAACACATGTTTTTTGAACGTGACCGTTTACCCATTATCAAGGAAATGATCCTGTCTGAAACAGAAGAAGAACGCCGTCGCCATTTGAATAAGCTGCTGCCGTTTCAAAGAAAAGATTTCTATGATCTGTTCAAAGCCATGAAGGGACATCCGGTCACAATCAGAACCCTGGATCCCCCCCTGCATGAGTTTTTGCCCAAAAAGGAAGATCTGATGGTGCAGTTGGCTGAATTGAAAGCTTCGGGCGAAAAGGATTCTCCGAAAACAAAAGAGTTGGAAAAACTCTTAGAGCGGGTTTTGTCTCTGTCCGAATTCAATCCTATGCTCGGACACCGGGGATGCCGGCTGGGAGTGACATTTCCCGAGATTATTGAAATGCAGGCAACCGCCATTTTCGAAGCAGCCTGCCAGCTCGTCGAAGAAGGCGGGACGGTTTTTCCTGAAATAATGGTGCCCTTAATCGGAACAGTTAATGAATTGGCTGATCAGAAAAAAATCATCGTGGAAGCAGCGGAAAAATTGATTGAAAGTCACGGAGTCAACCTGGATTATACCGTAGGAACCATGATTGAAATTCCGCGGGCTGCCATTACTGCTGATGAAGTAGCAAAGGAAGCGGATTTTTTCTCATTCGGGACCAATGACCTTACTCAAACAACCTTTGGAATTTCCAGGGATGACGGAGCCGCTTTTATCAACCATTATATGAATAATGGAATCTGGAAAGATAATCCCTTTATGACTGTGGATATAGAAGGGGTCGGTGAACTGATGAAGTGGGCGGTGACCAAAGGCCGAGAGACGAAACCGGAATTGAAAGTGGGCATATGCGGAGTGCACGGCGGAGATCCCAGGTCAATTGTTTTCTGTGATGATATAGAGCTGAACTATGTGAGCTGTTCCGCCTACCAGGTTCCTATTGCCAGGCTTGCAGCCGCTCAAGCGACACTGGCAAAGAATAAATCTTAGCAACTGGATTGAATTTGACAGCCCCCCTGTTTTACGGGGGGGCTTTTTTTTTGGGGGATTGTATGCCCCCGTTTTTTCTGATATGTATAAACCTGACCCGCTGGTTCGAAAATGAGCCCAAAAGATTATCCTGAGAAGCAATGCCGGAATCGGAGCGGATGTCTTTGCTGGAAACAAAGGCGAGGTGAGAGCCGGGCTCTTATCCATCGGTATTAGGAATTGTTTTCATGCGCACAGGACTGAAAATAAATGGGTGATTGGAATTTGAGCAGTAAAGTCAAAGACATGATAAACAGCCGCCGTTTTCCCTTTAAATTTGTATATAGTGATGACTACTGGATGCTGGATTTGGGAAAACATGTTTTTCCTATTAAGAAATACCGGTTGATTTATGAAAAGCTGCTGCAAATGGGAGCCACGCGGGATCACTTCCTGAAGCCTCAGCCTGCATCATATAGAAGTCTCAGGTTGGCGCATACGCAGAAATATATAAATAAACTGCAGTCCGGCAAGCTTTCTCAAGCCGAACTAAGGACGTTGGAATTACCTTTTTCCAGGGAAGGATTGTCTTTCGCGCTCCTGACTGTAGGCGGGACCATTCAGGCATCCCAAAATGCCCTGGAAGAAAAGAGTCTTTGTATTCATATTGGCGGCGGGTTTCATCATGCATATTCTGATCATGGAGAAGGATTTTGTGTTCTGAATGATGTGGCGGCAGCTCTGGTGAAAATGAAAACGGATAATCATGTGAAAAGAGCGATGGTGGTGGATTGCGATGTCCATCAGGGAAATGGAACGGCGGCGATTTTATCGGATAAGGAGTATGCCTTTACTTTTTCCATCCATCAAATGGATATTTACCCTGCGGATAAGCCGGCCAGCACATTGGATGTGGGATTATGGTCCGGCGATGGAGACAAGGAATATATGGAACAGCTGGAAAAGCATATCCCCAGGATTTATGATGAATTTCAGCCTGACCTGATTTATTATCTGGCTGGAGCCGACCCCTATATAAAGGACCAGTTGGGAGGATTGGAGCTGACTAAGGCCGGCTTAAAGAAGCGGGACCAGCTGGTTATTGAAAATGCCCGGAGCCGGAATATTCCCATGGTGATTGTTTTTGCTGGAGGATATGCCTTTGATATTGAAGAAGTGGCTGACATTCATATCAGTACGATATTATCCGCCCGAAAAACCGAACGGAAACTCCGGCTTTATCAACGTGTCCCGAATTTGTTATCAAGCAAGAAAACGGAGCCTTAGCGGCTGTGCTGTTTTCTGAGAAAGGATTAGTGTAAAGGGAGGTGAAAATGACGGAATGCCTGATCATATTCTGCACTGTGCCGGATAAAGAAGCAGCAGACAAGATAGGAAAATCCCTGCTGCAATCACGGTTGGCGGCCTGTGTCAGTTCCGCCTCAGAGATACAGTCACTTTACTGGTGGGATCAAAATATTGAATCGGATAAAGAACGGCTGCTTATCATCAAAACCCGCAAAGACTTGTATCCTGAACTTGAAAAAATGATTCAAAACCTCCATCCCTATGATGTTCCCGAAATACTGGCAATTCCGGTTGTGCGCGGCTCAGCCTCATATTTGGAGTGGATTGAATCTGAAACCCGGCATTAAGATAAACACCCGGTTTTTTGCAGGAAAGATCCCTTAGTCCTGAAGAAAAATATGAGCATACACTTTGGAGTCACCAATCATATTTTCAATAACGCAGTACTCATTAGGCAGGTGTGCGGTTTCGTGGACTTTTGACCAGCAGGCCGCCGCATAATGTGCATGCCTGAAGCGTGCGGCTACAGTTCCGCCGCCGATACCGGTTGGAACGGCTTTTTTCCCATAGACGGCCTTTACCGCTTGTTTGAGAGCCAGAACAACCGGAGCATTAGGGGAAGTTTGGGGTGGGGCCGGACTTTTTTCCAGCTCAATCAACTCAATTTTTACATCGAATTCCGACTCTACGGAAGCAGCGATTGACCGGATTTCTTTTCCGACTTTATCCAGGGAAATATCTGGAAGGACCCTGCAGTCCATATAAAAAATATCTTCGCCCGGGATAGTATTTATATTGGGGACATTTGGTTCTTTGCGGGTGGGTTCAAAGGTTGAGATCGACGGGGAAAAGATGGGATTGGTTTGGTTGAATTCAGCATACAGCTTATCCAGCCGGGTGATCAAATAAGAAGCGGCTTTAAAGCTGTTCTTTCCTCTCTCCGGGGTTGAACCATGGGTTTGCATTCCCAGCGTTTTAAATTTGATCCAATAAATGCTTTTTTCTGCGATTTCGATCATCGTACCGTCTTTATTACCGGCATCGGGAACAATGATCAAATCCTGGGATTGAAAAGGATTGGAATTTTCTAATATATGGTCAATGCCTTTTTCATTTCCGGTTTCTTCGTCAGCAACCAGTACGATCCCAATAGCATGTTTAGGAGAAATTCCCAGGTCGTGAAATGCCTTGACAGCAAACAAGGATGCCACCATATCTTGCTGATTATCTTCAACCCCGCGGCCGTAGATTCTGCCGCCTTCAACATAGGCTTTAAAAGGATTTCCTTTCCAAAGCGCTAATTCACCCGGAGGCACAACGTCCAAATGAGTCATAATCCATATGGTTTTAGATGAGTCCAAACCCGGGTAACGGGCGATGATGTTGGGCCGGTATCCGCTGGGAGCATCCAAATCACTGACCTCAATGACATCGATGTCCTTATATCCATTCCTTTCCAGAAATCTTTTTACCACTTCAGCTTTTTTGGCTTCTCCCTCGCCGCCGTATTCAGGTGAAATGGCGGGATAAGAACAAAGCTCAATCTGCATATCGATCATATCATTGCGATAGGTATCGATGCGCCGAAAGACTTTTTCGAGATCTCTCATGATTTTATTTGTTGTCAACATCATAACATCAGCATGACCGCAAAAGCAAGAACCTGTCAGGAACAATAGGATGACCGGCTTGACTTTTCCCGGGATAGTGACTACATTTAGCCCAAAATGAAAATTGGGCTGGATATTCGTCCCCTTTTAAAAGAGGCGACAGGTGTTGGAACATATTGGAGAAACCTGCTTTCATTTCTTGCGGAAATAGACGATTGCAATGAATATTACTTGTTTTCATGCTCGTTGAAAGACAGATTTGACCGGAAAAATTTACCGCGGTTCAGGCATCTGACATTTAAGGACCTTAGGTTTCCACAGAAATGGCTGAATTCAATATGGACCCGCTGGGAACGGCCGCGGATGGATTGGTTTTTCCGGACAGGTTTAAATATAACGCATTCGCCTTCACCGGTGCTGTGTCCCACTAAGGGAAAAAAGATAATTACTGTACACGATCTTTTTTTCGTGGAACATCCTGAACTCGCAGATAAGGAGGCCAGGGAACGGTTCCTTCCTAACTTTGCACAGACCCTGCAGCGGGCTGATGCTGTCGTGACGGTGTCAGCTTATGTGAAAAAATTGCTGATAGAAAAATTTTCTCTGTCCGGGGACAAAATTTACATTATACATCATGGGGTGGATGCTGAATTTTTTCAGCATGGAAACCCCGGGGCAGATCAGGCTGTATGGGGAAAATACAATCTTACACCGGGATATATTTTCTTCATCGGGACCGGAGAACCGAGAAAAAATATTCCCCGGCTTTTGGAAGCCTTTGACGCTGTCCGCAGGGAAATCCCCGGTCTTGAAATGGTTATTGCCGGCAAGCCGGGAGGTGATACTCCGGTCATTAAGCAAAAAATTCGTCGCAGCCGGATGGTTAACCGGGTGAAATTACTCCCCTATATTCCACGGGAAGAAGTGCCGGCCTTATACCGGGGAGCCGGCTTATTTGTTTTCCCTTCTTTATGTGAAGGGTTCGGTCTTCCGCTTTTGGAAGCCATGGCATCGCAAGTCCCTGTTGCGGCTTCCCGTGCTCCGGCTATTCCCGAAATCGCAGGAAAAGCCGCTTTATACTTTAATCCCCGTTCTTCTGAAGAAATGGCCCGGGTTATTCGGCGGGGTTTGCAGGATGAAAGCGTACGGGAAGAACTTATAGAGGCCGGCAATGTCCGCATTCGGGAGTTTTCATGGAGACAGGCGGCCAGGCTGACTAAAGCGCTTTACTTGGAAACAGCAGGACAAGCCGAATGATCATTATTGACGGATATGAAATCGGGCCTGCTGCAACGGGAGTAGGAAGAGTGATCCATAATCTCACTCTGGAATTGAGCTCTTTGACTTCTCATGAATTCATGGTGGTGACGCGACGGGAGGTCAGTGATTATACATCCAGGCTGAATATTCACTCCCGGGTTATTCCTTATAGAGGTGGGTATTTCAGTTGGCAGAACCGCATAATGATGCATGAGTTGCGAAAAAACAAGTGGGATCTTTTCATCGGCCCTAATTATACCCTGCCGCTTTGGTTTCGCGGAACGGCAGTCCTGCTCGAGCATGACATTTCATTCGTTACGCATCCAGACTGGTTTTCGCGTAAAGAAGCGATGAAGAAAAAATATTTGGTGGGACGAAGTTTGAAAAAAGCGTCTTTGGTGATGACGGTCTCTCATTTCTCCCGAAAGGAGATTCTTAATAATTTTCCTGTCCATCCGGACAAAGTGCATGTGGCCTATCACGGGGTTGACGGAAGGTTTCATCCGGCTGCCGCAGAGGCGGTGAAGAAATGGAAGGCAGAGAAAGGCTTCAGGAATGAGAAAATAATAGGGTTTTTGGGTTCCATCTTTAATCGCCGCCATATCCCGCTGCTGGTAAGAGCCGTGAGTAAAATCCGGGAACACGTTCCAGCGGTTTTGCATATCGTCGGGAAAGACCTGACGTGTCCGCCTCAAGATATGGCGTCCCTTCTGGACCGGCCGTGGATCCGCTGGGACCAGGAGCTGGCAGATGAGCGGCTGCCGGTCTTTTATTCCGCCTTGGATGCTTTTGCCTATTTATCCGAATATGAAGGATTCGGATTGCCTCCCCTTGAAGCTCTTGCTTGCGGGACATTGCCGGTTTTGTTAAACAGGACAGCTTTAGCGGAAATTTATCCCGAAATTGGAGTGATGGTGGATGAAGCAGAGGTTGAGCCGGTTGTCTCGGCTTTATTGTCAGCTTTGACGGATAACAAAATGCGTGATTTGAAAATGAGAAATTTCCAGAGACGCAAAAATGATTTCACGTGGAGAAGAGCTGCCGGTGAATGGGCCCGCCAAATAGAGCTGTTATTGAGGAGTTGACATGACGGATGCCGCTGATCCTTTGATTTCCGTAATTTTGGTCAATTACAACGGCCGCGCCCAGCTCCGCCGCTGTCTTCCCTCTCTTGCCGCCGTGAAACCGAAAGAGGAGATGGAAATAATTATTGTAGATAACAACTCTCTGGACGGCAGCCGGGAATTTATCCTCATTTCATTTCCTGAGGTACAATTGCTGGTCAACCCCAAAAATCTGGGTTTCGGAGCGGCCAATAACCGGGGAGCGGCTGCGGCCCGTGGAAAATACATTCTGTTTCTCAATACCGATACCGAAGTGTATCCCGGAGCCCTTGACCGGCTGATGCAGGTTCTTCAGTCGGATGGAAATATAGGCGGTGCAGGGCCGGCTTTAATTCAGGAGGAAGGCCGGATACAAGTCTCCTTCGGGGGAAGGATGAATTTTTTTTCAGAAATATGGAAAAAAGCGGCGGGAAATTATTTAACCGCTCTCAGGATGAAATGGGAATACAAAGAAAAGAATGTCAAATGGCTGAGCGGCGCTTGCTTGTTGGTCCGCAGGGCCGCCTGGGAGCAGTCATCCGGATTTGATGAGAAATTTTTTCTCTACTTTGAAGATATTGATTTATGCTTCCGTCTTTGGGAGCAGGGCTGGAAGCTGCGTTACGTCCCTTCAGCCCGGGTTTTTCATCAAGGGGGTGCCAGCACCGAGGCCATGGGAATGGGAAGCCGTCTCCATTATCGCAGCAGTCAAGTGCATTTTTACCGTAAGCACAACCGCCTGTTATCCCGGGTTTTGCTGAAATGTTATTTATGGTTGGAATATTTTGTTTTGACTTTGGGGGACCGGTGGCGGGGAAGAGATCAATTTCGTTCCTGGTACCGGAGATTGCTCAAGGAGAAGATATGAGCCGGATCAGAATATTGGAAGTGATTGACAAGACATTTCTTGGAGGCGGACAGATAAATCTTTTGTCTTTAGCTGATTCTCTTCCCCGGACTGATTTCGGAATATCCGTCTGCTGCGCTCCAACTGGTCCTCTGGCGGAGGAGATCCGCCGCCGAAGGATACCGCATTACCCGGTGGACATGTCTCATAAATTCCGGCTGAAAACCATAATTCAAATGAGAAATATCATTCAAAGCAATGCCTTTGATATTGTTCATACCCATGGAGGTGTAGCCGGTTTTTATACGCGGGTTGCTGCCGGAAAAAAACGATCTTTTCATATAGTACATACTCAGCACGGCATCCATTATCTTCACTACCGGAATCCCTTTCTTAAAATCCTTTATATTCAACTGGAAAGATGGCTGTCGGGATTGACCGATGCGGTTATTTTTGTTTCCGAGGATGACCTGAAAGCAGCCATGAAATTCAAGCTGTGTGCGCCGTCCAAAGCGAATGTGATTAAAAACGGCATCGCTGCGGAAAAGGTGGCGGCGGCGGCTAAGGCAGAACCGCCGGTGAAGCTGGCCGGGAGAACAGGGCCGGTCATAGGTACCGTGGCCAGGCTTCATTACCAAAAAAATATATCCATACTTTTATTTGCAGCCGGTATCCTTCGGCATTCCTTTCCCGGGCTGACTGTAATTATAGCCGGAGACGGCCCGGAGCGTTCCCGTTTAGAAAAATTGAGCCGGAGACTAAAAATCAAAGAAAATGTTTTATTCCTGGGGGAAAGACGGGATATTCCGGCACTTCTGGCTGAAATGGAAGTGTTTGTCCTGCCTTCACGGTGGGAGGGCCTGCCCTATGCTCTTTTGGAGGCCGGGGCGGTGAAAAAGCCGGTGGCAGCTGCTGCTGTTGAAGGAATCCGGGAGGTGATTGAGACAGGGCGGAACGGCAGTCTGGTGCCTCCCGGGAATCCGGAAGCTTTAGCAGCGGAAATTCATAAGATGCTGGATGATAAAGAATGGGCTGAAAAATTAGGTGAACGGCTGTATCAGGATGTGGTCCGCCGGTTTTCCTTATCGAGAATGGCGGAGGAAACCCGTGATTTATATATCAGATTGGCGAAAGGTTTTTTTGACGGCTAGCGGATAAGCGTGATGTCAGTTCTCACGCATTGCCTGGTTGTTCATTGACAATCAAAATCACCCTTTTTATAATCTTTTCATGATAAATGCAAAAATCGCCCTTGTTCATGATTGGTTAACGGGTCAACGCGGGGGGGAAAAAGTACTGGAAGTTCTGGCTGAAATTTTTCCGCATGCACCGATATTCACTCTCTTTCATTTTAAGGGGAGTCAAAAAAATGGGATAGAAAGACGGGAAATACGGAGAAGTTTTCTGCAAAACATGCCTTTTGCCCGCCGGCACTATCGCTGGTATTTGCCCATTTATCCGGTTGCCGCCGAACTGTTGAACCTGCAGGAATTTGATTTTGTGATATCCAGTTCTCATTGTGCAGCCAAGGGGATTATTCCCGCTCCCGGCGCCCTGCATGTCAGTTATGTGCATTCTCCCATGCGTTATGCGTGGAACCAGTATCATTCTTATTTTTCCTCGGATCGGTTGAATATATTGACCCGGATGGTGATCCCTCCTATGATGCATTGGCTTAGGGTTTGGGATGAATCATCTTCCAGGCGGGTGGATTGGTTTATCGCTAATTCACAGGCTGTAGCGCAGCGTATTCAGCGATACTACCGGAGAGAATCTGAAATCATACATCCCCCCGTGGATACCAGTTTTTTTAAGCTGGGTGAATACCAGTCCGATTATTTTCTGGTTGTGTCCGCTTTGGTTCCTTACAAACGCATTGATTTGGCTGTTGATGCATTCAACCGCATGGGCCGGCCGCTTAAAATTGTCGGAACCGGCCCGGAATACAGGAATTTGAAGAAATCCGCAAAAAAGAATATCCAATTTTTGGGAGAAGTCAAGTCGGTGGAATTACAGAGGATCTATCAGGAAGCCCGGGCCCTGATCATGCCGGGAGAAGAAGATTTCGGGATTAATGTTCTCGAATCTCAAGCAAGCGGCACTCCTGTCATAGCCTTAGGCCGCGGCGGAGCATGCGAGACTGTGCAATCCGGTAAAACCGGTCTTCTGTTTGAAAAGGCGACTGTATCCGGATTGACGGCTGCGCTTGACAAGTTTGACCGGTTGACTTTTAATAAAGACCTTCTGCGAGAGAACGCGCTTAATTTTTCCCGGGAGTCTTTTAAAAACAAAATGAAAGTTTTCTTGCAAAACAAATGGACAGGATTTATTAACCGAAATGATTAGACGACAGCTGCAGCGTCTGATGGGATGGTATCTGGCCGGAGATATTATCGGAATTATTCTGGCTTATTTTTATGCCTATGTATTCCGGTTCTATGGCTATGTTATTCCTGTGAGCCCTGAAAAAGGCATTCCGCCCTTAAAACCCTATATCTGGATTTTTCCTTTGTTTTTGGTCACGCATTTGGTTATTTTTTTCATTCAGGGCTTCTATAAAACCAGATTGAAGCGGACCGGGTTTGACGATTTTCTTCATATCGCCGCCAACGCGGGTTTGACGATTTTGATTGTGCTGGGAGTACTGAATTATCTTTACGCTTATTCCCAGGGAGCAGCGCCCTTATTTCAAATGACATTTAAGATTTCACATGGTTTCCTCGGTGTATATTTTGTGGGCTTCCTGTTTGTCCTGTTGTTTCTGCGGAGCCAGATATACCATTTAAGAAAGCGCCGGTATGCCCGGGGAATGGATCTGCAGAATGTGCTTATTGTCGGTGCCGGCAAGATGGGGCAGACAGTGGCACAAAAACTATTCAATTACAAAGACTTGGGATTTAAGGTTAAAGGATTTTTAGATGATGAGTGTAAGCCCGGGGAACAAGTGAAAATCAATGGGGGGATTGAGGTTTTGGGTCCCTTGGACGCCCTGGATTATGCGATTGAAGAGCATGAGATCTCTGATGTCTATGTCGCCCTGGATTTAAATAATTATTCGCGGATTTTGAAAACTTTAAGAGTGGTGAACAAGCATGCAGTCAATGTCCGTTTGATTCCGGATTTATTTCAGCTTTTAACGCTTAGAGCCAGAGTCGAGGACTTGGATGGCTTTCCTGTTATCAGTGTGGATGAACCCCCGATGCGGGGGCCCATGCTGCTGGTCAAGCGCACAATGGACATTTCCATTTCCTCCTTGTTTTTTATTTTATTTTCGCCTTTCTTAATTTTAACAGGTTTCCTTATTAAACTCACTTCCCGGGGTCCGGTGTTTTACCATCAGGAAAGAGTCGGGCTGGACGGGAAAAAGTTCACCATGCACAAATTCCGGACCATGGTTTGCGATGCCGAAGAAAAAACCGGGCCTGTAATGTGCCGGCCGAATGATCCACGCATTACCAAAATCGGCCGGATTTTGAGGCGGTTCAGCATTGATGAAATTCCACAGTTTTGGAATGTTCTTAAAGGGGAGATGAGTTTAGTAGGCCCCCGTCCGGAAAGAGAAGTGTTTGTCAAACAATTCCGGGAAAAACTGCCCAAATATATGCTGCGCCATAAAGTAAAATCAGGGTTAACGGGATGGGCCCAGGTTCATGGATTGCGGCAGGACTGCGATTTTGATAAACGCTTGGAATATGATTTTTATTATATTCAAAATTGGTCCTTGCTTTTAGATATGCAGATTTTGTGGATGACATTGCGGAAAAAAGGCTTCATTGACAAATCCGTCTGAAATGAACTATTCATAAAAAAAATGCGATACCTTTTCCCCTTCACTTTTAACTGATTTTATTCCTTACTCTTAACTCTTTACTTTTTCATAAACGAACCAGAATAACATCCTCACGTCACTGCGTTCCTAAGGATAACATTGAATTAAAGAAAGGTTGTCAGATTTGAGATTTGCGATTTGAGATTTGCAATTTTTTCGCGTCCCTTATCCAAGTCATTCCGATCATGGAGTAATGGATTCCGGAGAGAATGGTCAGGATCAAGGTCACCCGGTAAACCCAGGGGAGGAAGGCGGCTTCCCGGGAAAGAAAATTAAAAAAGAGCACAAGAATGAGGGTTGTCATCTGCATGATGGTGCAGGATTTGCCGATGAGGGAGGGAGGAAAACTGGACCGTCTTAGCTTGGAATAAATCATAGCAGTTCCGGAGACGATGAGAAGATCCCGCCCGATGACAACAATCGTTAACCAGATTGGAAGATGGTTTGGTGAACTTATGGATGGTATGGTCAAGAGAATAAAAGAAACCGTCATCAGGAGCTTATCTCCGGCTGGGTCCAGCAATGCCCCCCACTTTGATTTTTGGTTCAGAAATCTTGCCGCAGCCCCGTCAATGAAATCTGTGCATACAGCCAGGAAAAAAATGATGAAGGCAGCCTGCAGACGCTTTTGGAGCATAAAATAAAGAAAAAACGGAATCAAAAATATCCGGACAAGTGTGATAATATTGGGAATGGTGAAAAAAGAATCTTGCCGTGCCATGTTAATTTTTCTTATCTATCTGTGACAAAATGATGTTCATAAGCTGAAGAGCTTCACTCCCTGTTACCGGTCTGTCAGGATGAAAGCGCCTTCCTCCGGCCAGGTTCATAAAATCATAAGATACCATCATCACTATAGGGTGGTAATAAAAATTGTCTGACGACACATCCGCGATTTCAATACTCTGGGGAGGCATTTGCTGGACAAAGTTATATCCCCGTTGGCGCAGGTATCGAACCAAACGGAAAAGAATTTCAGCCATTTGCGCACGTGTCACGATTTTGTCTGGCTGAAAAGTGTGATTTGGATAAATATCCAGCAATCCTAATGCTGTCGTCTGAAGAATGAATTCTGTTGCCCAAGAAGTGGATATATCGATGATGATGGGTGGGTTTTTTCCTGTTTCTTCCAGATGCGGATTGAATTTTACGCTGAGTATGGCCGCGACATCCTCTTTGCTAACGGCATCCTGAGCCGGGATATTTTCATATTGACTGGGAAGTTCAAAAATGCCCAGACGGTTTTTTAATTGTTCAATTCTCTGCTTGGCCTGCGAATCTTCCGGACGCAGCTCAAGAACTTTTTGATATGTTTCTAAACTCTGCTTGAATTTTTCGGTTTTGAATAAGGCCTCTCCATAAGCTTTAAGGATACGGGGGTCATCCGGACTTTCCGCCATTGCGGAATTAAGATGGACCAGGGCGTTTTCAGTTTCTCCTTCTTCAAGGTAGATTTCAGCCAAGGCCATATGAGATTGGATGTTTCGGGGAGAGTAATATAAGACTTTTAGGTATGCGGCTTGGGCGGACTTGACTTCCCCGCTCTTTTCAGCGGCTTGGGCCGTGTTCAGGGCCTCTTGAGTTTTTTGCTGTTGAATTTCGTTATAACGTGGTCTGCCCCAAGGATGATCGGGATCCTGTTTCAATATTTCCCGGTATTGGGCGAATGCCAGGTCTTCCCGCTGGGTCTCCCAATACAGCTGGGCTAATCCTAAGTGCTCTAGAATGAGATCTGGTTCCTGCTGGGTGGCTGCAATGAAAAATTCCTCTGCAGTTTGCAGATCTTTGAGAACATAATGGGCATAACCCATCCCTGCCAGGTAAAACGGATGGTCTCTATCTAATTTGGAAATAAGATGAATGGCTTTTTCTCCCCGTCCTTCCTGAATAAGAGCCCAGGCGTCTTCGACCAGTATTCTTGTGTCCAAAGATAAGTCTGCGATTTCAGCTGGGGGCAGAGTTCCCAGGTAGATGGTCGGAGGAGGAACTTGCCGGGTCGCACAGCCTCCGCTTATTAAAATGATCATAACAATTAAAATCAGTATTTTTTTTGTACTTACCAATGTGTTTCTCCTCTTTTGATATAAGGGATAAAATTCAACATATATTTAGGATCAGCCAGAATTTTTATTTTGACACTCCGTTCTGTTTCTACTCTTTTTAGCACAATTGACCATTTAGGGAAAGAATGAATTAGATTTTTTTCTTTTCTAGGTACTTCTAAATGATAAATTTTTTTTGACTTAAAGACAACTGTCCGGATTTTTTGTTTCAATTGTTCCAATCCGGTTCCCTTTCGAGCGGATATATAAACGGAATCCTGGTCCAAGCTGTTATTGATGCCCAAATATTCCTGTGAATTGGAGACGAGGTCTGTTTTATTGAAAATTTTCACGATCGGAATATCCAGGACGTCGAGCTCTGCCAAAATAGCCTCAACGGCCATGACATGGTCCCGGTAATGCGGAGATGTGATATCAATAACATGGCAAATGCAATCCGCTTCGCGGATTTCTTCCAAAGTAGCTCGGAACGCCGTTTTCAATTCGGAAGGCAGCTCTTTGATAAAACCGACGGTGTCAGTGAAAAAAACATAGGATCCGTCGGAAAAACTCATTCTGCGGATTACGGGATCCAGAGTAGCAAACAACTGCTTTGAAACAAATTTATCCATTCCAGTCAGCCGGTTGAAAAGGGTGGATTTGCCGGCATTTGTATAGCCGACCAATGAGACAACCGGAACCGGACTTCTGTGCCGTCTTTGCCTTTGATCGATCCGCCTTTTTTGTGTTTTTTTCAGGTCTTGTTTGATTTTGGATATCCGCTTTTGTATTCGTCTCCGGTCAACTTCTAATTTTTTTTCTCCAGGGCCTCTAGTCCCGATCCCGCCCCCTAATCGTGACAGGGCTTGTCCCTTCCCTGTTAATCTTGGAAGCAGGTAATTCAATTGAGCCAATTCAACTTGCAGCTTACCCTCATTGCTGTGAGCCCTCTGTGCGAAAATATCCAGGATCAATTGCGTCCGGTCGATGACTTTGCTGTCGATCCGGTCTTCCAGAGCTCTTTGCTGCCCGGGAGTCAGATCATGGTCAAAAACCACCAAGTCTGCATCCGTTTCTTCCTTCAGCCGCGTGACTTCATCGACTTTCCCCGTCCCCACCAAAAATTTGCGGTGAACCGCTTCCCGTATTTGATACAATTCACCGATGGCTTTTCCTCCAGCGGATTCCACCAGTCTCTTGAGCTCATGCAGAGAATCTTCCGCTTTTTCCTTTGGTTCTTTGTCTGTGGAAAGATGAACCAGCAAAGCTTTTTCCATTTATTCCAGCCTTCCGGCAACATATTGGCTGATTGCCGAAAAATCAAAGGGTGAGAACCAGTGAATGCCCTTCATTTTTTTAAACCACGTTATTTGGCGTTTGGCATAGCGGCGGGTATCTCTTTTGGTCAGCCGGACAGCTTCCTCTAAGGGAATTTCCTGATTTAGATAAGCCAAGATGTATTTGTAACCTAGAGCCCGGAATGGGGGAGCATCTTCGGGAACTCCTCCGGAAATGAGCTCTTTAACTTCGTTTACCAAGCCTTTCGCCACCATGGCATCCACTCTTTCCTCTATACGCCGGTATAAAGTCTGCCGGTCCAAAATCAATCCAACCAGGATGGTGTTATCATTTTTTACAAATGATTCCGTATGAAAAAATTGACGGGAAAGGGGAACGCCGGTGGCTTGATACACTTCCAAAGCCCGAATAATCCTGACCTTGTCATTGGGAGTGATCTTTCGGGAATACTCCGGATCAATCCGCTGCAGCCTTTTCCAAAGAAAATCCCAGCCTTCATGCTCCGCTTCCTTTTTCAATTTGTTTCGTATAGACCGGTCTTTTTTATGTTCAGGAAACAGACCTTCCAAGAGCGCTTTGAGATACAAGCCTGTCCCCCCGGTTATGATAGGGCATTTTCCCCGGCTGCGAATGCCTTCCATCGATTGAAGAGAGAGGCGGACAAAATCTGCTGCTGTAAATTGGGAAGAAGGCTCCGCTGCATCCAGCAGATGATGATGAATACCCTGTCTTTTATCCTTGCTCATTTTATCGGTCCCGATATCAAAACCCTTATAAACCTGCATGGAATCACAATTGATGATTTCTCCCGAAAAGCTTTGGGCCAGTTTGATCGCGGCTGCGCTTTTTCCGACTCCGGTAGGCCCGAGAATAATGATGAGATTGTTTTTGTTAAATTGCAATTTTAAATAAAATATATAAGGTTAATAATGTCAATAAAATCAACAGACCCATTATTTGCCCGCGTACTAATTTCATGCCGGGATGCTGTTCAGTGTTTTGATCAAGCTTGCCTCCGATTCGCTGCCAAGTGTTTTTTTGATCAACAGAATTTCAGCATTTAATATTTCATTGAGACCGCTTAAATAGTCCTTCCGGTTCATTTCCCTGGGAAGCTTGGCGGGAGTCACAGACGCTGAGCCGAAAATGAGACGTCCTGTGGATTCTAAGCGAATAGTCTGAAAAACGGAAGGAAGATGCGGTTTTACATCCATGATACATTTTTCCAATACTTTGAAAGCCACCGGACCCATCTCCTTGGCAAGATATTTAAAGACTTGGGCATACATCCGGTTGAAGTGTTCAAATATTCTTTGAATTTCCGCACTGCCTATATCCGGAGACGGTGCTGCTTTTTTAATTTCTCCAATCATTTCCATGGCTCGCAATGCAAAAAGCATCCGGCTGGTTTCATTTAGGCCCAATTCACTGTTTTTATATATTTCGGACAAGGAGGATTCCGTTTGTATGAGCCGGATGATGTAGTTTTCAGGAGAATTCCATGGCAAAGTCCGAATATGTTCAGAAGGCTGCAGGCTGCATTTTTCTTGAGAAGCAATATGCGTATCCATCAATGGAATATTTGTCATTTCTCTGATTCCATTTAGAATAAAGACCGGTGTATCGATGAGGAATAAAGGGGCCCGGCGTTTTGACTCTGAATCCGAATCAAAAAAAAATTCGGCGTCCGTCCAATCGAAAACCGGAAAAAGATCAAGTTCAAAATATAGATGCATATCCTTCCACAACAGGCATGGGGAATAAATTTCTTTATCCAAAAGAGTGCGCACAGGGGAAAAGCCGGTGCTTTCCGCATTCTTAAGAATAATTTGGATTTGTTTGTCCTTTATTTTATGCTGGGAAGCCAATTGATGGAGAAAATCATGCGCGGGAAAGGCACGAATGGTCGGGGAAAGATTTCCCCCAAGAAATTCAATTGATTTTTTTCCTGTTTGACTTTGAAGCTTAAGACTTCCTGAACGTTTTGATTTCCAGATCCGGAATAATAAAAATGCAAAAGGAGTTTTCTTGAGATTTCCATGCAGCCGGAACTTTTCCATTAGGATATTAGTATATCAGATTGGAGCCGAAGGTGGGAATCATCAAGCGTAAGATCACGACATGAAATGTACCGCCAAGAGGCCCAGGCCGGTATAAATAAGCGCTTTAATAAGAAAAAACCCGTATGAAATAAAAAGAGCTTTTTTGAGAGAAATTTTCAGAATTGCAGCCAGACCATAAGCTAAGATTCCAAAAAGCCAAATTTGGAATAAATCGAATTGGCTCAACACAATAAATAACGGGGAAGTGAGTTCCAGAGTAGGGAAAAATACAGCTAGACTGGTCGTGGTTTGCACAACGGAATCTGTCATGTGTATCAGAGGCAGTTTTATTCCATACCCTAGAATTTTATCGATGAAATTTGCATGCAGGTAAACTGAAAATATCTGTACAAAATGGCCGTGTGTGGAAGTCATGCGGCCTAAAATAAGGATGACCAATGAAGAAATAAGAAACCCGATTCCGAGACTGAAAGGGCCCATTACAGAGGCGATAATTCGCTGTGTGGAAGAGGGGTTCTGCATGGATTCAACCATTTGATTGAATCGTTCCTCGCCCATTCGTTCTCTGAGCTCATGATTATTTTTGAAGGCCTGTAAATTATCCTGCTGAGAGAAGGGAAATGTCAGATAGGAAAATGCGGCGGAAAAAATCAACATCACAATTAATGCGTCCACCCAAACCGGTTTTTGGGCTAGGAATTGAAATGTGGGTTGAGGATTAAAAATGACGCCGGTAAAACGCTGAAAAAAATTCATGTCATTCTCCCTTTTTTTCTTCTCTTTCAACTTCCCCGTCCTTTATATAGATGATTCGCTGTGCTTGACGGGCGATATCAGGATCGTGTGTAACCATTATAATGGTATTTCCATCATGATGGATTTTATGGAATAAATTCAATATTTCCTTGCCGGTTTTAGAATCCAGGTTGCCTGTCGGCTCATCTGCAAGAAGCAAAGAAGGGGAGTTGACCAGGGCCCGGGCAATAGCGACCCGCTGTCTCTCTCCTCCGGAGAGTTCCGAAGGCCGGTGCTCCCGGCGCTGGTATATCTCCACTAATTTCAGAGCCTCGTTGACTTTTTCTTCCCGGTCCCATCTTTTTTCTCCCTTGTAAATAAGGGGAAGTTCCACATTATGAAAAGCCGAAGCTCGGGAAAGCAAATTAAAAACCTGAAAAACAAATCCAATTTCCTGGTTGCGGACAAACGCCAAGTCATTGTCATCCATGGCGCTGACCCGGCGCCCGTTTAAATAATAATCACCCCGGCTAGGCGTATCCAGGCATCCCAAAAGATTCATCAAGGTCGATTTTCCCGAGCCGGACGGCCCCATAATAGCAAGAAATTCATTTTTTTTGACGGTTAAATCCACTCCGCAAAGGGCGTTGACCTCCTGCCGGCCCATAGGATAGATTTTCCATAAATCCCGGGCGTTTATGACGTCGGAATTCCCGGATTCAATCACTGGTTTTCCTGCCTTTCTTCGGTTTTGAGCGGGGACCCTTCATCCAATTGCCTCAATGCGCTGTATGGTCCCACTATAACAGTTTCCCCTTCTTTTACTCCTGAGATAATTTCTATGTCCAAATCTCCCATTATTCCCTTTTCAACTTTTCGGAAACGGGCCTCGGCATCTTGGACAATGTAAACACCTTCTTCCTGTCCGCTATCCTCTTCTTCCTCTTTTTCGCGCAAAACCAGCGTAGAGATGGGGACGGCCAAGACATTTTTCTTTTCGGCTGTAATGATATCAGCTGAAGCGGATAAACCCGGCTTCAGGTTAGGCGGGGGATCGATCAGAGTGATGATAACTTTGAAATCCCGGGACTCATCGGCCGCGGAAAGCTGTTGGATAGCGGAGCTGCCGATTTCCGTCACTTCTCCTTTTATCACGAGGTCGGGAAAAGCATCCACACGGACTTCAGCTGTCTGACCTATTTCCACGTTGACAACATCAGTTTCGTCCACTTCAATATCTACTTCCATTATGGAAAGGTCAGCTATGGTCATCAGAACGGTTCCCGGATTGTTCATGGTCCCGACCAAGGCGATTTCTCCTTCTTCGATATTCAAACTTGTGATGACTCCGCTGATAGGAGCATTATAAACGGTTTTTTCCAGATTGTTCAGGGTTGCCTTCAAGGAAGCTCTGGCTTGCTGAATTTGATGGGTAATCGATTCATATTGGGCTTGAGATATTTTATACTGCGTACGGGCTGCTTCCAGTTGCTCATTGGAAATGAGTTCACGTTCAAATAGTTTCTGCTGGCGCTCGTATACGGCTTTGTCTTTTTCCATAGAAGTTTCCGCTTTTATCTTCTCAGCTTCCAGGGACTTAATTCTTGCCTGGTCTCTTTCCGCATCGGCTTCATATTGGATGGATTCCAATTTTAAAAGAAAGTCATCTTTTTCCACCCGTTCTCCTTCTTCTACGCCGATTTCAACAATACGTCCGGGGATATGGGCGCTGACATTCACATTTTTCCGCGGCTTCACTTCTCCGCTTGCCGAGATTTTTGAAGTCAAATCCCGTCGTTTTACTTTTTCAACTGTAACGGATATGGTTTTTTCTCTCTGCGCTTGCAGATTGAAGAAAATGATCAAGGCTAAAAGCATCACAGCTGCCGTGATAATATATGGTTTTTTACTCTTGCGGTGTTTGCTTTTCTGATCGTTCATTTTATCCTCTCTGAATGAGTTTATCATAACCTGATCTGTTTATAAAAACCATGCCTCGCTTTGCAGCGGCGTCAGTCTAGTAACAATTCAGGCTAGTATAACTACGGAAGGATTGGGAAAAGGTTTTTGAGTTGCTGAAAACGGCAGGAGTTGATAATATGAGAGGCTGTCTGCGAAATAAGAATAAGCGGACAGCCAGGAATGGATTCATGATCAGTGATAATGCTATGAAAACGGCAGTAGAAGCCGCCCGGGAAGCAGGAGAATTACTGAACCGGCGCAGGGGAAAACTGAAGGAAATCAGCTATAAAGGGAAAGTTGACCTGGTTACTGATGTGGATAGAGAATCTCAAGACCTGATTCTCGAATATATTCAGCGGAATTTTCCTGCGCATGATGTCCTGGGTGAGGAAGGGCTGCATGAGAATAAGGGGTCTGAATACCGGTGGGTGATTGACCCTTTGGACGGAACCACCAACTATGCCCATGACCTTCCGGTTTTTTGTATTTCTATTGCACTTGAGAGCCGGGGGGATATCATAATGGGGTTGGTGTATGATCCGACCCGCGGGGAGATGTTCACCGCCCGCAAAGGAATGGGAGCTGATCTCAATGAAAAATCCATAGCGGTTTCAAGGGAAAACCAATTGGAAAAAAGCCTGTTGGCCACGGGCTTTCCTTATGACATAAGAGAAAGCAAGGTCAATAATCTTGACCATTTTGCCCGGATAGCCGTCCGGGCTCAGGCCGTTCGGCGGTGCGGATCAGCGGCTTTAGATCTTTGCTATACGGCGTGCGGCCGTTTTGACGGATTTTGGGAAATGAAATTAGCTCCCTGGGATACAGCTGCAGGAGCTTTGATCGTGACGGAAGCAGGAGGTACCATCACGGATTTCGGCGGGAATTTTTTTCATCACGGCCGCAGGGAAATCCTGGCGACGAATGGGTTTATCCATGACCAGATGGTATCTGTTTTAAAGCAAGGAAAAAGGGATTTGTCATGACATGGTGGGTAATAACAATACAAAAGGGCCTGGGAAAGTTTTTGTCCGGGTTGAAAAGGATTCATTTGCCGGCGATGCTGCTGCTGAGCTGCGCGGTTTTTATTTTAGGGGGCCAGGCCGTGAAAAGGCTGGGGCTTCTGTCCGGGCAAACCTATAACCTTGCCGTGCCGGCAGACCGGCATTGGCTTGATACAGGCTTTGATGTCAGGCGGGGTCAGGTTCTGGTTTTCCATGCTTCCGGAATGATATCCTTGCAGAGGGGAAATCCCATGGCCTACTGTGGTCCCGATGGGTATGATGATCTCAAAACGGTACAGCAGCCGCTTAAGGATCAGAATATCGGAGCACTCATAGGCCGGGTGGTTCTGCTGCTTTCGATTGAAGAAGATGAAGAGACCGGCGAAGAAATCCGCAATGAAATGATGGAGTATTTTTATATCGGCGAGAGAAAGCGGGTTGAAATCCCTATTGACGGAAAATTGTTTTTGGGAGTAAATGAATTGGTTACGGAAGATAACAGCGGACGTTTCCTGGTGAAAATGCGGTTGGTCAGTGAGGGATAGAAGAGGACATCATCTTTTTAAACATGGAGCTTTTCATCATTTTTTTCATTTCGGAAAACTGCTTCAAGAGTTGATTGATTTCTGAAACAGGACGTCCGCTGCCGCGGGCGATACGGCTTCGGCGGCTGCCGTTTATGATTTTAGGGTTTCTTCTTTCCTCAGGCGTCATGGAATTAATGACGGCTTCGAAATAGACCAGCTTTCTATCATCAACCTGCAGCTTGTTGATATTTTTAAAAGCCCCTCCCGATGGCAGACCGCTTAAAACTTGAGACAGCGGCCCCATTTTTTTTATCTGTTTTAATTGTTTTTGGAAATCTTCCAGGGTGAATTCCTGTTTTTTCAATTTTTTGGCCAGCTCTTCCGCTTCTTTGGTGTCGGTTTCTTTTTCCGCTTTTTCGATTAAGCTCAGCATATCGCCCATTCCTAAAATCCGGGATGCCATCCGGTCCGGATGGAAGGTATCCAGGCGGTCGAATTTTTCTCCGGTCCCAATGAATTTGATTGGTTTCCCGGTCATATAGACTATGGACAGGGCTGCGCCGCCTCGGGCATCTGCATCAAGTTTGGTTAAAATGATCGAAGTCAAACCGATTTTCTCTTCGAATTGAGAGGCGCTTTTTACTGCGTCTTGCCCGGTCAATGAATCGCCTACGTAAATGATTTCATCCGGCTCCAAAATTTTCTTGGCTAATTTCAATTCTTCCATCAGCTCTTGGTCTATATGCAAGCGCCCTGCCGTATCCACGATCAATGGATCATGTGTCTGCTCACGGGCGAATTCCCTGACATCTTTTAAAGCCTTTCGGGGAGAGGCCATTTGTTTTTTGGAAAGCTTGTAAAAAGGGATTGAAATCGCTTCCGCGATTGTTTCCAATTGTTCCTGGGCGGCGGGGCGTTTCAGGTCAAACGATACCAGAAGGGGTTTTTTCCCTTTATCCGAAACCATTTTTGCCAATTTTCCGCTTGTGGTGGTTTTCCCTGTGCCCTGCAGTCCGACCAGCATAAAAACGGAAGGAGAGGATGTATAATGAAGATCTTTTGTTTCCCGGCCCAGTATTGATGTCAATTCGTCCTTGACGATTTTTATGACATGCTGCGCCGGGGTTAAACTTTCCAGGACATCACTGTCCAAAGCCTTCTCCTTTACCCGGTTTTCAAAGCTTTTAACCACTTTGTAATTGACATCCGCTTCAAGAAAAGCCATTCTCATCATTTTCAAGGCTTGTTCCATATTTTTTTCCGTAACCTTTCCTTCACCGCGAAGAAATTTTATGACTTTTTGAAAACGGTCCGATAATTGATTTAACATAGTTACCTGCCTGGGTGCTCAGCCTGGCCGCCGTGTTCTAAATCTGCAAAAGGCCGGCCCGGGAATGAGCACAATAATCAATATTCGATGATAGCGGATTAGCTTTCAAACTTCAATCACAAGCGGGGCATCTGCGGCAATCAGCTCTTGACTTTTAACGGTTTTGTGTTTAAGTTAATAGTCGTTTGCCGAGGAGCAGAACAATGAAATCCAAAATCGATTATGATGAAATCACAAAACTAATAGATCTGCTGGATGAAAAAAACCTTCAGCATTTTGAGCTGGAAACAGAAGGGTTTAAAATAAGCATCGGCCGGAATCAAACCCAGACCGTTATTCAGCAGGGATTCCCGCCGCAGGAAGCGGTGCCTGTTTCAGCCATGGACGCAAAACCGGAGGGAGCTCAGCAGGAAACGCTTGTTGATAATAATCTTCATTTTGTTGTTTCCCCAATGGTCGGAACATTTTATAGAGCCCCTGACCCCTCTTCTGAACCTTTTATTGAAATTGGAGAAACGGTTCAGCCGAATCAGACGATGTGTATTATTGAAGCCATGAAACTTATGAATGAAATCGAAGCCGATGTTTCCGGAGTGGTGGAAGATATTTTGGTTAAAAACGGGGAACCAGTCGAGTACGGGCAGAAACTCTTTGCCGTCAAACTTAAATAAACTAAGACGATGTTTTCAAAAATCCTGATTGCCAACCGAGGGGAAATCGCACTTAGAATTATTCGTGCCGCGGCGGAAATGGGCATTAAAACCGTTGCCGTTTATTCCGAAGCAGACAAAGATGCTCTGCACACCATGATGGCGGATGAAAAGATATGCATTGGGCCTGTCAAGTCGAGTGAAAGCTATTTGAATATTCCTAATATTATTTCCGCTGCCAATATTACCAAGGCGGATGCTATTCATCCCGGTTATGGTTTTTTGGCTGAAAATCCACGCTTTCCGGAAGTTTGTAAACAGGAGGGGATTGTTTTCATCGGACCCTCCGCACCTATTATTCGGATGATGGGAGATAAAAATACGGCCCGCCGGGAAATGGAGAAGGCTAAGCTGCCCATAATTCCAGGGTCAGAGGAAACGGTTGAGGATCTGGAAGAAGCCGCTAAACAAGCTAAAATTATCGGATATCCGGTGATATTAAAAGCTACTGCCGGAGGAGGCGGGAAAGGCATGCGTATTGTTCACGCTGAAACCAATTTATCCGACCAATTCACTATCGCCCGCAATGAAGCTCATTCCGCTTTTGGAAACCCGGATTTATATATGGAGAAGTTTATTCAGGAGGCCCGGCATATTGAAATTCAGGTTATCCGCGATCATAAAGGGAATACCCGGGCTTTCGCAGAACGGGAATGTTCCGTTCAGCGGAAGCATCAAAAAATTATAGAAGAATCTCCTTCTCCTTTTATTGATGAAAAATTACGCAAAAAAATGATAAAGGCGGTAGAAGCCGCTGCCGGCTATCTTGATTATACCAGTCTCGGCACCTTCGAGTTTTTGGTTGATAAAGAAAAAAACTTTTATTTTATGGAAGCCAATACCCGTGTTCAGGTCGAACATCCCATAACGGAGATTTTATATGGGATTGATCTGGTTAAAGAACAAATTAAACTGGCAGCCGGAGAGCTATTATCCCTCAATCATAATTTGGTTTTCCACGGCCATAGTGTCGAATGCCGGATCAATGCCGAAGATTTCCGGACGTTTATTCCATCGCCGGGAAAGATTGAATTTTTGGTTTTTCCCGGGGGACATGGTATCCGGGTGGATTCCGCAGCGTATCAAGGATGGAGTATTCCCCCTTATTATGATTCTCTTTTGGCTAAAGTAATTTCGCATGCTCCGACCCGGAAAGAAGCCTTAAAGAAAATCGAAACGGCGCTGGAGATGACAACCGTGGTGGGAGTTAAGACGAATATTCCACTGCATTTAAAAATTTTGGGCAACTCCTTGTTTAATGATGGAAAATATCATATCCAATTTTTAGAGAAATTACTTGCCTCCGAGAAATGATAACCAGGGCCTCTATACTTGTAACTCTATAGAGAATAGGTGTTTACATATTTCCTATATCTAAAAATAGTTGACTTATGAATGTAATTTCGGTATTATCAAAATTTATCAAACAATGCTGGAGAGAATAGATTAAAAATGGTTGCAATTAGACTTAAGAGACTCGGTGCCAAAAAAAGGCCTTTTTATCGCATTATTGTTATGGATTCCCGTAAACCCAGAGAAGGTCGAACAAAAGAAATCCTTGGATATTATAACCCTTTGAAAGAGCCCCCGGAGATCAAAGTGGATATGGAAAGGGCTAAATATTGGTTGGATCAAGGAGCTCAGCCTTCAAGCACAGTCCAATCTCTTTTACATAAAGTTTCTCATAGAGAAAAACAAACCGATTAACAAAAGTTTAAGGAGGTTACAGTGAAAGAACTCGTAGAAATGATCGCAAAATCATTGGTAGACAATCCGGAACAGGTGGTGGTATCCCAATTAGAGGGAGAGCAGACCACGATTCTTGAACTTAAAGTTGCCCAGGAAGATTTGGGTAAAGTTATTGGCAAACAGGGAAGAACGGCAAGAGCGATCCGTGTGATTCTTGGCGCGGCCGGTATGAAATTAAAAAGAAGATTTAATTTAGAGATCATTGAAAAAGGATAATTTAGTCAGTATAGGGAAAATTGTCAAGGTTCGGGGGGTGAAAGGGGAGTTGAAAATTCACCCCTTGATTGATTTAGTGGAAGAACCTTTTTTTTTCCAGGGTTTTTATAAATAGAAGAAACTCGATTGAGCCATATCGGGTGGAATCTTTCCGCTCTCTTAAAAATTATTTCTTGATAAAGTTTAAGGGAATAAACTCTTTTGAAGAGGCCAGCTCTTTGGTTGGGGCGGAAGTGCAAGTGACTGAAAATGAACTTTCTTCAACTGAAGAGGGGACATATTATCTGTTCGATTTAATCGGCAGCCGAGTTATAACGGTGAATGGAAAAGATGTCGGTGAAATCACGGGGATCACTCTTGCCGCCGGAAATGATCTGCTGGAGGTGGAACAGGACAATAGGGAAGTCCTGATTCCATTTACAGCGAATATCTGTGTGGAAGTGGATATCCCTGGCAAACGCATTGTCATAGACCCCCCTGAAGGGCTTTTAGATTTAAATGAGGTTTGATATAATTACAATTTTCCCGGATATGTTTTCGGGTTTTTTAGCGGCTGGAGTATTAAGAAAAGCTGTGGAGAAGGGGCGGATTGAAGTGGCCGTTCATGATTTGCGTGATTACACCCGGGACAAGCACAGGCAGGTGGATGACCGGCCTTTTGGCGGCAGTCCCGGCATGGTTTTAAAACCGGAGCCGATTTTTCGCGCTGTTGAGGCTGTAAAAAAAAGCGGCAAAGCAGCGATCTGCCTGCTGTCTCCTCAAGGAAAGCGTTTTAACAGCAAATCGGCAAAACAATTAGCCGAGCAGGATCAGATCATTATAATCTGCGGCCGGTATGAAGGAGTAGATGAGAGAGTGGCGGAATATTTAGCGACAGAAGAAATTTCAATCGGTGATTATATTTTGACTGGAGGAGAACCTGCCGCCATGGTCATAATTGATGCCGTATCCCGTTTTATTCCGGGGGTAGTCGGGAAACAGGAATCTGTGGAAAATGAATCGTTTAATCAGGGAAGATTGGATTACCCGCAGTACACTCGACCGCGGGAATATCGCGGCCTGAAGGTTCCCAAGCTGCTGTTTTCCGGCGATCATAGTAAAATTGACCGGTGGCGCAGAAAAAGGGCCTTGGAGAAAACCTGGCGTTTTCGGCCGGCGTTACTCAAGAAAAACGGCTTGATCCAGAAAGATAAAGATATTTTGGATGAGATAAAAAGAGAGAGGGAAACCAATGGATATCATGAAGACTGTTGAAAAAAAACACATGAAAGAGGATATGGATTCTTTTGATATCGGTGATACCGTCAGCGTTCATGTTCTTATTAGAGAGGGGGAGAAAGAACGGATCCAGCTTTTTAAGGGAGATGTTATTGCACGCAGAGGTTCAGGTATCAATGAGACCTTTACGGTCAGAAAAATATCCTTCGGAATCGGAGTGGAAAGAATTTTTCCTGTGCATTCTCCCATTATTAAAAAAATCAAATTTGAACGAAAAGGGCGTACCCGGCGAGCCAAGCTGTATTATTTGCGCAGCTTGAAAGGAAAGGCCGCCCGATTAAAAGAAGTTCGTCCCCGTTAAAGAATACTTTATTCAAAAAAGTCTTTTTTCTATTGTTGACGTATTCAATATGAATGATGTAAAGTATTTTTAATGGGTGATCATTTCTTTTCTTTCTTATTCCATCAAAAATGACAAGTAAAAAAGAAAGACAAAAAATTGAAGCACAAGCAGAAAAATATATAAAACGGGGAAAAATTCCCGAAGCGATTTCCGAATATCAGAAGCTTTTAACCGGCGACGAACAGGATATTTCGATCAGAAATTTAATCGGAGATCTTTATGTCAAATCCGATCAAAAAGAAAAAGCCATTCACGAATTTCATAAGATTGCCGACATTTATGAAGAAAAAGGATTGTATTCCAAATCAATCGCTTGCTTTAAAAGAATAACAAGGCTGGACTCTGAAGATTTTGAAACCTGCCGCCGTTTGGCCAAGTTATATGAAGCTCAGGGTTTTTCCACCGAAGCCAAGGTTGAGTATCAAAAGCTGGCACGTGCTTTAACGGCAAAAAATAAGATATCTGAAGCCATTGAAACGTATGAATCCCTGCTTAAATTAAGTCCGAAAGACATGGAGTGCCGCACACTGCTGGCTGACTTGTATCAAAAAGAGGGGGAGACGGAAAAAGCGGTCGAAGAACTCAATAAAGTTGCTGAATATAAAATGCATATGAATGAGCTTAAAGGCGTCGATAATATTCTGGAAGAGGCACGTAATTTAAAGGACGATCACTCCCGGACCCTGGCGAATTTGATCAACCTGTATAAAAAGCAGAACAAAAAAAAAGAATCAATTGAGCTGATAAATAAAACCTTAAAAAATGACCCGGAAAATTTAGGAGCATTATATATTTTAGGGAATTTTCATCTTGAAGAAGGAAAGATTGACAAAGCTGAAGAAGTTTATTTAAAAATACTGTCCGCTGACCAAAAGGAAGTGGAAGCCAAGGTGAAATTAGGGAAAATTTATATGCAGAAAGACCGTTTGGATGAAACGTTTGATCTTTTCAACCCGGTAGTTGATAAATTAATAAGAAAAAGAAAAACTGACCAGGCTATAGGGTTGTTGGGGCTGATTTTATCCCGCCGGCTTCCTCATCTGCGTACACTGGAGAAATTAGCGGAAGTATACAGGCACAACGGGCAAAAGAATAACCTGAATGCAGTGCTTATGATTCTTATGAATTGCTATATGGAAAAAGGCCTGAAAAAAAATCTGCTCGAGGTTTCCGGGGAACTTTTAAACCTATTCCCTGATAATGAACAATATTATAAGATTTATAATGACATAAAAAAAGAGTTGGGTGTTTCAGAGGAAGATGAAAGCAAAGCAAATTCATTACCTTTGGATGAGGCAGGAGCGAGAATTGAATCAACCATGGCCAAGGTTGATCTATACTTGGAACAAGGACTGATAAAGAACGCAAAACGCATGCTCAGCGAGTTGAGAGGAAAGTTTCCTGACAATCCGGACATAGAAAGCAGAATCAAGGAAATTGAAGAATTTGCAGAGAACGCTCAGAATACTGGTATCGCTGATCGAGTCAAGGGTGCGCACGAGAAGGAGACGGAAATATTTGGGGCGGTGACTCCTCAGTCTCCTCCAAAAAGAGAAGCGGCTGTCCCGGAAGAACGTGAATCTGTTGAGGAAAAATTAACTTCCGCTGATATTTTTGCAGAAACCGACATCGTTCCGGCGGCGGCCAAGGATTCAGATTCAAAACAGTATTATGATTTGTCAGATAAGATAAAAGATGAACAAGAAGCGATCAAGGCTATTTATAATTACCAGCTGCAGGGCGACACCACAATTGTGGAGAAAGCTTTATCCGATATTGTCACTGAATTCCGTCGGGCGCTGGATGAGAAAGTTGATCAGGAAGACTATGACAGCCATTATAATTTAGGCATTGCTTTCCTTGAACAGGGTCTGATGGATGAAGCCATAGAAGAGTGTAAGTTAGCCGCTCAAAGTGACAGGCTGGCCGTTGACAGTTCCAGCATCATCAGTTTTTGCTACAGGCAAAAGAAAGAATTTAATAAGGCGATGGAATGGATCAATAAGGCCTTGGAATCAGCAAAAGAAGGAACCGAGCAATCATATGCCTTGAAATACGATTTGGCTTCTTTATATGAAGATATGGAGGAAAACGAAGAAGCTTTGAAATTATTCAGGGGCATAATGGAATGGAACAATCATTATCGCGATGTTGCCAGAAAAGTTGAAGAATTAAGCAAATAATCCTGCTGCTCTTCGGCCTGTATTTCCAGCTGCTGTGCAGCTCCTGCTGCGCGCAGGTCACAAACATGCTTGCGGCATGTGAATACCCCCCCCCAGGTTGTTATATTGAGAAAATAAAATCTCCTTTTCGTCCTTATTATATGCGTCATTGATCATAAGCATGAAAGTTTTTTTCCGCTGAATACAGGATTGATGTCTTAGCGGGTGAGGAAAGGAGGAGGTTTTGATTGGCAACTCTGATGTTAATACTTACCGGATGATCGGCTCCAGTTCGGCCATGCAGAAAATCTATGCATTGATTGAAAAAGTCAAAGATATTACGGCTCCTGTTTTTATCGGTGGAGAGAGCGGAACCGGGAAAGAACTGGTGGCAAGAAATATCCATCGTCTCGGCAGCAGGGGATGCGGTCCATTCGTGGCATTGAATTGCGGTGCAATCCCGGAAAATTTACTTGAGAGTGAGTTGTTCGGGTATACCAAAGGGTCCTTCACCGGTGCTTATCAGGACAGAAAGGGGCTTATTGAAGAAGCGCACCTGGGAAGCCTATTTTTGGATGAGATCGGAGACCTGTCCCTAAATCTTCAGGCAAAATTATTGAGGCTGCTGCAGGAAAGGGAAATCCGCAGAATCGGAGAAAACCGCCGTCGCGTAGTGAATGTCCGGTTTATAAGTGCGACAAATAAATGCATTGAAAGGGAGGTTGAAGCCGGAAGGTTTCGTGAAGACCTTTATTACCGGTTGAAAATTGTATCTATTGAGCTTCCGCCGTTAAGAGAAAGGCGAAGCGATATTAGGGAATTGACCGATTATTACTTGAGGAAATTTAAACGGGAGTGGAGATGCCCGGACATAAGCTTTTCTTCCCAGGCGATGGCGGTTTTATTGGCCTATTCATGGCCTGGAAATGTTCGTGAACTGCAAAATGAAATCCAGAGATGCTTGATTTTTTCAGGCGACAGAAAGCAAATTGAAACGGAGCACTTGTCTTCCCGGATTCAAAAAACGGTCAGGCATCAAATCCCTTCCCAGAATGATTTTTTTCAAGCCCGGAATGAATTTGAAAAAATCTACGTCCACAAAGCATTAGCGAGATGCAATTATAACCGGTCGCAAACGGCGGAGGAGATCGGTATAAGCCGGCAAGGTTTATTTAAATTGATAAAAAAACACCGGATTGAGATCCCATCCCAAGTATGATTGCCGCTTGCCCGAATTTTGTATTTTTGATAAATTATTTCTTATGAAAAAAGAAGACAAAAAGATTGATCCGGTAGCCTGTATCAGCTGTCCCATATGCAGTTCAAGGATTTGGGTGGATTTGTACACCCGGGATGTTGTAAAATCAGAAAAATCACAAAAAATCAAAGAAAGCCTGGATCAATTATTGGAAAAAGAGCTTGTTAAGAAATCACAGATGGACAGTAAATTTGATTCCACTGCGGCTATGGCTAAAGAGAGAAAAAAACAAGCCGAGGATAAATTTACTCAAGCTTTCTCTAAAATCAAGAATTCCGAGTGATGAACCTGGATTATTCACGGGCCGGGATCGCTGCAGACGACGACTATTCTTTGATTCAATGTCGTCCCGAGGAGCAAAGCGGCGTTAATCCCTCTGGACTAACTTCCGATTTGTGTTTCATCTTCCCGGATTTTCGGGGCCATTGAGAATCCAGTAAACCCGAATGCAATCAGGAAAAAAACAGAGATGTAGTTCATAAACGCCCAAGGAAGATATGTAAAAGTAGAAACACCGATAGTTCCGGTTATATAGACCCCGGCCATGCTCCAGGGAACAAGCGGAACGATAATGGCTCCGCTTTCTTCCGCGATGCGGGAAAGATTTTTGGCTGCAAGTTTTTTGCGGCGGTAAATCGGGGCTAGAAGTTCTTCCGGGATAATCATAGATAAGTATGAACTTCCTGTTATAAGGGCGGTAACCACGCAGGCGGCAACTGTGGTCAAAACAATGCTGGAAACTTTTCTGGCGTATTTCATCACGCGGTCCAGAATGACACTAAGCATTCCTGTCGCCTGCATAATCCCTCCGAAACTGAATGCAGTGAAGGCGACCAGCTGGGTTTCCATCATGCTCATCATTCCGCCCCTGGAAATCAATTGATCTACTTGTTCAATACCCGTATTGGCCTGGTACCCTGTATTGACGGCGGCTGCGATTTCAGTGATCGGAGTTTTCTGGAAAATTACAGCCAAAACTCCGGCGATAAATGATGACAGCAGCATTCCGGGAATAGTCGGTTTTTTAGTGGCCGCGAAATAAAAAACCACTACCATGGGTAAAAGAAGCCCGATATTGAATTGGAAGTTCTCTTTGAGGGTGGACGTGATAATCTGCATTTCTTCCGATTTAACGGCGGTTCCACTATAACCGAGACCAATAAAAAAATAGATGAGCAATCCGATCAGCCAGGCAGGTACGGCGGACCACATCATATGCTTAATATGATCGAATAAATTCGAGCCAGCGGCGATTGGAGCCAGGTTGGTGACATCGGAAAAAGGTGACATTTTATCACCGAAGTAGGCACCGGCTACAATGGCTCCTGCAGCCGGGCCTAAAGGAATATTTAATCCCATTGCGATTCCGATAAAAGCCACCCCCAGGGTGCCTATGGTTCCCCAGGATGTTCCGGTGGCGATGGATGTCAGTGAACAGACAAAGCAGGCTGTTACAAGGAAAAATTGGGGGGAAATCAATTTGAGGCCGTAATATATAATCATGGGAATAGTACCGGAAGCAATCCAGGATCCAATCAAAATTCCTACGCACAGCATAATGAGCAGTGCGGGCATAGCCTTATGAATGGATTCAACGATTCCCTTTTCCATTTCAGACCAATTAAACTTCAAGAAGTATCCGATAATCCCGGTAAGGAAAGCGGCCGCTACCAGCAGGACCTGGGGACGAATTTGATAGATCCCATAACCTATGCCGAGCAAAAGGCCCATGGCGCTCAAGGGGATTAAAGCCGTTCCCAGGGATGGTTTCCGTTCTCTGTCTAAACAATTTGCCTTATTCATTTCATCCATTGTTTAAAATCCTTTCTTTGCTTTGCATGCATTCCGATGTCCCGAAGGTTCCGGATAAGCAAGGTGAAAAAAACCGGGGATGCTTCCTGTTGAGAAAAACAAAAAAAGTGAAAAAATATCTTATGATAAATCAAATGTGCCCTTGGCTTTGACCTTGCCGTCTTGAACCATGATCCGTCCTTTTGCCAGAACATGAACCAGCTGAAAGTCCTTGTCCAGGATAATCAGATCACCGTCATAACCTCTCTGGACATGGCCTTTGCCGGCTAGATTATAGCATCGTGCGGAATTAGTCGAGAATAATTTCAGGGTTTGATCGAAAGGCAAGATGTTGTTTTTGATCAGGTAACGGAAATTAATAAGGAGGCTTTTCTCAGAGGCGACGGTCAATCCGGTCAGATCACCCTGAGCATTAAAGACAGGCAGGCTGCCGTTGCTGTCAGAGCTGACTGTGACATGGTCAAGAGAAGCCTTCCTGGACCGGCATTTTTCTACAGCGGAAGCAACACTGATCAATTGGTCTTCCGGGGGATCAGGATTAAGATCGGCTGTCAAGTCGATGGTTCCGCCTTTGTGAACAAACTCAATGGCTTCATCCATTAATCCTGTATTTCGGTTGGAATGGGTGGGAACAATCTGGGTGGGAGGAATTTCGGTTTCCTCCAGCAGCCGGAATATCAGATCCAGACGGCGGCTGCTGTCTCCCAAATGGCAATGCAGAACCCCGGCTTTTCCGCCGAGCATCCCGCCCACGCGGCATTCTGCGGCCAATCGCGCGAATTCATTGAAATCCGGTTGGGAAGAACGGTGGTCTGAAATGGCGATTTCTCCGGCTCCGATAACCTTTTCAATCAAAACCAAGTCGGACCTGACACTCCCGGTAAGGGTTTGGACGGGAATTTCATAAGAGCCAGTGTATATGAAAGTGGAAACGCCTTCTTCTTCAAGCCCGTAAGCTTTTGCTAGGAGAGATTCCATGTGCCGGGTGACGCCGTCAGTGCCCAGACAGCCGATTACGGTAGTCACTCCGCTGGATATGATATCTTCCACTTTAATTTCAGGCGCCCGGGTTGCTGGGCCGCCTTCCCCGCCCCCGCCGGTAATATGCACATGACTGTCAATGAATCCGGGACAGAGGAAGAGGCCGGATGCATCGATAATCCGGCAGTCCAGGCCCTGGAGCTTGATCTGATCTGGTTCGGCCACAGCAATAATTTTCTGACCTGCGATGAGAACATCTTTTATACCCAGTGGCTCCGGAGAGAAAACGTCCGCTCCGCGAATCAAAATTATCATAATGACCTCCACATTACTGAAGATTATTGTTTCTGCATCTAATATAATTGCGGACTATGCAGATTATCATGGATTATTGACTGTTTCAAGGAAAAGCGGAAAGAGGGTTTCCTTGCATGACGGAATAAAAGTGAAATATTTTTTGACATTATCCGGCTGAATGACTTTAATATTCTAAAAGAGGCAAAAATGAGTTTTGAGAGAGAAATTACTAGGCTGCAGCCGGTCATTGATTGGCTGTGCAGGATTTCGCTCTTAGGTAAAAAAATCGAAGTCACCGGAGAACACAATCTGATTGAATCCGGGCCGAATATGATTGTGGGTAATCATATCGGCAGTTTTAAGGATATCGCAGTGCTGTTTAGAATCACTTCCCGGTTTCTTTTTTTTACGGCTAATCGGATGATTTTTAATAAGAAAGATTTCAACACCTTAATCCGGGATTATCTGAAGTATAGCCTGAAAGAGTTCGGATTGTTTGTTGACTTGCTTCTGAAGCCATGGAAGGCGCCTTTAGTGGATTATATTGCCAGAAATATTTCTAAAATCGGCACCATTCCAGTTGATCTTTATGGAGGAAAAAGATCGGCCATTGGATATTGTGAAGACCGGCTGCGTGAAAATCGTGCTATCGTGCTGCTGCAGGGAGGCGGAAAAATTGAAAAGGGGGCATCCAATCCGTATATGAGTTCAGTCAGACGCGGACCGGCTGTGATCAGTTATAGTCTTATGCGCGAAGGTTTTGAGGTGCCGGTGACGCCTATTGCCATGATCGGCACGCACTTGCCGGTTTTTGTTCCATGTACGATTCATGTCAAAATCGGGGCCCCCATGACTATTAAAAAATTCATGTCTGTTGATGCCGACCAAACCATTGCCACGTTTAGGCGAGCAATGGAAAAAAAAATCAGGGCCCTGCTAGTTGATTTAATCCGCCAGAATTATTGTTCAGAACGGTAACGGGCTAAGATCTCTGAATCGATGCGGTTGAGCAAGTTGAAATTCGGTTTAACCCCCAAACGGTCCCGCAGTTGAATATAGAAAGACTGAAAGAATTTATTGCTTTTTGTATTAATTAATTCTTCCCTGATGTCTTCTTTGCTCTCTACAAAATCTTCTTCCGTGACTTCCGTCCTGTCCAAGACGCGGAGGAGCACATAACCGCTGCTGAATTCAATGGGTTGACTGAGTTCATTTAAAGGCAGCGAAAACGCGGCCGCATCCAGTTCCGGGTTGTCTCCCACGGTGCTGAGGTACTGGTCCCGCATATGCTCTTCGGCGGTTTGATACTCCAGGTCATACCGCTCAGCTGCCGGTTCAAGAGCTGAGTTTTTGAGCTCATTCTGAAGGATGCGGGCTTGTTCCAGAGCCAACTGTTTTTTCCGGTGGGAAATCCAACCCTCCCGCACATCTTCTTTGACTTCCTCGAACTCAGCGGGACGGGCGTTATCGATTTTATTCAGCTGAATAACCGCCATGCCCCTTATGGTTTGGACGACAGAAGAAATATCCTGGACCGCTTCCAGCATAAAAAGCGAACGGCTGATATTTCCGGTCGGATCAATGTCATCGATTCCTTTGCCTTCTTCGATAAGTCCCGTGGTTCTGGATTTATAGCCCAGCTTTTGTGCTGCGGCATCCAGGCTTTTTTCCTTTTTGGCGGCTTTCTCTAATTCGGCCATGGTTTCTTCAGCATATTCTCTGGCTTTTTGATCTTTTAGAATACTGACAATCCGGTCCCGCACTTCCTCCAGCGCAAGTTGTTTAGCCGGATTTTTTCCTGTGACTTTGACGATGGAGTATCCATTTTCCAATTCAATGGGTTCGGAGAAAGCTCCTTCTTCAAGAGATTGAATGATGTCCTGTTCTTCGGGCGTCAACCGCTTCCACTCCATTTGCCCCCAGTTTCCCCTCTCTCCGGCCTTCTCGCCGTCGGATTTTTCAGAGGCCAGTTGTCCAAAATCAGCACCTGACTCCAGTTCTTTGTGAATTTTATTGATTTCGTCTTGGGGGGATTCATTTTCTTCTGAAGAAATAAAAATCCGGCTGGTTGTGATTTCTTCAGGTTCGGAAAAACGGGATTTATTGTTTTCGTAATATTCCTGAACGCGGCCTTCCTCGATTTCCATCGTCTCTTTCAGGTTATCGTAACTAATATAAACATAATCGCCTTCACGCATAGGAGGCAGATTGTATTCTTCGCGGTGCTCTGTAAAATATTCCCGCAGCTCTTCTTCTGAAGGTTCTTCGGCCAATTCTCTGCCGGCTGCATCTATGATCAGGTATTCCAGCTCAGCGCTTTCATTGTTTTTTTTATAGTGTTCCCAAAGTTCATCATTGGTTACGGTGATGCCCGCTGTTATCAAACCAACGGTTTTTTGTACCAGGACGTCATCACGGAGTCCCTCTTCAAACTGGGATAAAGGGATACGGTTCCATTCAAGAATTTTTTCATACTCATCATATCCGATAAATTGCCCCTCCCGCTGAAATACCGGAAGGTTTATAATCTGATTCCGTATTTCTTCATCCGTAGCCTGCAAGCCAATGCGTTCGGCGAACTGAAGCAGGACGGCCTTTTGTATCAATTGCTCCTGAACCTGACGGGGGATATTCAATTGCCGGATGAATTCGGCATCAAGATCTTGAAATTCCTCCTGCATGGATTGCAGCTGCATTCTCAGGCTTTCGATATATTCATCCGCAGTAATTTTTTTGTTTCCGACTTTAATCAGAGCATTTTCTCCTTGGGATTCACCCAGTCTGCCGGCGCCGCCCCAAACGGCAAAAATGGAAATGATAAAGGCGATAATAACGAACCATAAGGTCGGGGCTAAGGATTTCAAGTTTTTCCGCATTGATTTTAGCATGGTTGCACCTCTGTAAATTAATTTCTCTTCAAGGCATCTATGATACCATATTCACCCTGTTCTGTTTATCTGGAGCTACGGCCCGTTTTTAATTAGATGCCGGGATATCACATGTTTCTGAATTTCGGATGTGCCTTCGTAAATGGTGAGGACTCTGGCATCCCGGTAGAGCTGTTCAATAAAAAATTCTTTGGAATACCCATAACCTCCATGAATCTGTAACGCTTTATACGCAGCCTGATTCGCTGTTTCGGAGGCAAAAAGCTTTGCCATGGCGGATTCTTTTGCAAATGGGAGATCTTGGTCACAAAGACTTGCGGCTCGAAGAGTGAGAAGCCGGGCGGCTTCAGTTGATGTAGCGATATCAGCGAGCATAAACTGAATTGCTTGGAATTGATAAATATTTTTACCAAAAGCTTTCCGTTGTCCGGCATATTTTAAGCCTTCTTCCATAGCACGCTGTGCCAACCCTACAGATTGTGCGGCTATGCCGATCCGGGATACATCCAGGCCGTGAAGGGCAATATAAAGGCCGTCTCCTTCATTTCCAAGCCGGTTTTCTATTGGAACTTCACAGTCCTCAAGAGTGATTTCCGCAGTTAGTGAGGCATGCAGCCCCATTTTATCTTCAATTTTGCTGACTTGAAAGCCGGGAAAATCTTTTTCGACGATGAATGCGCTGATTTTCTTATCTCCGGCCGTTTCCGTTTGAGTGAAAATGATCACAGCGCCCGCTGATTTTCCACTTGTCACCCAGGCCTTAGTTCCATTGAGAATATAATGGTCTCCTTTTTTTCGTGCTATAGACTTAAGGTTGGCGGCGTCAGAGCCGGCTTCGGGTTCGGTTAAGCTGAAAGCTCCGATTATCTCTCCCTTTGCCGCCGGAGGAAGGTATTTTCTTTTTTGGTTTTCAAAACCGAATTTAAGAATGGAATAACAAAATAAGGTTGTGTGAACGGATAAAATGACAGCAAGGGAAGGAAGGGCCCGGCTTATTTCTTCTATAGCCAAAACTTTGGATGGAGTATCCACTTCAAACCCTCCGTACTCTTCCGGCACCGACATTCCCAATATGCCTAAATTTGCCAATTTTTTCAGCAGCTCGACCGGGTAAATACGGTTTTCCTCCAAAGTCCGGGCCTGAGATTTAATTTCATTATCAGCAAATTCGCGGACCATTTCCTGAAGCATCCGCTGTTCTTCAGTTAAATGAAAATTCATTTTCACCTCTTACTGATTAGCCTGATTCAATCATGCCTTATGTCCTGCACCTGCGGCAAGTACATCCTGGGGATTGATCAGAAAATACATTTCTCCTGTTTTATTTGATTCCCGAGGCATCCCGGAATCTGGGAGCCAACCGTTGATAGGTTCGGTCAAGATCTTCAATGATCACCCGTGTTTTTCCGATTATAGGCATGAAGTTTGAATCACCGGTCCATCTTGGAATAACATGAAGGTGATAATGGCCGGCGATTCCGGCCCCCGCACTTTGACCGATATTCATTCCCGTATTGAAACCATGCGGCTTGTAAGAATCTCGTAAAATATTCAGGCTGATTTTCAGTAAGTCCGCCATTTCATCCGAGGAAGCTTTGTCAGCCTTCTCGATTGAATCCAGATGCCGGAAGGGAGCGACCATGAGATGACCGGGTGAATAAGGAAATTTATTCAGAATAATAAAATTAAATCGGCCGCGGTGAAGAATATAGGCGGCTGCATCGTCATCCGATTCCAGTGCCCGGCAGAATATGCATCCGTTCATTTTTCCAGAGTTTCTGACATAATCAGCCCGCCAAACCGCAGCAATGTAATCCATCTATTTTTTATTTATCATATTTTTCAGGATCTTGCTGGGTTTAAAATATAAAACTTTTTTCGGAGGAACCTGAACCGGTTCTCCGGTACGGGGATTCCTTCCCGATCGGGCGTCCCGCTGCCGGAACCGGAAACTCCCAAAACCCCTGAGTTCGATCTCTTCGCCCCGCTGGATCGCGTCTTTGATGGCTTTGAAAAAAAGGTTAACTCCGGTTTCCGCTTCCTGCTTGGAAATGTTCATTTCTTCGGCTAATCTATTGACTAAATCGGCTTTGATCATCGTTATCCTCCTTTATTTTTTCGCTTTTGTTTTTCCCTTTTTTTTCTCAGTTTTAGGAGTGTCGATGTTTTTCAATTGATCTTTGATTAAATCACCTAACGTGTGCCGGGAGTCCTGACTCTGCATGTATTTTTTATATTCGCGTTTTTGCATTTCCAGTTGGGCTTTTTTGAAGCTGAGGGATATCTTTTTATCCTTTTTATCCATTTTTATCAGCTTGGCGGTTTTTTCTTCTCCGACTGAAAATTCATCGGATGGATCTTCAATTTTTTTATCATCAAGCTCGGACAGGAAAACCACGCCCTCGATTCCGGGCGTGATTTCGACAAAAACTCCGAAATCAGCTATTCGAATAATCCGGACATTGACTAAGTCACCCACTTTATGCCGGGTGAAAAAATCTTCCCAAATATCTCCTTCAAGTTGTTTGATTCCCAGAGATAATTTTTCTTTGTCCACATCAATATTCAATATGACGGCTTCGATTTCATCGCCCGTTTTTACAACTTCCGAAGGATGCTTGATTTTTCGCCAACTCAAATCGGAGATGTGGATAAGTCCCTCGACACCCTTTTCGACTTCCATAAAGGCTCCAAAATCCGTTACATTTGTAATTTTGCCTTTAACCCGGTCACCGGGTTTATGCTTTTCATCCAGGGTTTCCAAGGGATGGGGCTCCACTTGTTTAAGACCGAGGGATATGCGTTTATCTTCCGGATTGATATCCAGGATGCTCACAGTGACTTCTTCTCCCGGTTCGAGGATTTTCTTGGGATGAACCATCTTGCGGGACCAGGTCAAATCGGAAACGTGCACCAGGCCTTCCACTCCGGGTTCCAGTTCGACAAAGGCACCGAAATCCGTCAAATTCACGACTTTTCCGGTTATTTTTTGGCCGGCCATGTATTTTTCTTCAATGTTTTCCCATGGGTCCTCGGTAAGCTGCTTATAACCCAGCGAAATCTTTTCATTCCTTTCGTCATAGTCCAGGATGACGACTTCGATTTTATCGCCGGGGTTGAATATGTCGGTTGGATGTCCGACTTTTCCCCATGAAATATCGGAAATATGGAGAAGCCCTTCTACACCCCCCAAGTCAACGAAAGCGCCGAAGTTGGTTAAGGATTTAACAGTGCCTGAAAAAGTTTTCCCGCGTTCCAGCTGGTTGAATACCTGTTTTTTTCTTTTTTCCTTTTCGTCCTGAAGCAGAAGTTTTCTGGACAAAACCGCATTTTCGCTTCTCCGTTCAAATTTAATGACTTTAAACTTGAACCGTTTTCCGATCAATTGCTGGGGATCTTTAACTGGTTTTATATCGGCATGAGAATCCGGCAGGAAGGTATTGATGCCGACATTGACCAGATATCCATTTTTTACTTTATCCACAACTTTCCCAATGATCCAGTTGTGATGGATATAAGCTTTTTCCAAGTTATTCAAAGCTTTAACAGCACGGGCCCGTCTGACGGAAAGCTGCAGATATCCCTCTCTCGGCTTGCTTTTTTCCAGCATGGCCTCAATTTCATCTCCCGGATTCAGCTGCTTCATTTCTTCGGGATCCGGAAAATCCTCTGCCGGAATGATGCCTTCCGACTTGGATCCGATATCAACGATAATGAAAGAGGGTTTTACCCGGATAACCGTTCCTTTGACCAATTTGCCTGGTGTCAGTTCCGTGGCTTTAAACTGGTATTTATCCAGAAGCTCTTCGTAGTCCTCTGATGTGAGGTTTTGATCCTTTTTTTCAGTTTTAGTTAGCTCTGACATTGGACATCTTCTCCCTATCGATATGATATTTGGAAATGGATTTGATTTTTTTTTCGGCCTCTTCAATGGCCTCGAATGGAGTTGAGGCTCCTCCGACCAGCCCGATATTTTCAGCATCTTTTATCATTTCAGACAAAATCTGCCCGGCGTTTTCGATGAAAAAAGTCTGCGGCAGAATTGTTTTTGCTATGGAATAAAGTTTATTTGAGTTTGAACTGTTTTTGCCGCCGATGACGAAAAGAACGTCTACCCGCGAAGCCAAATCGGATGTAGATTTCTGCCGGACTACGGTTGAAGGACAAATCGTATTGAATACTTTTAGTTCTCTGGTTTTATCCATTAAGGCGGATATAATTCGCTTGTACGTATGGATATCCTGAGTGGATTGAGCAAGGACCGAACGTTTTCTTTTATGGGGGAGGCCGGCGGCCTGTTTCTCATTTTCGATAATGACCGCGGTTTCCCGGCTGTAACCAGCCAGCCCTCTCGTTTCAGGATGAGAAGGACTGCCGAAGATGATGATTTCATTTTCTTCTTCCGCCAGAGAATGCACCATGTTTTGAATTTTTTTAACCATTGGGCAAGTGGCGTCGATAATATGATTGTGATTGCGTTTCAAGACCCCGTAAATATCCGGACCGACGCCATGACTGCGTATGATAACGGTGCTGTTATGGATTTTTTCGGGATTATTTTCGAACTTAATCCCTTGATTTTTCAGTTCTGTTAGGACCTGAAGATTATGGATTAATTCACCTAGGGAGTAAACAGATCCGGTCTTCGGCTCCAAGGTTTTGCGCGTTATTGTAAGGGCCCTCTTCACCCCGAAACAAAAACCGGAATTTTTTGCTTTTTGTATATTCATAATAATTCAGCCTGATCAACCCTAAGAAGAGGCTTGCCGTCAGCCGTATTAGTAAGCCCGGTGATGAACTGCAAATAGTTGGTTTCTGCACCGTTTGGATTTGCCGGCAGCCTCAACTTATGAATAATTCAAGCAGATGAAACAGTCTATAGGAGTCAGCGGTTTTTGTCAATCCTAAATATAGGTGAAACATTGACTTAGCCCCCCTGGGCTCAGCGGCCTGCATCCAGGTCCCGTCTCCTGAAACCTTGTCGCGGCCCGAAAAACCTTCACCGGCAGCGGATTTATCCGGATATAGGACAGCCGGATTCTCCGGTTGAGCTTGATAGGCTGCCGGCCCGCCGGCGATTGGATAGTCATGAGGCTGTAAAGGATTGCGGATGGGATGACTCCGTTTTCCGGCTTTTTATTCATCATTACGATCATCTTCAATTATCTTTTCTATCTCCTCCTGGGTCGGCAGATCTTCCAGACTGTCCAATCCGAAATAAATTAAAAACCTTTTTGTCGTGCTGTATATCAGGGGATTTCCAGGGCTTTTTTTGCGGCCGATAATTTTGACTAGTTTTTTATGCAGCAAAGTCCGCAATGAATGAGAAGCATCCACACCCCGGACAGAGGATATTTCAGCCTGAGTGATTGGCTGGTGGTATGCCACAATTGACAGTGTTTCAAGAGCCGCTTGGGAAAGCTTGGATTTTTTTTCGTCTCGCAGGAGCCGCTGCACATACTCATCATAGTTGGGATTGGTTGTGAAATAATAGCCTCCGGATGCCTGGCTGATTTGAATGCCTTTTTCCTCTTCGGCATATTGGGACTGAAGCTCTTCCAGGGCTGTGTGAATTTCCTCCTTTTCATACTCATGCAGAATGCCCTGCAGCGATAGCAGGGGCAATGGTTCAGTGGAAACCAGCAGTAAAGATTCAATGATATCTTTCAGCCTGGATTGTTTCATGCAGCGGCTTCCCCTCTCAACCAGATTTTTATTGTATGAAAAAGATTGTCCTGAACCGCGACGGCGATCTTTTTCTTTATCAGCTCCAGCATACAAAGAAATGCCAGCAAAGCTTCTTCAAGCGTTTCCTGCCGGTTGAAATATTCATAGAAATCCAAAAAGGATTCTTTTTTCAGGATTTCAACAATTTCGCGGGTTTTTTCCCGGGCTGACAGGTCGCGGCCCTGAATGACCTTAATGGGCTCTTTTTCCTTTCTTTTCATTAAATTGAAAAATATTTCAGCAAGATCAAACAGGGAGACTTCCAGGAATTCCAGTTCATCCGGAACCACGGATGGGGGCGGTTTAACCCGCTTCCATTTTTTCAGTTCCTCTTCTTCTTTATCTCTTAAAACGGAACAAGCCGCCTGAATGTTTTGGTAATCGAGCAAACGGTCTACAAGAGCTTGTCTTGGGTCTTCAGCATCCGGTTCCGTTTCCCGGGGCAGAAGCATACGGGATTTGATATGAATGAGAAGGGCTGCGATGACAAGAAATTCCGATTCCCTTTCCAGATTAATTTGCTCCTTTTCTTCCAAATACTGGAGATACTCACGGGTAATGACGGCAATAGGTATGTCTTGGATTTCAATTTTTTTCTTTCTTATCAAAAACAGAAGCAAATCCATCGGCCCCTGGAAGATTTTCAGATTGACTTGATAATTATTCTCCACCTGGTTTAATGTATCTCCCTAAAAAAAGATGATGGTGTATAAAAGAATTTGAATCGGACGGATAATCAAATCCAGGAACCCCAAATAAAGCAAACCGAGGATAATGATGAATCCAAAAGGCCGGATTTGTTCATATTTTCTAGCGGCATCATCTGAAAGAATTCCCATTAGGACACCGCTGCCGTCCAACGGAGGGACTGGAATCATATTAAAAACAGCTAACAGGACATTTAGAAAAACAGCATAAAATAAGATAAGGGAAAAGCCCTCCAGGGGATGGAATCCCGGCCCGATTCCTCTTCCGGTTAGGAATGACCGGAGGAATTGATCGACACCCGGGCTGAAAAATTTTAAGATCAGAAGTAAAATCAAGGACGCTGCGGCAGCAGATAAATTCGATAGAGGGCCGGCAGCTGAAACCAGCAGATTGTCACGTTTGGGGTTTTTCAGGTTCATGGGGTTAACCGGGACCGGTTTGGCCCAGCCGAAAGGAGGGGCTCCCATGAGCACCAGCATCAACGGCAGCAGGACCGTTCCGATGGGGTCAATATGGACTAAAGGATTCAAGCTGACTCGTCCCATGACATGGGCTGTAGGATCACCTAATTTGTAAGCGGCCCAGCCATGAGCAGTCTCATGGATGGTAATGGCGAACAAAATAACAAACAAGCTGATGACAATAGAAAATATATCCATATTGATTATTCCAGAGATAATTTATAGCATACATGGCAGCCGTGGTAAAGGCTGTTTCGATATCTAAGAGTCAGGAGTAAAGTGAAACAAAAATCAAAAACCAAAAACCAAAAATAAACCAAAGCTGAATAATAATTTACCTCAGATCCAGGCTTACTAAAGCAGCGGCATGAGGAGATTGTGCTGTTTCAATTTCAGAGTTTTGCGGATTCTCTCACATTCTATTACAGCGCCTCCCACAGTCGAATACGCATCCCCCCAATCCATTGCCCATTATCCATTCACCATTTGCCGGTTTTTGCCGGCTTTTATAAAATAGGCAGATACCGCTTGACTTCATATTCGGAGACCTGTTTGTCGAATTCGCGGGAAACATGTTTGGCATATTCTTTTATTTCATACCGTTTGTTGGCGATGAATTTTTGGAAAACATGTTCTCCCATGCAATCTCTCAGCCATCCGCATTTTTCCATTTTATCCAAAGCTTTGCTTAAGTTCGGGGGAAGGGTTTTAATGCGGAGCTGCCTCTGGCGGCTCAAGCTCATTTTATAAATATTTTCCTCAACCGGTTCGGGAAGTTCATATCCGTCCTCAATGCCCATGTAACCGGTTTTGAGCATAACTGCAAAAGCCAAATAAAGATTGCAGGCAGGGTCCGGAGTCCTCAGCTCAATACGGGTTGCCTGCTCTTTTCCCTCCTGATATTGCGGAACCCGGATATATGCCGACCGGTTTCTCTGTCCCCAGGCGATGTATACCGGTGCTTCATAACCTTCGATCAAACGTTTATAGGAATTGACCCATTGACAGAAAACGGGGGAAATATCGCCGGCATGGTGCATAAGAGCGGCCATATAACGCCTGGCGATATCGGATAGGTGATAAGGAGATTCCGGATCAAAAAAGAGGTTTTTTCCATTTTTCCATAGGGACTGGTGAACATGCATGCCGCTTCCATTTTGTCCATTCAAAGGTTTGGGCATGAACGTGGCATGAAGCCCGTGCATTCTGGCCACTTTTTTCACCATATAGCGAAACAGCATACAAGTATCAGCCATTTCCAAAGCATTGCGGTAGCGTAAATCGATCTCATGCTGGCCGTTCGCCACCTCATGATGATCATATTCCGAATCGATGCCCATCATTTTCAGCAGGAGCTGAATTTCCTTGCGGATTTCGCCGTGTTTTCCGCCAAAAAAATAACCTCCCTTATCCAAGGGTGCCGCGGTTTTTTCATCCGGGAAAAGAAAGAATTCTAGTTCAGGGCCGACTTTGAAATCGTCCATTCCCATTGCTGATTTAACTTGACGTAAATTTCTTTTCAAAACATAGCGGGTATCCCCGATATAAGGTTTGCCTGCAGATGTTTCAATATCACCAAACATAACCGCTTCTTTCCATTTGATTTTTTCATAGAAACCCTGGTATTCCCAAGGTAAAATTCTAAACGTGGCGGCGTCCGGTTTAATAACCAAATCACTTTCCTCAATTCGTACGAATCCTTCTACTGAAGATCCGTCAAATCCTTTTCCGTCTGCAAAAGCGTCCTTCAATTCATAGTTAGGGATTGTAAAATCCATATGGCGGCCGAGAATGTCTGGAAAAATGACGCGAATGAAGGCAATTCTGTTTTCCGGATTGAGAACAGTCTCCAGAACTTCATCCGGTGAGGTATATCCGAAATTTTTTAATGTTTTTTCTATAGGCATCGCATATGTCTCCTTTTCCCTTTTTTGATAATATTGTATAAAAAAATGATGAATGTCAACAAAATATATGATATTAATAACGAATAAAATCTTTTACTTTGTATTAAATGACAAAAAATCAGGAGACATGAAATGGCTGATGAGTTAGACAGAAAAATTATCCGGGCTTTAAATCAAAATGCCCGCAAGAGTTTTCGGGAAGTGGCCAAAGAGGTCGGCACCTCGGTCACGGCGGTGATCAACAGGGTGAAAAAATTTGAAAACAAAAAAGTTGTCCGGGGGTATGTGCCGGTTGTGGATCCGGAATATTTCGGTTTAGGCCTGGCGGCTTTGATCGCATTGAGGATAGCTCAAGGCAAACTCCTGCAAGCCCAGGAAGATATAGCCAAAGATTCACGGATCATGGGAGTTTATGATATCACAGGTGAATGGGATTCAATCATTATCGGATACTTCCGTGACCGCGGCGATTTGAATGATTTTTTAAAGGACCTGTTATCCAAGAAATATATCGCCCGCTCTGTCACGCATATTGTGCTGAATGTAGTCAAAGAGGAAAAGCGTATCCCCATATAAGGCAACTGTTAATCCCCAAACCGCAAAATGCCTAAAACTTTTGAACAATGAATGGCTTGCAGATGAGTTATATTTCCAGTTTTGGTATAATGCGAACGTGATAAACAAGCGGATTCTTATGGGAATCGTATTCCTCTTTTTTTTAACAGTTCCTTTTTTGTTTCCTCAGACTGAATCAAATTCACCGAAACAATTTATCAGCCGGTTGATACAATCTCTGGAGAATCAAAATTTGACGGAATATTATCATTATTTCGCACAAAATCTGCGTGAAAGGGAGGCCGCTTCAATCACCAGCCAGTTTGAAAATTTCAATATGGATGATATCACGGCTGCGGCGACATCCGTAACCAGGCTCAGCGAGCATAAAGCGGTGGCCTATTTGCAGGCGACTTTTCGGAATTCTTTTTCTGTGATTATGCAAATATGGAAAATGGATCTTCTTTTTTCCGATGAGGAATGGGCTGTCGTTGATAAGCAGACTATCGGTCATCCCCAAACCATGTATTCTATTTCTATTCCATCTTCCCATGTAAAAAGAGTCAAGGGCGTAGTCATTCAACATGCTGATATCCGAATCGCTTTTGAGGATGCATTGGTTTTTTATGATAATATACCGGATTTAGAAACCGCATTATTAATAATAGGAAAGGGGATCGTGGATTTTGAGCCTTCTTTAGATAGAGAACAGCATCAGTTGGATTTGGTTTACGGAGATCCTTATCTTAAAGAGGAGCTGGAGTACGCATTTCTCCGCTGCAGTTATTCTTTTTTTTCCCAAAATATCAATATCATTCCTTACCCTGATGATTCCGAAGCGGTTGTCTCTGAAGAAGAACGGGAAAAAGCGTCTTCCTTGTTTTCCCGGCATTACACCAGAGCGTTTACGGTGGAAATACCCTGGCTGGATTCCATATTATCCGTTCTGCCGCAGGGCCAAGAAGCAGTCTTTGATTTCAAAACCCGCAAAAAAGGTGTTTTCAGTTATATCTTTTCTCCCTTCTCGGAGGAAGAAATCAATCTTTATGAGTGGAAAGAGGCCCGTATAGTTTGCTTGTATTCCCCCCCTCTGGAGGGAAGCAAGCGAAGAATGTTTATCAGTTACGGCCAAAAATTTGATGTTGAGGACATCCAGCTGAAATTAACCTACCGGCCTGATGATTATTTTTTTTCCGGATCGGCTGAAATCCGGCTTGAATCTTTAGTGGGAAGCATAGGAAGTGTGAAGTTCAAATTCAATCCCGACTTGCAGATTGTGCGGATCCTGGATGAAGACGGCCATGACTTATATTATACCAGGGACCGGCTGCGGAAGACTATTTATATCTATTTTCTAAATGAAGTGTCCCGGAATAAAAGCAGCCGGATTATTATTTTTTACCGGGGAAAAATTCTTCCTTTTCCTGTCAATACGGATGTGATTGGATTGGGAGCGGTCCAGGATATTGATAATTTTCCTCGTGAGTACCGTACATATCTTTACGGCCGGAGATCCTATTGGTATCCCTCTCCTTCTGCTGATGATTATTTTACCGCAGGATTGACCCTTTCCATTCCCAAGGGATATGACGTTCTTTCCAGCGGGATTCGTGCCGGTGATATTTCCGGCCGTTCGTCAGATAACCCCAAAGCAACGGATCTGGTGACAAAACGTTTTGAATCCCGGCAGCCGTTGAAATACCTGTCTTTTATCGCCGGGCGGTTTAGAGAGATCGGGCGTCAAGAGGAACCGCATTCCATAACCTATTTGCATTCTTCCCGCGCCCGAACCGATCATTGGAACGTAATGGAAGAAGCCGGAAAAATACTGTCATTTTATGAATCAAAATTCGGTGATTATCCGTTTGAAAATTTTACAATTCTCAAGCGGGTTTGGGCTTCCGGAGGGGGGTACAGTCCACCCGGATATATTATCATCAATGAGCTGCCGCGCGGAGGCGGGATTAGGCTCCGCCTGCAAAGCCGCAGCCCTGTTGATTTTTCACAGTGGCAGGAATATTTTCTTGCCCATGAATTGGCCCATCAATGGTGGGGACAGGGACTGTCCTGGAAATCATACCGGGATCAATGGCTGAGCGAAGGATTATCCCAGTTTTCAGCTTCCCTGTATTTAAAGGAAAAGTACGGCCCGGGAGCCTTTTCTCGAATTACGAAAAAATTTTCTTCCTGGACGCGGAGAAAGTCCGAGTGGGGAGGCATTACCATGGGCTCAAGAATAAGCCATTTTGATTTTGAAGCTTATCAAGCGATTGTCTATAATAAGGCAGCCCTGGTCATTCATATGCTTAAAGATTATATCGGAGACGAATTGTTCTGCTCCGGCATTCAAAAATTTTTTTCGAGGAATAAGCATACATCAGCCAGAACATCTGAGTTCCAGGAAATTTTTCATTCAGTTTCCGGATTGGATCTGGAGGAATTTTTCCGGAATTGGTTCGATTCTTATAAACTTCCTCAAGTGGAAATCCGTAAGTCCGTACAAAAAATCGAAAGCGGCTATGTATTGAGATTGTATTTGGAACAAACCGGCCTAACCTTTGTTTTTCCTCTTTGGGTGGAATGGGAGGAAAACGGTCAAAAGATCAGGCAGAAAGTTTTAGTTAATATGGAAAGGGAACAATATTTGTTCCAGCGAACCGAAAAACCGAAGAAAATAAAAATAAATCCCGATGATGCGGTTCCGGGTAAATTTCAAGTCCGGTGATCCACGCCGGAATGCGAAGGACCCATCCCCAGGCTGCGAAGAAGCTGCGGGGATCTTAGAGTGCTTGGTCTATAAACCGGCAGCGCATAACTCGGCGGTACGGTTTGTGATCCTTGTACCGCTGATTTTCCCAGAATAACAATCGGAATCAGGGCTCACTGCAGCGTTCAGGAAAAAAAATAGTTTCCCGCAATCGATTCGCAATCAGCGATTCGCAGGTTCAAACGTTTTGCGGCAGTTTGAGATTTGCATTACGGTTCAGAACCTGTAACATTATGGATATCAATATCGAGCCTTTTTATCATTTCATTGAGTGTTGTGGGTTTTAATCCGAGCATATCTGCTGCTTTTTTTTGGACTCCCCGGCAGCGCCGCAGGGCATCCTGTATGGCTTGTTTTTGAAAAATCCGGGTTCTTTCCTTTAGATTGTAAGTCTTGATGTTCCGCTCATTCCCGGTTGAGGAAGAATCGAGCAGAAAAGGGGGAATACTATCCATGGTGATGATATCCCCCCGGCTTAAAACAACAGCTCTCTCTATCAGGTTTTCCAATTCACGTATATTTCCCGGCCAATGGTATCTTTCCATTAATTCTATGACCTCATCCGAAACTTGTTTTATGTTTTTATTGTTTTCTTTATTATAGATATCCAGAAAATGCTTGACCAAAAGCGGAATGTCTCCGGTTCGCCGCCTAAGGGGGGGGAGTTCAATTTTTATGACATTGAGACGGTAGAAAAGGTCTTCGCGGAACATTCCTTTTTGGATCAATTCTTCCAGCCCGGTGTTGGTTGCTGCAATGACCCGGACATCGACTTTAATGATGTCGGTTCCTCCCAGACGCATAAATTCTTTTTCCTGCATAACCCGCAGCAGCTTAGCCTGGGTTTCCAAATTCAGAGACGATATTTCATCGAAGAATATTGTTCCATTATCGGCTGCTTCGAAAAGCCCTTTTTTAAGGTTTGTGGCACCGGTGAATGCCCCTTTTACATGTCCGAAGAGAAGACTTTCCAGCAAGTCCGGCGGCAATGAACCGCTATTGACTGTAATAAACGGAGACCCGGTCCGGTTACTGTTCTGGTGAACTGCCTGCGCGACTAATTCTTTGCCGGTTCCGCTTTCGCCTTGAATGAGGATAGTGCTCCGGGTTGGAGCCACGGCTTTGATGGTTTCGAATACATCCTGCATTTGTTTGCTTTTGCCGATAATATTTTCGAAACTGAATTTTTTTTTGAGTTCGTCTTTCAATCGAATATTTTCCTGCTGAAGGTTTTTGTGATCGATGGCGCGTTTGATGGTTAACAAGAGTTCGTCATGTTTAAAAGGCTTTTGCACATAATCAAAAGCCCCGCTTTTCATTGCGGAAATTGCGGATTCAACGGATGCGTAGGCTGTAATAATAATAACCTGGGCATCCGGATCTTTTTGTTTTATGTGATCCAGGACTTCGATTCCATCCATGCCCGGCATCAGCAGGTCAAGCAGGACAAGGTCGTAAGATTGGGAATCAAATTTTTTCAAGGCTTCCCTTCCACCAGAAGAGATTTCCACTGCATATCCTTCCGATGTCAGCAAATCCCCCAGGACTTCATGAATGATAGGCTCATCATCGATGATGTGAATATTTTCTTTAGCCATGATTTTCCTGTTCCCCGGTTATGGATTCCAGAGATTCCTTTTTGGTTTTGTGAACCGGCAGATAGATGGTAAAAACGGTGCCTTTTTGCTCGAGACTTTTAACGTCGATATGCCCGGCATGTTCTTTGACGATAGCATAACTGATAGACAATCCCAAGCCGGTTCCCTTGCCGATTCCTTTGGTCGTAAAAAACGGGTCAAATATATTGGGCATGTGCTGGCTTTTGATTCCGGTTCCTGTATCCTCAATCTTAACCGCCACATATTGGCCGTTTTGAAAAGTGCGGATTTTAAGAACTCCTCCATCCGGCATAGCATCGAGCGCATTGAGAATGATATTGATAAAAACCTGCTGCAGCCTGTCTCCTTGCCCCCAAACCAGATCTACCGGTCTCAATTCCAAGTTCAAATTGATATTCATATTTTTTAATTTATAATCAATGAGAGACATGATGGATTGAATATTCTCAGTGATGTTGACATGATGGAACATGGAATCCGAGGGATTTCTCGCGAAATTCAGCAGGTTCTTAACAATCCGGCCAACCCGGTCTGTTTGAGCTTCGATTTTACTCAATATGCGGGAATGTGGAGAATCGGATAATTTTTTTTGCAGAATCTGGATATAACTGGAAATCCCGGTCAAGGGTGTATTGATTTCATGCGCAACTCCGGCGGAAAGCAATCCCACCGATGCCAGTTTCTCTGAAGTCAGCAGCTGCTGCTGAAGGGACATTTTTTCTGTTGTATCTTCAAAAACAACGACGGTCCCGTATGGATTCATCTTGTTATCTAAAAGGGGAGTTTTTGCGATGTCAAAAATTTTATTTTCGCCGTTCGGCAGCTGAAGACTGATTTCACTTAACAGCCGGAATCCTTTTTGGGTGTCGGAAGGGAATATCGCCGCATAATTTTGGGGACCCAGAACATCGGCCAGGTTTTTATGTGTGACCAGTTCCTTTCTTTTATGGAAGGTCTCTTCCATTACCCGGTTCCATCCAATAATTTGACCGTTTTTATCTGTAACAGCGACTCCCACGGTTAAGCTTTCTATGATGTTTTCACTATAATCTTTCAGTCTTTCCAATTCCAGGGCCCGGGCATGAACCTGATCATAAAGATAAGCGTTTTCGAGGGCGAGGGCCATGGGTGAGGATATGGTCCGAAGTAATTCCCAGTCTTCAGAGTTGAGAAATGTGTCATCGGTCTTTTTTCCCATCGCTAAACATCCAATCAAGTTTCCTTCCACTTTCAGAGGGAGAAGATGGAAGAAATTCAAGGTGGTCATGGCATTGGTCTCGGAAGAAGGAATTTTTCGTTCTGTCAGGGAGAAAAGCGAGACAAATTCTTCATTTATTATCCTCTGGTAAAGATGTTGATTCAGTTGGATTTGATTATTGGGAGGAAGCCATTGTTTTCGGGACCTCTGGACGAAAAATGTCCCTTTTTGGTTATCCGAGGGGAGAAGAAGAGCGATGTGTTCCAGGGACAGGGCGTTTGCGATCAGATCCAGTAGAGAGTGGGATAATTTCTCCAAATTTCTTTCCCGGCTCAACTCTTCGCTTATGGAAAGTAAGGTTTTCCGGTAATGATAACTGCGGCGGTATATGGCTCGATCTAAAAGGGATTGGATGAGATTTTTTAAGGGCGTAAAGAGAGTTGCTCCAAGAATAATCGCAAGGATTCCGAGAAGCAGGACATTCAAATTATTTTCGGAAGAGATTTTTGTTTGAGAACTGACAATAAAGTAAACCGCTGCGATGACCATATAGGAAGTGATAAAGGTAACGGCCTTTTTTAACAGCACTTCCAGATCCATGAGTTTATAGCGGGAAATGGAATAGGCAAACGCCAAAGGAATAACAGCTTGGAGGACTATAGTCGCTTCGGAAATTTTTGAAGGAACGGAGCCGAAAATATATGGAAAAGCATAAAATACGGCAAAAGGAATAAATCCGATCCCCAGGCCGTATGCGACCCATTTTAATTGTTTTTTTATGATCAGGTTCGAGACTTTGTAAGAATCATAAATGATAACACCCAGAGCGATCAGAGTAAAAAAAGTGAAATGGAAGAGATTCAATTTTTCCAGAGTCATAAAGTAGTCATAAATGAAAGATTCACCAAATTTAAAAATATTAGGTAAATGAATGAAAATTTGACCTGCTGACAACAGGGAAGCGGGAAGATAGAATAAATAGATGGGAAATTTTTGGTGTTTATCGATTTTTTTGCGTTTAGGGAAAGCAGTAAAAAAATGCAGCAGCAGAGGCGGGAAAAAAAGGAAAGAGATGATATCAAGCCAGAAAAACAAGGTGTCCATCAAATCCAGATGTCCGGTTGGAGAAAAAACCTGAAAAGAAAAAAATGTCATTGTAACCAAAAAGAAAAACATATAGGGCGGGGAAAGGGGTTTTCTGGCATTGATAAAAACGATTAAGCCGATAGCGAAAGCAGTCATTCCAATCAAGGCCAGATAGAAATAAAGCAGTGGGGTTCCTTTTTTCTCAACATAAAAAGAAGGGAACATGGGAAATCCTTCGCGGACGATCTCATAGCGGACTTTTTGATTGGAGCTTTCAGCAATCCACAGTTGTTTAGCAACATCAATAGGGTTTTCCATCGGGTTGAGATTGATTGAATATAGAATATCGCCCTTGTTTATCCCGGCCAGATATGCCGGGCTGCCCTCTTCCAGCCGGATGGCGGTCAAGCCTTCTTTCCGTTTTTGCCAGGTCACCCCGTCACTAGGCTTTTGCCATTGAATTTTTTTGTATATATTCAAGCATCCCAGAACAAGAAGAAGAAAAACAGGAAGAACAATAAAAAGGATTTTGTATTTATTCAAGGTGGTTCTTTGGAGCGGCATCTTTACGCTGTGAATCCAAAAAATTGAATCATTGTGATAAAAAATTTTCCCTAGTGCAAAAGATGGCTTCGGGCCGAGCGAACCGCCCAGTTGATGGCCGGTTCCGCCAGATATCTCTTAAGGACCGGGTTGTCTTTTAACCATAAGGGGTTGGTGTCCCGGGAAAGAAGGTTGTTCATATAGTCATTTTCGGACTGCTTGGATTGAGGCGTTTCAACTTGGAGAGATTCTATTACTCCCGGTCCCCTTACGCTGGAAAAAATAGACAGGGATGCGGCCAGCACAGCCGTTAGTACGGACTTCAATACCTTTACCTTCACGATGCTAACATAAAGATTTCGCAGAAATTTGTCAACTCCCGCGGAATAGCAAAGAGAGTGGGTTTTATTGACAAACAATCAGGGATTAATTATCATGACTCCTACTATACACATCTATTTGTATTATTTTCAGAAAGTGGATGTGCGAGTATAATGGGAATAAACTAAAATGCCGTATTTTCAATGCCGTCTTGCCTCCGAAGACGGACAGATGTTTTCGAAATCACACTTTGCCCCGTCACAGGATTCCTGCCGCAGGCATTTTGAATCTCAGGGTTTTTGTATTCTTTCCATGAAGAGAGATTGGAAAAAAATTGAAGTATCCCTTTCTTTGGGCCGGAAAGATATTAAATCCAAAGATTTTGTGATGTTCAATCAGGAACTGGTCGCCCTGATCAATGCCGGGTACCCTATTTTAAAGAGCATTCAGATTATCATAAGCCGCGCCAAGGATCCCCGTTTGCGGGAAATATTAATGGAAGTGGAAAATGAGGTCCGGAGTGGAAAGTCTCTATCGGAAGCGTTCTCTGAAAACAGTATTGATTTTTCCACTGTTTATATCGCATCCCTGATGGCCGGGGAGAGGGGAGGAAACCTGCCCGAAACCATCAAGAGGTATATCACATATGAAAAGGTGATCACCCGCACACGGGAACGGGTCAAAACGGCTTTGACTTATCCGGTATTGCTGCTGCTTCTTTCCGGAGCTCTCTTAGGCGTTCTGGTCGGATTCATCATTCCCAGGTTTTCTGATTTCTATTCTGACTTCGGCGCGGAGCTTCCGTTTATCACGCGGGCTTTGGTTTCGTTTTCCCATTTTGTACGGAATAATTTTCTATATTTATTGGGACTGCTCCTGATTTTGGCGGTTGTATATGTTCAAATGAAGCGGAAAACAACGACCAGAATAATGTTGGACCGCTGGAAGTTAAAAATTCCTGTTATCCGGCTGGTGTGGATCGAATCGTCTGTTGCACTGTTCAGCCGGACTTTAAGCCTTCTGCTGGGAGGCGGAATTTCGCTGCTGCAGTCGGTGGGCATTGCCCGGAAAGCGGTTCCTAATGAGTACCTGGTTCATAGAATGCATGATCTGCCGGACCATATCAAAAACGGCGAAAATTTATCGGAAGCTGTAGATAAATCCGGGTTTTTTACTCCCCTGGCTTTGGATATGATCCGGATCGGAGAACGCTCGGCTAATTTGGAGGGAATGCTTGGAGAAGTGGCAGGGGTTTACGATGAGCGTATTCAGGAAAGAGTTGACCGGCTGGTGGCCCTTATAGAACCGGCCATTATTCTTTTTATGGGATTCATTGTGGCCGGAATGCTTCTTTCCGTCTATCTCCCGATTTTTAATATCATCAGTGTAACGAGATGACCATGAATAAACAAAGTGAAGACAAAGAAAACATTTTAAAAGAAGAAGAAAAGATAAAAAAGCTGGCGCAAAGATATAGGGTTCCTTATGTCGATCTTACGGATGCCGCCTTGGACCGGGACCTGGTACAGTCTTTTCCGGTGGATTTTCTTCATAGGTCCAATTTTATTCCGCTTAAGGAAGAAAACGGGGTCGTGAAAATCGCGGTGGCGGATCCATCCGATATATCCATTATTGACTCCATTGAGTCTTTTTTAGGAAAGAAAGTGGAAGTGTATGCAGCATCAAAACACGCCATTCATGAAGCCTTGCGGAGAAGTGAGACCGCGCTCCAGGTCCTGAAAACCGCGACCGAAGGGTATTCGGTTCAAGTATTGGACAGGGAAGAAGAGGATAAAGATGAAATCATCTCGGTGGAAAAGCTGGCGGACCAGGACGGCTCCATCATTAAACTGGTGAATTCCATTATTTTCACGGCTGTCCAGAAATGGGCATCGGATATTCATATCGAATCCCGTGAAGATTCGCTTATGGTCAAATACAGGATCGACGGTGTATTGAACCGAGCGATGGAGCCGATTGATCAAAAATTTCAGTCGCCTATCATCTCCCGTATCAAGGTCATGTCGGATCTGGACATCGCGGAAAGGCGCGTACCGCAGGATGGGAAATTCCGTTTGAGAATTAAGGATAAAACGATCGATTTCCGGGTTTCCATTATGCCGAGCATATACGGCGAGGACGCTGTGATAAGAATCCTGGATAAAGAAATGATTACCGAAGCCATTTCTGAGTTGAAGTTGGAGATGCTGGGTTTTTCCGATAAGGTGTTGGCGAAAATCATCAAATATATCCGGGTTCCTTACGGGATGCTGCTGGTGACTGGCCCGACCGGCTCGGGAAAAACCACAACGCTTTATGCGGCTTTGACCGAAATCAACTCTCCTGAAGATAAGATTGTCACGATTGAGGACCCGGTGGAGTATCAGATCCAGGGCATTACGCAAATTCCGGTCAATGAAAAAAAAGGATTAACCTTTGCCCGGGGCCTGCGGTCCATTTTGCGGCATGACCCGGATAAGATCATGGTCGGAGAGATTCGTGATCCGGAGACCGCGCAGATCGCCATTCAATCCGCGTTGACCGGACATTTGGTCTTTACGACGGTTCATGCTAATAATGTGTTTGACGTTATCAGCCGTTTTTTGCATATGGGTGTTGATCCTTACAGTTTTATCTCCGCGCTCAACGGGATTTTAGCCCAGAGGCTGGTACGGATATTATGCCGGCATTGCCGCGAGGAAGTGACGTACAATGAAGAAGTCCTGCGTGATACGGGATTAGATCCGGACAAATACAGGAATCATAAATTCTATGAAGCCCACGGATGTGAAGAATGCAATTTCAAGGGATATCAGGGGCGAACAGCGATAGCCGAGTTCCTTGAGCTTTCGGACAGTATTCGGGAAATGATCCTTAATAAAAAACCTTTGTCTGAGGTGAGGAAGCAAGCCCGGGCGGAAGGGATGTTCTCTCTTCGGCATTTCGGTTTGGAGAAAGTTGTTGAAGGAATAACAAGTTTGAAAGAATTGAATAAAGTGACATTTGTGGAATGAAACCGGCAAATAAAAACCAAATCGATTCATGGCGGGAAAAGATTTATGAATTTTTCACCCGGAAACCCTATCTGCCTCTGGCTTTTCATATATCCGAAGGTTATATCAGCGGGATCGCGTTATCACCTAAAGAGAAAAAAATCAAGACAAATTTTATTGAGCCGCTCCATCCCGGAGCACTTAGAGCCTCTTTCTTTAAAAACAATATTCAATCCCCGGAGCCGATCCTTTCTGTGATTAGAGGAGGACAAAAAAAATTGGGAGGCAACTTGCATAAGGCAGCCTTGCTGCTCCCGGAGATAACCCAAAAAACCTTCAGCTTTGCTTTTGATACACTCCCGCTGTCACAGTCAGAGAGGGAAAAATTGATCCGGTTCCGTATAAAAAAACAATTACCGCTAATACCCGATGACGCTAGAATCTCTTATGATGTTTTTCCCGCGGCTGCTAATCCGGGCGCACGGGTGGTGGCTTCTGCCGTTCGCCGGGAGGTGATCAAAGAATATGAAAACCTGTTTGAGGAAGCGGGAATCAAAGTAAAAATGATTTCAACTCCGGTGATGGGATTGATCAACCTGCTGCGCTATGAAACGGCTTTAGACTTTTTACTGTTAAATGTAGAGGAAGAAGCTTTTTCTCTGGCGGCTGTGGTCAGAGGGGAATTTGCTTTATACCGGCAGAAGCCCTTTGGTTTCGAGAGCCCGGATGAAGATGAAACCAGGAATAAGATCGCAACGGTGGTTCAGGAAATAGAAAATACAATGAATTTTATCGAAGACCGGGAGGAAAGAAAAATCGAAGCCTTTTGGATCAGGAATGGAAGCCATGACAAGAATAAATTTTTTGAAATTCTGAATCCTATGGTCCGGATTACTCCTAAAAATATCGCGGAGTGTTCCCGGCTGGATTCGAAAATTCATGACCGGGAGCAATTGGCGCCCTTGATAGGTCAATTAACATGATGAAAAAAGCAGTGAATATCAATCTTGCCAGCCAACCAGCCCGCAACCGGCGGCTGTTTTTTGTCCTTTTGGGAACCGGCGGTCTTCTGCTTATCCTGACCGTTGTGGCCGCGGCCGATATTTTTCTCACGTATTCAGGAAAAAATCAAGGAGCCAAAAGAGCTTTAAACCGTTTGGAAGAGCGTATGAAACTGGTTCAGAGGGAAGAAATACGGATAACCAACCGGATTGAACAAATTGAATTGGCGGAAGGAAGCAGAGTGGACATTTATAATGATTTGATATTTCAAAAAAGCTTTTCATGGGTTGAACTTTTAACCGCCATGGAAAAAGCCCTTCCGGATCCCTGTTTCATTCAGTCTTTTTCACCATTGCAAAAAAATGAAAACCAGCTGGAAGTCAAATTTCATGTGGCGTATAAATCCCTCGATGATTTATTGAGTTTTATAAACCGCCTCAAAAAGACCGGTTTTGATAGTATTCAAGTAAGAAATGAAACACAAAGCAGCGGGGGATACAACATATCGGAAATGTCATTGAGATATGAAAGAATTCATTAATCTACTCAGCCGCGCAGAGCGGCGAATTATCGCTTCGTTAGGAGCAGTCATTGCTGTTGCCCTGGTCTTTTATATATTCATCGCCTTGCCTCAACGGAGTTCATATTTATCGAGGCAAAAGCAGATCGATCTGCAGCAGCAGGAATTACAGCGGCTGGAATCCGAGAGACTGCAGCAAAAAAAAATGTTGGCGGACTGGATTCAAGCCCAAGATGATTTACAGGAAATCAATGCCAAATATTTTTATCCCCGGGAAGTGGGATACCAGGATATCCGGAAGGATCTAAACCGTATTTTTCAAAAAACCGGCGTTCGGGCGGAGCGGATTCAGTATGAGTATGCGCAAGTCAGAGATGTTGACATTCAGAAGGTGCTTATCAATTTCCAGATTTCCGGCGATTATGATTTACTGAAAGGGTTTTTATACGAAATAGAGACCTTTCCTAAATTCATCTGGGTAGAAAAAATAAGCTTCGGCGACACAGAAGAAACGAACCGGAATATAAGCTTAAGTTTGACCCTGGCGGCTTACTATGCATTGTAAAACTGTTGCAGCAATAGGAATATTGGCCGGATGTGTCTTGGTGTTTTCGTTCGGTCAGGATAAAGGCTCCGGCCGGGAAAAAGAAAAACTCCTGCATACCGAACTCTTAAAGTTTGAACGGCCTCCCCTGAAAAAATCTTTAAGGAATATTTTCACTCCATTTCAAGGCAAAAGAGGGGACCGCATTCCCGGAGAAAAACCGGGCGGCTCCGAAAGAGTGCCGGGTGATACCGGCACGCAGCCGGAAGAAGAAGGAAGTCCAGGTGCAGAGAATTCATCTTCATCCTTACCCCGTATCGATTTGAAATATATTGGATATGTGGGGAATGAGGAAAGGAAAGTGGCCTTAATTTTCCGGGGAGGAGAAGCGCTGGCTGTTAAAAGGCGGGAAATTCTTCCTGATGGAGTGAAAATCATCCGCATTTCCAGTGAAGAGGTGGAAGTTGAATTGCCGGGAGGGGAAAACATCAAGTTTTCTCTTGAGGGAGAAAAATAATGAAAAAAACTGTAATCATATCGTTGATGCTGATATTTATTGTGGGCTGCTCCTCGTTTAACCGCAGTTATAAATTGGCGACCGATGCCGCCGTGAATAAGGATTGGGAAAAGGCCATTGAGTATTACGAACATGCGATTCTTCAGGACCCGGATAATACCGTTTACCGGCTGGCTTTATTCAGGGCAAAAACGGCGGCCAGGAATAAACATCTCAGCCGGGCCCGCCGAATGGCAGCACAGTCACGAAAGGAAGAGGCCCTGGAGGAATATCAAAAAGCCCTTTCTTATGATCCGGAAAATGCTTTGCTGATGAAAGAAATCAAGCAGTTTCACCAAGAGCCAAAAGAAGCTTTGACTCAAGAAGAGGATATATATGAGTCCCCGCTTAAGCTTAACGTCGGGCAGGAAGAAATTGTGCTGAAATTCACACGTGAAGTCAGCCTTCGTTCCATTTTTTTGGCATTGGGGAAATATGCAGGGGTCAATATTATTTTTGATTCCCAGTTTCGGGATGAGCCCTTTTCGGTTGATTTTTCCGGGATGAGTTTTTTACAGGCTCTTCATACCCTATGTGTGGCCACACAGAATTTTTACCGGATACTTGATGAAAAAACCGCCATGATCATTCCCGACAGTCCTCAAAACCGGAGCCGTTACGAAATAACAGCGATGAAAACCTATTATCTCTCGCATATCGATTCCCAGGAGCTGCAAGCACGTTTAACTCAGCTTTTACGGACGCCTTCAACAGTTCCGCAATTGACCGTGGATAAGGTGTTGAACTCCGTTACCGTTAAAGGGACGCCTGAGACACTGCGGCAGGCCGATGACCTGATCCGCTCCTGGGATAAGCCCCGGGGAGAAGTCCTGCTCGATTTGGAGATCATGGAAGTATCCCGGAGAAAGATGAAGCAAATCGGGTTGGATTTTGATTCTTATTTCATTGGAGGCCGATACGGGGCCGCAGCCGCCGGGGATGACGGGGATGAAGGTGGCGAAGGCGGAAGTTCCGATACAAGCACCGGCGGTGATTCCGGATGGATTGATTTCAATAAGATCAACTTGGGTCAAACCGGGAATTATCAATTAAGCCTTCCGGTCGGATTTCTTCGTTTTCTGGAATCTGATGCTGATACCAAGATTATCGCACAGCCCCGGCTTCGTGGAATCGAAGGCGAAAAGATGGAATATTTGGTAGGGGATGAAGTTCCTATTCCACAAACAACCTTTTCCCCGATTGCAGCCGGCGGAGTCAGCACTCAGCCGATCACCTCATTTCAGTATAAACCCGTGGGGATTGAAATGTATATAACGCCCAGAATTCATTTTGACGGTGAGGTAACGCTGGAAATGGAATTGAAGATCAAGGCCCTCGGCGGATCAGGATACGGGGACCTGCCTATTATCACAACAAGGGAAGTGAAGAATATCATCCGGCTGAAGGAAGGGGAAACAAATCTTTTGGGCGGACTGTTGAAAGATGAAGAGCGGAAAACCTTGAAAGGCATCGCGGGAATTAAGCATATCCCGCTGCTGGGGAGCCTTTTTTCCAATACGGATTCGGAAGTGCAGCAGACGGATGTGGTCATGACCGTCACGCCTTACATTTTACAGGGGAAATCCTTGGAAGAATCCGACTTGCGCCCCATTTGGATGAATATGGAAAGTGCAGCCGGCGGTTCTAAGGGGGGAGGCGGCCGTCCTGATAGCCCCGAAATGATTTATCCGGGAAGAGAATTTGAAAGGCCGCCCGGCCGGAGGGATGATCCGAGTCTGCCGCCGGGAATGGAACAAGAGGAGGAGATGGAAACCGGCCCGGATGAACTGGTCTTAAGCCCGCCTTCGTATCAGGGGCCGGCAAACCGGAACCTGAGGATGTATGTGAATTTCCGGAGCGGTGAGGATATCCAAAATTTTTCCATGACTTTGGCCTACGACCCGCAGCTCCTGGAATTGGAAAATGTGCAGAGAGGAGATATTGTCCAGCAGCTAGGAGAGAATCCTTCTATAATGGAGAATATTGATAATGCCGCCGGCGTCTTCAACTTCGGATTCTCCAGCTCTCAGATGAATGCCGGAGTCAGTGGCTCAGGACGGCTGGTAACATTTGTTTTTAAGCCTTTGGCAGCCGGAGAAACCACTGTCTCAATTCTTAATTCCAGCGCGACCAGTGCTTCAGGAAGCAGCATCACTTTTACCACAAACAACAGCCAGATCATTATACGCGAGTAGTCTGCGCTATTCCTTAGAAAAAGACTCGTCAGGGTCTTCCTGAGCGAAGCGGAGGATCTCATTCTGCCTCGCTTGATCAAATGTCAGCGTCTTCATATAAAAACCGTTTCCCCATGGCAATGGATAAGGGCCGTATCCCGCCGCTGCGCGTCTGTCTCCAGCGAGGACATCCGGCAGTGCGATATGGGTTCAGATTTGAGTTTTGAGATTATTTTTTCTGCAGCTCCTCATTCGATTTCAAGTTATTATATTCTATTAAAAGTTTAAGCCACCAATCCGGATATTCCAGGGCTTTGCGCCTGCGGTTTTCGCTGTCATATATCCAGAGATGATTGTATTTGACCAGCAGGTTATTTCCCAGTTCCCACCAGGCATCAATAACCCGTTCGGCATTGCCGACACAGTAATCGGTTAAAAAACGGGATGCTTTTTCCGGGTCCTGCTGGTAAAGATTCTTGGCCAATTCATCTACTTGCGGCGTGCGCTCAATAGCGGATTGCTCCCATTTTACCTGGGCCGCCCGCACATCCTTGATGGCGTGGGAATATACGACCTGTGTGTGAAAATCAACATAATCAAAGGCCCAGCGTGCGGAATCGCGGTTGAACTTCCAGTGATCGCCGATTTCAAATGAGTGGGGAATTTCTGTTATTCCGGAATACAGCGGCATAAAACAAGAAGTATCCTGGGCGCCGAATGCCAGCCAGACTAAGCCGCCGACCGGGTTGGGAAGCCAGTCGCGGGCTTGGGTGACGGTGACATATTCGGCCCGGTTGACACCGATAATACGGGCCGTATTGTATCTCTTTCCATCCAGTTCAAAACCGTAAGGAAGCCGGTTGGGATTGGCAAAGGGTCCGCCCTGCACTCCGGAGGCCGGGTCAAAGGGAGTCCCTTCGAATTGGTCCCGGGTTATTGTCATCACATCATGCACGGACAGTTTCTTGTCGGGTTTGATAGAAAAAGGAAACTCCATATTCGATTGCGCGGGGCTGAATTTCCGGGATGGTGCAACCAGGTCATAAAAACGCCACATTCTCGCTCGGGAACCCTGGCTTTCGGCGGCGCTGGTCTCACTGGGAGAATAGGCTTTTTTCCAGTTGAACGTTTCCCCGCTGTCCGGATCATAGAAGCCCTGGTCCTTCGCAAACGAAAGGACATTGGGTGAAGCCATAAATTGATCCGGGTTGTCCAGGTTGATTTCACCTATCCGGGATTCATTGGGGCATACGCTTACATGATCGTCGGGAACCCGCTGTGCGCACCAGACGGCTCCGGGTTTCCCGCTTTCCGGTGTCCATAACGGGCCCACCGGCATGATTTCAAAGATCCAGACTTCATTGGGATCGGAAACCGCCAGCATTTCGCCTGAATCGGTATGTCCATAGCCGTGGGCTTCGGCCAGTTTTCCCATGATTTTGATCGCCTCCCGGGCGGTGGAAGCCCGCTCCATGGCGATTAGAGTCAGCATGGTGATGTCGAATTTGGCGGAAGGGGTGGGATTTTCCATTTTATCCCGGCAGCCGATGGTGGATTCTCCGAATGCCACTTGCTGGTCGTTCATATAACCGAACATTCCATGGATATAAGCATGCGTGTGAGGGACCTCGGGGATTTCCAGTCCGGTGAAATCATTTTTATAGATCTCCCATTTCAAACCCTGACTGGGAGGCCAGGTGTGGAACTGGTTGATATGATAAATTTTGCGTTTGGCTCCGGGCTCATGGTCGGCGGCCGGAACAAGGCGGAAGGTCCAGTCGCATACCCCGCAATCGCAGGTATGAGTGGTCATAACCGAGCCGTCCGCTGAAGCGTTCTTGCCTACGATAACCACGGTGCATTTATCCATATCCGGATAACGGACCGTTTCCGCTGCTGTCATCCCGGCGGTTAAAGCCAGGACGATGCATAATGCCAATGAGATTTTACGTATCAATGTATTCCTCCTTTTTGGTTTAAAAAGAGCCTCCATCCTGTTCCGCAGGCCCGTCAGATAAATTTATACATGGGTCAGATATATGTGTCAATGAAAAGGTCTGTCCATTATTCTCTTTTGACTTCAATTTTCATAACCGTGGCGGTCTTATCCGTGACGCGGAAGTCGTGGGCGGCCGGCAAGCCTGTAACCCAGATGATTCTTTGTCCGGATAAAAAAACCGGAAACCGGTCCCGCTCGTCAGGAGGAACATCGCGGGTTCGAAAGATTTCTTTGAGCTTTTTCCGCCCAGGAGCGCCCAGCGGGCGGTAGCGGTCTCCGGGATATCGGTTTCTGACCTGCAGCGGCAGCACAATTTTATCTGCATCCAGGCAGACCTGGGTCCGGTCATTGAAATCCAGCTGTTCATCTCCGGGATTCGGGATTGTGTTCAGATGAAAGGTCCATTCAGCCTCCGGCACGTGCAGGGGAGACTCTCCGTTCCAAATCACATTATAGGGAGCGTGATCTTTCTCCGCGGCCCGGGTGATATAGCCCCGGATGTTTTTTAAAATCAAGTTTTTTTCCAAGGGAAATGATTGATCCTTCTTCAGCTCCAGGCAGCGTTCGATGTCTTTAAATGTCAGTCCGGCGGTATCGCCTCGCATCCGGCGCAGAAATTCGCGGACTACCCGGCGGCGGAGGGCCTGAGGCATGCGGTCCAGTCCGTCTTTTTTTAAGGCCGGCCGGCCTAGAAATTGGGTTTCGGCGGCTGCATAGGAGGTTTGAGCAATGTCCCGGATGAAATCGTCCTCCTCGCGGATAATATCCGCATGCTTTCCCAATCTTTCCGGAATATTGGAGTGAATTTGTTCCATCAAAAAGGGAAGAATACGGTGCCGGATCCGGCTGCGGAGAAAACGGGGATCAACATTGGTCTCATCCACCCGGTATTCCAGATTCCTTGTTTTTAAATAAACCAGGATGTCTTCCCGCCCGATTTCAATCAGAGGACGGATGATCTTGCCCCTGTGCGGCCGGATACCGCCCATTCCGCCCGGCCCGGTTCCCCGGAAAAGATGCATCAATACGGTTTCCGCCTGATCATTCAAGGTATGCCCGAGAGCGATACGCTTAGAGTGGGTGCCGGCTGCTGTTGCCTCCAAAAAAGCATACCTGCGGATTCGGCCGGCTTCTTCCAAATTCAATTTATTGTTTTTGGCATAGTCCCGAATATCTTCACGCCTTGATTCAAAAGGAAGTGAAAACCGGCGGGCCAAATTCCGGGTGAACTCTTCGTCCACATCCGCATTTGCCCGTAGCTTATGGTTGAAGTGTGCCACGGTTAATTTCAGGCCCCAATCCAAGTCGATAAGCAATTGCAGAAGTGCGACCGAATCCGGGCCCCCGGAGCAAGCTGCCACAATTTTCTCTCCCCGGTTTAAAAGCCGGTGCCGGCGGATGGTCTGTTTAAACTGAGGAAGAAGCATAGTATTTGAATTATAGCAGATTTGGGAAAAGGGTGAATAGAAAACAGTAAAAAGCAAAAAGGGAAAAGTGAAAAGTTATTTTAAACGGGAATGACATCGGGCACCGAATCAAAGCAACCCTAATAATGCGAACGAAGCGGGCTGAAAGAGACAAATAATGGCGGTGGAGGGATTCGAACCCCCGACGCTACGGATATGAGCCGTATGCTCTAACCAACTGAGCTACACCGCCGAAACGATTTTTTTCAGAGGTCAAGTATAGTCAGATTGAGCATTAAAGTCAATGATATTGCGTTCGCGAAACGCAAAACGCCTAAAACCGGTGAATGGTGAATGGAAAGGGGAAGTCTTTGCGGCCGCTCGCAATAACGAGAGCCCGCTGCTCTCAGGATAACAGCTGCACTGTCATTTTCGAACTAATAATCCAGGTCAGGATAAATACTGCCGTTTCCAAATAGAAAACACCAGCAGGGCCCACAGCTGATGGCTGTTGTTTCTGGACCCATCGAGATGGGTGCGGATCAGATTGTCCACTTCGGCGGGCCGGAAAAAGCCGCCCTGCCGAATCTTTTCCGAATGTAATTCATCCAGCATCAGCTCCTTTAAATCCTGCCGAAGCCAGTGCTTGATGGGAATACTGAAACCTTCTTTTTTCCGGTAAATATTTTCCCGGGGTAAAAGGCGCTCCATCGTTTTTTTTAGAAACCATTTTGTTGTCAAGCCTTTCACCTTGTACTTTCCGGGAAGCCGAAACATGAATTCAACCACTTTGTGATCGAGAAGCGGGACCCGGGTTTCCAGGGATGCCGCCATGCTCATCCGGTCGACTTTAACCAGAATGTCATCGGGCATGTAGGTATTCAGGTCCAAGTACAGCTCCCCATTTTGAGGATCGAAGTCCATTGCTTTTTGAAAATGCGCGGAAAAAGGCGGGATTCGATATAAGGGGCCGGCTCCATTCAGGGCTTCGCAAAAATCCGGTGTATAGAGGCGTTCCTTTGATTCTGGTGAGAGGAATGTCATCCAGCGGAAATGGCGCAGCCGGGGATCGAGCTCCAAGCCCTGGCCGTAGCGTTGAAGTTTATTCCAGGCCCCTTTTTTTTTGGGGGACGGAGGCATAAGCCGGCTGATAAACGGAAGCATTTTATTGACGGGAAACAGCCAGGGCGAACGGGCCAGTTTTTGGGCCTGGTAATGCTCATAGCCCCCGCAGACTTCATCTCCGCCGTCTCCGGAAAGAATCACCTTGACATGCTCACGGGCCATTCGGGATACCAGATAGGTGGGAAACACGGAAAAATCACCGAGCGGTTCATCAAGATGACGGATAAGTTTTTCGGTCAGGCTCAGCGCATCAGGGCGAATAATGAATTCTTCATGCCCTGTGTCAAATCTGCGGGCTATCCGGCGGGCATGATCCAGCTCATTGTAAGTGCTGTCCTCGAATCCTATAGAAAATGTCTTGAGAGGCGAAGCGCCCGCTTCCCGCATCAAGCCTACAATTGCGGAGGAATCGATGCCTCCGCTCAGAAAGGCACCCAGGGGGACATCACTAAGCAGCCTCATTCTCACCGATTCTTTTAATAATTCATAAAATTCATCCTGAAGAGAGTCAAGCGAAGCCTGAGAGCCCGTATGTTGGGGAGAGATCTCCCAATACCTGTGAATATCCATCTTTCCCCGGCTATACTCAAGAAAACATCCTCCCGGGAGTTTTTGGATGTTTGCAAAAATTGAATAAGGGGCGGGAATATATTCCAGCGTAAGGAAAAAATCCAGGGCCCGGGGGTTGATTTGCCGGGATATCCCCGGGTAGGCCAAGATGGTCTTAATTTCGGAGCCGAATACTAATGATTGATCCGGCAGCCGGGTATAATAGAGCGGTTTAATTCCCAATCGGTCACGGAATATAAAAAGGCTTTTGGCCTGTTTATCCCAGATGGCGGCTGCGAACATGCCCCGCAGTTTTTTAACCATGTCCGGCCCCCATTCTTCATAAGCGTGAAGGATGGTTTCCGTGTCGGTCCGGGTTTTAAACCGGTGTCCCCGGCCGGCCAGTTCGCGTTTTAATTCAGGGAAATTGTATACTTCTCCATTATAGGCGATCCAGATGGTTTCCGTTTCATTGGAAATAGGCTGATGTCCGGTCTCCAGATCGATAATACTCAGCCGTCTTGCTCCTAAAGCTGCTCCAGGCCCGTTAAAGAGGCCCTGGTCATCCGGGCCCCGGTGAATGATGGTCCGGCACATGGCATCCAGGCATTCGAAGCCGGTTTCCGCCCTGGGATCGGGAAAGGCGAACCCGCAGATACCGCACATGGTTATTCCGGCCAATACTCGGGGACAATGTCCAATTCGAAGAAGACCCCGAGATAACGTTTTTCTTCGGACAGTTCCTGCTCAAAATGAGGGATGGAGCCTTTTTCCGCCTTAACGGAGAGCCGGTAAAGATGGATCCATTGATTCATTTTAAAAACCCGCTGGGGATGGAATGTCAAAGTTCCCCGCTGGAGGGAACCCAGGGTGATTGTTTTGGTTTCCCCGCCGAACCGGACGGTAATGGTATTGCTCATTCTGGGGTTATTGAGCAGGCGGAATGTTATGGATTCAATGGGATAAAAGGTTTTTAGAATCATGTCCGACTCATGAGGTCCGCGTGTGTAGAAGCCCCTTCTTTCCAAAACCGATGTTGTCCTTGGGAGAAAATTATCGTCGAGAAAATAAAGCCAGGTGTATTCCATTCCTGTCTTTTGTCTTTGGGCGGCGGGATTGGTATTGGTAGGAAGGTTATTGATCAGAGTCAATTCCACCGGCATCATTTTGAAGGGGAATTTTTTGGCGTGAGTAGCCGGGAAATGGGAATGCTGCAAAGGGCTCACCAGGATTTGAGCGACAAAAAAAGACGCAGCCAGCCAGCTTATACCCAATTCCCTGGGTTTGCGTTCAAGGCCGGGTAAAAACAGAAAGAATGGATAGATGCTGAGAAAGTACCGGTTAGCCAGAGCGCCTCCGCCTCCGTTATAATTATCCGGCATCAATACGATATAGATCAGAATCTCTCCGGTAAGGGCAGCCAGTATCATCCATTGATAAGGCGATTTTCGCCGCATGAAAAAAAGAAACAACGCCAGAACTGCGGGAAAATAGTACCAGGTCAAGCCGGTGAAGCGCCCGAAGAAATAATAAAAAATATTTCGGATAAATACACGGGGGGGATACAGGTGTTTTTCCGCATATCCTTCGGAGGTCATAACACCGCCGGAAGCCTGTTCGAAAGTGAGATGCTCTTTTTCAAGAGGATACCCGCCGTCTCCATAAAATGTTTTCCGGTTTCCGCCTTGATAATTCCAATCACCGGTTATGAGGTAGTTGCTTCCCCAGAATAAAATGGATACGGCCAGGAAGATCAGAATGATGTTCCCAGCCCGGAGCCACTTTTTTTGGAGGATAAGATGCAGCGCCAAAGGCCCCATCACTGCAATATTGGGGGGCTTGGAATAGACTGCGATGGCGGCCAGCACAGCTGCCAGGATGTCCGACCAGGGAGAAAGAAGAAAGGCATGCAGCCATGGGGGTGGAACCGGATCTGTTTGCGGGTAACGGACTGCCTGATATTTATAAAGCCAGAGGAAAAGCACACAAAAAACAAGAAAGAAGTTAAAAAAATCGGGGCTCAGCCACAGGAAATATATCATGGCCACTGACGCAAAAAAGAAGGTGAAAACCAAGGCGAGGGAAAAAGCAGGAGCATTGGCTGTGGAAAAGTATGCATAGCCGAGATATAGAAGTAAAAAAAGAAGGAGGGCATGGAAAACCAGAATTCCGTTGCAGCCCAGAAGTTTCGCGAAAGGGGCGGTGAAAAGAGAATGCGCAAACGATTTGGCGAAATAGATCTTTCCGCCCTTTCCCTTTTTAAGGAACAGACCCAAAGGGCCGGCGTCAAACGACCGGTAGTAACGGATGAGATCTTTCCGGGTGTATTCGATATCGCCGTCCTGGGCGATACTTTGGGTCAGCATGTAATAGGTGGCTTCATCGGCGAAGAGGAAATTTTTTTGAAGACCCCGGATATTGAGAAAAAGCGCAGCCCCTAAAGCAAAAAGGAATATGAACAGGATAATCCGGAAAACAGTCGGCTTCTCTTCAAACATGGGTAAACCAATACCATAACCCGGAGGAAAATTCAATAATGCTGTTCTTGACTTTTCAGGCAGTATCATTTACATTTACTACGAAAGATAAGATTTTGCTGGGGGGGTTAACCATAAGCGATGAGACAGCTGTGCCGTCACGATGATGAAAATCATGTGAAAATCCCCCTGAAATTCACCCTGTCTTGCTATTGACGCCGTGCGATTTTGCTATCATAGTATGTATAGAGAAATAAGATACACAGGGAAATTTGCTATGTAAGGTTTTTCCGGTATAAAATTTCTCAAAGGGTAGGTCGAAAACGCGATCAAAAAAGGCGAAATTTTTATGATGAAGAAACCGGGTAAAAAAAGGCAGGGGTTTACTCTTATTGAAGTGCTGGTTGTGGTTGCGCTGCTTGGAATCATATCCCTGGCCCTCTATCCCAATATCCGCAATTCACTGGAAACACGCAATTTGGAAAATTCGGCCCGGGAGATCCTGACCTCTTTGCAAACCGCCAAATTTCAGGCCGTTAAGGAAAAATTGTTTCACCGGGTGCGTTTTTTTGTGCAGGACAACCTCTGGATGTATACTGTAGAAAGGCGGATCGATGCAGTCAATTGGGAGAGAGTTCCGGGGATCATGTTTAAGACCGTCCCGGCCCAATTTAATTTTACTCTGAATTTACCGAACGATATGCTGACCTTTTCCTCTATGGGTGTGGTGGTTGATTTTGATTCGACCATGAACAGTATTACCTTGCAGAGTCCCAAGCTATACCGGCTGAATCAACCCGACTTGCGGATACTCAATGTTTTTGCCGGCGGTTCAATAAGGTATGTGGAATCGGAAACGGGGGGTTAACCGCAAATGAAGTGGATGAAAAAAAACCGGGATGGATTTTCGTTAATGGAAGTGCTGGTGGGGATGGTGCTGGTCGGGCTGACCATGCTGGGGCTGGCGCAGCTGTTCACTTACAGTATCGTGGTGAATTCCCGTGCGGATGAAATCTCCAACGCCACCTTTCTAGCCCAGCAGCAGATCGATATGCTGCGCAGTTTCACCGCAGCTGAGTTAAGCACCGCGGCTTTAACGATCGGCGATGAACTCTTGGATATCAACAATGACGGGGTCATCGATTACCGCCGGCTGACGGATATGCGCATTAACAACCAGGTCTGGGATGTGCAAATCCTTGTTTTTCCGGCGGAAGCCCAAAACATCAGCCAGTCGCTTCTGCTGCAGGATCCGGTTCTGCATAAGGTTAAGGCTGATATCAGCACGATTATCGGCCGCTGAATACATAGGATGACAGGATAAGGGAATGAAAAAGTTATACGTATTTAAAAGGTCTGTCCGCAGCGGGTTCACCTTGATTGAATTTTTAATCGGGAGCGCGGTTATGCTGGTGGTGATACTCGGAAGCCTGCAGATATATCAGCACAGCAACCGGATCTCCGTGGACCAGCAGCAGTTCGCACAGCTGCAGCACGATGTGCGCTCCGGCATGTTTTTTATACAGCAGGACGGCCGTTCCGCAGGTGTGGGGCTGCCCATTGAATTTGTGGGATATTACCTGGAAGGCACGGATAATGAAGACCAGGATGGGGCGGAGGTCACACCTGACCGGTTACTCATGATGGGCAACCTGGAAGATCCGCTGAATTTGAGAATTGATAATTATCAAGGGTCAGCCGCCAATCTGGCTGTAGATGATTACAGCTTCGAACAGTATCCCTACCCGGATGACTATTATGAAGACATGGTGGTGCTGATTCTGCCCAACCCGGATTCAGGCTGCCGTGCCGGAGAAGTGCGGGAAATAACCCATGTCAGCCATTCCGCCACCGGCGGCAATGAAAAACTGAATTTTTCCCATGGTCTATCCAAAGAATTCAACCTCCCCGGCGGTTTGGGCGGAACCTGTGACTCTTCCAATGATTATGACGGCGGCACGGTGGCGTTTGTCAACGTCAAAGAATACTGGCTGGATGTGACCGGAAATTATTCCGGGCTGACGGCGGGCGAGAACGGGTACATCGGCAGCGGCGTAGGGAATGTCCTGTATGTAACCCATAACGGCGTGCACCGGCCGGTGGCACAGGACATCGAAAATCTTCAGTTTCAATATAACGCTGATCTGGACAACGACGGAGTTCTGGATGGATTCACGGACTGGAATCCGATATGGAGCGGGGACCCGGATATTGTAGGTAAGATAACCCATGTCCGTATCCAAATTGTGGGCCGGACCCCGGACCGGTTTGTCAGCTTGTCCGGCCGGCAGCCGCCCAATAATATTCATCTGTTCCGCCGGCCCCAAGTGGCCAACACACTAGCGGCTTCAGAGGATGACCTTCACCGCCGTTTCATGCTGGAATCCACCATCAGCGTACGCAACCGGGGACTGACCCTTTATAACTTTGGAGAGCGGTAAGATGTCGACATTGAAAAATCAGGATAAGTTCCATCAAAGAGCCGGATCGGCTTTACTGGTTGTCATTTTGGTCCTGGCTTTTCTTCTGGGAACAGGCATGATGCTGATGACGGTCACCTCAACAGGTTCCCAAACCGCCGGGAACATCCGCAGCCATCAGGAAGCATTCAATGCAGCGGAGGCCGGCTTTGATGCAGCCTGGCTGGCTGTCGATAAAGCCTTTGCCGATTCGGAATGGATCAATTTTGAGGGTCATTATATGACGGAACCAACCGGGATTGACCTGCCTTACTCGGCCGATTATTTCCGCCGGCTGACGGATGAAGAGCTCATGAATTACATCGATCCGGATGAGGATGGAAATCCGGACGTAGCCAACGTGATATTCTGCCGCCAGCCGTTTATCACCCGGCCGGACGGAACCCTGGACCCGGATTATACCTATACCGCGTTTCTCATTGATGATGAAGCGCTGGCTGGAGTGGCGGCGGATGCGTCTGATGCGATGCTGGTCTGTATCGGTATTGCAGGGCGGGGAAGCAGCCGCAGCACAAGCAGGCTGGAGATCGAATTGGTGATCGAGCTTCCGGGGATTTGATATAAGACGGGAGTTTTAGATAGGGGAGAAAAGGATGAAAAAAACAAGACAATCAGCCATCAGGATTCTGCCGGTTATTGCACTTTTTATGATATTCAGCCTCTGGATTTATTCGCAGCAAAACACGGACTGCAATGAGCGGGAATTTGTCTTTGCGGATGATTTTTCCACTGTTCAGTGGAAGGACCCGGGGAGTTCGGTCAATTGGCCCGGGAACGGAGAGGTCACTTTAAACTGGCTGGGTGCCAATTTCCAGGTCACACAGCCGGCGGGAATGGGCGGGGAGATTTATGTCAGCGATTCCGGAGATTTTGACGGTGACGGCTTGCCGGATCTTATCGGATTGGATATTTCCAGAAATCCCCGGCTTGTGCTTATCCGAAATGAATTTACGGATACGGATGGAGACGGCTATGATGATGACAATGCCATTTTTCTTATTGACCCGCTGGAAGAGTATGACTCCGGTCTGTATGACACCGGTACCCATAGCGGGCCTGCGGCCATTACCGTGGGGGATTTCAACGGCGACGGCCTGCTTGATTTCTTTTTTATGAAAAACAACAATGACTCTTTTTCCCATGTCCACTTCTTCGCGGTGATGTATATCAATACCGGGACCCCGGAGGAACCTGATTTTCTTCCTTATTCTTTTTCCCCCAACCTGGATTTTACTGACCGCTTCATGAGTGAAGGCATCTATATAAACTGGGCCGGGGACCATATGTGCACGGTGGACATTGATAATGATGACGACCAGGACATTCTGATTGCCAGCCAGGATAAGATATTTCTTATCCGCAATCCCGGCAGCGATGATTTTGAGCTGAATCGATTTGAAATTTCGGAACTGGATTATGACCAGAGAAACGGATTCACTGTGGGCGTCGGAGGAACATCCATTGACGCCGGAGACTTTGATAACGACGGGGATATCGACATTGTTTGCGGGACAGCCGAGGATGTGGATTATTTTGTTTTTTATGAAAACAACGGATTTGAGTTTTTCACGCGCCGGGATATTGCCATCCCTGCAGATGAAGCCACGGGACCGGTCGCCATGAGCGTGGCGGATTTCAATCAGGACGGATACCTGGATATCTTCGGTGCCACGGATAAATGGCGGGCCGGCCATGACGCCCGCATGTGGATATATAAAAGCAAGGGCATGACCGGGGAAGGAGAAGATCAGGCCCTTGAATTTCAATTCCACTGCATGATGAACTGTCAGCCCATTCTTCCCGATCCGCATGATGTGGACATGAGCACGGTTTTGGATTATGACGGGGACGGCGATCTGGATATAATCGTGGCCGACGCCAACAATTCAGGTGATTATTACCTGGTGATCAATGAACTGGCTCCGGTTTATACTCTCCATGGTGAAGCCCGGTCAATGGTTGTAACGCCGGACCTTGATCCCAATGCCGAAGCCATCACCCGGGTGCGCCTGGAAAACCTGGACCAATGGGTCCGGGGTGGTTCCAGCGACGGGTTGAATGTGGCCTTGTATGTTTCAAACAACGGCGGCCGCAACTGGGAATTTTTAACCGAATTCACCGGCAGCGAGATCACGGATGTGGGGACTCAGCCCTGGCATTACTTCGTTCATTTCGGCAGCCGGTTGAAATGGAAGGCGGTTTTAACCGCACCCGAAGATGAGATGGCTGAATTTGAGCTGGCCTCATTCGAGACCCCGGTGCTCAACCGTATTGAGCTGCGTTATGTTGTGGTCGACAGGCGGGAATATTCCCGCTCTTCCGTGGCTGTCCAGGTTTTGGACGAGGACAATCAGATGCTTAAATTGATCATTGGCGGTTCGTTTTATTTCCCCGGCTGGCAAGGACATCTGCGGGCTTATGATGTGACCGCCATGGAGATGGTGCAATCATCCTATTCCGAGCTCCGGACCATCACCCGTCCGGATTCCAGCGAACCCAGCGGCCGGGAAATTGTGGCGGAGAATGTTGAAATCAAATGGGATGCGGGCGAACTCTTGAACGGCCGTTCTCCGGCAAGCCGGGTGATATACAGTGCCGTTCCGGATAGTTCCGGTCAGCTCCAGCGGGTCGATTTCGCTGCAGCCAATCTGGATTTATTGGCCCCGTATTTGAATGATTTTCAGAATGACAATTCCGGATTGATTGAATTTGTCCGCGGAGAGGGCCGTGACTGGAAACTGGGGGACATCAATCATTCCAATCCGGTTATCCTGGGCCCTCCTTCCGGTGATCCCTTATTGAAAGGAGCCGGGTATGAGACCTTCCTTCAAACCTGGAGCGGCCGGGACAAGGTCCTTATTGTCGGCGCCAATGACGGCATGATTCATTGCTTTAACGTTCTCAGCGGTGAAGAGCTTTGGGCCTTTATTCCCTTCAACCTGGTTCCCAAACTGAGAAACATGTGGCCGGTGGATGAGGCCACCCAGGAGCGGTATTTCGCCCGGGATGTGTATGTGGACAGTTCTCCGGTCGTGGAAGATGTCTACATCAATGACGAATGGAAAACAGTTTTGATCTGCGGCCAGGGCAGGGGACGCGGCAGCGGCCGGACAGCGGATGCCACCGGTAATTTTTATTTTGCCCTGGATATCACCGATATCGACGATCCCCGGGTAATATGGGAATTCACAGATACGAAAATGGGGGAAACCTGGTCGGTGCCGGTTGTCGGCAAGATCACCAAGGAAGGAATGGACGCCTGGGCGGCTTTTATGGGATCCGGTTATGACAATGTCACCGGGCAGGGTGTTCAGGGTAACCGTTTTTACGCGGTGGATATTGCATCGGGCTCGGCTTTTTGGACCTTCGATTCCGAACCGGAAATCAATACTGCGACGGGAGATCCCGAAGGGATTGTATGGGCAAACGGCGCCAATGTGGCGGTGGCCTTCCCGGGTTCGCCCAACCTGATCGATGTGGATGAAGACGGCTATACCGATAATGTCTATATTGGAGACCTGGAAGGCCGGATGTGGAAAGTCAGCGTGGGCACGGACTTTGTGCCGGCATCACCTTGGCAGGAAGACATAATTTATGAAGATTCACGCAACTATCCTATTGTCACGAAACCGGCGGTCTGGAGGGATCCGGCTTCCATTTCCGCTTACCCGCGGGTCTATTTCGGAACCGGGGGAGATGATGCGGCACCCGATTCTGCGGTGTATTCGTTCATCGCAATGATTGACGGGGTGACTCCGGAAGTGGAATGGTTCCTGGGGGACCCTAATATTTTAGGGCTGCCCGCGGAAAAACAAACAGGGACTTTTGTCGCAGGCGAAAAAGTCTGGGCCGATCCCCAAATCGCCAATTATATTGTGTATTTCAGCACTTTAACCGGGAATATTGAAACAGTGGATCCCTGTTCCAACCTGGCGGGAATGGGGCGCCTGTATGCCCGTTTTATCAAGCCGATTGCCGGGTCCTCACTGGGGGCTACGGCGTTTAAATCCGCCGGAGGTCCTATGGAGAATATGACCCTGGAGATTAAAACGCGGGCTGCGGTCACTTTAGGTGAAAGTGAAAGAGCCGGCGGAGTGCGGAAGCGGGAAGTGTATATCCAGGAATATGATTCGACCATACAGAAACTGGAACAACCGGCTGGTGCGATGTTGAAAATCAAATCCTGGCGGGAGATCTTTAAGATTATAAAATAATCCAAAAATCGTGAATCGCAAATCGCAGTGAGCCGTGTCACCGGAAGAGGGCGAGATAAGCATTGATCAAGGATTCTCCCCAGAGCAGCGCGAAAACCGCGGCTGGAGCCAAAAAAGTCCCGAAGGGAAGCGCATACTCCAAGTTTCGCTTCTGAAACAGCATAACTGTTATTCCGAAAAGGGCCCCCGCAAAAGACGCTGCCATAAGAGTAAAAAAAGCAAGTTTCCAGCCCAGAAAAGCGCCGATAAACAGCATCATGGTCACATCCCCCATTCCCAGGCCGGCTTTTTTGCGCCATAGATAATACAGGCTGTAAACCAGCAGCAAAAAGCCGCCTCCAACGGCTGCTCCGATAAATGCCTGTCCCAAAGTCATATCCGGCCGCAAGTACGCGTATACGAGAGAGAGCGCGATTCCAGGAAAGGTAACCCCATCGGGAATGACCTGGTGCCTGAAATCAATAAAACCCAAAACCAGCATGGCGCTGAGGAAAAGGCTGGCGGCGAAAAAATGCGGTTGAAAATGGTATTGGGCGAAAAGCAGCAAAAAACCGGCCGGAGTTAAGACTTCGACGAGCAGATAAGTCAAGGAAATCCGGGTGCCGCAGTCAGGGCAGCGGCCCCTCAGCCATAGATAGGAGAGGACCGGAATATTCCTGAACGGCTTAATGCGTTTCCCGCATTCCGGGCAGGTTGAAGGCGGATGGATCAGGCTTATCCGGCGGGGAAGCCGGTAAATAACAACATTCAGGAAACTTCCCCAGGCTAATCCGAATAAAATGACGATTAGCGTTTCCATGGGGATACCTGTGTAGAAACTTCTCCGGTTTTTTGGTTATACGCGTATTCCCGTCCGTCCAGGTCATGGGGAATGGTGCCGATCAGCCCGGTTTGGACCAGCCTTGCCAGCCTGTCGGGATAACGGCCGTATTGGTTTTTGTATTCCTGCAGGGCCTTTTCCAGTTTTTCAATATCCATGGCCGCTTTTGTGCGGTAGAGGTGGTTGGACGCAATCTTTTTTATCCGCTCACTTTCCGCATGCCGGTATATATCCAGCCAGTTATTCCAGGCATCCTCATAATTGCCTGTTTTAAACATGGCATTGGCAAACAGCCGTTTGGCCATTTCCGGGGAATCTTCAATTTCCATGGCCTTGCGGTAGTATTTTTGCGCCAGCTCGTAATCTTTTAAATTCATCTGGGCATAGTGACCGGCCTGCCAGGGAAAAATCCATTCATGGGGATTGTTTTCTAATCCCATTTCCAGGATATTAAAGGCCGCATCAAAGTCCCGTACGTCGTAAATGGCGATCATGGCACCTATCTGATAGGGATCGAGGTAATGGGGGTCCAGATCCGCAATTATGGAATAGACGTGCTCGAGGTGCTCAAAACGGTTATCCACGCCTTCATCGCTGAAATACTGGATGGACCAGATATATATCAGGTCAGCGAGGAGTGTGTTAAAACCCAATGCCGCATACTGGAGATGTTTTCCTGAGGGAATATAGATAATCGAAGATCCGGGTTGGATATTCCGGGGGATGGCATCTGTTTTGAGTTTCAGGACGGAAAACAGCACCAAACATAACAGCAAGCCGGCAATCAGGGTATTTTTTTTCATAATATCATATGAAGTCCCGCCTCCGGAAAATAGCGACAGCCAGGAGCAGTAAAAAAGCTGTGTACAGCAAGCCGTAACCGAGTGCGGGCAGGAATATTTCGGATGGAATTTGCAAATCATGGACGACTTCAGTCCGGAAATTGAAGTTTTCCAGGTCAGGTAAAACAAGGTATAAAATATGGACGACGGCCTTATCAAAACCGGATTCCATTTTTTCCAGGAAAATTTTCAATCCCCAGGAAAGATGGCCGATCATATAAAACGCCAGTGAATAAAGGGAACTCAATATCGGGGTGGAAAAGCAGGAAAACATCATGGCGGCGGCGGTGATCAGGATCAGTTCCAGGAAAATGAACGCCAGGGCCGTCAACATCGGGATGCCGGTAGCGCCTCCATGAAGACCGACAATGATAAAAAAGATGATGCTCATCAAAAACACCATGACCAGCAGTGTCATGGCTAGGCCGAGGAATTTACCCAAGAGAAATTGATAACGGTGTATCGGGGTGGACAGCAGGGTATAGACGGTTCTTTTGTCGATTTCTTTATACACCAATCCGGTTCCCATGAGAATAGCCATCAGTATGCCGAAAATGGAAATGGAGGCCAGTCCGACATCCGTGATGATCCGGAGACGGTCGCCGACCGTAATCAGTGCGAGGAAGCGGGAAAAGGCCAAGCCGGCCACAGCAAAGAATAGCAGTAAATAGAGAATCCTGTCCCGGATAGCCTCACGAAACGTATTGACAGCAATGGCCGCAATTTTCATGTTATGTCACCATTCCCACGAAAATATCTTCCAGGCTTTGATGACGGGGAACCAGGGCATGTATACGTCCCTTCCTCCGGTAAACCAATTCCAGGAGGCGGTCGATTTTATCCTGTTCGTATATTTTAATCAGCGTCTGCCCTCCCCGCGAATGCAGGCTTTCTCCAAATCCCTTCAGATCCTCCGGATCAATGCCGGAGACGGTCGCTTCCGTGAACAAGACTTTTTGCTTGATTAAATTTTCCAGAATGCCTTCACTGACAATGGTTCCGTTTATAATAACCGCAACCCGGTCGCATATCATTTCAATATCCTGGAGAATATGTGAAGACAAGAACACCGTATGCCCTTCATCCCGGAGCCGGCCGATGATGTCCCGCATTTCTTTCCGGCCCAGCGGATCCAATCCCCCTAACGGCTCATCCAGCAATACCAGTTCCGGTTTATTCAAAAGGGCCTGTGCCAGGCCGATACGCTGCAGCATGCCTTTGGAATATTTGCGCAGCTGCAGGGAGGCAGAGGCCTTGAGGCCGACCATTTGGATCAAATCCCGGATCAGACATTCATGTTTCTGCTTAGGAATACGGTGGAGTTGACAGTAAAAACGCAAAAATTCTTCCGCAGTCAAATAATCGTAAAAATAGGGATTCTCCGGGAGGAATCCAATCTTTGCCTTGGCTTTTAAAGAGAGGCAGGGATGACCCAGAATTTTGATATTTCCTTTTTCCGGGAAGATCAAGCCCAAAATACATTTCAGGGTGGTGGTTTTCCCCGCACCGTTCGGCCCTAGATAACCGAAGATTTCTCCCCGGGGAACATCAAGGGATATTCCTTTCAAAACCGGACGGCGTTTGCGGGTGAACCCGGAAGAGAAAGACTTATGGATATCATGGATCCGAAGGGCATTGGTCATAGCATTGTCTCCTTGGCTCATCATCCAGGCTCATTATACGAAAATTTCCGGTTATTTCAAATTTTCTTTGAACAGTTAGAATTTCCTAAGCCTGAATCTTGCCGCGTCCGCTTTGCCGCGACGTGCCGCAAGCCGGAAGATTCGGCTCGGCCGAAAGGGTGAAAAATTGCGATTAAAATGAAAGGCAAAAAAAGAAAAACGTTTCAGATAATCTTTAGATTTAAATCATGTATATCTAAGTGAAAAAAATGGTTGCAAAAATACCGCAATTTTTTTATGAATAATTCAGGTAGGCTAGTGAAAAAAATTATTGTGAAAGGATATTTAAATGACTGATTTCGGCGGGGCCCTGGTTAAAGCGGACAAATACGACTTTGCTTTATTGGGCATTCCTTTTGATGAAAAATCCAGTTATATGCGGGGAGCTGCAGAGGGGCCTGCTGCTTTCAGACGTGCTTCTACCGGGGAAGCCATCAATTCATATACAGAAACCGGATGGGATTTGCGGGAAGACACCGTGCTCGTGGATAAAGGCGATGTTCCTCTCCGGAATCTGAAGCCGTTCGAGGCCTTCCTGCGAATAGAACATGCCGTGGATGCCGTTTTAGCGGAAGGGGGATTCCCGGTGGTGATGGGGGGTGACCATTCCATCACTTATCCGGTGATAAAAGCAGTCAGAAAATATTATCCGGAGCTGGATATTCTCCATTTTGACGCCCATCCAGACTTATATGATTCTTTTGAAGGAGACCGTTTTTCCCATGCCTGTCCGTTTTCCCGTATTCTTGAAGACAGAGGGATACATCAGTTGGTTCAGGTTGGTTTGCGGGCTTTCAACCGGGAGCAGAAAGAACGGGCTGAGCAGTATGCGGTCAAAATGATAGCGATGCGTGATATTGGCGGGATTCCCCAATTGGAATTTTCCCGGCCTTTATATATATCCTTTGATATGGATGCATTGGATCCGGCTTTTGCTCCCGGTGTATCACATCATGAGCCGGGCGGGCTGTCCACCCGGCAGGTCCTTCATTTCCTTCACGGGATCAAAGCCGAGATTATCGGGATGGACTGTGTAGAGCTTAACCCGTCCCGGGACCTGACAGGTATCACCGCGGCGGCCGGGGTGAAGATTATGATGGAAGTGATGGGGATGGTGCTGGAGAACCGGAAAAACAGAAAACAGCAAAAAGTGAAAAGTGAAAAGTTATCTTATTTAACCTGAATTATTACTTAGCCTGAATTATTCAGGTTCAGCAATCCGACAATTTTTTCCAGCCATTCTTGGTCAGTTTGGGAGAACGCATCGAATTTTCGGCTGTCGATATCCAGAACTCCACAAGCTTTGCCGTTTTCGGAGATCAATGGCACGACGATTTCTGAATTGGAACGGCTGTCGCAGGCTATATGCCCGGGGAATGCATGAACATTCGGGACGATCACAGTCTTTTTTCCCAGGATCCCGGTCCAGCATACTCCTTTTTGTGCGGTCAGGACCTGGCAAGCCAGCGGCCCCTGATAGGGACCGACAATAAGGCGGCTGTTTTTCAATAGATAGAAGCCGGTCCAGAAGAAATGGGGCATTTTGTGATGAAGCAGGGTACAGATGGTTGCCATTCTTGCTGTTTGGTCAGAAGTTTGATTGAGAAGATCTTTGAGCTGAATTATGATTCTTTCATATCTTTTTAGTAATTGTTCCTGAGCATCCATATTGTCCTCCTTTTGGGAGGGGGGGTTAGTGCGGGCTGTCTGTCAGCAAAAGGGGGGTTGATGATGGGAACCAAAAAGGTGGGGGCTCTCCCCAGCCCGCCCAAGAGAGCCATTGTTATTATAGCAAAAGAAAATACAATGTAAAGGAAAAAAATTAAATTTATGGAAATATTTTTTTTTAATATAAACTGCAATCAGGAAAGTATTTTTTTTCAGTCATTTAGGCATCATTTCAATTCTTAAGCAAGTCAAGATGTTTGCTGGGGATTTATTCGTTATTATATTATATTATATTATATATCAGCAGCTTTAATTATTTTCTTGTCTTATCTATTCCCTGCAGAACTTTGCATTTGGTGCGGCTGGATTTTTCAAAGAATTCGGGCTGATTCTGTGGATTTGTTTCGAAAGCCGGCTGGGCCGGTCATTAATTTTCCCCTTGACATGCCTGCTTTTTTTATTATAAAAAGTGTTCAAGACTTGATTGCAATAAACCTGAACCATAAATGTTTCCTGCGGAATTGAAAAGTTTCGTAGAAAACGGGTGAGGAAATGCAATCTATCTAAATAAAAACAGGGAGGTCATAATTATGGCGTATGAATTCACGAACTCTAAGGGTACCAAGTACTATTTGCATCACAAAGATGTCAATTTAAAAGGGGGAAGAACACAAAGAATTTATTTTTTTGCCCGTGATATCCGGGATGGGGCATTGGATGAAGTCCCTGATGGATATAAAGTGATCGAGACCGAAAGAACGGGCATGCCTATTCTGAAAAAGAAATAACTGCAATTATTTCCAATATCTGAATAAACGCTGGGGGTGATATGGCGGTTTAGGACTGTATCGCCTTCAGCATTTTTTTGCGGATATGAATCATTATTTATGAATAATTCGGATTGATCCAACCCCGGGGAGATAACCCTGTTTCCCCATGTCCATCTTTATCCTGCTGCACGCTGTTAGAGCTGTATTCCATACATTTGTCATCAAATGGGGACAAATCCACCAAGCCTTTTCAGGGCAAAAAGTTGGCATGCATTTTGCTTCTACTATGAAGTGAAAGGAGATACCATGAGAAAACAAATTATGATTCTGACGGTATTAATGGTTTGTCTACCCGTAAGGACAGCTCTTGCAGGCTCGAATTACTATGACTATAGTTACGCCCGCATGAGTTATGTTCAGGGTGATGTCTTTGTTCAGCGGGCGGATGATCTTGGATATGAAGAAGGCGTGGTTAATCTAGCCTTAATCCAGGGAGATAAACTGGGGACCCGTGACGGGCGGACTGAGCTGCATCTCGGGAAAAGAAATTATCTTCGCATCAACAGCTACACACAGCTGGATATTGTCGGACTTTCGGATGAATATGAGTACCGGGTACAGCTGCATCTCCTTTCCGGTGAAGTGTTTTTGCGCGTGAATTACCTGGAAAGAGAAAAAGATATTGAAATTCACACGCCGGATGCATCTTATTATATTCTGGAAAACGGATTATACCGGGTCCATGTCCGGGATAATCTGGAAACAGAGATGTCGGTGTTGAGCGGGGCGGTGGAAGCTGCTGCAGAAGATGGATCCTTGCTGGTCTATGCGGAAGAGAGCCTCCGGACCGCCGGGGGCCGTTTCGTGAATGACCCGGTTCCAATCCGTTCAGGCTGGAATGATTCTTTTTATGAATGGAATCAGTCCCGGGAAGCTTTGCACCTCCGCCGGGTGGAGCGCCATTACCTTCCCAACGATTTGACTGACTATGAAGCTGAATTGGCTTATTATGGAGACTGGGTCCACGAGGGGTCTTTCGGTCATGTCTGGGTCCCCCGGACAACGTCAAGCAGCTGGCGGCCTTATTGGAATGGACGCTGGGTGTGGTATCCTGTTATCGGGTGGACTTGGGTTTCCTATGAGCCTTGGGGCTGGTGTGTCTCCCATTATGGGCGCTGGCATTGGAGCGGCCATTTGGGATGGTATTGGATTCCAACCAGGACTTGGGGGCCTGCCTGGGTGCACTGGTATCACGGCTCCCATTACATTGGATGGTCTCCACTCAGTTATTGGGGATATCCAGGAGTGATTGTCAATAACCACTATTACGGACGCTATTACCGGGACTCTTATCCGCTTCATTCCCGGGCGTTGACAATGGTGCATAAAGATCAGCTGCAGGCGCGGCGTATTTCCCGTGTATCGTTAAACCGGAACCAGATAAGAAATGTCAATAAGATTTCCCTTTCTTCCCGCCAGCCGGATTTCCGCCGGGCTGTCAGCCGGAACAGCAGCAAAAGCCGGGTGGCTGCCCAGGCGCTGGAGCGTTCGAAAACCCGGGCGGTGAAAAACACATTTTCAAGCAGCCGGGCAGGTGCTGTTCGTACGCGGGTTGATTCCTCAAGAATAAGAAATAAAGGAAGAAGCTCAGGCTTGTCCGGAACCCAGAGCCGTGTAAGCCGGGAAAGCGCCTCCAGCCATGGAGCGGCCAAGACACGCGGATCTTTGTCCAGCGCCGCAACCGCTGAACCGGGTCGCGGGGAGCGCATCAAAACTTACCCCCCGCAGCGGGAACGGTCCTCCCGCAATGTTGGCACCGAACAGCGCAGCGGGATCAGAACGGGCCGCACTCCATCACGGGAAAGGATTATACCCAGAGTTTCTTCCCGGTCTTCCCGTACGAAGTCATCCGGAACAGCGGAGGCAGGGCGGATAAAACGATATCCGTCTTCCAGCCGCACTTCAGAAAACCGCAATATAAAATCCAATGATCGTTCTTCCTTCAACCGGAATTCCGCCGTTTCCAGCCGGGAACGGCGGAATTCCGGGGCCTCTTCCCGAACAAGCAATCCCGGCACATATTCGTCTTCCCGGTCCATTATCAATCAAAAACGGTCTTCCCGGTACATATCAGGACGTTCTTCCTCAAATATACGCCGGAGTTCCGCTTCTTCATCACGAAGCCATATCTCAACCCGCTCTTCCGGATATATCCGGAACCGTTCTTCGTCATCTTCTTCGCTTTCTCAACGGTCGTCTTCCCGCACCCGGATAACGTCTCCGCGGTCGTCTATATCCCGCACACGAAGTAAAACAAGCGCATCGGGCGGCGGCAGCATTTCCGGGTCAGCCCGCAGCCGTTCAGGTTCAAGCACGCGGAAATCGAGCTCCCGTTCTTCCGGTACAAAAAAACGAAAAAAGTGACACAGGAATGTTGACAGGCGGATTGTTTCTATAAGGGAATTCACGATAAGCCGCAATGAAAATCTGAATTTTTATCTTTACTTTTGACTTCCGTAATGATATAAAATAATCTAATTTAATAAGAAAAAGAGTTTCCCTTGATTTAATGCTTTTGGAGGTAAAGTTATGGCTATCTTGAATGACAAACAGAATAAGATACTTCGTATTCTCTGCCTGTCAATTTTAGCTTGTTTTCTCGCACTGGCATCTGTTGCGTGTCAACAAGGTGAAGAAGCGGCACAGCAAGAAACAGAATTGGAAGCGGGAGTGGTTGAGTTTGAAGGGACGGTGAAGGTTGTCGTCGGTCAATATATCTACATCCCTGAAGCCCGGGGCTTTGATATCATTCTAAAGGGCGATGTTCAGGGGGGGGCAGAAAGTCTTGCCGGTGAGACCGTCCGGGGTTCCGGGAAAGTCAATTCTGATATTCCTACCATGCTTATTGCTGATTTTATCGAAATCCAGGATAACGGAACCTGGACTAATGTTTATACCCGAACGGATGAATCAATGATCGTCGAGGATTATGTCACTCTTTCGGAAAGAGAAGAGTACCAGCAGCTGACGGATTTATCTTACGATAAAAAAGATGCTTGGGAAGGAACAGAAGAAGCTAAGATATACGGGGCACTGGAGCCGGCTGAAGAAGCCGAAGAGGGGGAAGAAACAACTCGAACCATAACCGTGCTTGATCCGGAAGACAAAGATGAAATCGGCAAAGTTATTGTGGACAATATGACCGATTTTGCGAAGTTTTATATTCAAAAATTGGAGTTGTTCGACGAATTTTGGTTTTATGTCAATATTAAGGAATCGGTTGACTGGAGCGTCCGCCGGCGTACGCGTGAAATGTTCCATGCCGATGTTGTTTTTGCTGGTCTATTTTAAGTTATAAGTCCTAATTACAGGCTTACTTTATAAATATTTTTTATGCGGGGCCCCTGCCAAGGGGCCCTTTTTTTATTTTTCTTGATTGGGGATTTGCTTATCCGGATCCGGATGCTGCAGGTGAAAGGATGTCGCCCGCTGATAAGTATAAGCGGCTCTCAGGATTTGTCCTTCCTGATATAGGTCCCCGTTAAATGAAATACTGAGGGGGTGTCCGTCTTCATCGAATCCAATGGGTACGGAAACGGCCGGATGTCCGGTGAGATTAGTCAGCAATAAGTTGGAGCTGCCGAAAAAAGATGGGGCTATATAGATATCCACCTTTTCCATTTTCTCAGCCATCTGCTGCAGGAGGAGGGTGCGGAGCCGATTAGCCTGGATATATTCAACGGCAGGAATCATTCGTGCTTGTCTGAATAAGTTGGGCCAGGAACCGCGGGTTTGGCGGACTAAAAGATCATCTTTTCCGCTGCGTGTGAGATTGTCAAAAGCAGCGGCGGCTTCAGCTACCAGAATGAAGCGCATGGCATCAATCGGTATGTCAGGCAGACTGAAGGGGATAAGCTCAACTCCTAAATCCTTGAAAACGCCTAGAACAGCCTTTTCAGTTTTTCTTTCTATTTCTCCATTCTCAAAGGCTTGTTTGAGATAACCGATTCGCAGACCGCTGAGCGCATTATCAGGATTCCAGTTAAAGGGAATCTCCTTGACGGATAAATCCTTTCCGTCAGGGCCGTAAATAGCTTGAAAAACCAGTGCGCAGTCTTGGGCGCTGCGGCAAATAGGTCCGATCTTGTCCATGCTCCAGCTTAAAGCCATGGCTCCGTAGCGGCTCACACGTCCAAATGTGGGGCGTAATCCGGTTACACCGCATCGGGTGGATGGAGAAAGAATGGAGCCATGGGTTTCAGTCCCAATGGAAAAACCAACCAGACCGGCGGCTGTGGCTGCGGCTGAACCGGCGGAAGAGCCGCCGGAGCCTTGTTCGATATCCCAGGGGTTGCGGGTGGTTCCTTCATACCAGACGTTTCCCATGGCCAAAGAACCCATAGATAACTTGGCAACCAGAACCGCTCCGGCCTCCTCCAGCCGTTTTACGACGGTGGCATCATAATCCGGGACCTGATCTTTATACGGCAGGGCACCCCATGTGGTTCGAATGCCTTTGGTAGCCAACAGATCCTTTGCACCCCAGGGGATACCATGGAGAGGACCCCGCCAGCGGCCGGAGGCGATTTCCCTGTCGGCTTTTTCTGCTTGTTCCAAAGCCAGCTCTTCAGTCAGAGTGATTACGCATTCCAAATCGTCTCCGTATTCCTGCAGGCGGTCCAGATACAGGCGGGTTAATTGAAGGGATGAGATTTTCCTTTGATAGATCAAACGAGCCAGACTTGAAACCGGATAAAAGGCTAAATCTTCTAAATTCGCAGGCAGCTTCTCCGGAATTTCAGGATTAAAAACAAAGTGCTGGTTCTTCGGGCCGGGATGAACACCGGGGGGAACCGGATCGAAATACAAAGCCATGGGAATATTATTTGGGATGTCGATTTCTCTTAAACTTTCATAAGCGGATTTATACTGTTCAAGGCCCCGGGTCATCATTTTGCGTTCATCCGGGGTCATGCTCAAACCGAAAAGTTTTTCAGCGGATTTTATTTGTGCAGCGGATATTTCCGGGCCCGGTTTTAAAAAAATAAGGTAGACCCCGGTGGACACGGCCAGAAGTAAAATAATGAGAATGAATATAGTGGTTTTTTTCATGAATCCTCCTTGGAATTCCGGTCTTGTTTTTTAAACAGCCATTTGAATATCGCCGCCCCAAGAAAAATGGATAAAAAAATCCAAAATATGGAAAAAGAATAATCACTCCAGTGTCCGATGATGTGCGTGCTGAATCCGATAAAAATCAAGATGGCTGTGACCGCTGCAGAAATGAGCAAAGGCCAAATAATGATAGTGGCGCATCCTTCTTCTCCGGGCTCACTGGTGTCTTTCTGCTTTTCATCCGCAAGATTGTCTGTTCCAGGCTCCCAGTACATATGCCCGCAGTGGGGACAGCGGGACTCTCCGGGAGGAACCGGGTGATCACAATGAGGGCATTTTTTCATAATTTTAGGACGGCGAAGATGAACACCTTATCTCTTCAGGCTTATATCACAGCATATTGGATGTTGTCAAAGTGACTAGAAAGGGTTGTCAAGGCAACGTAAAAACTTCCGGATCTTAGCAACGTGAAAATTTCCGGTTT
>CAZDJZ010000002.1:0-375730 GCA_964505785.1 uncultured Eubacteriales bacterium
CTCATGGGGAATTTTACACGATTTTTTTGGGTATTTTTGCTTGACAAAACACAGGTTATAGTAACGAGACTTGGGGAAGCCCAATCAGAGAGTATAGCGATATGAACGATGCATATGCGGCCAAACTGAACAACAGCGGAGAGCTTCAGTGGAACACGTTTCTGGGTGGATCGCATCAAGATTATGGTTATGGGGTTGCAGTGGACAGCAGCGGTAATGTCTATGTATCGGGAGATAACTATGATGTAGAATGGGGAAATCCTGTCCGGCCTCACAATGGCGCTCAGGATGCATTTGCGGCTAAACTGGACAGCAGCGGTGTGATGCAGTGGAATACCTTTCTTGGATCCGCAAATTCCGATTATGGTTCTGGTATTGCCGTCGATTCCGCGGGGAACACGTTTGTGACGGGATATAGTTATTGGACTTGGGGAAGTCCCTTAAGAAGTCATTATTATTCCGATTACGATGCATTTGCGGCCAGGCTGAACAGCAGCGGTGTAATGCAATGGAACGCATTTCTAGGCGGTTCCGGCAGAGATGAGGGATTTGCTGTTGCTGTCGATGATTCCGGAATTGTTTACGTAACCGGAAGATGCAATGCATCCTGGGGAAGTCCAGTCAGAGCCTACAGCCATGAATGGGATGCCTTTGCCGCAAAACTGACGGTTTATCAAATATCCGGAAATGTCAATGAAAGCGGAACAGGATTATCCGGAGTAACCATAAGCGGTTTACCGAGTGCTCCGATCACAGCCGGTGATGGATCCTACAGCGATTCTGTGGTTTCCAACTGGCATGGAACTGTGATCCCGGTCTTGGCTGGTTATAATTTTACTCCCGCAAGCCGTGATTATTCCCCTGTCACCACCAATCAGTTTAACCAGGATTACACGGCGGAATTGATAACCTGTCAGATTTCCGGTACTGTCACGGAAAGCGGGGCGGGTTTGCCGGGAGTGAGTATTAACGGGCTTCCATCCTCACCCACCACAATCGGTGATGGCACATACAGCGATACAGTGGGGCATGGCTGGAGCGGAACAGCGGTGCCAACGCTTGCCGGTTATGCTTTTTCACCATCTCATATTGATTACGGCAATGTGACGGCGGACCAATCCGGACAGGATTACACCGCAGCCTTAAATACATATACAATAGAAGGGACGATAACAGAGGGAGGTTCCGGATTACCCGGAGTTATCCTGAATGGCTTGCCTGGATCCCCATCCACATTAGGTGATGGAACATACAGTGATACAGTCAGTTACGGCTGGGACGGCACTGTAGCGCCTGTATTATCAGGGTTTAGTTTTGAACCGGGAAGCCGGAATTATTCCCATGTCATTGCTGATCATGCAGGCCAGGATTATGCGGCATCCCCCGTTTATTACAGTTCTCCTTCCAACTACCAGGTGATCCCGGAAGTGTTGTGGGCTCCGGCGTCCGGCGGCGGCACCTGGATGACCGAGGTCCAGATTACGGATGTGGCCGGCGGATCGGAGGTATCGGTGTATTTCAACTCCGCCACCGGGGAACGGCGCGGACCGATTGCCCTTTTTACCGGCTCTAGTCCGGACACCAGTGTTAAAACCGGCAACCTGCTCCATACGCTTGGTCAGTTAGACACCGGCCATGACTACTACGGCCAAGTCGGTGCTGTAGAATTTACAACCCAGGACGCTGACCATAAGATCCATATCATCGCCCGCACGAAAAACGGCAACTTTTCCAAGACCTTCACGGGACTCAACCACAACGAGGACAACACGGCCGGCGGCAGCCGCACTATGATGATCCAGAACCTGGCCAATAATGATTCGTTCCGGACAGCTTACGGCGGCTTTAATCCGACGGATGATTCGATTACAGTAGAGTATGAACTGATTGACGGTGACGGCAATACCATCGGAACAGCCTTTACCAAGACCTTTCCCGGACGGCAGTTCCAGGCGGTCAGTGTCTTTTCTGAAGCGGGTGTTCCTTATCCGGCCTACTCGTATGAAAACGTGTGGCTGAGGATCACGCCGACAGCCGGGTCAGGTGAGGTGATGAGCTACGTCGCGACCGCCAATAATTTGACCAATGACCCGGCCGTGCATATCGCGGCCCAGGCAGCGGATATAGATGGATATAATTCCCCCTCCAACTACCAGGTGATACCGGAGGTGCTGTGGGCATCGGCGTCCGGCGGCGGCACCTGGATGACTGAAGTACAGATTACAGACATCACAGGCGGATCAGAAGTGTCGGTATACTTTAATGCATCAACCGGCGAACGCCGTGGTCCGATCACGTTGTTTACAGGCAGTAGTCCGGGAGTCAGCGGGCGGACACCGAATTTACTGGCAACTCTTGACGCCCAGGATCCGGGATATGACTATTTCGCCAATGTGGGGACGGTCGAATTTGTTACTCAGGACGGCAGTCGTAACATTCAAGTAATGGCGCGAACATCAAACGGCGACTATTCCAAAACATTCCAGGGGCTCAATCTCAATGATGCCAACACAGCCGCAGACGGCCGGACACTCATGGTGCAGAATCTGGTGAATGATGATACATACCGGACAGCATTTGGCGCCTTTAATCCGACGGATGATGATGTGACCGTGGAATTTACTCTTATAGACGGAAACGGCAGCACCATCGGGACCGCCTTCACCAAGACCTTAGCCGGACGCCAATACAAGGCGTTTAATCCCTTTAGCGAAGCCGGCGTACCATATCCCGGAAACAGCTTCAATAATGTCTGGATAAAAGTAAAAGTGACAGCCGGCAGTGGACAGGTGATGGTATATGGTGCTACGGCGAATAATGTGACATCCGATCCGGCGGTTCACAGAGCAGTACAGCATTAATAATTTTAAGCATTGATCTATTTCTTGTTCTAGGACTGGGGAGAGAGAACGCCGGCAATCTGCATGCAATTATCTGAGATGTAACCATAATTAGAGAAAAAGGTGGTTATAAAAAGAGAATTTAAATCTTTTGACTTGCGAAAAATAAAAATTTAGATTAGAGAAATAGTGAGAATGACTCGCGGGAAGGAGATTGATTTGTGAAAAAAACACAATATTTAAGGCGGGGAATCGTTTTTGTTTTATGTTCTCTGGTTTTTTCAAGCCCTTTAATTTTTGCGCAGGGTACAATTGTTATAAAGGCAGAAAAAATCTATACTATGCACAAGGGCGTTATTTCAAACGGGTTGATTCTGGTTAAAAATGGAAAAATCGTCAAAGCAGGCAAAAATCTGACCATACCTAAAGAGGCAACAGTTATGGAAGGAAAAACCGTCATTCCCGGCTTTATTGATATTCATTCCCACCTGGGGGTATACAGCCTGCCGCGGGTAGAAGAAAATGCCGACGGCAATGAAGCCACAGATCCGCTTACTCCTCAGGTCCGGGCTCTGGATTCATTTAATTTTGATGATCCGGCCATACCGGCAGCCCTGGCGGGCGGAGTCACAACGATTGTATCCCGGCCGGGTAGTGCGAATGTGATAGGCGGCACCAGTGTGGCGGTCAAGCTTAAAGAAGCGCCGCCTAAAGATATGGTCATACAAGAAGTCTGTGATCTGAAAATGGCGATTGAAGGCAATCCGGTCGGCGCTTATGGATCGAAAAACAGGATGCCGGCATCCTTGATGGGTGTTTATTATCTTGCCCGGAAAGCATTTCTTGATGCACGGGAATATCAGGAGAAATGGGATAAATATGAAAAAAAGAAAGAACAAAATGAGGATGCGGTCCCGCCCTCGAGAGATTTAGGCAGGGAGGTGCTGGTCAAAGCCCTCAATAGGGAAATCCCTGTCCATATTCACTGTGCGACAGCTTCGGAGATTATGAGCTGTATCCGGCTGGCTGAGGAATTTAATCTCAGGCTCAGCTTGGGACATTGTTACTGGGCTTATCTGGTGGTGGATGAATTGAAAAAACATCCGGATGTGCATTTCAATATCGGGCCGCCCATGTTTTTTAATTATTTTGAAAATCCGCTGAAGTTTAAAAACAACGCTTTAATCCTGGCTGAAGCCGGGCTTAAAGTCTCACTCCAGACAGATGCGCTGGGCGGCGGGCAGAGGAATCTTCGGCATTTGGCATCTTTATGTTACCGGTACGGAATGAATGAGGATGATGCCCTAAAATCCATCACCATAACCGCGGCTGAGGCGGTGGGACTGGAGGACCGTTTAGGCAGTATCGAAGTGGGGAAAGATGCAGATCTGGTGTTTATGGATGGGGATCCCTTGGAGTTTACATCGTCTGTCCAAAAAGTGCTTATTGACGGACATGTGCAGTATATTAAATCTGATGGGAACGATCGTGTGCGTCTTGATACACAAATACAATTGGCACAGAAAGAATTAGTTATGCCTGAAATTAAAGAGTCCCAAAACCTGGCAATAAAAGGCGGAACGGTTTTCACTATGAACGGCCCGGTTCTGAATAAGGGTGTCATTCTTATAAAGAATGGGAAAATTGAAAAAGCCGGGGCAGATATTGCAATCCCCTCAAGCTATACTGTCATTAATGCCGAAGATTTTGTTGTGATGCCCGGCCTGGTTTCCCCCCGTTCGTATGTAGGGATTGCGTCTAATTGGAGGGGACAAAGTTCCATCAATGAATCATCCCAGTCTGTGGTCCCGCAGCTCCAGGTCAAGCACGCCCTGGAACCCCAGGCGCCCCATTTTGTTTTTGCCCGCGAGCTGGGGATTACCACGGCCATGGTTACCCCGGGAAATATGAATGTGATGGGCGGCCGTGGGTGCGTGGTTAAAACGGAAGGTGCTGTGGTGGATCATATGATCATCAAGGATAATGCCGTGATGATGTTCGGCTTGGGCGCGGCTGCGAAAAGGGACAATAAAATGCCGTCTACCCGTATGGGCATTGCCGCTTTAATGCGGGAAAACCTTATCAAAGCCCGTGAATATAAGGATAAAAAAGAGCGATTTGAAAAGAAGGGAAACGGCGATGGTTTTTCCGAGGACTTGGCGATGGAAGCGCTATTGCCGGTACTGGCGGGCGAGATGCCGGCCATGGTTCATTGCGAAAGAAAAGATGATATTTTGACCGCAATGCGTATTGCCGAAGAGTTTAATCTCGATATCATTTTGGATGGAGCGACGGACGCTTATAAGGTTATAGATGAGATAAAAGAAAGAAACATTCCTGTGATTTTAGAAAATCTGTTCCGGGGTGCGGGTAATGTGGAAGATAAAGGATTTAATCCCAAGACACCGGCCCTCCTTGCGGAAGCGGGCATCCCGGTTTCATTCAGAGTAAGTGAAGGTTCCTGGTACACCCCTGGCGCCGGAGAGGCCGGCGGCGATCTCCTGGAAACAGCGGCCTTTGCCGTGAAATACGGGATGACGGAAGAGGATGCCTTAAAGGCTGTAACCATTACAGCAGCCCGAATAGCGGGTTTGGATGACAGAGTGGGCAGTCTTGAGGCAGGGAAAGACGCGGATATTCTTATTTTAAGAGGACATCCTTTTAAAGTCCGCTCTATACCTGAAGCTGTTTTGATTGATGGTAAACTTGTCTATAAACGAACAGAAGGCAGCCGCCGTTAAGGGGAGACCGAAATGAAATATCGAAACAAGGTAAAGATATTTTCCTGGATGAGTTTATTTTTCTTTTTTATGTCTCAACTCTTGGCTCAGCCTGATGTTCTCGTCCTCAAAGGCGGTCAAATAATCACTGTCAATCAGGGACTTATTGAAGAAGGTACGATTGTTATAAAAGATGGGAAAATTGCTGATATTGGGAAAAAAATTCCAATTCCTGAAAACAGTCAGATCATCGATGTGTCATTGTGCACTGTTTTACCGGGATTCATTGATTCCTTCACGAATCTCGGCACTAAAGAAGTGGAAGCGGATGAAAAAGACTATGATGAAGCCACCCATCCGGTCACGCCGCATTTACGGATTATCGATGCCTTTAATCCGGAAAACAGTTTCATTCCTCTTGCCCGCCGGACCGGCATTACCGCCGCCTTGTCCGCTCCGGGAGAAGGGAACCTGTTATCAGGTCAGAGCGTTTTGATTCATCTGGGGAGGGAGAACACAGAGGATATGATGCTCCAATTTCCCGCAGCTGTCCATGCCAGCCTTGGCGAGATGCCTGTGGCCCGTTATCGTGAAAAGGGACAGCTGCCTTCCACCCGCATGGGAGCGGCTGCGCTTCTTAGACAGACCTTGATCGATGCAATGGAATATAAGAGGAAGCTCGATGATTATCAGGTGAAAAACGAAGAACAGGAAAAAGAAATGACTCCGCCTGAAGCTGATTTGAAGCTTCAATCATTAATCCCTGTCCTTGAAAGACAATTGCCGTTGATCGTTAGAGCCAACCGGTATGATGATATTTTGACATTGTTGCGCATTGCGGATGAGTTTAATTTAAAGATTATTCTGAATCATGGGGCAGAGGCATATCGGGTGGCCGAAACCTTGGCTTCCCGGAATATACCCGTTCTCATTGGGCCTTTTTCGTCCTATTATCAGCAAATGGAGACAAAAAAAGCCGAGTATGTAAGTGCCGCTGAATTGAACCGGGCAGGCGTCCAATTTGCTTTTCAAACCGGCGGTGTTGAAAATGTTTCGACTCTTTTGACTCAAGCGAGGACAGCAGTTAAATACGGACTGCCAATAGAAGCGGCATATAAGGGACTGACACTCTATCCCGCCCAAATCTTTGGTGTTGATGATAAAATGGGGTCTTTGGAAAAAGGGAAAATCGCGGATATCGTGGTTTTTTCAGGAAACCCGCTGCAGGATATTGTTGAAGTCAAGCTGGTTGTTATTGATGGGGAAATTATAGAGAAATTTGAGTAGTCTCCCTGTAATAGGCGCAAATCTGTAAAGACTCGCTTTTAAACCTTGATCTCCAAAACAGCCTCTCTGGACTGGTCCGGGTGTTTATGCAAGTCAGCCGGCCAGTTTTCTGCAAAATCGATGATGGCATCCTGTTCTTGGCCGGTTTCTATATTCTTGACAGTGAGGGTTAGTTCATCGTCTTGGCCAAATCCTTCGGTTTTGATGCGTTCTTTTAGAGAATGCAGATTAAATTCCCCGTCAATGGTATCGACTTTGAATCGAAGCTCCGGGAAGATACCTTTGAACCTGAGTTTTGCGTATTCTTTGCCGTTCCGCTGTTTTATATAATCAATTCCATATTCTAAATGTTTCATGTTCACCTCTTTATATTTTTCCTATAAACTCAAGCTTATTATTTTTGAATTATTTCCTTATGTCAAGATGAATGTGATTATGATAAAGTATATTAGCAGCGGATGACAAATTCGGATAGGGCGAGGTTTTAATAGAGGGATAGGACAGGGTGTCAGATAAGGAGGAGCAGTATGCATGATGCACCGACACCCTGTGAGTATGCAAGGGAAAGACACCAAAACTATTCAGTCTGGCGTAATCTCTGGACCGGACTTCTCTTTTTATTCGGGGTTGCTGTTGTCCTGTTTGCCGGCTCGGCTGTTCTGCTTTTTATTCAGGAAACCTGGCTGCCGGTGGCAGTCAGCATGGTTGGGACCATAGCCAGCGGAGCCGGGATTAAATGGGTGGTCAACCGAAGGGCGGAAGCGGTTACAGAAGAAGAAAGGGCCTATCTGGATGTGCTGGAGCAATGCGGCGACAGCAAAGAGGCGGATGCGATGCGGAAAAAGCATAAGATTTTGGGGAAGTTTTAGATAACCATTATTTATTGATGCACGGTTCTTAGGGCTTAAAGGTGAAAAAAGATGCTTGGAATGTCTTTGGGTTTCAGAGTATTATGGAGACGAAGAGGAAATAATGAATAAAAGCATTTTGATCCGCAAAGAAACCAAAGACGATATTGAAGCGATATTTGAAATTACAAAAAAGGCATTTAAGGATCACCCCCATGGAGATCATACGGAACATCACGTCGTTAATGCGCTGCGGGATGCGGATGCGCTTACCGTGTCCCTGGTCGCGGAGAAAGATAAAAAAATAATCGGCCACATTGCTTTTTCGCCTGTCACAATTTCCGACGGCAGCGCGGGCTGGTACACCCTCGGTCCTGTATCTGTCCTGCCGGAATGGCAAAGGCAGGGGATCGGAAGAGCTCTTATTCTTCATGGTATGGATGAAATCAGGGCGCTTCATGCAAAGGGGTGCGTATTAGTGGGCGACCCTGGATACTACGGCCGTTTCGGATTCCGGAATATTCCGGGTTTAACCATAGAGGGTGTTCCCCAAGAAGTCTTCCTGGCCTTTCCGTTCGGGGGAAGCCAGGCAAAGGGAACGGTTACAATTCATAAGGCTTTTTTTGTGAAGGAAAAAGGAGTGGAGAGAAAATGAAATCATACCCAAAATTATTTATTGTATTCACTATTTTGATAATACTGGCCGGGACAGCTTGCACAGCTCAGAAGGGTACCGAAACCATTTGTGATGAATATGTATCAAAATGGAAAGAATTCTATCCTTCCCGGGCTTTTTCTCTGGGTTTCCACAGGATGGTTTTCCAATTTGAGGATTTATCACAGGAAAATATCCACGCCTGGATTGAATACAACCGGGATGTTATAGACACCCTTGCGGCTGCTTTGCCGGAATTGTCCGTGGACCAAAGGATCAATGCCCGGCTTTTACGGACACGGATTTTATCCGAACTGGATAGATGGGAAAAGGAAGCTCCTCATAAAAATTCTCCTGAATTCTATTCCGGTGCTGTTTCCCAGGCGATTCCCCGGATTTTGAATTCAGACCTGCTGATGCAGAGGGAAAAGGTTGATTTAATTCTGCAAAGACTGGAAGGAATCCAAGAATTGTGTGCAGCCGGACAAGAGATGCTCGAAAACGGAAGCCCGGAGAGGACCAGGAAAAGCATCGATACGCTGGAAAGAACGGCAGATTTTATTGAGGAGACTCTGTTCGGACAGATCGAAGGCTGGGTGGGAGAACATAATCCCGATGAAGTTAAGGCTGTTTGTACGGCGGCGGCTGAGGATATCCAAGGTCTTGCATCTTTTATCGAAGAGAAGATCTTAACGGAGGCGTCCTTATCTGACAGCCCGGTTCTGGGCCCGGATAAGTATGCCCATATGCTCAAAATTTATACAGACAGCGAATTGACTCCGGAAGAACTGGAGGAAATGGCTTTGAAAGAGATTAACGAAACCCGTGCGGTTATGGCGAAAACCGCTCGAGAATATTTAGAGGAAAACTATCCGGACCGCGAGCTTCCCGAAGATGAGGTTGCTGTTATTAAGGCGGCTTTAAGCGATATGGAGGAATACCGGCCGGCAGGGGAACAGGAATACCTGCAGACTCTTCGGGATTTCGCGAAGCAGGCGGAGGAATTTGTCAGGGAAAAAGAAATCGCCACCATTCCGGAGCATCAGACATTGAGCATTGAATTAGCCCCGGAAAGCGCCGGGCCTATGGCCCGGATCGGATATGTCAGGCCGGCGCCGCCGTTTGCGCCAAATCCCTGGACAACATGGTTTCTGGCAACGATTCCCGATTCCTACCCGGAGGATGAGCGAGAAGATTTCTGGCGGTCTTTTAACTATCATTTCAAGAAATTCATTGTGATCCATGAGCTATTCCCGGGTCACTACATACAGTCCAAGCTCACCCGGGAAAACCCGCATCCGGTCCGAATCCTCTTTCCTTACGGGCTTTATTCCGAAGGATGGGCCACCTTGTGCGAGCGGGTCGCTTTGGAAGCGGGATGGGATGACGGAAACAAGCTGACCCGCCTGGCCCAGTTGAGAAAGCGGCTTGAAAATGCCAACCGCGCTTTCACTTCAGTGCAGGCCCACTGCCGGGGCTGGGATGAGAAGCAAGTGCTGGAATTTTCGGTTGAGACGTCGCTTCTGGCCCCGCAGTTTGCCAAAAGTCTCTGGGGGCGGCTGATGAGTTCGCCCATGCAGATTACGTCCTATTTTCTAGGCTATAAGCAATTCGATAAGATATACGAGGCGGAAAAGATGCGGCTGGGTGATGCATTTAATACCCGGGAATTTATGGATACCATCCTGCGCGCCGGCCCGATTCCCATTGACGAGTTTCCGGCTATTTTTCCCGGCCGGTAATAAGATATCTAATTTTCTCTTTACTCTTCACTCTTCACTCTTTACTATTTACTAGATGAAGCATTTTCAGACTTTCATAATAATTTTTATGAATATTACAGGCTAACTTAAAAATGCAATTTATCAGAAAAGCTACGGAAGCCGTGATTGTTTTTTTGTTCGCGGTTTTAACGGCCGTTGTGTTTTACCAAGTCGTGGCCCGCTATCTGTTTAACAATCCTCCTTCCTGGACAGAGGAACTGGCCCGGTACTGCCAGGTCTGGGTCATCCTGCTGACTTCATCTATCTGTATCCGCAGGGGAAGCCACCTGGCCGTAGACTATTTCGGGCATAAGTTCAATGCGGGAATCAAACATAAAATCAATATTGCGATAAGTATTCTCATTGCTGTGTACATACTCGTGGTGATTGTTTTCGGATGGAAACTGATGGTGGCGGGCCGGTATCAGCTTTCGCCTGCTTTGCAGGTCAAAATGTCTTTCGTGTATGTGATTTTCCCTGTAAGCGGAGTTTTGATGCTGATGGAAGCGGTTCTCAAAACGGCCCGGTTGATGGGGGTTAAAACCGGGGACCGCACGGAGAAATAGGAACGTGGTTGTTTTATTTTTATCCATTCTAGTCTTGCTTCTCTTGGGGATGCCGATTGCATTTGCCTTGGGATTGGGATCCTGCTTCACCCTCTTGTCCGATAATACCCTTCCGTTGGTCCTGGTGCCGCAGCGCATGTTTACAGCCCTGGACTCATGGCCTATCATGGCTATCCCGCTGTTTATGCTGGCGGGCCGTTTGATGGATAAAGGCGGCATTTCCCGGAGAATCGTGGGATTTTCCAGCGCCTGCTTCGGTTTTATCCGGGGCAGTCTGGCCATGGTATCGGTTATGGCGTCCATGATCTTTGCCGGCATTTCAGGCTCTTCCACCGCGGATACGGCGGCTGTGGGCTCGATCATGATGCCGGCCATGCGGAAAAAAGGCTATGATATGAATTTTGCAACGGCCTTAATTGCTGCGGCCGGCGCCATCGGGCCGATTATTCCCCCAAGCATTTTGATGATCCTGATCGGGTATATCACGGATACCTCTGTTGCCCGTTTGTTTTTAGGCGGAATTGTTCCGGGCATGGCCATTGGTATCGGTTTGATGACGGTCTCCTATCTGCATGCGCGGAAAAGGGGGGAGGCCTATCTTTCCACCTCTAAATTTGCAATCGGTGAAGTATGGCGGACCGGGAAAAAGGCCCTTCCGGGCCTGGGAATGCCGTTTATTATTCTCTTTGGAATTCTGGGCGGTGTTTTTACCGCCACCGAAGCGGCCGGTGTCGCGGTTATATATGGCCTGCTGGTCGGTATTTTCATCTACCGGGAAATCACCATTAAGGACCTGCCGCAGATTTTTGTCAAAGCGGCGGAAACCTCCTGCGTCGTCATGTTCATTGCCTGCACAGCCTTTCTTTTCGCCTGGCTGATCACGGTCAAGCAGCTGCCCGTGCAATTGGGTGATTTTCTTAAAACCAATGTCGAAAGCGATGTGATGTTTTTTGTGCTGCTCAATATCGTGCTTTTAGTCATTGGGATGTTTATGGAGAGTTTTTCGGCCATTATCGTTTTTATGCCAATCCTTTTTCCTGTCGCTCAGAGTTACGGGATGGATCCTGTTCATTTCGGGATCATCGCCACGGTCAATCTCGCCATAGGGTATATTACACCTCCTTACGGCGCAACCCTTTTTGTGTCCTGCGGGATTTCAGGACAAAAAATAAGAGAAGTAACGCCGAAAATAATTCCGATTCTGGCGGCGATGATTGTCGTTTTGCTGATCGTAACGTACTTTCCTGAATCCTTTATGTGGATTCCTAATCTGGCGGCCAAATGAAAAATTCATATATTTTTAAAGTTGTCGTGATTGCCGGGCTGATGATTTTTGGAGCGGCCTGCGGAGGAAGCGGAGAAAAGACCTATGTGATCAAAGCCGGCTTCAGCCAGAATCCGCAGGAGCCCCAAGTCAAGGCAGGGGCGTTGTTTAAAGAGATAGTGGAGGACAGATCAGACGGCAGACTGAAGGTTCAGATCTATCCCAATAACCAGTTGGGAAACCAGCGGGATGTTGCGGAAGGAATCCAGCTGGGGACAGTGGAGATGAGCAATATCGCCAGTGTAATGGCGGGTTTTGTGAAGGAATTGAATATCTTTGAACTGCCCTTTCTTTTCGAAAGCCGGGACCATTTTTACGCTGTCCTTGATTCCGAGATAGGGGAAAGCCTCCGGCCTGCCTTCGCAAAACGGGGATTCCACCTTATGGGATATTTCTATGCGGGAGAGCGGCATATTATGACAGTGAATAAGCCGGTAGACAGTATGGCGGACTTGAGTGGACTTAAGATACGGACCATGGAAAATCCGCTTCACCTGGCTGCCTTTAAAGCCTTTGGCGCTAATCCCATGCCCATGGCTTACGGGGAGCTATACACAGCCTTGGAACAAGGAGTCATAGACGGTGCGGAAGCGGCCAATACTAATTATTTATCAAAAAAATTTTATGAGCCGGCCCCTTTTTGGGCTCAAACCGGATGGATTCACCTTATTGAATATGTGGTGATGAGCCGGTATTTTTATGAGCGGCTGCCTGATGAGTATAAAATGATTATCGATGAAGCGGCAGAGGAGATGATCCGTATGGAGCGCCGGTGGTACGGCGAGGAAGAGGAAAAAGCAATGGCGGTTTTGGAGGAAGAAGGGGTTGTAATAACCCATCCGGACAGAGAAGCGTTTGTGAAGGAGGCGCGGAAAGTCCACAGGGAATGGGCTGAAAAAATCGGAGGGATGGAACTTATAAAGAGCATTATTCGATTCGATTACAGGAGGAAATAATGGAATATCGATTATTAGGCCGGACTGGAGTTAAAATCTCTCCGCTGTGTTTAGGGACGGCGAATTTTGCTGATCCCACACCGGAAAAGGAATGTATAGACATTGTAAACCAGGCGGTTGAGGCCGGAATCAACCTGATTGATACAGGAGACAGCTATGCCAATGGGGAGAGCGAGCGCATTCTCGGAAAGGCCTTGTCACAGGGTCGTATAAGGGACAAGGTCTTAGTGGCCACTAAAGTTCACTATCCCACGGGGCCCGGCCCGAATGACCGGGGCAATTCCCGGCTGCATATCATAAAAGCCTGTGAAGATTCGCTTCGGCGGCTGAACACGGATTATATTGATATTTATCAAATGCACCGGCCGGACCCGGAAACTGCGGTGGAAGAAACCCTGGGAGCTTTAACTGACCTGGTTCAGCAGGGGAAGATCCGCTATGCCGGGAGCTCCACCCATCCGGCCTGGCAGATAATGGAAGCGCTGGCGGTTAGTGAAAAACAAGGTTATACCCGGTATATTCTGGAACAGCCGCCTTATAACCTGCTGGACAGAAGAATTGAAAATGAGCTGGTCCCGCTCTGCAAGACCCATGGCCTGGGGCTTATCGCCTGGTCGCCGATGGCCATGGGTGTTCTTATCGGCCGGTATGCGTCGGCTGAGGATTATCCTGAAGATTCCCGTGCGGAGCTGCGCGGCGGAATATATGCGGAACGGGTTACGGAGAAGGGAATTGCCGTGGGCCGGAAGTTTGTGGAATTAGCGAAAGACGCCGGGATTTCTCCGGCGCAGCTTTCCATTTTGTGGGTCAAAGACCAGGATGGGATAACAGCGCCTATTATCGGTCCCCGGACCATCAAACAATTAGATGAGCTTATCCCGGTTGCGGAGATGTGCCTGGATGAAGAGATCAGAAAAGCCTGCGATGAACTTGTTCCCCCAGGAAGCGCCGCAGCTAATTTTTACAATTCGGCCGAATGGTCAAAAATGAAAATAATATGATAATAGTATGTCATTCCCGGAGCGGAGCGACGGGAATCTTAGACGGCACTTACACGAGGAGATGGATCCGATTTATCGGCAAAGCAGTCTAAGATTGCCACGATGCCTGCGGCTGCCCGGAGTGCCCCGGCTTGATCCTCAGGATAGTATATAAAACGAGGCATTCTAGAAGCCTCCGGTACACTGAGTATACCTCAGGATGACAGGATGCGAAAAGTTAAAAGGAGGATGGATTAATGAAAAGAAGATTAATGTATCTGATTGCCGTTGTGCTGGCGTGCGTGCTTACTTTAGCGGGACCGAAAACAGCGGTGGCGCAAATGGACGACTCGGGCATTGCCAAAGCTTTCAAGTGGCGCAATATCGGTCCCGCCAACATGTCCGGAAGGGTATCCGATATCGAAGCCCTGGATGAAGACTTCACTACTGTGCTGATTGGTTCGGCCTCCGGCGGTGTCTGGAAATCGGTTAATGCCGGTATTACCTGGAAGCCGATTTTTGATACTTATGGAGCAGCCTCAATCGGCGATGTGGCTTTTTATCAGGCAAATCCCGATATTATCTGGGTCGGGACCGGTGAGAAAAATCCCCGCAACAGCATTGCCTGGGGAGATGGAATTTATAAGTCAGTAGACAGCGGCAAAACATTTACCCATATGGGATTAAAAGATACTCATTCTATTTCCAAGATCATCACGCATCCTTCCAATCCTAACATCGTTTATGCCGCAGCAGGAGGCCACTTATGGGGATATTCCGGAGACCGCGGATTGTTTAAAACCACCGATGGCGGTGAAAACTGGACCAAGCTGACTAACGGCTTGCCGGATGACGGCAAGACCGGCGCTATTGATCTGGTTATGGATCCTTCGGATGAAAATGTCCTGTATGTGGGATTCTGGCAGCGCCTGCGCAGGCCGTACCGTTTCGACAGCGGCGGCCCCAACGGCGGTATTTTTAAAACCACCGACGGCGGCGAATCCTGGACGGAACTGACCAGCGGCCTCCCGGAAGGCGATACAGGGAAGATCGGACTGGCCATCTGCCGGACAAAGCCCAATGTTCTGATGGCTTTTGTTGAGCATGGTTTCCAGCCGGATGAGCATTTGGAAGACGGTTCGGAAAATCCCGACTTCAAGGATATGACTAAACTCGGGACAGGAATATACCGGTCAGAAGACAGCGGTGAGACCTGGAAGTATATGAATCGATACAATAACCGGCCGTTTTACTACAGTCATATTTATCTTAATCCTATTGATGACAAGATCGTATATGTCGTAACAGGGAGCTATCATATCTCCTATGACGGCGGCAAAACGCTGGAACGGCAGAATACCGGTGTGCATGGCGACTACCATGCTGTCTGGTCCGACCCGAGCAACAAAGACCGCTATTACCTCGGGAACGACGGCGGTGCGGCTTTAACCCATGACCATGGGGAAAACTATCTCTTTTTTGATAATCTGCCTGTCAGCCAGTTTTATGCCGTCGGTGCGGACATGCGGGAGCCCTATTATGTCTACGGCGGACTGCAGGATAACGGCTCCTGGGGCGGGCCGTCCCTGAGCAGGGACAGCGCCGGCATTCTGACCGATCACTGGTTCAAAATCGGCGGCGGGGACGGATTCTACTGTGCTGTTGATCCCACCGATTGGCGTACTGTGTATGCGGAAAGCCAGCAGGGCAGTATCTTCCGCATCAATGTGGAATCCAGGGAATCTCAGTATATCAAGCCGAGTAAAGAAAACATCATCAATTACAATGATTATGTGACCGAGGAAATCCTTAAAATGCAGGAAAAGGCCGGCTGGGGCGAAGATAATCCTTTCCGTTTCAATTGGAGCAGCCCGATCATTATTTCCCCGCATAATGCGGAAACGGTGCTCTTCGGCGGTAATGTTCTTTTTAAGACAACCGACCGCGGCAACAGCTGGGAAATTATCAGCCCGGATCTTTCCACCAATGATCCGGTTAAGATCGACCGCGAAACCGGAGGGCTGACACCAGATGTAACCGGCGCAGAAAATCACTGCACGATTGTCACTATTTCCGAATCGCCATTGGTGCCGGGCGTTGTTTGGGCCGGGACGGATGACGGGAATGTTCAGGTGACACGGAACGGCGGTAAGACTTGGGCCAATGTGCGTCCCAATTTCAAGGGCGTTCCCGAAGGCATTTGGGTGAGCCGGGTGGAAGCATCCCACTTTGACGCCGGCACTTGTTATGTGACGTTTGACGGCCACCGCAGCGACAATTTCATGCCCTGGGTTTATAAAACCACGGATTACGGAAAAACCTGGATCAGCCTGAGCAGCAGCCTTCCTGACGGTCAAGTGGCTTATGTCATAAGGGAAGACCACAGGAACAAAAACCTTCTTTTTTTAGGCACGGAATTCGGGCTGTTTATTTCAACCGACAGCGGAGATAAGTGGGAGCGGTTCATGAATAACCTGCCTGCAGTCGCTGTTCATGATATCATGATTCATCCGATCCAAAATGATATCATCATCGGCACCCACGGCCGCGGTATTTGGATTTGCGATGACATCACCCCGCTTCAGTCTATGACGGATAAGATAAAGGCGTCTGAGGCTTATATTTTTGACCAGCGGATTGCGACACAATGGGATGATATAAGCCGCGGTGGAAATAGAGGTCAATTCTTATTTCAAGGAGAAAATCCTCCCCGCGGTGCTGTGATCAGCTGCTATTTAAAAGATGCGGCTGAAGAGGCCAAGCTGATTATTTCCGATTGGGAGGGAAAGCAGAAGCTGGAAGTCGAACTTAAAGATCAATCCGGGATCAACAAATATGTGTGGCCTTTTGAATTCAATCCGCCGGAACTCAATGAAGAAGAAAAAGAACTTTTCGACAGGTATCTCAAAACCTCTAAATGGCAGGAGAGACGGGAGATCAGCGAACAGCTACAGGAATCCCTGGAAAAACGGGGCGAGAAATTCGCCGGTATCGGCTGGAGAAGTGAAAAATTAAACAAGATTCCGGCAGAACCGGGTGTGTACAAGGTGACCTTGACGGTAGGGGATACGACTGTCACCAAACCGCTGACGGTTCGTGCTGATCCGAAGTATAATTGATCCGCAGCCATTTCCAGTAAAGTTAAAAATTGCAGACGTCACGATAAGAGACTTCGTCGTTTTGCTTTTTAGCACGACAATGAGTAAAAAATTGTCATCGTCTGCGGCAATCTCGGCCCGTCAAAAATGCAGGTTAAATACTATTTAATTAATAGGAGTTTTGTCTGATAGCCATCGACGAGTCTCATTCCCTTTTCGGTAAATACACCCTGGTCTTCAAAGCCGAGGGTCAGCTCCTGATTATCCCATTCCGGAATATTAGTTGTTATGCTGAATTCAATGGCGTACACCGTGTTGGGGTAAAGCGGATATTCACCACGCAGCCTATATTGTTCCGGAGCGCTTTTTGGCGGGCGGGCATCCATGGAAACTCCGGCGCCGTGCCCATGGGGACCGATGGGATGCGTATAGATCAGAGGCCTTAAGCCGGCGGCTTTTCCTTTTTCCATCGTAGTATCCGTGATTTCATTTCCGGATCTGCCTGCCCGGCATTCGTTAAAATAAATCTCTTTTAGTTCAAGCAGTTTTTGCAATGCATCATTCAGGCCTTTAGGTGCGTCATCCTCTCCGTTGCGGCAGACATAGGCACTCCATTGCATGTCTGTACATAATCCAAGGTAGGTGATTCCCATATCACAATGAAGCAGATCTCCTCTGCGAATAATATCAGGCGAATCGGAATATCGGTCTGCTTCGCTTTTTTGTCTTGTTATGGAAATAGACGGCTGGAACCACGTATCAAGCCCTAAATCCGTATACTTTTGACGGATCCACCAGACGACATCTTCCGTGGTTGTGATATCCGGGACAATCACCTGGTTGGAAAAAAATTCCTGGATGATATCATGTGAAATGCCGCAGATATGGCGGTAGATGCTCAGTTCCTGCGGGCTGCGTGTTTCAAGCCAGCCGATGCAAAGCTCATGAGCCGGTACAAACCGCTCCACATATTTCGGATCCAATGCTCGTTCCAGCTTATTTTTCAAACCAATGGATAACCCATCACCATAAGACCAAAGTTCGGAAACATTGATTCCGATTTTTTGCGGATTGATTTTTTTAATGAAATCGGCCAGATTCTCGAAACGGGAGCGATCAGAATCCTCCCATATTCCCTGGTACCAGCCGCCGATACTGTGCATCCCGCCGCCCTTGCTGGGTTTGTCTGCGGAATAACGGGCTACCCCTTTTCCCGGGCCTTGATAATGAAAAATCAATACGGATGTCCGCCAGGCACTCATGTGCGGTTCAGGCATCAAAGTCAAATAGAGAGGATCTTCATTGGGTTCCCGGCAGATAACCAGCCACATATCGATACCGGTCCGTTCCATAAGCTGGGGAAGAATGTTATCCAGCCGCCATTCCAGCCATTCATTCATGACGTGTGCCTGCTCACGTTCCGGTAAAATATTATGACTGTCTTTGACGTCGGCAATATCAATATTTTGTCCGAAAACCCCTAAAATTCCTCCGATGAGCAGTAAGGGCAAAAAATACATTAAACTTTTTTTCGTAATCATATATCCTCCTTTTATACCGTGTCATCCTGAGGAGCTGGCTCAGGATCATTTAGAGCGGCCGCAAGCCGGGCGGCAATCTTAGACTGCTTCGCCGAATGAATCAAGGGCGTTTTCTCATGCAAGCGCCGTCTAAGATTTCCGTCGCTTCGCTCCGGGAATGACATGGGAGAAGCAGCCGAGGGCATCAGGATGACATGTGGATTCATTTTCATCGTTACGGGAATGATATGCGCATGTTTAATATTTAATTATTTACATGTTGGTTATCTGTTTAACAACACCGGCCTCAGCCAGCAATTCAAGAAAATCGCTAACCTCTTCAAGAGGAACAGGGATATACTCCGCACTGACTGCGTTCCGTATATTTAAAACAGAGTTTTGTCCGTTTACATAATTTAAAACCTCGTAACTAATCAGGCTGCCGCGCTGCATCAGTTGTAAACCTGATAAATCGGCTTTCGGGCCCAGTTGTTTTCTAAGATAGGCACTGCCTAAAGGGCCTTTGAGTTCCGGATTCCGTGCATACACAATTTTATCGGCGGCTTTTTCTTCAGCTGTAAGTGTTATTTCCTGAATACTGCGTCCAAGGCGTTCGCAGATTGCCGCATAGTGGCCTGTTACATTTTTTAGGTAATTTGTTTTATAAGCCAGCAAGTTTTCTTCAGTACTTTCAAGATGTTCTTGCAGCTTAGAACTGGCCGGCTCGAGTTCCCGGATAGAATGCAAGGTCTTTTTCTCTCTCAAAAAGCTATACTCTATTATGTTGACAGCTTCTTTATAAGCCTGGTCTAAATTAGTTTGGGACACTGAATTAAGCTGGTTCAGGCTTCTTTCCATATCCGCTGAAATACGGCCAAGGCCTCTCCATAAAACTTCTCCCGTAAGCGGTAAAGCTTCCTGTGCAGATGCGCTTCCTGCGAAAATAGCGGAGGCCGAGGCGATAAAACCGCCCCGTTTCAGGGTGGTGGGATCACATTTATCCGGATTATCCTGATGGGAGTGATAAAAGGCATCCGGCCAGACAAGAAAAAACACCATCGGTACATTGATGCCGCTGTCATTGTAAATGTATTGGTCGCTGCCGCCTTCAAAAGGAACAATTTTATAACGGAAATTATCCCGGCTTCCGGTTAGAGAAACGATGGGATCAGGAAGGGAGTAACGAAAATCAAGCCCCTCTGTATTGGTTCTGCCGACAAAATCCGCAAAATTGGCCACAACATCATTCAGGTAATGCGGCAATGAATCCGGTGTGCGCAGGAAGAAATAAGTGGCGTTGTTCTCATTCAGATACTGTGACACCATATCCATATTGATACCGCAGACCATACGATCGATGATTTCAGGATGAGTGGCGGCAAATGCGGCATTCCCGATATTTTCAGGCACCCAGATAAACCGCAGAGTTCTCCGCAGAGGCGGAATTTCGCCTCTGGCGGTTAATTCCTTTATGGTCCGGGCGATTTCAATAAGGGATGCGCTGCCGCTGGCATTATCATTGGATCCGGCCCGGTTGTGACAGAGGTGTGCCGTCAAGACAATCTCTTCATCTTTAAGATCCGTGCCGGGAATGACCGCAATGACATTTTCATATGCTGAAGGATAAAGCTCGGCTTTGACTTTTGCTTCGACCACAAGCTGCTGTCCTGCGGCCAGCATTTGACGAAGCTGTTCTCCGCGGCGATGGGATACTGTAAATCCAAAAGTCGGCCCGCGGCCGTCCTCGCTTCTATACGGCCGGATAGAGGCGATTTTCACCACATCCGGGTAATCCAGCGGCCGGTCCGAAAGATAAGAAATAACACCCAATGCATTACGCTTAAAAACCGCCTGATTATGGATAGCGCCGGGATGACCATATCCTAATACGACTTTTCCTTTGACATCGACATCTGCGTAGTCCTCATCTCTGGTTCCTGCGCCCACGAAAACCAGTTTCGCCCGTGCATGCGTGTTTTGGCTTTTGGGGCACAGAGAAGCGGGGATTTCCGCAAAACTTGTGATCCGCTCTTTATGCGGTTCCACCAGCCAGAGCTCGCCCATCTCAGCATCCCAGCCCGGACCGGATTGTGACATATAATAAAATTTCTTTCCATCTGCAGGATATGATTCAATATAAACGTCCGAAATTCCAATATCTTTGAGTGTTGCCGCGACATATTCTGCTGCCTCGTGATAGGCGCGTGAAGCCGGGTCGCGGCGGAACCGGCTGATATTCCTTATCTGTTCCAGCGCCCTGTCTCCTGAAACATGGGCAATAATGGCATCAATGATTTCAGGCGGCAGCAGGGTATCCTGTGTCTGGCCGCAAACAGGAACAGGCAGAAATGCCGTCATCAAAATCAAGCCCGGTATGAAAAGACAGCAGGGAAGAATCAGTTTTCTCATTTTTTTCTCCTTTTCGAATCCATTCCCCCCATAATTCACAAAAAAAGCAGGCAGGTCAATAACTAATTCAAAAAAAGATTTATTGACCTTTATTTTTTTCTTGTGGTATGTTCATTTTTCCTTACAAAAATAGGAGGTGTTATGAAAGTAAAAATTTTTTCACTGTCCATGATATTGTTTCTCCTGTTTATAACAGGAACTTGCACTCAGGAGACCGTGGATATTACAGAAAAGGCCGCGGGGATCCATGACCGGGTCATGACTGTGGATACACATGTCGATTCTCCGAACCTTCTGCTGAATCCGGAATACAATATCGGAAAAGTTAATGATCCGGAAAATGGAGGCGGGCAGGTGGATTTTCCGCGCATGAAACAAGGCGGAGTTGATGCGATATGTTTTGCCACGTTTCTATCTCAGGGGGAGCGCACCCAGAAAGACTTTGAGGAATCCAAAACAAAAGCGATGGCTAGCATAAAGCGTATAAAGGATGCTGTGAACAGCTATCCCGAACTAGCCGAACTGGCCATGACACCCGAGGACGCTTACCGGATAGAAAAGCAGGGTAAACGTGCGGTTTTTTTAAGCATAGAAAACGGATTTTCTCTTGGGCTGGATAACAGCCTGATTAAGAAATACTATGATCAAGGCGTCCGTGTTTCCGGATTAAGCCATGCCCGCAACAATGAGATATGCGATTCCGCGAATGACACCCCCGAACATAACGGTTTGAGCGAGGCGGGACGGAAAGTAGTGGCGGAAATGAACCGGCTGGGTATTGTCATTGATGTCTCGCATATTTCGGATAAAGCATTCTATGATGTGATTGAAGCAACTCAGGTTCCAATTGTAGCCACTCACTCCAGCGCGCGCACTCTTTGTGATAATCCCCGGAATATGTCCGATGATATGCTCAGGGCGCTGGCTGAGAACGGAGGCGTGATCCAGCTTTGCCTCCTGAGCAATTATATCAAGGTTGTTCCACAGGATCCCCAACGCGTTGAAGCCCTTAATGCGCTGGAGAAGAAATACAGCGGTCGTTTAGAATCAGAAGAGGACCGGACGGAGTATCAAAAAGAACGGGCGGAGATTAACCGGTTGCACCCGGTCAAGCAAGCCACAGTGGCTGATGCGGTTGATCATATCGACCATATTGTTGAGGTTGCCGGAATCGACCATATCGGGATTGGATCTGACTTTGACGGCGGCGGCGGTCTGGCTGATTGCCGGGATGCAAGCGAAATGGGCAATATTACCTTAGAACTTGTCAAGCGCGGCTATAATGAAGAAGAAATTCGAAAAATCTGGGGAAGTAATTTCTTCCGGGTTATGCAGCAGGCTCAGGACTTCGCCGCCGGGCAGTAATTGAGATATACCAACACGGTATGTATTCCTGAGTTCAACTTAAACAAATCCGCTTCCGGTTTTTATATTTATATCAGAGCTGTGTTTTTGCAAAAATGCAGTTCTGTCCCGGAGCTGCTCGCTGCCGGGCGGCACAATATCCAGGCAGAGATAGTCTTTTCCCAGAAGCCGGTAGGTATCCTTTCCCAGCCGGTGATAGGGAAGGAGCTCGATTTCCTTGAGTTTGTTTAAGTTTTGACAAAAATTCAGAGTATCGAGAAGGTTTTCATCCGAATCATTATAGCCGGGGATTAAGGGAATCCGGACAATGATTTCCATCGGATAGCGGCTTTTGTCCGCTTTCCGTATATTTTCCAGAATCAATGCATTGTCTTTCCCGATCCATTCTTCATGTCTTTGGCTGTCCAGGTGCTTAATATCGACAAGAAGAGTGTCTAGATGCGGCAGGATTTTTTTTATATTTTCATATTCCACATAAAAACTGCTTTCAACCGCCGTATGGATGCCGAGCTGCTTGCATTCCTTCAATACTTCGGCTGAAAAGTCCGCTTGGCAGAGGGGCTCGCCGCCGCTTAAGGTTACTCCTCCTCCTGAATGAAAAAAGAAAATTTCATCCTTACTTATCTCTTCCATCACTTGTGCGACAGTAAGAGACATTCCATATTTTTTAACCGCATTATTCGGGCATACATCGAAACACTGGAAGCATCTGATGCATTTTGAGGCATCCGTTTGAATCGACCGCTTATCTTCAGAAAAATGGATGGCTCCCTGAGGACACGTGTTGATGCATCTGCCGCAGGCTGTACAAAGATTGGCATCATACCCTTTTTGAAAGGAAAAATCCTTGGATTCAGGGGTCGAGCACCAGGGACAGTCCAAAGGACATCCTTTGAAAAAAATAACCGTTCTTAATCCCTGTCCATCATGAATGGATGAACGCTCAATCCTCAGCACGGAACCGGACAAGGTTTTTTCACCGGACATTTGACTCATCCTACAGAGATGCCATGCTGTACGGTGCGCCCAATGATTTCATCCTGAACATCTTTACCCAGCTCTGTAAAATAAGCTGTATATCCAGCGACTCGGACCAGAAGGCCCTTATATTCCTCCGGATTCTGCTGGGCGCGGATTAATGTTTCCTGATCAATGACATTAAATTGTACGTGGTAGACTCCTAGAGAGCACATACTTTTCAACATGGCCATCAACTGGGTGATCCCGTTTTCAGTTTGAAGCATGGCCGGTTCCACCTTCATATTTAAGAGGGTGCCCTGGACAAACCGTGCATGGGGAATATGCGCGACCGATTTTAAAACAGCGCCCGGGCCGTTAAAATCCGTGCCGCCGCTGGGGCTGATCCCATCTGCGAGCGGCTTCCAGGCCTTTCGCCCCGAAGGCAGGGCTCCGACTTCAAGGCCAAAGGGCGTGTTACCTGAAACCGGCAGAATTCCCGGCGTCATGGGTCCGAATTTACTGCGGTATTGTTCGATCTCATCCGCAATATATGAGAAGACGTCCCCGGCAATCTCATCCACCATAGCGTCGTCATTGCCGTATTTGGGGGCTTCAAGACAAAGTTTCTCAATATCTTCAAACCCTTCAAAATTGTTGTCTAAAGCGTCAAGCAGTTCAGCCATAGTTACTTGCTTTGAATCATAAACAAGGTGCCGGACAGCCGCCAGGCTGTTCACCAGATCCGCCACGCCGATTAGAATGATGCCGTTGCCGGCATTATACTTGGCTCCTCCCCATGCGTAATCTTTGGCATTTTCAATGCATTCCTTGAATGTTAATGACAAAGCAGGGCAGGGCCGGCGCAGTCCAATCTCGTCAATCACATGGCTTCCGGCCACAACCGCCCGAACGGAGTAGGCGAGTTGTTTTTTGACCGCATCGTAGAATTCATCATATGAATTAAAATTGCGGGGGTCACCCGATCTGGCGGAGATCATATCTCCGCTTTTCCGGTTCTTTCCATCCAGCAGTGCGAATTCCACCATACTGCCCAGGTTGATATCAGCCAGGGCGGTAAAATGACGCAGCCGGCCTTCAAGATTGGTTTCCACGCAGCCGCACGGATTCCAGTTAAAGGCTTCCTTAAGCGGAATGCCTTTGTTCATCAGCATGCGAATGCCGATGTCATCATTATGAAAAGCGGGGAATCCAGTGCCGAGGCTGATTAAATCCACAACCTTTCTTAAAAAGGAATTGGGATTTTTGGCGGCGTTATATCGGACTGAGAGTGATGGTTGATAGAGCTGCACATCCATGGTCGCCTGTAGAATCATGTAAGAGAGATCATTAACCGCATCGTTGCCGGTTTCATCCACTCCGCCTGCACACACATTTTGAAACATGGGATATCCGGCTGCGAATTCCGCGGTGGCTGCATCCTGGAACAAGCATGGTTCGCTGAATTTGATCCACAAGCAATCGAGCAGCTCTTGTGCCTGCTTCTGAGTTATCCGTCCAGCTTCAAGGTCTGCTTTATAATAAGGCCAGAGGTACTGGTCCATGCGGCCGGGATTGTAGCTGGCCGCGTTTTGCTCCATGAAAATGGCGATTTGGTAGAAATAGAGCGATTGAAGCGCCTCCCGGAAAGTCCGGGCGGGATTTTCAGGCACCTGCCGGCACACTTGAGAGATTTTTTCCAGTTCTTTTTTACGCTGCGGACAGGATTCGTTATCCGCCAGCCGGCCGGCTTCCTCTGCATAGCGGTGCGCCAGTTTGATGATTCCCTCAGCGGCGATTAAAAGAGCTTCGAGAAAATACTCTTTTTCATAATCGCCTGGCTTGGTTATATCCAACCGGGCTTTTCTTGATTTTACAGTTTCCATAATACCGGTAAGCCCTTCTTTGATAAGCCACTCGTATCCGGCGGTGGTCTCCCCCCAGCCCCGGACAGCTTTACGGTCTATATAGACAATACCGTGATCTCTTAAAATACGGGTCGTTTCGGGAATCTGAGCCTGCCACTCTTCAAAATTAGAACGGCCTTGCCAGTATGGTTTTATCGCCCTCAAGAAAGTTTCCCGGTCTTTATCCCTCAGATTAAAAGGATCATATGGGCGCCGGCTTATGGTGTCCAGCTCATCATCAAGAACCGACCAGCACGAATCAGCACATAGGATGCCGGCCCGCATCTTGCTTCCGGATGAGCCGACGATCAATTCATCTTCGTAAATAGTTACAGTCTTTTCTGTGCACTGTTTATAAAAAGCTTTGGCTTTTTGGACGACAAGCGGTTTCCCTTCGGATTCCTGAAAGCCTTTGGTCAAGAGGCGGGCGTTTTCCAAGTCCATTTCCGGCTGAGTTTTAAGGACCCGTTCTTTGAGCCGGTTTATTCTTTTCATGTAGGAGGGTTGTTTATTAGGTTGAGTCTTTTTTTGTGTCGCCATGACATCTTCCTTCTATCCCGGAATTCGCAACTGTTTATACTATTATACAGAAAAACCTGAGATTTCACATGAGGGGCTAGCACGGAAGCTTTTTAACTGATTCCATGAGGACAAAATAAATGCGACTATGAAAGATTTGTCTTGTTAAATAAAACATTTCTTTACAGCCAGGACGATTGGTCTGCCAGGGTTATCCAAGAGCCAACAGTAAACGGCCGTAAAGAATTTTCATTCTCAGTTTATCTCAAATCGCAAATCTCAAATCTGGAAACCATATCGAGGCAGGGTGAGATGAACATAGTTTTAGCAATCCGGCTGAATATCCCGAATAAACGTAATTGGAATCAAAAAACGCGATAAACGTGAGTGAAGCGAGTGAGGACATCTATGATTCCCGTCGCTGCGCTCCGGGAATGACATTTGGATTCGTTTTCATCATTCATGCTGCATGGAATAAAACTTGCATTGGTACGCAATGGAGAAAGGAAAATAAAATGAAGAGAGGCGGACATAACATTGATATTTCAAACAGGGATAAAGTGTTTTTTCCTGATGCCGGGCTGACAAAGGGGGATGTTATTGATTATTATGACGGTATAGCGGATGTGATGGTTCCTCATATGGAGCGCTACGGAGATAATATGCAGCGTTTTCCAGAAGGGTTAGAGGGAGAGAGTTTCTACAATAAAGATGCTCCGGATTATTTTCCCAAGTGGATCAGCACAGTTGAATTCCCTAAACGGGAGGGGGGCCGCTTTCATGCGCCCATTGTCGATAGTAAAGCTGCCTTGGTCTACCTGGCCAATCAGGCTGTATTGACGCATCATCTCTATCTGTCACGAGTGGATGATTTGGAACATCCGGATAAAATGATCTATGATCTTGATCCGCCGGAAAATTCGGAAGACTTTGGTTCCGTGCACGGAGCAGCTGAAGATATCCGGGCGGTGTTGCAGGAACTGGATATGGAAGCCTGGATTCAGACAACCGGTTCAAAGGGCTTTCATATCATCGTTCCGTTGGACCAAAGTGCGGATTTTGAGGAAGTGCGCAATTTTGCAAGAGATGTCGCGTTGGTGATGGTCCGGCGCAGTCCGGATAAGTATACCCTTGAGGAGCGCAAGAACAAGCGGAAGGGGCGCATATTCCTGGATATGATGCGCAATGCTTACGGGGCCACCGCAGTCGCTCCTTATTCCGTCCGGGCCAGGCCGGGTGCAACGGTGGCGACACCTGTTCATTGGAATGAAATCAAAGAGGGTGTATCTCCCCGGGGCTGGACCATTGAAAATATACCTGCCCGGATGGGTCAGAAAGACGATCCCTGGTTGGATATGATGCGGCATGCCTATAAAATGTCCACCCGGAGAGATAAACTGAATAACCTGCTTGCTCGTGAGGAACCGGGATCTGATGAGGAGAGCTGAGATATCTGATGCATCAATCAATTCTTGACGCTGACAGCTGGATTTATTACTATTCTTATATATGAGATGAATATAAGAAATTTCCTCCAGCGCAGCCCAAAATTCCTTATCACCTTTATCCTATTATCTTGCGTTCTATTTGACCCCGTTGTCGGAACGTATACCTGGATTCAATATAAAAAGACAATAGTCAAGCAGGAAGCCCGAGAAATTATTGATGCGGGAATAGATAAAAGCGAACTTGTGATGCTTAAATTCACAAAAACAGAGGCCCGGACTGAATTGCGCTGGGAGCATGACCTGGAATTTGAATACAACCACAGAATGTATGATATTGTTGAAACAAAGACAGTGGGAGACACCGTTTATTACTGGTGCTGGTATGACCATATGGAAACCATGCTGAATTTAAAAATGGAAGAGCTGGCGGCCCAAACTGTCGGCAACAGCGGCAAATCTAAAGCGGAACGGGCCTTTCTTGCATCCAGCTTGAAATCATTGTATTGCACATTTGCTTTTGATTTGAATATATCTATAGTTAAATCTTTAATTAAGACGTCAGATAAATTTTTTCAGTCATATCCGCAAATCCGCATCCAACCGCCCACCCCTCCTCCTCAATTCATTTAAAATTATTCCAAGTGAACCGGGATTCGGAATACTTCCGGAGTCCGGGTTCTCATTGATATCGCCCCCCTGAAAGTTTTTTCAATGTGAATTGAGAAGGAGCGTAAACATGAAAATAAAAAGAACAGTCACCGTGATTTTGCTGTTATTTGGTTTTTCTTCTGGGGCTTTTTCCCAGACAGTAACGATAAAAGATAAAGAAACCCAGGAACCGATCGAACTGGTTTCACTCATCAGTATTATTCCCGAAGCCCAGGCCGAAACCAATGTGAAAGGGGAAGCTGACATTTCTGACTTCAAGGGTGCGGATAAAATAACTATCCGCAGACTCGGCTATGAAACAAGGGAATTGAGTTTTTCCGAGATTGAATCGTTGTCTTATGAAATATTCCTCAAGCCGAAACCTTTCCATATGTATGATATTGTGGTCTCCGCTACCCGCTGGCGCCAGACCTCCAGTGATATTCCTTCAGAAATTATTTCCATTTCCCCTACGGACATCGAAGTGCAGAATCCGCAAACAGCTGCGGATTTACTAAGCGTTTCAGGAAAGGTTTTCATTCAGAAAAGTCAGCAGGGAGGCGGCAGCCCAATGATCAGAGGCTTTGCCACAAACCGTTTACTGTATACTGTGGATGGGGTGAGGATGAATACCGCTATATTCCGCGGCGGCAATATTCAAAATGTCATTTCTCTTGATCCGTTTGTAACCGAGAATACAGAAGTCTTTTTCGGCCCCGGTTCAGTCATTTATGGAAGTGACGCTATCGGCGGAGTGATGAGCTTTCAAACCCAAACACCGCAGTTTTCACGTACCGATGACCTTTTGATGACAGGCTCGGCCGAAAGCCGGCATTCTTCGGCCAATGATGAAATGTCGGGTCATTTTGATGTAAATATAGGCTGGAAAAAGTGGGCTCTGGTATCCAGTGTCAGTTCATTTGACTATGGTCACATGCGGCAAGGCACGCATGGTCCGGAGGATTATATTAAGGCTTATTATGTACAGCGTCAGGACGGCATTGACAGGATTATTGCGCAGGATGATCCGCAGCTGCAAATCCCTTCCTCGTATTCCCAAAAGAATTTCATGCAGAAGATCCGCTTTCAACCCAACAAAGACTGGAATTTTCAGTTTGGATTCCATTATTCCGAAACCTCCCCTTACGGCAGATATGACCGCCACAACCGGATAAGAAACGGTCTTCCAAGTTATGCGGAATGGAATTACGGCCCGCAGAAATGGATGATGAACAATTTAAACATCACGCACAATGAAAGTAATTTCTTTTATGATCAATTAACCATCCGTTTGGCGCAGCAGTCATTTAAAGAGAGCCGGATCAATCGCTCATTAAACAGCAGTGATAAGAATATTCGCATTGAGGAAGTGGAAGCCTATTCCGGCAACTTTGATCTCATCAAATCACTGAGTGATGAAAATACGCTGTATTACGGATTTGAATATGTGATGGATGATGTCGATTCCACCGGAATCGATAAGGATATTTCAGCCATTGATCCATACTCTGCTTACAGCGGCACCACCCGGCCGGGTCCTTCCCGCTATCCTCAGGCAACCTGGCAGTCAGCCGCAGTGTATATCAATGACCAGCAGCGGCTATCGGATAAATTTCTGCTGCAGGCTGGATTACGGTATAATCAATTCATTTTAGATGCGGATTTTGACACGGCTTTTTATCCTTTTCCTTTTTCCGAAGCCAACCTCAATAAAGGAGCTTTGACAGGAAGTATCGGTGCTGTCTATCAGCCGACAGAATCATGGGCCATCATGACAAACTTCGCCACGGCTTTCCGTTCTCCCAATGTAGACGATGTCGGAAAGATCTTTGATTCCGAGCCGGGATCAGTCGTTGTTCCGAACCCGGATTTGGATGCCGAATACGCCTATAATATTGATTTTGGTGTAACAAAAATATTTGATGATCTCCTGCGGGTTGACTTGACAACGTACTACACCAATCTGCAAAATGCCATGGTCCGGCGAAACTACACGCTGAATGGCAGGGAATATATTGTGTACGACGGCGTCCTGAGCCGGGTGCAGGCTATCCAAAACGCTGCTGTTGCCAATGTATACGGGATTCAAGGCGGACTGGAAGTGAAGCTGCCGGGCGGGTTCAGTTTTTCTTCCGATTATAACTACCAGAAAGGGGAAGAAGAGCTGGATGACGGTTCGGTCAGTCCTTCCCGGCATGCGGCACCCTGGTTTGGTGCAACCCGTTTTACTTATGATACAGGAAAGCTTCTGATGCAGCTTTATGCGATGTATCAGGGGGAGCGTTCACATGAAGACATGCCGGAAGAAGAAAAAAGCAAATATGAGATATACGCAGCGGATGAAAATGGGAATACTTACTCACCTGCCTGGTATACACTGAATTTTAAAGCTTTATACGAAATAACGGACTTTTTACATGTCAGCGCCGGGATAGAGAATCTCACAGATCAGCGTTACCGCCCTTACAGCTCAGGTCTTTCTGGTTCCTGCCGGAATTTTGTGCTTGCAGTGGGTGCAGATTTTTAACTGAATGCGGGCTGAACGGAAAAAGAATTTTATGATCTTCAAATAAAATCTTATGAAATAAGTGCCTTGACAAACATGGAATGAGTGAATAAAAAAAACAATAATTTCTTTTACCTGGAATATCCACGGACCGAGATTGCCCAATATGCGAGATGCCGTCGCTGATAAAAGAAGAGATTGCAAAAATATCGCAAATTTTATGAATAGTTCAGGTTAGATAATGGAAGAGAAATGAATCTTACAACGATCAAAATTCTGTTCCTGTGCTTGACAGTCAAAACGTTTTAAGTTTCTCACAGAACTCGAATTCATGACACTGCCAGCAGCCGTCAAATTTCTTTTTCTGAGCGCATTTTCTAATTCTGCAGGCTGGGTTGGCATCGCCGTCTCGGCAAGAACGACCGCATTGGAGTTTAACCATTCTCCAAAGTACGCTATAGCATATCTCATAGTCTTCAAACACTTTAAAAAAAGGGAACTGAGAGAGCAATTCAACTGTTTTTGCAAATCTAAAGGTCTGCAGTTTTTTCTCAAATCTCCTGCCAGATCAGCGATTTCTCCAGTATGATTGGGGCATTCCGCACAATATAAGCCGAAGTAGGCGAGCATTCGGTCAGTTATATTTACTCCTGAATAAAGCCGGATACTCATCCCGCCCGATAATTATGTAGATCAGATAGTCCGGATGAAATCATATGAAATAATTTAAAATATTGCCATTATTTTGTTTGTGGCTGCGTAATCGGTCTGGAAATACACCTCTTGCGTGGTTTATCAGCAGGCGCAGAGAGTAGAATGGATTTTCTGTTTTAAGAAATTTGACCTGGAAATAATTCAAAATAGAAAAAAATTGGATTCTATCGTTTTTTGTAATATTATGAGAGTTGTCTGACATTGAAATGGGAGGGACAATTTTGAACAAAAAACAAAAATTCAGTGTGATCTTCTTTGTCTTGGTTTTCATGAGCGGTCTGTTTCTTTCGGGCCAGGAGCCTTACAAGAAACCGCCGCAGGAAGTGATCGATATGGTGAAAGCACCCCCGCCCCCACAGGCGTCGGTCAGCCCAAATGGGGACAAGATGCTTTTATACACGTATGAGACGATGCCGTCGATCGCCTATATGGCACAGCCGCTGCTGCGCTTGGCAGGCACGCGGATTACATCTAAGAATAATTCACGACAGCAGACATATTTCATGACATCCTTGACAATTAAATCAATAAAGGACGGGAGGACCATCCCGGTGGACTTGCCCGGTGATTCCAAGTTCGGATTTCCAGATTGGTCGCATGACGGGGCCTGGATCGCTGTCACTCGTTATCTGGAAAACGGGGTGGAATTGTGGCTGGTGGAAGCCGAAACAGGAAGGGTGAAACAGCTCACCGGCCCCAATATAAATGCTGTGCTTGATTCCGGGTTCACCTGGATGCGGGACAGCCGCCATATTCTGGCCTTTACTGTTCCTGACGGCAGGGGAGAAACCCCGGAAAAGCCGGAGGTGCCCATCGGTCCGCAAATACAGGAAGTATCCGGGAAATTTGCCAAAGTATGGACTTACCAGGATCTTTTAGAGACGCCTTATGACGAGAAACTTTTCACATATTATGCGACGTCCCAAATGATCATGATCGATATACAAAACGGATCCGAAGAGAAATTAGGAGAGCCTGCGGTTTATTCCTCGGCTGAACCATCTCCGGACGGCAAGCTCCTGCTCGTTTATGAGATAAAAAAGCCCTATTCTTACAGTGTTCCTTATTACTATTTCACCCACGATCTGGAAATTTGGAACATGGACGGCGAGATGGTGCATATGCTGGCCGAAGTCCCACTGGCCGATGATGTGCCCATGCGGGGTGTTCAGGAAGGGATACGCTCTGTGGAATGGAGGGCACTTGAACCGGCGACTTTAATCTGGGTGGAAGCTCTGGATGAAGGCGACCCGGAAAAAGAGGTGCCTCACCGCGACAAAGTAATGACCCAATCCTATCCGTTTGAAGAAAAACCTCAGGAAATAAAAAAAACCGAAAACCGTTATTCCGGAATCACCTGGCTACAGACACCCGGCAAGGCTTTTTTGGCTGAATATGATTGGAAAAAGCGCTGGCGGACGACTTACCTTATTGATGTGGAAGATACGCTTCAGCCACCCAAGAAAATTTTCGATTTGAGTATTCATGACCGCTATAATGATCCGGGATATCCAGTCTACACTACGACTTCCAATGGGGAAATAGTGGTGCTCACTGAAGGAAACTGGATCTATCTTAGAGGAAGCGGCGCTAATCCCGAGGGAGAACGCCCTTTTCTGGACAAGGTCAATCTTGGAACCATGGAAAAAGAACGGATTTTTCAGTCCGGAGAAGACAGTTATGAATCATTCGTGGATTTTGTGGGGGATGCCCGCAAACAGATTATCACTAATTATCAATCCAAAACCGAGGCGCCCAATTATTTTGTGGTAGATTTAAAGGATGATAAACGCATGGCGCTCACCGATTATGAAGATCCAGCTCCTGAACTGACCGGAATGATCAAAAAACTGGTCAAATACAAGAGAGCCGACGGAGTGGATCTAAGCGGCACCCTGTACTTGCCTCCTGACTACCAGGAAGGTCAGCGCCTGCCGCTGGTTTTTTGGGCCTATCCGCTTGAGTACAGCGATCCTAACGTGGCCGGGCAAGTCAGAAGCTCGCCCAACCGCTTTACTTTTTTCCGGGGCACGTCTCAATTATTCTTTGTGACCCAGGGATATGCGGTACTGGATGGTGCCCAGCTGCCCATTGTCGGTGATCCCGAGACCATGAATGATACGTTTATTGACCAGATTGTCGGAGGGGCCAAAGCAGCCATCGACCATCTGGACTCCATGGGAATTATTGACCCGGAAAGAGTCGGAGTCGGCGGTCACAGTTACGGCGCCTTTATGACAGCCAATTTCCTGGCCCATTGCGACCTTTTTGCGGCCGGGATTGCCAGAAGCGGCGCATATAACCGGACTTTAACCCCCTTCGGATTCCAGAGCGAGAGACGTACATTATGGGAAGCACCGGAGATTTATTTTAAGATATCACCTTTCATGCATGCAGACAAAATCAATGAGCCTATTCTGCTTATTCATGGGGAAGAAGATAATAACTCAGGGACCTTCCCCATCCAGTCACAACGTCTCTTCCACGCGCTGAAGGGGCACGGCGCCACTGTCCGGCTGGTGATGCTGCCTCATGAAAGCCATGGTTATCGTGCGGAAGAATCCGTCCTTCATGTTCTGGCTGAAATGTTTGACTGGTTTGATGAATATGTGAAGAATCGTTAATTCGATCATAGATACGAAATCTTTCCAAGGGCCATACTGAGAAATTTTTTTCAGGAGCGCCGTCTATTAACATGATGAACAAGTATCCATAAATCAATTCATCTTGACGTATAGCCATACAGGCTGTATGGTTATATGTATGAAAGTGAAGACAACATTGAAGATTGAAGATTCCGTCATGGCCCGCTTAAAGGAAGAAGCAGCCCGAAGAGGATGTACTATGTCTGAATTGGTTGAATCCGCATTGCGGATTTTGTTTCAGAAAAAAGAAACTCATGGTTCAATGTCCCCGTTGCCGAAGTTTAAGAGCGGAGGACCTTTGGTTGACATTTCCGACCGTGATGCGCTTTATCACGCAATGGAAGGTCGCTGATGTTTGTGGTTGATACTAATATTTTAGTATATGCTGCCGATGAAGATTCACCATTTCATGACAAATGCTATGCACTGCTGGAGGAATGGCGCAGACAATCAGCTGCCTGGTATTTAACTTGGGGGATTTTTTATGAATTTCTGCGAGTGATTACTCACCCTAGAGTTTTCAGAAAACCCTGGTCAATTGCTGAAGCGTGGAATTTTATTGAAGTCATTGCGAACTCTCCTTCTCTGGGAATTCTCATCCCGGGAGAAAGGCACGCCAAGGTGGCATCCGAAATCATAAAAAAGATGCCGTCCTTAAGCGGAAACCTGATGTATGATGCAAAAACAGCTGTTCTCATGCGGGAACATGGCATTAAAACGATTTATACACGGGATACTGATTTCCACCGTTTTCCATTCCTGGATCCGGTTGATCCGATTGGTTAAAATGAACTAACAGCTATAAGATAGTTAGACGTTTAGATTCCCGCTGCTTCGCTTCAGGAATCATATATAAGAGGAGATATCCTATGAATGAAAGAAAAAAACGTCCGGCTCTCATTTACGCACTCATGGTACTGGTCGCCTTTCAAGGGCTCAGCGGTCTCTTAGGAGGCTTTGGATTGATTTCCGATCCCAGTGGTAAGTCTCTGCAGATTCCCATAGACTGGCTGGAGGGCTCACCCTTTGAAAATTATCTGATTCCGGGAATCATTCTTTTTTTTATACTGGGAATATATCCCTTGATCGTTTTATTTGGGCTTTGGAAGAATGCCCTCTGGTCATGGTGTGGTGCTTTGCTCCTGGGAATTGCGTTGATTATTTGGATCGGAGTGGAAATCCTCATCATCGGGTATCATATGCAGCCGCCGCTGCAGTTGATATACGGCACAGTTGGTCTATTAATCCTGTTCGTTGCTTTAATGCCGCCGGTTAAAAACTATTTTCACACTATATCTTAAGCGCTCTCCATTCGATTTTGTTCAAATCGCTGATGCCGACGCCTTGTTCTCCGCAGGCTTCGACATGGGTGGAAATATCGCGGATCGATTCGAGTCCCATCTCAAGGCGTTTTTCTTCCAGAAGGTCCAGTCCGATCCGGTCCATGGCCACTGGATCGCGGCTGAAGAATATGCGGTTGTCAAAAGCCATCTGAGCTCCGGCCACACTGACAGTTGAAATTTTTGCCGCTTCCCCGATATGGAGAATAGCTTTATCTTTAATACAAGGATTGTTCATGATCATGGGTATAGCAGTTGCGCAATAATCAATATGGAACCGGACTTTGTTTGTTGTGACACCCAAGGCGATGTTTTTGGCCGCCCAGGTCACACCGCTGTCTTCATTGTGTTTCAGTACGGCTATATTGATGAGCTTGGTGATGTCTTTGGTTACGATATTGGAGAAAAAAGATTTTTCTTCGTCTTCAATGACAACGTCATTGAACCTGTCCGCGACTTCCTCGGCTATACGCTTGATGCCTTCCCGGTCTTCATAATCCATATACAAGCGTCTGATCTCGTCCCGGTATTTTTGTGCTTTTTCATGACCCTGATTGATCAACATCCAGAGCCATGTGCAGGAATTGAAAATTTCACGATGGGTGCCGTCATCAGTAAAATTCTGATCGACTAGCTGCTTGAATTTTTTAAGTGTCCCGTCTTCCAGGGAAATATAGACATCCTTGTCAAATCCTTCTGTCCAGGGAATGGTCACAGCGCTTTTGTCCGAACTTCCGTGTACGCGTATGCCGGTGGAACTGCGGTTGATGTCCAGCCCGGTGCGCTGGAAAGCGCGGTCCATATGATCCCAGATAATGATATTGTTTTCTTTAACGCCCGCGCTTTTGAGACCGGCAATAGTCTCATTAATGGATTGAATCGACGAGGAAATTTTTGGCGCTGCGATACAGTTTATCTTGATGCCGACCACATCATCAGGAGAAACCATGGATGACCAGGCGTTTTCCAATGTTTTCTCTCCGGTCATTTCTGTCAGCCCGGCCGTAAAAGCCCGGTGCACGGCGTCTGGGTTATAATTCTGTTTAATAAGCATATCCTCAGCGGCAGCGGAGACGACGAGTCCGTTTTGAGCAGCAGCTTTTTTCCCAGTACACATAAGGGAACCGCCGAACAAAGCGGCTCCGCCTGCGATCATGGCTGAATTTTTAATAAAATCCCGTCGTGTTGTCATATTTTCACCTTTCCTATTTTTGGTTTTTCGGAATTTTTTTCGATAGTCATTATTCATTTCTTCTGTGGCATGTTGGATGACAGTTCTGCCGCAGGTGTCTTTCCATACCTATCACAACCAAAATATACGTGTCAATCAATTCATTTTATCTTACAATGGGAATATGAAGCTTGCTAACGATGAAAATGAATACACATGTCATCCTGACGCCTGCGGAAGCAGGCCGAAGGATCCCAAAGTGCATCGCCTATAGAATCGGTTCCGGTTCATCAGGACGAAGCCGTTTGGGATCCTTCGGCGCTTTGCTTCTCAGGATGACAAGGACTGTCCTTAGGATGACAAGGACTGTTTATTTTCAAAGTAATAATTCAGACGTAATGGGATGATTTTTAAGGAGGCATAATGAAAAAAATTGGTGGAGTCATTGTCATTATTTTAACATTGACTTTTTTATCCGCGGCCCAAGCGGATAAGATCCCAGGCCCTTCCTTCAAGGATGTGCTGAGCCTGGAATCAGCCGGCGGTCCTGAGATTTCGCCGTGCGGTAAACATGTTTTATTCACGGTAAGGAAGACGGATTGGGAGAATAACCGCTATGACAGCGAAATCTGGCTCAGCCGGAATGGGGAGAAGCCGTTTCAGCTGACAAGGACTAAAGACGGCAGCAGCGGCTCTCCGGCCTGGTCCCCGGATGGAAACTGGATTGCCTTTACTGCCAGCCGGGATGAGAAGATGCAGATTTATCTGATTAATCCTGCGGGCGGAGAAGCATTCAAACTATCCGATCATAAAGAAGGTGTGAACAGCTTTGCCTGGTCACCCAACTGTGACAGGATCGCTTTTTTAGCATCTGAACCGGAAAGCAGTAAATCAAAAAGCCTAAAGGAACAATACGGCCGTTTTGAGGTGGAAGATGCGGATTACCGCATGACTCATCTTTGGATGATTGATGTGAAGCTGGATGAGACACCGGAAGCCCGGCGGCTGACAGAAGGGGATACGTTTACAGTGGGAAGCTTTGATTGGTCTCCCGATGGATCAAAGATCGTATTTGACCATCAGCCGGATCCCCTGATTAACTCATCGTCCAAGTCGGATATATCGATTCTGGATGTTGAATCCGGTGAAATAACACCGCTGGTCAATCAGCCCGGCAGTGATGGTCGTCCTAACTGGTCGCCCGACGGTAAATGGATTGCGTTCAGCACAAAGATGGGAACCCAGCCTTATTTCATTAACAGCGAATTGGCCAGGATTCCGGCACAAGGCGGAGATATTGAAGTCATGACGGAAGATTTTGATGAAAATCCCTATGGTTATGTATGGACGGAGAAAGGCATTTATTTTATTTCATCGGATAAGGTTTTTCTGAAGATTTTTCGTCTTGATCCTATGACTGAAGATATAAAAATGGTAGAGGGAACTCCGGAGAACCTGGCAGGGGTGAATTTCACTAAAGACGGATCTGCTTTGGCATTCACCGGATATGACCGCACCACTCTGCCTGAGGTGTTTGTTAGCCAAATGGAACCGATGGAACCAAAAAAGATCACAGATTTTACCCATCAGGTTGCAGATTGGAAGACCGGCACGCGTGAAGTCGTTACTTGGGAAAGCAATGACGGGACCCCCGTAGAAGGAATCCTATGGAAACCCGCGGATTTTTCTCCTGACAAAAAATATCCTTTATTGGTCAGCATTCACGGCGGCCCCACCGGCACTTCACGCCCGGTTCTGGTTTCAGGCTATGTGTATCCTTTCATTCAGTGGCTGGAAAAAGGCGCTCTTATCCTGCAGCCCAATTATCGTGGCTCAGCCGGATACGGAGAAGAGTTCAGGTCTTTAAATGTGGGCAACCTGGGAGTGGGGGATATGTGGGATGTGGAATCCGGTGTGCAGCATTTGATTGATAAAGGGATAGCAGACCCGGACCGTCTCGGTGCGATGGGATGGAGCCAGGGAGGATATATTTCAGCATTTCTGGCTACCAACTCCACCATGTTTGAAGCGATCTCAGTCGGGGCCGGTATTTCCAACTGGGTGACTTATTATGTTAATACGGATATCCATCCCTTCACCCGGCATTATCTAAAGGCGACCCCTTGGGAAGATATGGCCGTTTATGAGAAAACATCGCCTATGACCAACATTACCCAAGCGGAAACACCGACTCTAATCCAGCATGGTGAATTCGACCGGCGCGTACCCATTCCTAATGCCTACGAACTTTTTCAGGGGCTGCAGGATGTCGGTGTACCTGTCAAGCTGATAGTATATAAGGATTTCGGACACGGCATTACCCGACCCAAAGAACAGCTGGCCGCTATGTGGCATAATTGGCAATGGTTTGCGAAGTATATCTGGAATGAAGAAGTGGAGATTCCGGTAGAGACCAAGGAGGAAAAGTAGTTCAGAATTGGATAAGCGATGAATAGAGAATAATTTAAAGTTGATGAGAATTTATTGTAAAATGCCGAAGGGTTGTCTTCAATGAATATCTATTTTCTAATCACCTTATTAATCTGGATTCTGACAATTATGGCTAACAATATTTTAGGATTAAAATATTCCAGTGCGCCAAATACAGAATATAAGAGAAAAATCTCGGTTTTATTCTCGCTTATTATGTTTTTCATGTGGTCTTCTTGGGGTTTCATGTCATTTTCGGACCCGGTGAAGATAAATCTATGGGCCGGAATCCAATACTTTGGATTGGTGATGTTTGTGATGGGGGTTGTTTTTTTTGCTATTGCAGAAAAAACAAAGTCCGGTGTGACAGACAAGGGGCTACTTGTGACAAGGGGCATCTATTCAAAAATAAGGCATCCCATGTATCTCGGACAACTCCTTATGGCTGTAGGACTGCCGGTTTTTGCAGAAGGACTTGTGACTTTATGTCTTTCTATAGTCTGGATTACACAGCTTATATTTTGGAAGCTTCTTGAAGAAAGACAGCTCCTTGAAAAATATCCCGAGTATCAGAATTACAAAAAAAGAACCTGGTTTTGATAGTGGCTGCGTTTACCTTCCGCGCTCGGATTCATACTGAAATACATATTCCTTTGGCGGTTCCGCTCCCAGCAGGTGTTCGACAAAGTAATCCCAGCGGCGCCTGATCATGTATGCTTCCCGGCCGAAGCCGTGCCCGCGGTTTGGAAACAGGATCAGGTCAAAGTCTTTGTTGGCCGCAATAAGCTCATTGACTACAAGCAGAGTATTGTACATGGGTACATTCGAGTCCATGGTGCCGTGGGCCAGAAGCAGCTTGCCTTTCAGGTTTTCCGCCAGTAATTGATTGGCCTGATTGTCGTAATTGGTTGTGCCGTCAGGATATGTTTCCAGCAGCCCCTGCCATTTTTCACCCCAGTCATCTTCGTAGTTGCGGTTGTCATGATTGCCCGCACCGCTGACCGCAACTTTAAAGAAGTCCGGATAGCGGAGAATAGCATCTGTTGATGCAAATCCGCCGCCGGAATGGCCGTATATGCCTGCACGGTCAATATCGATCCAGGGATGACGTTCGGCCAGCTGCTTCATCCCGGCTATTTGATCAGGAAGGCCATTGTCACCCATATTGCCGTAATAAGCATCATGAAATGACTTGGAGCGCATAGGCGTTCCCATGGCGTCGAGGGAGACGACAATAAATCCCAATTCCGCAAGCGCTTGCTTGTCGCTTCGGGAAGCGGCGAAACTGCGGCCGCGGATACTTCCGGATTGCGGACCCGGATAGATGGCATTAATGATGGGATATTTTTTATCCGGATCAAAATGTGTCGGTTTAAACATAAGTCCGAAGAGATCAGTCTCCCCGTCACGTGCTTTAACTGAGAAGGGGACAGGCGGCTTCCAGCCTGAAGCGAGGAGACGGGATATATCGGCTTTTTCTATAGTTAAGAGATCTTGCCCCTTGAGATTACGTACGGCTGTTATGGGAGGTTCAACCGGGGTGGAATAACTATCAACAAAAAAATCACCAGACTCTGAAAGAAAAATTGAGTGATTAGCTGTTCCCGGCGACAAAAGAGAGAGGCCGGATCCATCCATATTGATGCGGTAAAAATATTCAAAATAAGGATCTCCGGTTTCCCGCCCGCATCCGGTAAAATAAAGAAGCCGTTTTTGCCGGTCGATGCGGAGAATCTGAACCACATTCCAGCTGCCGCTCGTTATTTGGTGCTTGAGATTTCCCGAATCCAGATCATAGAGGTAGAGATGGCCCCAGTTGTCTCGTTGAGAAAACCAGATCACTTCATTGGAATCATGCAGCACCCGCCAGTTGACATCACGGTATCCGGATTCAAAAAAAGTATCGACTTTTTCTTCGAGCACGTCCCGGACAGCCCCGGTTTCCGGATCAGCCGTGCGAAGGGTGACATGCTTATGATCGCGGGATACCGAGACAAAGGCGAAGCGGGACGAATCATCACTCCATTCTGCATCAGCCAGTTCTCCATTTCTCACGGCTATATGGTCCGTTATGGTTGAACGGTGCTGGTCCGGGGGCATCTGAAGACGCACAACCTGCGGTTCATCGACATGAATTATGACGCGGTGAATGCGGAAAATTTCTTTATCTTCCGGAAGAGGATATTTCCATGCTTCTAATTCCGGATGACCGACATTTGTTGTCACCAGATACATTTCACCTACACCGCGCCCGTCATGCTGAAAGGTGGCGATTTTTTTGGAATCCGGTGACCACAGCAGTACCGGCCGGTTGCTTTTGGTCCAGCCGGCGTTGTTGGTGGCATAGCCGAAGTCTTTTACTCCGTCTTCTGTCAATTGGATTTCTTCACAGGAAGACAAGTCTTTCATCCATAGATTATAGTCACGAATAAAGGCTGCTTTCGTTCCGTCCGGAGACACAAACATGTCCCGGCCGAGTCTTTCTTCTGCTTCGCCTGCTTTCTGCATTCGGTTCTTTTCAAGATCAAAATTATAGCGGGTTGACGTGACTGTAAATGTTATGGATTTCATATCGGGTGCAAATTCAATGTTCCGAAAGGGAAGTTCAAACGGTTTATATGTTTCTCCAGAGAGTTCAGATAGCGAAGAAGCCAGCTCTTCATGGTCGAAAGCTCGCTGCCTTTTCCTGTTTTCAACATCGATCAGGATAAACTCAGTTCCTTCTGGAATGGTATTACGGTACCAAAAATGATTTTCATCAACCCAGTTTGGCCGGACATCAGCATTAAAAACCAATTTGCCGGTATGCTGATTTAAAAACTTTTCTGCCTTAAAATAATCTTCCGGGGTGAGTCCCTGCTTTTCAGCTTGACTGGCGGCAATAAATCCCGCACCGGATGACAAAAGTAAAAGTGGTAATAAAATCAAAAGACAAATACGGACTTTTTTCATTCGCTCCTCCCATATTGGTATGACATTATTGAACATACATCATTTGTATCAGAAATATCAAGTTATAAAATCGAGGATTACCGATTGACTGGTTTTAGAATTCAAATATAGTAAGAATAAAATGTTTTAAATGGGGAGGAATATATGTGTACAAACCGCATGTGTGTTTTAGCTGTGCTTAGCCTCTTTCTAGTGTTGAGTTTGCTGTCTTGTCAAAGTCAGCCGCGTGTTTCATTTGAGTCTTTATTGCTTGAACTGGCGGATAGAGATCAGCTGGCACAATATCCCCAGCCCTTTTACATTACACGGCAGTTCAGCAGCTATGACCGTGCTTCAAAGTCCCCGGAGGAAGGATGGTTCGCAAATTGGGACCGGTCCATGTTCATTCGGGAAGAAGAGAATAGGGGCCGGAGAGAATATGTCATGATGGATACGGAGGGGCCTGGAGCCGTGGTTCGGTTCTGGATGACTTTTTCCGGGGAAAATTCAGGTGAAGGGACACTGCGAATATATTTTAACCGGTCAGAAGAGCCGTCTATAGAGGGAACCGCATTTAACATCCTAAGCAGGGGGCAGCTGACAGAGAGACCGCTGTCTTGCCCGGTTTCACCTGAAACGGAATTCGAACGGCGGGGACACAATCTGTATATGCCGCTGCCTTATGCGGAACATATTAAAATTACATATGAAACCGACAATATCGTGGATTGGGGGGCCAAATCCGGAGGAGAAGCCGTCTATTATAATATCAATTACCGAGCCTATGAGGACGGCACTATTGTTGAAACCTTTACTCAGGAACTGCTGGAAGAAAATGCCCCCATTTTGGATGAAATAAATCAGAGGCTTCTCGAAAGAGATTACGACAGTTATATAAACAGTTTAAAAGCTGATGAATTATTCCTAAAAGGGGCGATAGAATCCGGAGGCGAAAAAGTACAAGAAATCTCGGGTTCCAAAGCCATCCGCGAATTTCAGCTTCAGCTGGAGGCAGAGGACATAAACCAGGCTCTGCGCTCCACAATTCTGGAAATAGAATTTGATGGGAACCGTACGGTTTGGTGTCCTGTGGGCGATTTTTTCGGTACCGGGTACCAAATGAGATATGTGAATACCTGGTATACCCGGGTTGATGAAGACGGCATGATGCGGTCTGTTTGGGTGATGCCCTTTGAAAAGGAAGCTGTCATACGTATCCATAATCTAGACGATCAGCCTGTCACAATAAAACAAGGAAAAATCATGGTCTCGGATTGGAAATGGAACCGCCGCAGCATGCACTTCGGTGCAGCCTGGCAGCAGTATACGGATGTCTATACCGGGGAAAGTAAAACTATGGAGGGTGGCGGGAATCCATTTGATCTTAATTACTGTCATTTAAAGGGGGAAGGCGTCGTTATGGGAAATGTTCTGACGCTGTTTAATACGGCATATGCCTGGTGGGGGGAAGGGGACGAAAAAATCTTTATTGACGGAGAAGATTTTCCTTCCCATTTCGGGACCGGAACGGAAGATTTTTACGGCTATGCCTGGTGCCGGCCTGAGATTTTTAATGAGCCACTTATTGCTCAGACTGACGGCAGCGGGAATTTTTGGCCGGGTTATACCGTAAATATCCGGTACCGGGGTCTTGATGCCATGCCGTTTACGAGTGAAATTCGGTTTGATATGGAGATGTGGCATTGGGCAAGCACCCGGATGAATTATGCCCCTGCGACATTTTTTTATGTTAAGCCCGGAGCAGAAATACAACCGGAGCCGGACATCGATGGAGCCATGGAAAAAGTTGCGCTTAAAAGAGAAGACATCATTTCCCCCTGGACGAAAGACGGTCATATTGAAGGGGAACATTTAATGGAAATCGAACGGTCTTCTGGAAATATCAGTTACCCGTGGGATGATGAACCCGGCTGGAGCGAGAATCAGCATTTATTATGGAAAGAGGCCAAGGCGGGGGACACGCTGCTTTTAGGATTTAAATCCGCTAAAAGCGGACCTGCGGATGCGAGCGCCCGATTGACGACAGGGCCTGATTATGGTGTTGTGGACATCAGCATAAACGACTCCGGTCCGGTCCGATGTAACGGATATGACAGCATGCAGGTTGGTACGAAAGAAGTTTCACTTGAACGCTGCAACCTAAAAGAAGGCATAAATACCATCAAGGTTAAGATAATATTCTTTGCTCCGGAAAACGAAAAAGGAATATTCGGACTGGATGAAATCACTTTTAATTCCAGTCATTCATAACGTATGGAATCCACAGGATCGGTTAGCGCTGCTTTAATTGCCTGGAAGCTGACTGTCATTCAATTGTAATAAAAGCCGGAAGGCCCTCATTTTCGTTTTCATCAACAGCGGCTGCCATATAGGAGCAACTTTGGTTTTTATCCATATCCCGGTGATGAAATTCATATGTGCCGGCGGGAATCTCTGCCAACAAAAGGGGAGAATGGCCATTCATATCATATATTCGGTAAAAGGTAATGTTTTTGTTGTCAGGATGCTGATCCCAAGTAAGGATATTAATATATTCCGCTTGAAAGAGTGAGCGGTTAAGGACTTGGTTGCCGGAGAGATTTTTAACGGGATAAATGATGTGTGCATCAGGCGATAGGATCTGATGCCAGTCATGCGGAAGCTCAACCCGGTACAATTCCAAATTATCTTGACCCATCCAGTTCGCGCCCCAATAAATACTGTTGCCGTTCGCGGATATGCCGGCAAAGGCTTCGGCAAAATAATCACCATCCCAGGAATTATGGGTGGACGCAATGCGCCAGATTCGTGGTTTTTGGTTATGAGGTAAAATTTCCAAAAGGAAAATTTGGTTATCCGCCCAGCGGCTGTCCGTCCATGTATAGCTGGACATCAATAACCATCCATTTTTCTTGGGATTGTAGATTCGACCCATATGCTGTCCGAATTCCCATCCGGTTTCCGACATATGCAGAATATTTATTCTTTCTCCTGTCGCCGGATTAAAGCTGCTGAACCAGTCATTGGTATTATCCTGGAAAGTGTATACTTCATTCCCGTTAGAGTCATAAGCCCAGCCGTCATGCCCGTGGTTTGGGCAGGGTAAAACCACGTAATTAGTAATTAAACCCTGTTCCAAGTCCTGTATTCTATAGAAGCGGGTTTCCATTTCATATTGTCCGAATCCCTGGACATAAAGCCAATCGCCTTCGGTCGAAATATCGCATCCGCCATAAGAAACGTTGATTTTACCAGGGAGTATTCTTTTTTTTCGGAGATTTAAAACCACGATTTCATTGGGAAACCGTACGGCCCGGTAACGGGCATATTTGTCCTGGTCCATATGATCTTCAGGCACAATCCTCTGGTTAAAATCATAAACCAGCTCCCGGGAGGTATATCCCTTTAAAACATCCAGCTGGAAAATTTCCCTGTCCACATGAAAATAAATTGTTGTTTCTGTTCCCGGACGGCCGGACATATCCCACCGGGGATCGTTTGATTCGCCGATAAAATGAATGCCGTCATAGGTCAGCTCCTTTAAGAAACGGCATTCGGGAAGCTTGTAAAGCAAAATGGATTGCTCCGTTGAATAGGCCAGTATATATTCATCGTCAACATTAGAACAAGTAAAACGGGAATATCCATTAGTCAGGCCTGAAGAGGGATCACCTTTCAGGCTGCTGAAGAAACTGTCGTTTATATCGCTTATACGAGTGATTTGATGTCCTGTTCCAGGCTGAATAAAAGTATCGCCCTTTTCAGGTAAGGACCCGGAGGGAACCGGGAAAACGTGTTTTCGGTTGGTTTGGGATTCCGGTACGTTTTCTACATAGTCGATGATGTAATGACTGGGAACATATTTGATTGAACCGGAAGCCGAAGCTTCAGAATGAATTTCAACCGACACCGCCAGGCCGACCCAAAGCAAGGTTGCAGCGGTTAATAGAGTATTTTGTCGATATTTCTGTCCCATTTTTCAAAAAGGGAAAGGCATTTATCTCGGTCGATTTGATATACGGAAATTTGATGTTTTAAAGCCGTTCCCTTGATCACGTCGTAGATATATTTATCGTCAAACCCTATGGCGGCTGCATCTTCCTGTGTGCAGCCGAAATAAATTTTTTTGATTTTCGCCCAATGAATGGCGGCAAAACACATGGGACAGGGTTCGGAAACGGAATAAATTGTGCAATCGGAAAGGTCGAAACGGTCCAGTTTTCTTGATGCTTTCCTAATAGCAGACATTTCGGCATGTGCCGTTGGATCGTTTGTTTTTATGACCTGGTTATGGGCTTTAGCAATAATTGTTCCTTTTTGCACGACAACAGCACCAAAAGGGCCGCCTTCATTTTTTCTTATCCCTTTATACGCTTCTTTAATCGCTTCATTCATGAATTTATCGTTCATACTGTTAATATTAAACAAAGGTATGCGATTTATCAATAATCCAGGTAATTTGTTTGTTGACTTTTGAATTTTTCATTTGATATAAGTAGAGCAGAAATCCCAGAGTTTTAACCCGTATTAAATTTTTGAGTAAAGAATGAAAGAAGGGAAAAATGCCGGAATATGATACCTTTACCTGGATCGCCGTTTTTGCTGTCACGGCTGCTGTTGTCAATGGGTTTGGAATTTTTGCGGTCTATAAAAACAAAAGCTGGGTTGAAAAAACCAAAACGTATCTTATGTGCTTTGCGGCGGGGATTTTACTTTCTTCTCCGCTTATTTCTGCGCTGCCGGAAGCGTTAAGAAAAAATTCCTACGCCGGCTTCGCCGCTTTGGCGGGATTTTTATTTATGATATTCAGCAATGAAATCATCAAATGGTGGACAAAACAGGAAAGCCTGGCGTTTGGAATTACGGCGGTGGAAGGCATAGGCATTCATTCTTTCGTAGACGGCTTTATTTATACAGTGGCTTTCAGCACCAGCCTAGCCATTGGTTTATTATCCGGTTTCGGTTTGGTCGTACATGAATTTGCTGAAGGTGTGATCACTTTTTCTGTTTTAAGAAAAAGCCAGGTGGAAGCCAAAAAGGCAGCATTCGTGGCTTTCCTTGTCGCTTCAATGACTACGCCTATTGGTGCCTTCGTTGCGTATCCTTTGATAAATAATTTAAAAGATTCTCACTTGGGATTAGCCCTTGGTTTCGTTTCAGGTGTTTTGATTTATGTTTCCGCTTCTCACCTTCTGCCTGAAGCGAGGGAGCATGAAAAAAAACATTCCATTTTTTCTTTTCTCGCAGGAGTTTTTCTGTCATTGTTTATTGTTTTCACCAAAATTATTTAACCTAAATCATCAATTTGAAAATATCAGCTCCATTGCCATCCTGAGGGCGCTTAAGCGCCTGAAGAATCTCAAACTGCCTCGTTTCTGCAACCCGGTCTCCTCATTGCTGCCAGCATGAGGCACTATGAGATCCCTCGCTGCTTCGCTCCTCGGGACGACAATGAATCAAAAAATCCTCGTCGTCTGGGCAATCTCGGCCCGTGAATAATCCAGGCTAAATTTCTTTGATATAAATACTTCCCCCCGAGGTTTGAAGGTAGAGAAGAGGACCGCCTCCATTGATTTTAGATTTTAATTTTCTTTTTTCTATTTTCCCCTGAATAGTCACCGGAAACTCGGTGTGGACGCTGCCGCCGCTGGTGCCGGCATCCAGATCGACGGCGATGTCTCGCGTGAGGTAAACGGTGATTCCACCTCCGGAGGTCGTTAAGCGGCAGTCGGAATCCGGCTGTTGGGATATATGAGCTTTGATCGATCCGCCGGAGGTATCGGCATTGATGGAACCCATCACTTCATTTACGGTAATGCCTCCTCCTGATGTATGGGCTTTCACATTTCCCCGGGCGCGATCGATTTTTATTGAGCCCCCGGATGTGTTGATATCCACATCTCCATTGATATGACCTACTTGAATGCCCCCGCCGGAAGTTTTGCCCCAGACCGGCCCTGTTATATTATCCAGATCCAGACTGCCTCCGGATGTTCTGACATTGACTTCCCCTTCTATAGCTTCAACAGATATACCTCCGCCGGACGTTCGAAGGCCGATGTTGTAAATTTCGGGCACATGGATGATAAATTTGACCTGCAGACGGTTCCATATGTTATCCCAAAAATTGACTTTTCGTTGTCTGTCTCCGGTGACATAGATATCTTTTCCGCTTTGCTCAAAATCAATTTTAAAATTATCCAGAATCCGTTGCGCTGTTTTTCGGTTGTTTGTTCTGACTTTCCGGAAGACTTCGATGTCCACAGTGCTGCCGCGTGTTCCCCTTACCTCAATAGAGCCGGTGTCTGTATTGACCTTCAAAGTCCCGCCTGATTCAACCGTAAATGATTTCCGGATGGTATCATCAATATCACCAAAAGCAAATCCGGCGTTCATTAGGGCCAAAACAGCGATGAAAAAAATTGGTGTATGCTTTAAACGTGAAAAGATGGACATTCTTTCCTCCTCATAGGAATTTTTGAAGTCAAGCTTAGCATTGTTACTCTCTATTCAAGACGCAATGAAAGGTCTAAAGGTTCATTAACCAGAACAATTATTTTAAAAATAAATATTTCGTTTTATCCTGATGAGCAAAATGAGGTCAGGATTTTGAACCGCCTCGCGAAAAAAGACGGAACCGCTTCCTTAGGCAAAGCACTCTAAGATTACCTAAACGGCCGATAAAACGGCCGGGGGATAATATTTGCCTGCTGCCCAGGTCTCAGGATGACATGTGATACATTTTCATTGCTGGGGAGTTACAATCCCAATTCTTTTATAATATGATCCGCCCCGGAGAATTTTTCAGTGACAAAGAGCACATAGCGAATATCAACGCTGATGGTTCGCTGTAGCTCGGGAACCTCGTAGTAATCGGCGGTGACACTTTCGTAAGTCATGTCAAAAATAATCCCGATTTGCTCACCCTTGGCGTTCAAGGTGGGGGAGCCTGAATTGCCGCCGGTTACACTGGTTGTGTTCAGGAAACAAGCAGGAATATCATTCAGGTCTTCATCCTCATAACGTCCATAATCACCGGCTTTGTGCAGTTCTTCTAATTTTTCCGGAACCTGGAAGGGAAACGCACCGGTGTCTTTTTCAATAACTCCGCTTAAGGTTGTTTGCGGCTCGTAGTAGACAGCGTCTCGCGGACTGTACCCTTCGATAAATCCATAGGTAAAGCGTATGGTTGAGTTGGCATCCGGCGCAATCCGGCCGTCATTTTTTGCAAGAAGTCCGGCAAGATAAGTTTTCTTTAGATCCTGCAGCTCCTGCCCAACCGATTTGCTTTTTTCTCTGACATCTTTCATTTCTTTTTCCAATTCTGATGCCAGCTGAATGAAAGGATCCCCGGTATTCATGAGCGTGATCATATCTTTATCAATGAGCTCAAGCCGTTTTTCGGGTTCAGCTAGAACAGTGTCATCGTAAAGTTTATCAACAAAGTCATTTACGGCGGCTTCTGATTCTTGTGATAATATGTCTTTGAATGCTTTGGGTATTTGTTCTTCCGGGTAATCCATGAATTTTTTAAGCTGATGCTTGAAAAAGGCCCGGTCGGTATCCAGATCATATCCGCGTTCTGCCAGCTGAATCCGCATCTTAATAAGCGGAATGTTTCGCTCCTGGTATTCAGATTCTCTCTCCATGTCCGGTTTTTCCCGTTCAGAAACGGTGCGGTATATCAAGTAAGCCTGAGATAGAATGGTTGAGCCCGAAAAAGGCCCGGCCATTCGGCTAAGAAGGCTTTGTCTTTTGTAAAAATCAGCATGCTTTTCTATGAAAACAGCAATGTCATTCAGTGTATCTCCATATGCCGCTTCTCTTTTGGGATTATTTTGAGCCCACCTTTGGAATTCCTGCTCCTGATTTTTTTTGATTTCAAGCAGGCCGATTTTTTTCATTCCTTCCAGTTTTCCCTGAGCATTTTTTAAACCATTATTGAGGCCTTTGATGAGACCGGCATATTTGATTTGAATTTCCCGGTTATCCTGTCCCGCTTCTTCGAAGAAAGCAATAACATCCTTATAAAGGTCGATTCGTTCCCGCATATTCGCAAAGTCCATTTCCAGTTCTGCCATTGTGTTGTTTCGATAGGTTCTTCCGGGGTAGCCCATGACAAAAGAAAAATCACTTTCCTCAAAACCCTGGGTTGATATTTTGAGGATGGATTTTGGCTTATAAGGAACATTATCCTGACTGTAATCCGCACCGGTATTTTTAGGGGATACATAAGCCCGGAGGAAAGTAAAATCACAGGTATGCCGCGGCCACATCCAATTATCGATATCGCCGCCGAAATTGCCCAAATCTCTTGGGGGCGCATAGACTATACGGACATCTTTCAATCGCTTGAAACGGAAGAGGTAATGCATGTTGCCGCTGTACATGGTGGCTACTGTCGCGCGAATGTCTGGTCCTGCTTTTTCAGCCTCTGCAATGATTTCTTTTTTGGCCTTTTCAATGGCTTCGTATTTTTCCAAGGGAGACATAGACGTTTCAATGGCAGACTCTATCTTATCAGTAACCTCTTCATATCCTAAGAGGACATCGGCAATATATCCTTGAGCCGGAATCTCTTCTTCTCTGGACCAGGCGATAAACCCGTCTTCAATATAATCTTTCTCCTCGCTGGCGGCCCGCTGGAGGGCTCCGAAAGCGACATGATGATTCGTCAGTATCAAACCGTCGCGGCTTACGAATTCCCCGGTTCCGCCGCCTAAATAAACAATAGCACTCATCAATCCAGTGCCGTCTTCCTTGTACAAGTCGCCAGGATTCATCAATAGCCCTTTGGCCTTAAGATTGAGATCCTTCATTTGATGCGGCATCCACATGCCTTCATCAGCGGCGGTAATGGATGATAAGCTCAGGATGAGTACGAAACTAAATATAATTTTTTGACATTTCATGACAATTTTACCTCCCAAATAATATTATCGGTTAAACAAAATAGATATCATTCCTGAATAAAGGTTCTGCAATCCCATCCCTGGTCACTCTCCAGGGCGTCCAGACTAAGACCGGTTCATCGACCGAAATATCTGTTTTTCTCGGCCGGATTTTGATCTCCCTGATCATGATATCTTCCGGATTTAGATCAGAACGGACTTTTGCTGTTTCTGCTTTAAACTGCTGTTCCAGTTCCGCCATTTTTTCTTGAATGACCCTAACTTCTTCGCGTGCCCGTTCTATATCTTCTTTTTCCCGCATTGCCCTGCCAAAACCCCGCATGGATGTTGTCGCACGTCCAATATTGCCGGTACTGGCGACTTTACGGCCGAAAAGTGCACCCAATAATGTGGCGCCCATTGAAATGGCTGTCTGCATTTTTTGCTGGCCATACTGGGAATGCTCACGTTCAACCCGGGTTTGTGCCTTGCGAAGTCTTTCTTCCAAGCCGGCGAGCTTAGGTGAATACGTTTTCCGCAGTTTTTCAATAGCTAAATCACGGTTTTCATGGTGGATATGCTGTAAACGCCCGCGGAAATCTCCTTCTTTTTCACCGGGTATGGAATACTGTTTGTAATCCGGGCATTCCCATATATTAAGCGTATGCTTTTGATATAAATATTCTTCAAGAGCCTTGCTCCAGCTTCTGTAGCTTGAGGGATTAGAAGCCGTCACCGGGGGGGAAGCGAATTTAGCATCAAGAGAAGGGTTTTGGTCCAGTGTCTTTCTGTCCAATGTCACCTGGGCGGCATCTTCCCAGGGTATTTCCTTATCGCGGTCAGACAGCGGGGCCAGCATGGTTACAGTTTCCCAGGTGTCAATTTTAGCCCTGGCATTGACGAAATGGAGTCTGGCTGTACCCATAAGAGAAGGCCGGTACATAAATGTGTCTGTTCTGGAAACACTCTCTTGGCGCGGCATAAAAAGCTGAGCTATTTGAGGAGGAATCCGGGACTGGACATCTGTTTTTTTGGAGCTTGTTTTGCCGGCGGGCATTGTAGAGGGAGCGGCGGAAACCGGCTTAAGAAATGGTTTTTCATCAGCTTTTTGCTCCTGCATAAGGGATTTTATCTGTACCCGGGTAAGAGGCCCCCGCAGATAGGACAAAACCCAACGAGTTTGAAAAAGAACCGGGCGGTCTTCATGCACGTTATGCATAAGAAAAACACGTTTACCCAATCCGGAAAGTATACCGTCGATTTCCATGCGGTTAAAAAGCGTTCCTGATGCCTGCATGGCTCCTTCCAGTCCATCCAGGACTCTTTGTTTATCGCGCTCGGTCTGAAGCCGGCCGATGAACCAGGTCCCGGCATTAGATAAGCCTTTATAATCTAAATCCACAGGATTCTGTGTGGCCAGCACAACACCTAGTCCATAAGCCCTGGCTTGTTTGAGAAGGGTCAGCATAGGCTTTTTAGAGGGCGGTTCGGCTGTGGGCGGAAAATACCCGAATATTTCATCCATGTAAAGAAGAGCCCGGAGAGACGTCGTCCCGGGTTGAGTCCGCATCCAGGCAACCAGCTCATTGAGCAGCAGAGTCACAAAGAACATGCGTTCTGAATCTGAAAGATGCGCAATGGATAAAATTGAAATACGGGGTTTTCCATCTGATGTATATAAAAGATTTCCGATATCCAAAGGTTGTCCTTCCAGCCAAGTAGAAAAACCGGGAGATGCCAACAGGTTGTTGATGCTTACGGCTAATTCAAACCGTTCCTTATCAGGATAGAATGATTCCAAATCAAATACACCGACCTGCTTAAAAGGAGGCGATTGAATTTCTCTGATTAAAGATGTAATATCCAAACTTCTTCCTTCATTCCAGGCTGTATGCAAAATATTCGAAAGAAGGATATGGTCCCGGCTTTTGATGGGATCAGCGGAAATTCCGAGAAGGGCCAATAACCCTGATACGGTTGAGTGTACCCGGTCATTTAAACTGTCTGAATCAACGGCTGATTGGTTCGAAGGCGCAGAAAAAGAACGCAGGACACGCAACTGCCGGCCGGCGGTTCCTCCGGGTGTATAAATGGTAATTTCAGAAGACTGCTTAAAAAGTTTTATGCGGTCTGTACTTTGATCCCAGCCTGACAGACCTTTTCGCCAAGTCTCCGCTGTTTTGTGAGCGAATTCTTCTTGGGACAACCCGGCGCGAATAGCGGAGTCAGCGTCAATCCAGGGAAAAAAATCCTCATCCTTAAGGTCAGGAAAGCTGAGCATAAGATTTCCCATATCTCCTTTGGGATCAATGACAAGTGAAGGGATACCATCAATCGCGGCTTCTTCCAGCAGGCCGATGCCCAATCCGGTTTTGCCGCTTCCTGTCATGCCTACGCACACTGCATGCGTGGTTAAATCCTTGGAATCATATAAGAGCCATTCATTAAGTGTAATATTCTTTTCCCGGTCAAATAGTTTGCCCAGATAAAAAGCACCCATTTTTTCATAATCCTGCATTTCCGCTCCTCGCCCATTTGCCTTAAGTTTTATTAAACCTGAATTATTCACAAGCCTATATTATCGCAGATACAATGCGCACGGCATGAAGCTGCGGCAATTTTTTTGAATCGTTCAGGTTAAATAAATATATCATAAATTTTTACATTCAAGAAGCTGTTTTGTTGCGGCGTAATTTTTTTGATCCGATTACAAAAAGTCCATAACCGGACCAGAATAAAGCGATGGCTCTTCGTATCAATGTGATGGATATGCCGAAATCACTGCTTAATCCCATTAACACGAAAAGCCCAACATAAGCGGCTTCATATGTGCCCAAAGCCGCCGGGACAGTAATTATCACATGAATTTTATTTCGTCAATAAATTACACTTCATTTACTCAACCTTCGACGTTAATCCTCAGTTTTACGGAAAAAGAAACCACGGCTATCAAGAAAAAACCGCGAGCAGAACAGGCCGCCGAGTATTAATCCCGTCTGGAGAATCCATGGATGAGGCTGATCGGCATGCTTAGTTATTTAATTCGCCTAATGGAGGATTGTGCATACTTTTAGGGAGTGACAGGGGTATGGTAGAAGCAGTCATGTCCGGATTTTCCTGGAACGTATTAATCTGGGTAATAGAGAAGAAATATTGTGCCTTTTCCCTCTCTTTGCCGATTTTATCTATACGCTGCATCATCCACATTTTCAGCTCTTCCAATTTCCACAAAGCAGCTGCTCTTACCTGAGAGGAGGCGCTTCGGTTGCCGGCTAAATTTATCAGATGATAAAGAACCGTATGGTTGATCTGACTTTGAATGGCTGCATAATATCCGCTCGTGCTCCCGGATTTCCAAGTGAAGGAAATCAATTCGTCCAGCACTTCATAAAAACCAGGATTCTCTGGATTGCGGGAATGATATTCTTCCATTCGAGCCGCTCTTTCAGGGTTGAGCAGGAGAGGGATGGTCAGATGCGCTATGGTTTCCGCCGCTCCTATTGGATCAAAAGTTAAGCCGGTGTGTCCTGGAAACAATTCTGAATGTTCTGGAAATCCCAGCGGTCTAGGCGGGATGAGCTGCAATATCTTTTCTTCTATAGCAAGATTTTGAGGATCAATTGTCTGCAGAAGGGCCTGGATGGCTTTCCGCTGTTCTAAGGGTGAAGCTATGTGAGGAGGACTTTGCCCATCTCCACGGATAGAATAATTGTAATATAATCCGCCTATGACCTTGGAAACGGCCACAATCTGATATCTGTGGAATAGATAAAGAGGTGTCAACACATCTTCCAATAAAGCCATGGGCGTGCCGTAAGGGATTTTTTTTTCTGAAAAGTTATGTAATATTGTTTTACGAATCTCCATTATGCGTTCAAGCTCATCCACCGGATTCTCACCATTATCCCAGCGATGGGAAAGAGGATGGGGACTGCTCTCTGGGACCGTGTCCCGATTGGATAATAGATGAAGCCCTTTTGTAATTCTTTTTTTTAGGATTTTTTGCAGTTCCTCTTTTTCATTCACTCCCTCCGGAAAGTCCTGATATCCATATTCAATTGCAAGTTTATCCCATTCTCCTATTCCCTCATCATAGGCATCTGAAAGATTAATGGTCCCATTATCTCGGAGTTTAACCAGCGGGTAGGGATAATCCATAACTGATGATCTATGATCGGCGCTTGAAGCAAAATTATGATCCAGTCCTAAAATATGACCGACTTCATGACAGGCAAGCTGCCGGATACGGGCTAGGACCATTTGCTTTAATTCTGGTGAATTCCCGCCTGTGGAGGTGAAATCTCCTGCCAAACCTTGTGCGATAAGATAATCTGTATACGCTCTGCGCCCTTCGAGCACAACATTGGCTTTAATGAATTCTCCGGTTCTCGGATCCCAGACCATTCCCGCATAGGACCAGGAGCGGGTTGTGCGGTAAACCCAGGTGATGACGTTATAACGGATGTCCATGGGATCGGCATCTTCGGGAAGAAGCTTAACCTTGAAAGCATTTTTAAATCCGATTGATTCGAATGCCTCATCCCACCATTTTGCCCCTTCCATGACGGCTGAACGAATGGGCTCAGGCATGCCCTGTTCCACATAGAAAACAATAGGTTTCATGGGATCGCTTATTTCTGCGCGGGGATTCTTTTTTTGCAGGCGGAACCGGATAATGTAACGTTCCAGAAGCGGTTTCTCCATAGGGTTGGCAAAATCAGTGTAATGATTTTCAAGAAAACCAGAGCGCGGATCGAAAACTCGTGGTGAGTATTTATTATCAGGAAGCTGAGCCAAAGAATGATGGATCCTTATCGAGACAGAACCCGGTTCAGGCGCTGCGTTTACGGTAAGGCGTCCGGGAGCTTTGGAGGAAAAAGTCAGCATGGTTTCGACTTCAGTATTCAGCGGGAAGTTCTTCGTCCGGGGAAGATAGAAAAAAGACCTGGACTCATCAAGGATATAGTCTCCTTGATTATTGCGTTTCATTATACTGATAACATTATGGTCATCCCGCAGAAAAAAGGATGAGGCATCTACGAGATATTTGCCGTTATCCTCAGCATATATGGAAAATCCCCAGATAACAGAATCAGAGAAAGCTTCATCCACAGCTGCCTTGACGGCCTCATTATCCGTATCGGCTCGAAAGGCATAATTTTTCTGAATGAGTAAAATTTTTGGACCGGTTTTTGCAAAATGGACGACCCTTGTCCGGCCGAGCCGGTTACGGTCAAGACTTAGATCAACGGCACCAAGACCGGCGGCAATCGAACTCTGGTAAAGAAACGGAGTGTCAAGCTTGTCGATTTCCATCCATATTTTTCCAGTCTGTTCTTCCCAGTAAAGATTGAAGAATCCTGGAAGTTTATTCATCTCAGCAGTTTTTTCCATGGAGAGGAAGTGTTCGCCATGCCCCAGGGAAAATAATAACATCGTAAAAAATGCGGTTTGAATGAATTTCTGCATTAGAAACCTCCTTTTCGTTGAGAAATCCGATCTATTCAGGAGATATAAATCAATAAGGGTAAGAAGTCAATGTTAACGATAACTCAGCCTGAATTATTCATAAAAAAAATTGAGATGTTTTTGCAATTACTTTTTTATCAGCGATTAACATGGTTTTTATTGAAAGTTCAAATGGAAAGTTTTTCATTTGCAAATATATATTTAAATCGCAATTTTTCACCCCTTCGGCTGGGCTGAATCTCACCGCATCTTTTGGTTTGCAGCTTGTCGCAGTGAAGTGACGACCTTGGTCGAATCAATGTCATCCTGAGGCCTGCGCCGGCAGGCCGTGAGGATCTTATACTTCTTCGCCGAATAAAGCATAATCGTCTTCTCGTGCAAGCGCCGTCTAAGATCCTTCGCCGCTATACTCCTCAGGCCGGCAATAAATTAACGTATTGTCGTCATCTGCGGCAATCTCGGCCCGTGAATAGTCCGGGTTAGAAAAAAATAAGATATATTAAATTTCATGAAAATTGGCATAAGTTATTTAATATGAGTAACAAAATAATTTATTAAATAAAAATATCAAAAAATCGACTTGACATATTTGAATTATTCATCTGTAATAGCGGTAACGTGCACATTGAGTTATGTATGGATATGAAAAGGATAGTAAAATTGATGATTGAGCTTTCCTTTAGGAACAATCTATTTTCTAAAGCAGTGCATCCCCGGAGTTTATTAAGAACTTCGGTTTCCATCCACTTTGAATCCTCGAATTTCAATTATATAAATAATTTTAACCGAATTCCCGAGACGAAGCAGAAGAAAATGAGCTTCGTTTTCTCAGGAATAAAAAGCAGTTAAAGAAGGGAGGTGATAATTATCAGAAAAATGGATGCTGGAATTAAAGAACAGGGGAAAAATATTTGAAAATAGGAGATGATATGTCTAAACTAAGAGTTTTGTTTATTTTGCTTTTCTGTGTAGTCTTGGTTTCTGCACTTAATGCGCAGGTCACAAGGCAGACAGGATCCGTACGAGGAACAGTAACCGAATCAGACGGCGAAGCTATACCCGGAGTCACAGTGACAGCGACAGGGCCTAAGCTTATCGGGTCCATCAGCGACATTACTGATGTGAATGGGAATTTCCGGCTGGTGGGTTTGCCTCCCGGCACATATGAAATTCTTGTCGAGCTGGAAGGCTTTAAATCTATCAGGCAAGAACAGGTCACAGTTCAAACCGGTATGACCATCACACTTAATTTCACTCTTGAACCATCAACGATTGCCGAAGAAATAACAGTTGTAGCCACGGCCCCGACTGTCGACGTGCAGAGCACCAAAATGTCCACGGTTATGAGCTCAGAGGTCCTGCAGCGTCTTCCCATGAACAGGAGGATGAACAGTGCTCTCAATGCGGCCGCAGGGGTGGTCGGAGAGATGGGCTATACAGGCGGGATCGTACATGGCGGAACATCCATCATGCACAACTGGGAGATAGATGGTGTTAACGCTAATTCTCCGACTCATAACGGCCAGCTGATCAGTGTGCATTATGATTCAATCGAAGAAGTCGAAATGGTGACCGGCGGACTTCCGGCCAACGTCGGAGCCGGCGGCGGTAGCTACATCAATGTTGTTACAAAATCCGGAGGAAACGAGTTCCACGGCCAGGCCCAGGCTTACTATACCCGGGAAGATCTCACTCAAATCCTTTATCCCGAAGAACAGCTCCGGTCATTGGGGGTCGCAAAGCCATCCTCTCCCATTTTTGACTGGGATGCATCCGGTTCATTGGGCGGCCCGATCATCAAGGACAAGCTCTGGTTTTTCCTTGACATGGGATTACTAAAGAACGAGAAATACGGCAATTTTATCCCTGCTACGATTCAAGGAGTAAGCTATGATACATTTAATTACCCCGAAACAATTTGGCAAGGGATGTTTAAGCTGACGACACCCATATCCGAATCTCTGCGCTTTTTTGTCATGTTTCATGGGGAACTGGAGAACCGGGATATTTATAATACCTGGTCTAATAAAGCCACAAGAGACGCCAGTTTGACTATCAAAAACAATCACAGGATCGCCACTACGGCAAATCTTTCCTGGCTGATGAGCTCCAATACGTATGTTGATTTCCGTGTTGCTCTCGCCCGCCGGTATTTTCCCATAACTTTCCGGGAAGGAACCAATGGGCCGCCCAGTTATTATGATGGCTATACCGGATATACCTGGAACGCTCCAGGGGGATGGGCCAGCGGAATCACAAGACAGTCGCGGCAGGCATCCGTCAGATTAACCCATTTCGAGGATAATTTCCTTGGCGCTAATCACGAAATAGGTGCAGGCATCGAATGGCAGTGGGGTGAAGATGACTGGCCATGGTGGAGAAAAACTTCGCTCAACGTCGATTTTTACGATGGAAACATCTATTACTACCGGGAACTTTTCGGTTTGGACGGCCCGCATCCCATCTATGGAGACGGACAGATTTCCGGACCGTATTGCGGACCTGAAGAAGGGGACAGCGTAACAAACGGCAGTGAAAACCGTTACGGAGGCTACATACAGGATTCGGTGACGTTTAATAACCGCTTGACACTCAATCTCGGCGTCAGGTTCGATATGTATAATGGGTACTTGCCCGCGGCTGATAAGACTGCCGCAGAGGGAGTGATCAGCGAAATAGGAGATTATGTTCTCACCCCCATGTTCGGATTCAATCCCTACGGTGAACTGTCCTTTGACGGATGGGACAATGCCATGGGCTGGACGGCGATTTCTCCAAGATTGGGCGCATCTTACGACTTATTCGGTGACGGTAAAACCGCTGTTAAGGTTTCCTATGCCCGCTATGCGGAAGCCCTTCCGGTTATGTATTTCAACCGCGTCCATCCCCACCAGCCGGCATCATTTGGTTTTTATTGGTGGGATTTGAACGGCAATCAACAGGTGGATTCACCCGGTGTTGACGATTATACCTACAGAACCGGAAATGTGAAAATGATGGATCTGGATTTTACGAAGAAAACGATCGATCCGGATGCCTCCTCTCCTTACTACAATGAAATCACGGCATCCCTCAATCATGAGCTTTTCAAGGATTTCAGATTCACGCTCCAATACATTTACAAAAATAAAGTTAATGCCATCGATGATGTTCTCTATGATCCGGAAAGCGGAAAATACTGGTATACATATGAGAGAGCGACCGAATGGTGGATTCCGTTCACGACAACCGTTCCCGGAATAGGAGAATATCCCGACCAGCAGGTCACCATGTACTTTATGTCCCAGGACTCGCCTTATAATAACCAGTTCACGCAACTGACCAATGTCCCGGAAGCGAAGAGAACCTATCAAGCGCTCGAATTGAGTTTTGACAAACGGTTTTCGAATGGATGGTCCTTGGGCGGATCAGCCGTCTGGTCCGTAACCAAGGGAAATAACGCCGGTGCTTATGGTTCAGTCTGGGGCTTCGGCGGTGCTTACAATAACGCCAACTGGTTTGTGAATAGATATGGACGAACAAGCGAAGATATTCCTTTAGCTATTAAATTGTACGGTACTTTTAATCTTCCCTATGGCTTTGTCACTGCTTTCTATTTCACCCATACAGAAGGGACTCCCTTTCAAAGAGGCGTGACCGTCTATCCTCCTGAAGACTGGGCCGCCGCCAACAATGCGGTTCCCTGGTCAGCATATGTACTTGTCGAAGAACAGGGCTCACGGAGAAACCAGAGTACGGATAATGTTGATTTCAGGCTGGAAAAAGAGTTCACCTTTCCGATGGGCAAATTTGGAATATTCTTGGATATTTTTAATCTTCTCGGGAACCGTTACGTCTATTCCGGGCTGGATCCAGCCGGAAACTGGCGGCCGGTTGCGGAAAATTCAAGCGAAGGCACGTATTCACCCAGTTATAATTATGGACGAGTAACCAGTCTCACAGGAACCCGTCTGTTTAAATTCTCTATCCGGTTCGCGTTCTAAGCTGAAACAGGAATTGTCAAAGGGGAAGGCCCGGCCTTCCCCTTTTTTTTTATCTTTTCGTCAAGATCCGGTTTTCTCAGCAGAACTTTTTATTGTCTGGATATCGCATTTCGGCTATTATCATAAATCCTGAAATAGGTTTTGCAGCATGAATAGGACAGGGCGGAAAATGAAAAAGAGCCGGCTTTATTTTGAACCGGTCTTGCGGGATGTCAGCCTGCGGATAGTCTTTGGTGTTACACTTATGGCTGTCCTCGGGGTTTCAAGCATAACCCCCGCTTTTCCCTTGATAATCGAGGAGCTGAAGATATCCCCGCAGTCCATCGGAATGCTGATCACCGTTTTTACGCTTCCTGGAATATTAATGACTCCCGTACTAGGCATTCTTGCCGACCGGTTCGGACGAAAACGTATACTTATTCCTTCATTGCTGGTATTCGGCATCGCGGGAACGGCGTGTGCTTTTATCCGTGACTTCAATATCCTCTTGATGATGCGTTTTCTGCAGGGGATTGGTGCGGCTTCTCTGGGTTCACTTAATGTTACCCTTATTGGGGATCTTTTCTCCGGTGAGGAACGCACTGCGGCTATGGGTTATAACGCAAGTGTCCTCAGCGTCGGGACAGCCGGTTATCCCGCCATTGGCGGATTTCTGGCGACGCTTGGATGGTATTATCCTTTTGTTCTGCCGATTGCCGCCGTACCCCTTGGTTTGATTGTACTGTTTTCATTGAAAAATCCCGAACCAAAGAAACAAAAAAATTTTAAAGAATACATTCATGCTGCGTGGAACAGCATAAAAAAACGCCGGGTTATTATGCTGTTAATTGTAAGCACCCTGACCTTTATTATACTCTATGGGTCCTATTTGACCTATTTCCCGATTCTCGCCGGTCAATCATTTCAAGCCGCTCCTCTTATTATCGGACTGCTTATGTCCGCCATGTCTATTGTCACGGCGGTGACATCCTCACAGCTGAGTAAAATCGCCAAAATTTTTTCGAAAATGACTCTGATTAAGGCCACTTATTTGTTTTACGGATTGGGTTTGATTGTTTTTGTTGCTGTTCCCAATCTATGGCTGCTGCTTTTACCCACGGCTGTTTTTGGAATAGGACACGGGTTGAATTTCCCCAGCATTCAGACTCTTTTAGCGGAAATGGCTCCTATCGAGTACCGGGCTGTCTTCATGTCCATAAACGGGATGGTCCTGCGCTTGGGGCAGACTCTGGGTCCGGTATTTATGGGCCTCATCTATACAGTTTGGGGAATTGAAGGCGCCTTTCTTGCCGGCGCCGGTTTTTCCGCTGCCGCATTTTTATTGCTTTTAATTTTTGAATGAAAAACTGATTTTCAATAAAAAAGCTAGGCCAGTGTACAATCTTGTTCGCAACTTTGATTTATAAAGTGAGCCATCGTAAACTCATTTTGAAAAATAAAATTTTTGAAAGGAGAGTTTTTAAACGATGGCCCACAGAAGTGACATCAATTATACCGAAGTCTTTCGAGAAAAGCTAATTGATTTTATAACAGAGGAGGATCCAGTACGTCCCCAAACAAGATGAATCCAGGTATTATCCACTTTCCAGGGCAACCGATTGATTGTTCCATCCGGAGAAGCCGTCCCTAGACGGGTAGGGTTATTCCAAATTCGGCTGTTTACATAGCGGGCTTATTGTGTTTATTGACGTCGAAGTTCTGACCCGTAAATGAATAAGCCAGAGATTCTCCATGTTTTTTTTCATCTCCGCTGGACACCCAGCCAATATGAAGAAGAAATGCAGCATCATGGCCGTTAATGAATGTGATTCCGTTTAAAACATCCGCATAATAAGAGCCGATTTGAATCGATTCGGATTTAAGCTCAGCTCTTATGGCAAAGGAGTCTGCATAAAAAATTTGCGTTAAAACAATAATTAAGGAATAAAATATTAGGACCCGGAGTCATTTCATCTTTATTTCCTTTCTAACCTGACTTTTAAATTCGTGGTGACGGCCGCAGCTTTATTCCTTGCACTTCGTATCTGCAGCAATCCCGGCATATACGGCGGCCTTGTCAAACGGATCTTTAGACAAAAGAAACCAGTTGGCGGGATGGGTCAGGGCGCCGAAGAGCAGGGGACCATGGGCTGTTTTTCCCCTTGCTTTCCAATGATAAGGGATCCTGTCTTTTCCAAGTGCATCGGTATCCCATGGGAAACCGGAGAAAAATCCCGACCAGTCGAAAGAATGGTCATGAATGTACTCAATGTATTCCAGGAGTTCAGGGTTTCCAGTTTGATTATACAGCCAGAAAGCCAGTGTTATAATGGAGGCAGCCAGGAGAAATTTCAGATAGTTCATGTACATCTCCTTTTAAAACCGGATTTCACCGACGGAATTGTATTGGATGGAAAGACATTAAAGGGAGGGAGTTTCAATTTAAGAAACCGGTATTTTCTCAACACAAAACATTAACGTTAACGCTGAACTACAAAACAATTGTTTACATGTCAAGAAAAAATACGAAGATGACTTGACAAAATGAAAATTCTTAAACAATATGAAGTGTACGTTAACGCATGTTAGTCAAAAATGAAAAAAAGTCATTTGCAATTTTAATCTATACAACTCTTTTCTCTCTCCAATCAACAAGACAAATGCAGCCCTTTTTGGGGCATTGTATTTCAGGCAGGAAAACAAGGAGAATAAATCATGAAAAAAATTATTACCCTATTTTGGGTATGTATCCTTTTATTATCCGCAGCGGATTGCCGAAAAACGCCTGGTTCCCAACAGGACTATGATGTTGAAACCGTTCCTTTTACTTCTGTGAATATTCAGGATGATTTTTGGGCCCCCAAAATTGAGGTAAACCGCACCGTTTCCATTCAGCATTGTCTAGCCATGCATGAAGAAACAGGAAACCTGGCCAGTCCAAAATATGTTGAAGGTGCGGCATATATGCTGATGAATCGGGACGATTCTGAATTGGAAGCCTATATGGACGAATTGATCGATAAAATGGTTAATCGTTTGGAAACCCGGATTCAGGAGAAACCGGAGTCAGCTGTCCTTGTTTCAGGTCATTTTCTTGAAGCCGCGGTGACATATTTTCAGGCAACCGGCAAGAGAAAAATGCTGGATGCCGCCATCAAAGCCGCGGATACGATGGACGAAATATACGGGCCGGGAAAGAAAACATATATATCAGGTCACGAAGGTATAAAAATCGGCTTGATTCAACTTTATCGCCATACCGGTGATGAAAAATACTGGAAACTGGCAAAATTTTTCTTGGACGAGCGGGGTAAAGAAGATTATGAACGGACCGGCGAATATGCCGTTGACCGGACCTATGCGCAGGATCACAAGCCGGTTAGTGAACAGGAGAAAGCAGTAGGACATGCCGTGCGCGCTGTTTTCCTTTATATCGCGCTTACTGATATCGCGGCTTTAACCGGGAATCCGGCTTATACCCATGCTAATTTGAAAATATGGGAAGATGCGGTTTTCAAAAAAACCTATCTGACCGGCGGAATCGGATCGATTCGTTTTCATGAACAATTCGGGGATGCCTATGAGCTGCCTAATGTCAGTGCTTGGAATGAGACCTGCGCTGCTTATGGGAACGCTTCATGGAATCACAGATTATTTCTCAAGCACAAGCATGCCAAATATATCGATTTGATGGAAAGGATTCTGTACAACGGCTGGCTGGTCGGTGTGTCATTAAAAGGAGACCGCTTTTTTTACCAAAATCCATTAAAATCATTTGGAAATTACGAGCGTTTCCGCTGGATAAACGTGCCGGGCTGTCCGCCTAATGTTGTCCGGCTTATGGCATCAATCGGCAGCTATATTTACGCCAAATCCGGAAATGATATTTATCTGAATCTTTTTATCGGGAATGACGCCCGCATCAAAACGGATAACAATTTGGTCGGGCTTAAGCAGGAAACCCGTTATCCGTGGAACGGCGAAGTTAAAGTGACGGTCAATCCCGAAGAAGAAAGTAAATTTTCTCTGATGGTGCGTATCCCGATGTGGACACAGAACCAAACCATGCCGGGAGATTTATATCATTATATGGAGCATTATCCGGATCGTATAACGATTAAAATCAACGGAGATACAGTGGAATACGAGTCTGAAAATGGATATGCCATGCTGAAGAGGCGCTGGAAAAGAGGAGATGTCGTCGAAATTGATATTCCAATGCCTGTCCGCAAGGTTCTTCCCAGCCGGCAGATTGAATATGACAAAGGCCTGGTTGCGCTTGAGCGGGGACCGCTGGTTTATTGCGCAGAATGGCCGGATAACAAGAATGGTCATGTTATGAATCTTTTGCTGCATGATGATGCTGCGTTTGAAACGGATTTCCGGGAAGATATTCTCGACGGAATTGCGGTTATAATCGGCGATGTCCTGGGCCTATACAGAAACAATAGTTATGAAATTGAATCAAGAAAACAGAGAATGACGGCCATTCCATATTATGCTTGGGCCAACCGCGGCATGGGAGAAATGGCGGTGTGGCTGCCGCGCCGTGGAGACCAGGTGCAGGTATTTCCCGTTATTCCTCCTCCTCCAATAGAAAGAGTCGTTTCTTCCGGAGGAATAGAGAAGAAATGGACTGGTTATCATGATCAAAACGATGATATCAGCGCTGTTTATGACGGCTTTGATCCAATCAGCTCCGCAGATGAATCAGATTTATATTTCCGGATGAGACCTGCACAGGGTACACCGGCTTGGGTGGAATATCAATTTGAGAAGCCCACCGAGATCTCATCCACCAAGGTTTACTGGGTGGATGACCGCCGGTTTTGCCGGCTGCCGGAGTCATGGATTCTGCTCTACAAAGAAAACGGCCTATGGAAACCTGTAAGCAATAGAGAGCCGTATCCAGTCGAAAAGAACAAGTTCAATACCGTCACCTTTGAACCCGTTATGACGACTGCGGTCAGGATTGAAATCGAGCCGCAGAATATCTTGTACAAAGCAGGTATGATCGGGCCGCCGGCTGCGATGTTTATCGATGACGATATTACTTGGCAGGAAATAGGAATTATTGAATGGAGAATCAAATGACTTCTCATATTAGAATTTTCTTTTGTTTTTTATTCATTATTGGAGCAACAATTTCATTTAGCTTTCCAGAATTTCCTGGTGAATCACTTGAAACTAATATAGCCGAGATGGAGGTGGACTGGGATGAAGACCGGCCCGCATTCAAAGCAGGAAATTTATTAGCTGCCTACATGACGGATGCTTCCGGTGAAATGGTGGGTTTGTATCAGTTGTACCGGGATAATGTCAACCGGACTATTGTTATGCAAGTGGTCAACAGTGATGAAGAAAAAGGAGTGGTTCGTTACGAAGGACAAGGCTGGAGGGTGGAAGACCGTTTTGAACAACTAGCCCCCCGCATGTTACGCATTCGCCGAACATGGTTGAATCTCACCACCAAGGAACAGCGGATTATCTTGAGCTGTGAAGTTCACCGGCAGGAGAAAATTGATTTTTTCATGATCCCCGGCATCACTTATAACGGCAACCAGCGTTGGCCCAGTGCCCGTTTTCAAGGACTATCCGCCCCGATGAACGATCTGGAGGTGTCGGAGTCATTGTCCCGGGATCAATGGATTTTTCCTGGAGACTGGAGCTCTATTCCAGCCTGCACCATTACGGAAGGGAGCGGAAAAGTTGTTGGTTTGTATGCAGATCCAAAAGATGCGGGGGAATCGTCAAGTTCTCTGGAGAGGACGAAATCAGGAATGATCCAGCGTTTATGGTGGCCCCGCCAGAACCAGCCTTTTCGTATTACGGGAAGCGGCCGGTATGTTCAAGGCCCCTGGGAAAATGAGTTTCTCTGGCCCGGAGATTCATGCAGCCGCGAATTCTATATAGTTATTGGGAAAGCCCCTCACCCAAGAATGGGATATTCTGTTGTTCTGGACGAAGCCTGGAAACAGTTCGAGCACAATGTTCCTATTCGTTTTCCGGCAAAAAAAATCTGGGATTTAGGCATCCGCTATGCAAAAGAAAGCCTATGGACGGAAAACAACCGCTTTAAAGGATTCTATTTTAGTTTGGAGCCGAAAGACGGCACGTTTGTTCAAACCAGCTGGCCCTGGCGGTTTGAAATAGGATTTGTGGGCCAGGCTGCCGCCCTGGGTGCATTTATGATTCAGGATTATCTGTGGAACGAAAATGAGAATTCCTGGGAACACGGGAAAAAGGCTTTAGATTTTTGGGCGGAAAACGGACGTTTTCCCAATGGTTTGTTTTACACACGCTTTGATGACAAACTTGCCTGGGAAGAAGAGCCCAGGTTAAGCACGCGCAATTTGGGAGACGGAGCTTATTTCTATCTTTTAGCTTCGGAGCTGGCGGAAAAAGCCGGCCGGCCCCAGCCTTTATGGAGGAAGATGGGATTGGAAGCATGTGATTTTTTCTGCAAGAACGTCCTCCCAGACGGCACATTCGGCAAATATTGGACAGCAAGCGGGGTGCTGGATAACCCGCATGGAACGATTGGCGCTTATGTGCTTCCGGCTATGATCAAAGCATACCGGATGACCGGAAAAAAATTATATTTAACCACGGCTGAAAAAGCGTTCAGGGCATATGCCGATTGTGACTTGGAAGCCGTCTGTTTGACTGCAGGCGCCATTGATCAAGATACAATCGATAAAGAAACCGGACTTCCATTACTGACCGCCGCACTCGATCTTTATGAAATCACCGAAAATAAATACTTCCTGGAAAAAGCCGAAAAGGCCGCTTATTATCTTGCAACCTGGCAATACCATTACAGTATCAATTTTCCTGAGGGGACACCAGCTGCCGCTCTTGATTATGATGCTTTCGGGGGCACCAGCATCACAGTGGGAGGCGGGGGCGCTGATCAGGGCGGAGCCGTCATTGCCTTGGGCTGGCTGAGGCTCTATGAAATCACCGGAAAAGATATTTGGCTGAGAAGAGCCAGGGCAACCTGGGGACATACGACAACAGGAATATCAGACGGCACCCTGATACTGAATGGTAAGCTTCTTCCGGCAGGATCCCAATATGAAGGTTTTATTCATAGTAAGGGAAGGCGAGGATACTCCAGCCGGCTTGGTTACGGAACAGAGTGGCTGTGTGCATGGTGTACCGCTTTCCGCTTATGGACAATTCAGCACTGGCCGGATTGGACCGACCTGAAATAATATTTTGTGAAAGGATGAGATGCTCATGAGGGATCGAAAAAAAATTCCATTATTTATTGTATTTTTTCTAGTATTACTTGTATCTTCAGCCGCCGCCAAAGATGTTTTTAAAAATTCATATTTTGAGCTGGAATTCGGGACGACTGGAATCACTTCGCTAAAGGCGGTGAATGATGATTTCAAAACGAACTTTATTAGAGAAGGAGCCGCTTTGGGGGATGTCAGGATCCGTTTCCGCATGGAGGATGCTGAATGGCAGGAGGCAGCCGCCGGCCGCATGCCGGACCGGGGAATTCCGAAAGAATATGCTTATAAGAAGGAACGTGTTGAAACGTATCAGGATAGATATTACTTATATCACGGAGATTTCAATGATCATTATGCTGATATAGAGGTTATCCTCCGTTATAAACTGGAAGATGACGCTTTATACTGGACAATACACCTTCGCAATTTATCCGGCAAACCAGTGACAATTGGAGACCTGAGTCTCCCTCTGCCGTTTAACACAGGAAGACGCTGGGATACCGAAGAGATGCTGAACCGCCGGGTTTATTCCCATCAATTTATCTCTGGAAACGCATCTTTTTTTTATTGGATGCGCCCCAACAGTATCGGCCCTTATTTAGTCATGACACCTCTGAATAAATGTCCTTCGTTTGAATCCGCTGATGATTTCCGGTTTATGAAAGTGGAATACTTCAATGAAAAGGGCATCTTCATCCACAGCCATGCAGCGGGAATTGAGGACCGCAAAATGGAAGGAACCTGGCGTCAACCGCAAACGCAGTTGGTTCTGAAGCCGGCTTCAACCCCGGGTTCGGATGCAGTGTACGGCTTTAAATTCCGCTGGGCGGATGACTATGAAGGAGTCCGCCAGGTTCTGTACGAAGAGGGATTATTCGATGTCCAAGTTGTTCCGGGCATGACCGTACCCAATGATCTGGAGGCCTTGTTTGCATTGCGGACAAAGAAGACAATAAAATCCATTCAGCCCGAATATCCGGGAGATACTCAAGTTGAATATTTGGGGGAAAAGGAAAAAGATACTCATGTTTACCGGGTTCATTTTTCCCGGCTGGGTGAAAATATGCTGACTGTTAATTATGGGATGGATGAAATTCTGTATCTTGAATTTTTCTCAATGGAGCCGCTGGAAGAAGTGATAAAGAAACGTGCAGCGCATTTGGTCCAACGTCAGCAGCACCGGGATCCAAGCAAGTGGTATAACGGCCTTTTTTCTGACTGGGACATGCGGAATAAAATTTTGAGAAGCCCTGATGATACCGATGGTTTGAAGCAGTATTGGTTCAGCTGTGACGATCCTGGACTATGTAAGGCGCCTTACATAGCGGCCAAAAACGCCCATTTCCCGGTCCGAAAAGAAATTGAAGCGGTTGAATATTATATTGAACATTTTTTATGGGGAAAACAGCAGCAGACTGATTTGGAAGCATATCCTTATGGAATTTACGGGATACCCAACTGGAAAGTCAACCGGGAAAGCAAGCCCGGTGATAGGAACGGGTGGACCGGCCACCTTTGGCGGCTTTACGATTACCCGCACATAATAATGCTTTACTTGAATATGTACCGGATTGCCAAACAGGATCCCTCAGTGACTCAATATTTGGGCAAGGATGGCTACCTGACAAGAGCATACGGAACGGCTAAAGCCTACTTTACAGTCCCGCTTGAAACAGGGAACTGGCCGGCTGAATCTCTGGGAATTATGGCGGAGACCGTAATCGGGGGCGTTCTCAAAGCACTTGAAGATGAAGGCCGTCTGGAAGAAGCTTCATGGCTCCAGGGAAAATGGGAAGGAAAAATTGAGCATTTTATTAATGACCGGCCGAACTTTTTTTACGCTGAATATCCATTCGGTCCTTGTGCCTTTGAATCCACACATTCTTTTGCCCGTTATGCCGTCAACAACGCCGGCAAACCCGGTTCCACACTAAATGTGAAAATGACTGATGCTGAATCATTTATGGAGGACCAGATCGCCGCTAATATTGTTCTGCGGGGTTGGGTCGAACCGGCATATTACCTTTTGGGCAGCAGCAGGCCCGGATCTTTATTTTACATGACCCACCTTGGCGGCTGGTCAATAGTTGATTATGCGCTTCATTTTGCGGTTTTGCCGGAAAAATATCTTCGTCTGGGATATGCTTCTTATCTGTGCGGCTGGGGTTTAATGAATACAGGAACAAAAGAGTCTGGATACGGATATTGGTATCCAGGGAAGGAAAACGATGGGGCAGCCGGAACCGGATTCAGTGATATGGCCTTGGGAGAACGCTTAGGCAAGCTGGCACCGCGGGGTGTGTGGTATTACGGCGGAGAAGCCGATCTTGGATTCGGCGGTGCAATACGGACGGCTGCGACCATTGTTGTAAATGATCCTTTGTTCGGACGCATTGCCTATGGAGGAAAGCTAAAGATAAAAGACACGGTTGTTGAAGTTATTCCCAGGGATGGGCTGAGACAGAGATTCCATGTTATATTGGGAGGAAACCGCTTTCATATGGAATTGGAGAGAGATGGATTCGCCGGCGGGAAACCTGTAGTTTTCGATGAGTCTCTGCGTCAAATTCAGTGCAGCCTGGAGAAGCGATTCGAAAGCGGAGTACCCGGCCGTCTCTTTCTTGATGGACTCCCGGAAGGCGTGTATGACATCTTTCTAAACGGGTCGGTCATCCATTCCTTTAAAGCTGAAAAGCAAAAACGGATTTCAGCGGATTTAACGATTAAAGATCAGGAACCCGTTTTGACTATTCGCCGGAAAGACAACCCTAGATCGGACAGGTCGGAGGATTCTGTTTCGAAGGAGGAGAAATGAGCGCCAGAAACGGATTCATTATTGCAATGACAGCATTGGTTTTGAGCGCATCGGCAATGGAAATTCAGGACCGGTATGTAAATGATTATTTTGATATCCGGTTCGGCCCATCGGGCATTGCGGGATTAAAACGGTCATTTCAACCGGATGAAATGAATTTTATCTTAAGGGAAAGAGTATTAGGTGATATCTTTCTCAGATACCGAATGCTTGATTTGGAGTGGCAGGATTTTGATACGACCCGTCTGTCCGATTTGTATACGATAAAACAGGAATCCGGTGCGTCTTCTAACCAGAGAATTTTTGTTTACAATGGATCAGGTTGGTATGATTATTATACTGACCTGGAATTCACCAGCCGTTTGCGGTTAGAAGGAGACACGCTGTATTGGACATTGCATCTTCGTAACGTCACTCATAAACCCATTGAGATTGAGCAATTTTATCTTCCGCTTCCTCTGGGAAATAATAGAGATCTCAAGAGAAACGTTTATTTAACTGGAAACGGATATGTTACATGGAAGGGATCTGAGGAGAAAGGGCTGTTTCTGATATTGACTCCGCTCAGCAAATGCCCTCTTTTTGAACCGGCGCAAACTGAGCGCAATTTTACTTCTGCTGCATTGGTGGATGCGGATGAATCCGGCATTTTCCTTTTTTCGTCTCAAAAAATGCCACCCTCAGCGAATTTAATCTTGACTCCGAAATTCACTCCCGGGGATGAGATTACATATGGTTTCTCCTTCCGCTGGGCGGACCGCGATCAAATTTACTAAGTTTTGGAGAGAAAAATGAAGGTGAAGGCTAAAAGAGAAGAATCCGACCGGAAAATCAGCTTCGGTTGGATTGGCGTTCCCGGAGTTTACCTTCTTATGTTTCTTTTAGTATTTAGCCCCCGTGTTTTTTCTGATTCAATGAAGCCCCCGGAATTTTCAGTGAAAAATTTAAATTTTCTTGAACAAACCACTCAGGTGATTGATCCGGACAGCGGTGCCGTACTCTATATAAAGCAGAATCAGAGAATTGGCGCCTGGACTCTTATGGCCGTCATTCAGAGCGAGGAGTCTCCGGCGGCTGTTTTTGAAAATCTCGAAGACCGGACTGGCGGAATTGTTTATATGACCGAGACAGGGATTATTCTGAACCTGGACAAAAGCCTTGAGCCGACTTCAGCAGCTGAAGACACCCTGTATCGAGGAAGGACCCTGGAAGAAACAGCCAATCGAAAACAGGATTATTTAGCAAAGGAAATTCTGGAGGGGAAGGGAGACCCAGATTACAGAGAAGTTGCTGCTTGTCTCCCCCCCCTGCGTGCACCTACTTTTGTAGGAACCAAGCATTCTATCGATAAACCCACATATGATTATGGGGGATTCAGTGATGAAATTTATGTTGATGCCGGAAAGGTAGAAACGGAGATACAATCAGCCCGCGACCGCGGAGATGTCTGGGAGGGATTGATCGGAGGATGGCTGCCTGCGGTCCGGTTCCTGTTTCCCACAGGAGAAAACAGATATTGGGAAGAAGTGATCTTTGCTGAAGATAATCCATCTCAGTTTTGGACCCAGCCGGTTTGGTACCGGGTTCTTTTGGTGGAAAACGGCCAGCTTAAAAAGCATCATTATTTTTATCATCATCTGCCGTTTCCACCTCGAACAGAGCCGGAAGCCCGAGGTTTTTTTCAGGACCTTTACCAATTAAACACAGTGTGGAAAGAAAACCTCAACCCACAGATGACTATTGAAGTGCCGGACGAAACCCTGGAAAACTTTTGCCGTCATGCTTTCGCACGGGAAATAATAACCCGCGTGGGCGATCACCCCAAATACGGATATCCTCCCCTTGGTGGAATCGATGTTTTTGGTGGATATGGCTACAGCAATGTTGATACTTTTCAAGACGTATTCAACAGCAGCGTCATGACTTTTCTTGACTGGGGAATGCCGGATATTGCAGGCCGTTATATTGATGACTATTTCATCCATTCAGTTAGAGAAGACGGATCCATCGACACTAGAGGTCCGGAAATAGGCCAGTATGGCCGCATGTTGACAGCCTTGGCCATGTATTACCGGTATACGAAAGATGACAAGTTAATTTTCAAGCACCTGGGAAAGATAGAAGCCATCACTCGGCTCTTCTTCGATTTGCGAAAAGAAAGCAAGCAGGTTCCACGGGAGGATGAATCTTATGGAATCATTCAGGGATGGTCCGAACATGATTCCGCCCTGAAGGTTCATCCCTTCAAACTGATGCTGCCTCATTTTTCCAATAATGCCGAGGCAGCCCGTGGATTCAAAGATCTTGGTTTCGCATGGATTGAGCTTGGGAAAAATCACCGTGATTCTGCAATGGAAAAAAGGGGAGAACTGCTTATTCAGGAATCTGAAGAAATGAAAATAGATTTATATAAGGCTCTGGAAAAAGCTATTGATTACAACCAAAATCCTCCCTATATGCCTGCAGTGGCACATGATACACCTACCTGGGGAAAGGGTAGAGTGTATACTGAACTGATGCATTCCGGTATTCTTACAAAAGAACATATTGATATCATTAAAAATTATCATTCTGAAAACGGTCACCAAATTCTTGGTCTTTCCGGAAGCGGGATGTCCATAAGCGGGTTTCGGGCTTTTGGTCCTGCTTATGCATTAATCCAGTTCGATTGGATTCGTGAGTTCCTGCTTCTCTTCTATGCACAAAGAGCCCACTTATATACCCGCGGAACCTGGACTGCGGTTGAAGGCGCTAATATCGATGGCACTCAGCGTGGACCTTATTGCACTCCAACCCAGCTTACGATTCCCGCTTTTACCAAATGGATGCTGGTGTTTGAAGATCCTGATGATGATGAAGTTTGGCTGGCAAAGTCCACACCAAGAAATTGGCTGGCGGATGGAGAATGCATTAAAGTTGATGGAGCTCCGACCCGCTTCGGCCGGATTGCATACGAAATCAAATCGGAACTAAATCAAAATAAGATTTCAGGCATTGTGAAAGTTCCTGATGGGAGGCTTGATGCGGCCGTTTATCTTCGGCTGCGTGTTCCAGGACAGCGACCAATAAAAGACGTGCTAGTCAATCAAAAAAAGTGGAATAATTATGACCCCGAAAAAGAACTCATTATTATTCCCAAAGGACTGGAAGGTTCTTTTGAATTTTCAGTTCGATATTAGAAGAAGACAATTCCAAAGGAGGCACAAATAAAATGAATGACTTAAAGGATCCCGGTTTTAATACCGGAGTATCCTCTAAATGGGAAAAAAATGGAGCAGTGAAACGGTCTGCAAGATATCTTTCACTGCAAAAAAATTTAGCTCGTGGCTGGAATACATGGAATACAAGGTCCCTTTTGTCACATGTGTTTTTACCCGATGGCTTTGCCATAAATTTGGGTATAAAAGAATTTAAGCAGGGGGGCCATCTTAAAGAAGTCTTGATGGGCCGCCGCAACCAGGAAAAAATTGCCGCCGGACCGCATGCATTTGACGGCAGCTATACCGAGCTTGATTTAAGCTGGAGAGACATTGATGTTAAAGTCCAGACAGCTGCTGAAGGAGATGAACTTGTAATCCTGGTAACTCCGTCACACCGGCAAATAAAGACACCGCTGCTGGTGGCTGAAAGCGGATTTTTGTGGAATCGAAAAGGAGAATTATCAGCGGGTGATGATGTTCTGATTGGGCGAACACGCACAGGCCGATCAATTCATGTCTACGGGTCCAAATCAAGCACTCCGGAGCCGTATATCACAGCTCAAACCCCATACCTTGCATTTTCCATGGATGGTCCCATCGGGATTTCAACCGGGAAAAAGCGCAGCCTGAAGGAAATCAAATCGCTAATATTTAAAAAGAAAAATATACTTTTAGAAAGCCATACAGCCCTTTTTGGTGAGGATGCCGAGATATACAGGGCAATTCAAGCCGGGCTGGCATGGAATACCATCTATGATCCCATGAAAAACCGGGTTATTACTCCAGTCAGCCGGCTGTGGAATTTAGGCTGGGATGAACCGACCGTGGGAGACCAAAGCTCGGTCGGCGATCCTGTTCAGTACTTAGGCTATGTTCTTTTCTGCTGGGACACCTATTTTGCCGGATATCTGCATTCTCTCGAGCATAAGGAGCTGGCGTATGCCAATGCCGTGGAAATCACCAAAGAATTGACCCCCGAAGGATTTGTTCCCATGTGGTACCGCTCTTTGGGTATCCGCACCCAGGACCGGTCACAACCTCCGCTGGGGTCGATGATTATACGCGAACTCTACCGGCGATTCGGAGATAAGTGGCTGCTGGAAGAAGTCTATGAAGATTTGATGAAATGGAACCGCTGGTGGCCTGAAAATAGATTGAATCAAGGATTTTTATCCTGGGGGTCTGATCCTTATGAGCCCGTGACAGGATTTGATTGGGAAATTAAAGGGGTCGGAAACCTTTACGGAGCGGTTTTGGAATCCGGAATGGATAACCTGCCCCTCTATGATGATGCTGTATACAACGAAAAAACCCACCTTATGGAAATGGCCGATACGGCACTGCTTTCCTTTTATATCCGTGACTGTGAATCCTTAGCGGAAATTGCGGGAATTTTGGGAAAAGAAGAAGAGGAGCAGGAACTCAACCGGCGCGCAGATCAATTTCGACAAAAGCTAATGGATCTTTGGCATGATGAAGAAGGAATTTTTCTAAACCGGAGACTTGATAACCAAGAGTGGGTGCACCGTCTTTCGCCGACTCTCTTTTATCCATTGCTCGCCGGGGCCGCCACCCGGGTTCAGGCGGAACGGATGATTAAGGATCACTATTTCAATGACAGGGAATTTGCAGGAGAGTGGGTTATGCCGGCTGTATCCCGTGATGACGCCGCCTTCCATGATAATGTATATTGGAGAGGACGGATATGGCCGCCGATGAATTTTCTCGTTTATATAGGACTGCGCCGATACGGACTGTCCAAAGCACAGGCTGATATGGCTGAAAAATCAAAAAATCTTCTGATGAAGGCATGGAAGGAAAAACAGCTGATCCCGGAAAATTATAATGCGGAGACAGGAGAAGGTTTGGATGTCAGCAGCAGCGACAGTTTTTATCACTGGGGCGGTTTACTTGGTTTGATTTTTCTGATTGAAAAGGGACTGGTTCCCGGACCTGAACAACCACTGCCAAACACTAAATAGGAATGAACAAGGATAGGAGAAGATTAAATGGAAGAAAGAGAAAATTGGGGTTCGCGAATAGGATTCATACTCGCTTCGATTGGATACGCCGTTGGAATGGGAAACCTGTGGCGGTTTCCGGCTATGGTCGGACAGTATGGCGGCGGGATTTTCCTGCTTTTTTATCTTTTGGTTGTTTTTTTAATAGGCATCCCTATGCTGTCTATCGAAATTTCTCTCGGCAAATCAACCCGCAAAGATCCCGTCGGTGCATATAAAACCCTCAAACCGGGAACTCCCTGGTACTTGAATGGATATGTCAACGTCCTGACCAACCTTGTGATTACCGGATACACTGCGCCTGTGGCCGGATGGATTGCCGCTTATTTTTTCAAATCTTTATCCGGAACGTTCAGCGGGAAGTCGCCGGTTGAGATTGAAGCCTATTACCACAGTTTCACGTCCAATCCGATTGAAGTCATTCTTTGGACCTTGATTTTGATATCGGGTTTAGTATTCGTGCTTCATCGAGGGGTTAAAAAGGGGGTAGAAAAAGTAAACAAGATTTTGATGCCGGGTTTGCTGGTTGTCTTATTAGCCTTAATAATAAGAGGGCTTTTTCTTCCCAGAGCGGTTGAGGGAATTGCGTTTTACTTTAAACCGGACATCTCAAAATTCACCGTTGAAGCAGCGCTGGCAGCCGTGGGACAGGCTTTCTTTTCTATGGGAATTGCCCTGTCTGCTGCACATATATTCGGAAGTTATATGAGAAAACAGGATAAAATTATCCCGAATGCTGTCATTATCGGGGTATCTGATTTAACCGTGGCTGTTTTGGCCGGGCTCATGATTTTTCCTATTGTGGCAGCATTCGGACTGAATCCCGAAACAGGATTCGGCCTGACTTTTATCACCATGCCCAATATTTTCAATCAGATGCCGATGGGGCAGCTTTTTGCCGGACTTTTTTTCCTGCTTTTCTTTATGGCGGCTTTTACATCATTTTTGGGCGGTACGGAAGCCATTGTCGCTCACTTACGGGACAAATGGGGCATACCGCGGAAGACCGGAATTTTTGTTATGGCCGGATTAGTGTTGTCCATTGCAACTTTTTCTATTATTTCAACCAAAATATTTGAGAAAATCGATTTTCTTTGCACGAATATATTCTTGATACTAGGTGCTTTGGTGATGACGGTTTTTGTGGGGCGTGTCTGGCCGATCAGTAAATTTTTTGAAGCTGCGGAAATTCGATCCAAGCCCATGCAGGTATTCTGGATGATCCTTATCCGCTATTTTATTCCGGTCATGCTGATTGTTATCTGGTTAAGTCAATTGGGCATTATTAAAAAGTGAAGACTGTGTCACTTTGTACACAAAACTGCTGATCCCGGTTATGGAGCATGGGAAAAAATGATTCCAGACGGTGGCCACTAAACCGGCAGTTTATCTTTTCTTCTCAATTGCTTTGACTGAATCGATAAAAATATCCGTGCCTTTTTCAGCGAGTTCTTCAGTCAAAACCAAGGGAGGGAGAAAACGGGCGACATTGTCATAATGTCCGCCTATTTCAATCAGCAGCCCGCGTTGGTGGCACAGCTTCCTGATTTGTTTAGCCAGCTCCGGAGCCGGTTCTTTGGTCTCCTTATCTTTGACCAATTCAACCCCCAGCATCAGTCCTTTGCCCCGCGCTTCACCTACAATTCGGGAATCATTTTCAAGCTTCTTTAAACTGTTAAGCATGGATTCTCCGACTGAGGCGGCATGCCGGGCAAGTTTTTTCTCCACCATAAATTTAACGGCTGCAGCTCCGGCCGCATAAGCGATGACATTACCGCGAAATGTGCCGATATGTTTGGCCGGAGGCCAGGTGTTTAAATCTTCCCGGTATACGATACAGGAAAGCGGAAAGCCGATGCCGCCCAAGCCTTTGCTCAGGGTGATAATATCAGGTATGATGCCGGAATGTTCAAAAGCAAACATCGTTCCGGTCCGGCAGAGGCCGGCCTGAATTTCATCTGCGATCAAAAGAACATCATTTTCGGTGCAGATGTTTCTCAATTCTTTAAGGTATTTATCCGGAGGGACGATTGAACCTCCTTCCCCTTGGATGGCCTCGATAATAATAGCAGCTGGTTTGCCGATTCCTGAATGAGGGTCTGTGAATATGTGATCGAGATATTTTGCACATTCTAAATTGCATTTGTCCGGTTCCTGATTAAAAACACATCTGTAACAGTAGGCATAAGGAATAAAATGGACTTCCGGCAGCATGGGTAGAAAATCTTCTTTAAAAGAAAGACCGCTGCACAGCGAAAGGGCGCCCGCGGTCATGCCGTGGTATCCGCCTTCAAACGCGATTAAAGGAACTCGCTTGGTATTGTATTTCGCCAACTTTACTGCCGCTTCCACCGCATCGGAGCCGGTAGGCCCGCCGAAAGAAACCCGGCTTAATTCATCCGGCAGAATGGAAAAAAGAATTTCCACTAACTCTTTCCGGCTGGGTGTCGGTACATCCAGGGCATGAGTGATTCTCCTGAGCTGATTCTCTGCGGCCTTAATCACATCGGGATTGGAATGGCCGACATTCATAACGCCCGCACCCCCGAAAAAGTCGATATAGATATTGCCGTCGACATCCTCAACGGTTGCGCCTTTGGCGGAGCGAAGCGCCATCGGCATGCCCTTAGGATATGAAACAGCAGAACCCTCATGTTCTTCTTGATATTTAAGGTGCTCGCGGGATTTTTTCCCAGGTGCAGAAACGCGAATCATAGGGGCTTCTGGAAATGAAAATTGTTTGAAATCCACTTTTTTCTCCTTAATTCAATTAGCCTGACTATTAGTTCGAAAATTACAGCTCCGCTTTATGAGTATGATATAACCATTAGTTTTAAATTAAAATAGAAAATTGTATAAAGATAATGTAATCAAATGTGAAAGATATCCATCCTGGCCGCATCCCGGTCAGATCTGCCGTCATTACTCGCCTTGAAATTGCCGGTTACGGATTATCGAAGCATGGCCTTAACCCAACTATCCGAAGCCGAGGTAGAGGAGTGGAGGGAAAAGGGCTTCATCGAGATTGAAACAATTAACGATGAAAAACGCCGGCTGAATTTTTCCTTTTATGAAGATGCGAAAAAAACACACGCCTATGACGCCGCACTGAAAATCAAAATTCCTGTGCTGATTGTTCACGGTGAAGCGGATGAGACGGTGCCGATGGAACAGAGCCGGAAGGCGGAAAGACTGATGCCGGATTGCCGGCTGGTAACGCTTCCCGGCTGTGATCATGTCTATTCCAAACCGGAGCATTTCAAAAGGATGTTAAAGCTCATATCTGGATTTATTGCTCGTAAAATATTATGAATTAATCATGAAAACAATGATCTCAGAACAATGAAAATGAATCCACAATCATCCCTAGGATGCGTCAACGGCCGTGGGGTTCTTAGAGTGCTTCGGCTGGTGAGGCGGTATCAATACAAAATAAGAGACAGTTTAAGTTACTTTTGATCGCCTAAGGATGACTAAGGGGAGAACGATGCAGCTTGAGATCATTCGCTTTGCTTAGGATGAAAGCGGAGCTGTCATTTTTGAACTCATAGAAATCGGATCCTAATTGATTTTACCCGGTTTCTCCGGCGGCGTTGAGTGAAATCTTGGTGAAGATCGGCCCTGCTATCTCAAAAAAAACGGTCGAGGCGGTGATTATAAAAAAGATCTCCTGTCCTTTGTCGGGGAATGCGGATTTTACAATAAGAGCGAATCCTAATGCCACCCCGGCCTGAGGAAGCAGAGATAATCCCATCCATTTTTTGACGAAGGGCTCCGCTTTAACTAAAAGCGATCCGATATACGCTCCCCCCAATTTTCCTGCGGTCCGGGTTAAAATGTATATTACTCCGATAAATGACATTCCGGACACCATTTCAATTTTTAGATGGGCTCCTGCCAGCACAAAGAAGAGGACATAAAAGGGAGATTCGATTTTTTCAACAGCATGAAAAAATTTTATATTTTCTTGACTCAAATTTTCCACCGTGATTCCCAATGCCATGCTTGCTAAAAGAACCGAAAATTCGAAATGAATGCACAGGCCGGCATTAAAAAGAATAATCCCTAATGTATATATCATTAAGTTTTCTGACTTTTCAATGACTTTAGGCAGGTGGCAGAGAATCCAGCCTAGCAAAATACCCAAACCTGCGGCGCCGAATATTTCAATAAGTGAATGTGTAAGACCGGAAATAATAGGATTAGCCTCGGTATGCGCGCCGGTTATATTTCCAGCGACGGCAAAAACCAGGGCGAAAACCAAAATGCCGAGGCCGTCATCCAAAGCGACAATCCCTAAAAGTGTGTCCGTGAATTTGCCTTCCGCTTTGAGCTGCTTGGCCACTAGGATGGTTGCGGCGGGTGCGGTGGCACAGGCAATAGCGCCGTAAATGACAGCAATGTGAAAGGGTTTGGACATGAGCAGGTAAATAGTAAAGGTAACCAACAGCAATGTGACAATAACCTGCAGGGCCGCTATGACCATAACATTTTTTCCGATTTCCCGGATCCGTTCCAAGGAGAATTTTCTGCCCAGGTCAAAGGCGATGAAACTCAAGGCAATGTTGGTGAATAAATCGGATGTGTCCATCAAACCGGGGGAAATGAGATTGGATAGGGAAGGGCCTATGATTATTCCGATTATAATGTAGGAAGTTATTCTGGGCAGGTTAGTGAATTTTATTATGGCGGCGCCGAAAGAAGCAGCCAGCAGAATGACCCCGATGTCCAAAATGACATTGATGTGCATATGAAAATTTTACCATAGACAAGTGAGGATAAAAAAATCAGAAAAGTAAAGCCTTAAAAACCGGCTGACCGTGATGCCAGGGGGAACTTCTGAGAGAGGAGCTTCACTGTCCGATCCTGCACGCTAGCCTGGATTTCCGCCAATTCTTCGGCTGCAGGTGCGGGGCCGGCCAGAAGAGATTCGGTTGTCCATAAGATGTCTTCCTCAATCGAGACAAGCCGTTCCAGAATACCATTGCCTGATTTATTAATAACGGGAGCCAAATCGAGATATTTGTCACGGGATCCTCCTTTTAAGGGAAAGATACGCTTGTGCCAGTAATCGGCGAAACGCTCGATTGGTGCATGCGGGTTGCCGGAGGTGATTCCGAGTCTATCTCCTCCGCGAACCCAGAGGGGAAGCGCTACCGAACAAAGAGGGTGCCCGATACGGGTCCACATAACGGTGAATGCCGGATCTTCGCCTTTTTTTACGCTATGAAATACGGTCGTTGAGGTGGCGGTGTTGCGGGCGAGGGAGTCCGCCATGTAAAAATATTTATGATCCCGGTTGTGAGCCGGGAGCTCAACTGTAAGCGGATTAACTCCGGTAAGACTATTAACCATATCCCGTGAAGCTGTGGTCAGGATCCACTCATGTGTAATACCGCCGGATGCATAGGCTCTCTGAAAGAGCCGGCTCATGCGGTCAAAGCGGATGTAGCCTGCTCCCTGCAAGGATTCACCAGTAAAGGAATAATTCGTCCGCATGATATAACCTTCCGGAGCGATTTTAGGATCATCTGCATCCAGCCGGATATAGCGTTCATCTCCCGTTTCGAAGAAGACTGCTCCGCCTTGAGCATCAATGGCACCAAAATTAGCATCCACTATGCGTTTGCCGGCGGTTTCCTTTAATAAAGTTTCAAAATCATCCACGGTGGCACAGCGTTCCAAAGCCAGCCGCATCAGCTCACCGTTCCCGGGACCCGAATTTGAATTATTATTATTGCCGGCATCAATGTTATAAGACATTGAATTCATGATGCAGAACCCGGCGGAATTGACGCCGGACCAAATACTGACGCCGAACGGATCCATGCTGTTAATGATACCGATAAAATTATATTTATCGCCTTTAATATAAACGGCATGATTGTAAGGGTCCCCGGTATCCCGGTTTTTCCATAGAAGCGGCCGTCCATCTGGAGTAGCCTTTCCGGAAACGACGGCTACAGTGCATGTCCAGACCTGTCCTGAAGAACATAAAGCGGCCAATAAAAAAAGAATCAGAATCAATCGCAATCCGCGCATCCCAAATCTCCCTTCACTGCTGATTATACCTTTTTTGAATAAGTGAAACCAACTCAGCATCTAGCAGAATAATGCATAATTCCCAGCTAATGGAATCGATTCCTGTTCCCCCGGACGAAGCAGCTTGGGATCCTTTGCCGCTTCACTCAGATGACTTTGGCAGGTTATCTTTGAACGAATATTCCGAGTTAATTCAGCCGGCGGAGGGAGATGGTATAGCGCAGCCAATCATGGCTGGTTCTGGTAACGGTATAGCCGTCCTGCAAGGGAATGGATTCTTCTGAGATTTTGCGCATAAATTCTCTCGTGCCGAACTGTTGCTGGTACAAGGTTGTGATATAAGAAACATTCGGATAGCATACGACACATGTTGTGGGTCGATACGGGGGCCAGCTTAATTGCACACGGCCTTGTGAAGCGCGGCCGGTTATAGGGGCTCCCTGCAACGCAGTCTGAATATCGGTCTGGTCTGGGCAAACGGTGAAATCACAGGTGTAGGGGGACTGCTGGATAAACATCAGTTCAGGAGCCAGATCGGCGCGGGTGATTATGCCGTTTTTATAATTCCAAGTGTTTTTTCTTTTCCCGATTTCAAATTCTCCTTTGAGAACCCATTGATATTCAACTGCTACGATGAATCCGAAAATAGTTTTTTTCATGTTAAAATATGGTAATGATGATTATTTCTGCCAGCCGCCGGACGGATATTCCCGCTTTTTATACAAATTGGTTTATGAACCGGCTCCATTCCGGATATGCTCTGGTCAGGAATCCCTTCAATCCCAAACAGGTGACGAAAATAGACCTCAGACCTGAGATGGTGGATTGCATTGTATTCTGGACCAAAAATCCGACGGATATGATGCTGAAACTGGATGAAATAGATAAACGGGGATACGCTTATTATTTTCAATATACCGTGACTCCGTATAATCATACTTTGGAAAAAAGAGTTCCGGATTTTAAGACGGCTTTAAAAACGTTCAAAGAACTAACCCGGAAAATCGGGCCTGAGAGAGTTATCTGGAGATACGATCCGGTTCTGCTGACAGATAAATACAGACTGAATGACCATTTTAAGTGCTTTAAATACATAGCACAGGAATTACAGGGATATACAGAAAAGTGCATTATCAGTTTTATTAATATGTACAAAAAATGTGAAAGAAATCTAAAAGGCGTCAATTTGCGGTCTATCGATGTGGACCTCATGCAAAAAATGGCCCGTCGCTTTGCGGAAATCGCCAGTGAGCATTCTTTATCCATCGCGTCCTGTGCGGAAGAAATCTCTCTGGAAGAGTGCGGAATCAAACCGGGCAAATGCATTGATGACGGATTAATTTCCCGCATAACCGACCGGAGGATTTCCCTTCAGAAAGACAAACATCAGCGACGATTTTGCCGCTGTGTTGTCAGCCGGGATATCGGGGCCTATGATACCTGCCTGCACGGATGCCGCTATTGTTATGCCAATGCCAGTCCGGATACAGCTGTGCGAAACTTCAATAATCATGATCCGGAATCACCGTTTCTCATTCAATCAGAACAATAAAACTTGTCAGCTCCTGAAAAAAGCGACAGGAATTCCAGCAGCCTTTTTCTGGAGAGACGTTACCGCTATTTCCTGTGAGGCAATACAAGATCCTTACGGCCTGCCTGCTATGCAGGCCTAAGGATGACAACGCACGATCGTTTTTGAGCCGGCAGACAGGATGATCAGGGAGACTTAATTTTATCAATAATAGAATGTAAGATTTCCTCAAACTGATCCTTATCTATGAAATAAACTTTACTGTCATCCCTGCTCTTAATTTCTTTTATAAATGGATTTTTAGATAATTGAATGGTGGCAATGACTGTCTTGTCTGAATCTAAGATGGTTTTGATCATGTTCTTGAATCTATGAGAATACAGCTCCATTTTACCGATTTCGTCTATCATGATGATTTCCGCCTTATTGTGACTCGAATGGAGCTTATCCAATATCATGTCAATGGCTTTCACATCCACTTGATACTTTGATACCATTTTGCCGCTTTTAATATCAACAGAGGCCATGATTTCCTCGTCTCCGGACGCAATGTTGATGATCTTGAATCCGTATCGTTTATTTTCTCTTCTGATTTCCGGGGTGACGATCCCTGCAATCTTTTTGTCATTAAAATGGTCCATCAATTTTTGAATCAGAGTGCTTTTTCCCGATCCGGGTTTGCCGGTTATTAGAATGTTTTTAATCATCGCGCGTTGAGAAGTCTCGGTCCATGAGTATTTGAAGATATATAAATCATTTTATATAAATGCTTTAGATGATGTCAATTTTGATGACTGAATGCATGAACATTAGACAGCCTATATTGTCGATGATAAAATATAACTATATAGAGAGGAGATAAATGTGAAAAATCATCACAAGCCAGCCATAGAAGCTTTCGGAGGGTCCATCCCGGTCCTGGGATTCGGCACCTGGCAGCTTCATGGAGATAAAGCTGAAGTGGCTGTTCAGGCAGCCTTGGATACAGGATTCCGGCATATTGATACCGCCCGGGCTTACGGCAATGAGAAAGAAGTCGGGCAGGGAATTAAAGCTTCAGATGTGTCTCGGAGTGATATTTTTTTAACTACAAAAATACCCAAGGATCATTTGAAACCTGAAGATGTCAAAGAGCAAATGGATAAAAGCCTGATGGATTTAAATACAGATTACGTTGATTTATTGCTGATCCATTGGCCGTCCAAAAAGGTGCCCGTTGAAGATACATTAGGTGCTATGTTTGAGCTTAAAGAGGCTGGGAAAATGCGGAATGTAGGTGTCAGCAATTTCACTGAGACACTTTTGGAGGAAGCCTTGGACGTATCACCGGGTCCCATTTTTTGTAACCAAATCGAATACCATCCATATCTAGCACAGGACAATGTGATAAATTTTTGCCGATCACGAAGGCTGGCAGTGGAAGCATACAGCCCGCTGGCAAAAGGGCGGGCCCCCAAAGATGGCCTTCTTCAGGAAATCGGCTCAACCCATGGTAAAAATGCTGCTCAGGTCACAATCCGTTGGCTGCTGCAGCAGAACGGCATCGTCTGTTTACCCAAATCGGGAAACCCTGAGCACATCCGGCAAAATTTTGATGTGTTTGATTTTGAGCTCTCTGAGGAGGAAATGGAGCGCATATCAGCTTTAAACAAGGGAAAACGCCTTATCAGCCCATCCTGGGCTCCGGAATGGGATTGAAAACGGATTAGGAGATGCGTTATAAAAAATTCGGTAAAACCGGGAAATCCGCATCCGTTTTGGGCCTGGGTGCCATGCGGTTTGATTCTTCCAAAGAAGCAACGGCTATAGAAACCGTTCATACGGCTGTTGAAGCCGGGATCAACTATATCGACACAGCGCCAACCTATTGTGATGATAAATCGGAAGAATTTATCGGAAAGGCTATCCATGAACTGCCGGCCAGGATAAAGAAGAACATTTTTATTTCGACAAAGTCCAATATCCATCAGGATCCCTCGTCGGATGATGTCCGCCGCCGAATAGATCAACAACTTAAACGGCTGCATCGGGATAAGATTGATTTTTATAATATGTGGTGCTTGATGGATTATGAGCACTATTTGAAAGTGATGGTGAAAGGTGGTCCTTTTGAAGGAGCTGTCAAAGCAAAAGAAGAAGGTTTGATTGAACATCTTTGCTGCACAGCCCATGCTTCCGGAGAGGATATCGCCAGGATTGTCAAAGAGGCACCATTTGAAGGAATAACCTTGGGTTATAATATTATTAATCACAGCTTTAGAAAGCCGGGATTAAAAGCGGCGAATGCTGCGGGATGGGGGGTCGTGACCATGAATCCCTTGGGAGGCGGCATGCTCACCCGGGACGAAGAACGTTTGCAGATTTTGACGGAGGATAAAAGCGATTCTTTTATTGCAGCAGCTTTGCGTTTTAATTTAGCGCATCCGGAAATTACGGTAGTTCTGTCTGGAATGAAAAATCCCCTTGAAGTAAAAGAAAATGCTGCGGTGGCTGAATCGATGGAAGAACCTGATCCTGCTGTGATCCATAAATTACAGGAACGATTTGAGGCATTAGGGGAATCGTTTTGTACCGGATGCCGGTATTGCCTGGAAGGATGTCCGGAAGACATTCAGATTCATCTTTATATGGCGATGTGGGACCAGGTCCGCATGAAGTTTCCGGAAGAAGCGGAGCGGGTGTACAAAGTCTATCTCGCTACTGAAGACCGATGGCTGAAGGGGAAGCGGACCACTGACTGTGCGGACTGCGGAGGATGTGAAACATCGTGTACCCAGAAGCTGCCGATTAGGGAATACCTGGATAATATCGGCCGGTTTCTGGGTGAAAAGTGACCCAAATGGTCATCCTGAGGCCTGAGCCGGCAGATCAAAATCATTTAGATTCATCCACTTCTTCCCAGCCGGTTATCATGGCTTTGACGTTGGAAAAGATTGTCTCTCCGGTAGTAGTCAAATAGATGTGAGCGATGATAAAGGCTGTTAGCAAAAAAGCACCCAGCATATGCAGCGCACTGATGAAGCCAAGGCTCAGATTAGACAATCCGATCTCAGACCAGTTGTTGTAGTATAAATAAAGCAAACCTGTGATGATTTGAAGCGGAATCAAAAAGAGTTTCAAAAAAGAATAAGTGATACGCTGCAAGGGATTTAATTTTGATAACTCTGTTTTTTTGAACGGATGTGATTTGCCTTTGAAAATCCCCGAAAAATAATAATGAATCATTTCATTTAAGAATTTTCGGGTTGGGACATACTGCTTCCATTGACCGGTTGTGATATGCCAGAAAATGGCGAAAGCCGTTAAAAGGATTAGACTCCAAGCAAGAAAATTATGAATGAGAAAGGCATTGTAATAACCGAACAAGCTGAAAGAGCCATGAATTTCAAATCCAGTGAGAGCCAAGAGAATGATAAACAAGGCCTGCATCCAGTGCCAAAAGCGGTTGAACTTTGTATATATGAATATTTTCATTTTGTTTCATCCTTTTTCTTTTTTGTGTGGATTGCCCGCCCAATACCATGCAAAGTAACGCCCATAAGAGATAAGCCCACAATAATAAATCCGAACGTATCAACTAAAGCACTCTTATCCCGTCCCGGGAGGTAAAAGCCCCGTACATTTTCCAGCCGGCTTTGGTCCTGGTGGCAGCTTTGACATGAGAGCGCCTTTTCTATGGGTGCAACTGAATGCGAGATGATCCAGTACATTTCGGTTTCAATCCATCCGAATTCGCTGCTGTATTCGGCATCCGCATAATCCATCCCGGCGGTTATGGCTTTTTGCCAGTCGTATTCCTGCCAATATGCGCCTGAACCCTTTTCTCCAAACAATTTCGGGACTACCAGTGTCTTATTGGCTTTGTCGTAGGGCTGAATACCGCGGTGTACTTTAAAGGGCCAGATTTTTGCATTGGGATCGTGATAATCGCCATTTAATTGATTGATCTTAACCGGTTTTGTATCGTCAATGCGGTCCCCGAACAAGATGTTGGTAACCACCCCGTTGAACCAGTAGTATTCAGGGACGGCATTTTTCTCCCAGATAAATTCTCCTTTCTTGGTATGATAAGTAAGGAAACCGTTTTCATCGTAGGTGACAATCATATCGCCATTTTCCTGGAATTTTCCGGCTTTGGACCAATCCCACCACATTTTAGTGGGCTTAGCCCGGGCAATTTCAGGAATATGACAGGTTTGACAGGCTATTTTATCGGTATGGTGATTCAGTTTTTTTGTTTGAATATGCGGTTCAGAGCTGTGACAGGATTCACAAAAAATTCTTTTCTGATCAGTCAGGGGCAGCTGGAACTGTTCGCCGGGCCCATAGGCCGGATGGGAATAACACCGCCCGGATATTTGGTGTGCCTGGGTTGTATGGCACTCTGTGCATGAGAAATTAAGCCCCTCCTCATCCATGTGGACATCCAAGGCGAAATCAGGGGAACTCAAAGCGGAAGACATGTCCCCGTGTTTGACGTTATCACCACCGCCGCCGTAGAAATGACAGGCGCCGCAGTTGGTCCTTTGCGTTTGGCCTACATTCTGCGCAATGGTGTTAAAATCCGGGACCTCATATAGCTTTCCATCAAAGATTTTTTCTTTATAGACCGGGTGACCGGCACCGGTGGGAAATTTTTCATAGGTTCCGGTTGTATCATGACAGATCAGGCAATCCACATTTCGCTCTTGGGTAAAATCAAAAGAGTTATCCCTCCAGCCATAGCCTGCGTGGCAGCTCGTGCATCGCGGTTCGTTGGATTGAACGGACACGCAGAAATTATTGATTACCCATTTCTTTCCAACATTTCCTTCTTGAGATTTTGGGCAAACCCATGTCCAATGGATGGTTGACATGATCTGATTTGCAGCTTCCGTGTGACAGCCCAGGCAGGCTTCCGTTACCTCCGGTGCGGTATTGAATTTTTTCTGTAATATCGGGAATTTGCTGTGATCCGCGGTAATAGGAACCGTATCATCATCCGTCTGTGTTTGTTGGAATGGAAAAACCTGGCCTGGTAAAAACATAAGAGTTAAAATCAGCCACAAGGAAAAAGTGTGATGCATACTTATTCTCCTCGATCAATTTATCATCGATTATTACATACGATAAAAAAAATGAAGTCAATAGAGTATGATTACTTGCCTGAATAGTTCAGGTTTATTAACCTGAGTCCGAAAACAGAGTAAAATACACCATTATGAAGCGAATAACAATAGCGGTATTGGGGTTGGGGCTATTCCTTTCATTGGGATTGTCCCAGCAGGGATATTCACCTGCCCGGGAGAATCTGGAAAGCCGGGAGTGGTTTCAGGATGCCAAGTTCGGCCTGTTTGTCCATTGGGGTGTCTACAGCGTTATGGCCGGGGGAGGGGATTTGGGAATCGCGGAATGGATCATGAACAGCAAGCGCATTCCTATCCATCAATATGAGAAGCTGCCGGATTTCTTCAACCCCATTGATTTCGATCCGAAGGAATGGGTTGCCCTGGTCAAAGACGCCGGAATGAAGTACATCACCATCACTAGCAAACATCATGAAGGATTCGCCATGTATGATTCCGAGATTTCAGATTATGACATTGTTGACCGCTCACCATACGGCCGGGATGTGCTGAAGATGCTTAAGGATGAATGCGACAGGCAAGGCATAAAATTGTTCTTTTATTACTCGCAGCTTGACTGGCATCACCCTGATTACTATCCCCGCGGCCGTACTGGAGCAGGGTATACGGGGCGGCCCCAAAGCGGCAACTGGAATGATTATATTGATTATATGAATACCCAGTTGACGGAACTACTGACAAACTACGGAGAGATCGGCGGTATCTGGTTTGACGGCATGTGGGATAAGCCGGGTGCGCCATGGCGTCTGGGTGAAACATATGCCCTTATTCACAAACTGCAGCCGGGAGCCTTAATCGGGAGCAATCATCACATGGCAGCCATTCCGGGAGAAGATTTTCAGATGTTCGAGAAGGATTTGCCGGGCAGCAACACCGCCGGTTTCAACACTACTGAGATAGCGGATCTCCCCTTGGAAAGCTGTCAAACCATGAATGGATCCTGGGGTTACAACATTAAAGATGAAAATTACAAATCCACCCGGGAATTGATCACATTTCTGGTCCGGGCGGCTGGAAATAATGCCAATCTGCTGCTCAACACCGGTCCCATGCCGAACGGAAAAATCCAGCCGGAAAATGTCCAGACTTTGCGGGAAATGGGAACCTGGATGAAAAAGTACGGTGAATCCATTTACGGGACCCGCGGCGGGCCGGTTCCGGCCCGCGATTGGGGTGTGACCACGCACAAAGATAATAAAGTATACGTCCATATTCTGGATTGGCCGGATCCAGTATTGGTCTTGCCGGATTTCGGGAAAAAAGTCACCGCAGCATCTATGTTTATTGATGATAAGAAAGTCGAATTCGCACAGGATAAGAACGCAATTTATCTCCAGCTGCCGGATGGATATGAGAAGGAATGGGACAGGATCATCATACTGAAATATTGATCAGTTTGAATTTAAAACATGATTCATTCATACCTGATTGAATCTGCCGGGCTGGTATGTGCGGCCTTCATTGCATGGAAGGAAACCGTTATTTGCGCGATTAATAGAGAAAGCATTGCAGCCGCCAGAAATACAGTCATGTTTATATCGACTCTGTAAGGATAATTGCTTATCCATTTTTTCATAAAATAATAGGCAACGGGCCAGGCAATCATATTGGCGATCAGTATCCATTTGGCATATTCTTTAGAGAGCATGAATACTATCTTGGACGTGGAAGCCCCCAGCACCTTGCGGATGCCGATTTCCTTGGTCCGTTGTTCCGCGGTAAATGATGCCAGTCCGAACAGCCCTAAACAGGAGATCAGGATAGCCAGAAGAGTGAAGGTCCGGATGATGTCCATTTCCCGCTCCAATGTCCGGTAAATCCGGTCGTAATCCTGGTCAATAAATGTATAGGCAAAGGGAAATTCCGGGTTGAATTTTTCCGATGATTTTTTGATGGCAGAGATAGTTCCCGGGATATTACCCGGATTAAGGCGCATAAACATGTACCGGTATTCCTGCCATTCAGGATTGTGATAAAGCAGCAAAGGGCCGATCTCCCGGTTGATAGGTGTAAAGTGAAAATCCTCGACCACTCCCATTATTTGCAGCGTCTCTTCCGGCTGAGAAATGCGGGTGCCTATGATCGGATCCAGATCGATGATGTCTGCAAAGCGCTGATTGACAAGGACTTTGGATGCAGTTTTTTCTGTTCCTTTGCGGAAGGACTCCCCCTCAGCTAATTCCATTTGAAATGTTTCCAGAAAATCAGGATCCACACCGAAATAGGTGACAAGCGGGTCAACGCTGGGATCCCGGCCTTCCCAGTCCCAGCCGGATCCATTGTTATAAATTCCAGTGGGGGAATGCGAGGTTAAAGTGATATTTTTTATCCCCGGATGCTGGAGGAGTTCATGTTTCATAGAAGGATAGCTCTGCTTCAGGCTGCCTTCAACACGGATGTAGAGGAGATGTTCTTTATCAAATCCAAGGTTTTTATTCTTAATAAATTTAACTTGGCTGAAAATGATGATGCTTCCGATGATCAGCATGATGGAAAGGGAAAATTGCGCCACCACCAGAATTTTCCGGAAAAGGTCGCCTTTTTTAATCGATACGCCTTTGCCTTTCAGCACGGCAGCGGGATGAAAAGCGGACAGAAAAACGGCTGGGTATGCACCGGAAATCAATCCGGCCAATAGAGCAATTGAAGTGACACCGGCTATCATGGGAAGATTTATGAGGTTGCCGGAATAAAGCGGTTTTCCGGTTAAGTTCCGGAAGAAAGGCATCAGAAAAACAACGAAAACCATCGCAGTAAAAAGAGAAATGAACGTATAAAGAATCGATTCGCCGAAAAATTGCCGTGCGACCTGAATGCGTTTCGCTCCAACCACTTTGCGAAGACCTACTTCCTTGGAGCGCCGGACTGCCCGTGCTGTCGTGAGATTTATAAAATTTATGCCGGCGGTTATGAGGATTAAAAAAGCGATTATTGTAAACACCCGGATCTGGTCGATTCTTCCCCAAATATGCAAATATGCCTTTTTAAAAGGGTAGAGAAAGGGCTCGGTGGTTGAAGATGGATGCGACTGTTTGATACGGCCTGAAATCTTCGGATTAAAGGCTTCAAGGTCAAAGTTTTCATTGACTTCGGCATAGGTCCTGAACGCCAGGTTAGACCAGGTTTTTGTATAATTCTCTCTCCATAACGCATTGCTGAATTCAAGCGGCACCCAGGCATTGAAGCGTATAGTGGAATTATGCGGGATATCCTTCATAACGCCGGCGATGCGAAAGTCAAATTCATTATTCAAGGTGACCGTCTGTCCCACTGGATTTTCCTGGCCGAAATATTTCTCTGCCGTGCTTTGGCTGAGGACCATCACATTCGGACCTGAAAATACGTCTTCTTTACTGCCGGATATAAGAGGAAAAGTGAAAAGTTCAAATATTTCCGGGTCCGCCATCTGCAGATTTTCCTTAAACTTGACTTTATCCGTCGAAAACAAGAATTCACTTTGCCCGTTGTTGAATCTGGCGGTGTTTTTGATTTCAGGATATTCGTTTTTGAGAGCCGGCCCGAATGCGGGAACCGATCCGATTCCCCGGTCAATCTGGCTGCCGAACCGGGTTAAATTGCGAACAACATAGAGAGAGTCAATTTTGTCATGAAAGCGGTCGGTATTCAGCTCGTCCTGCACCCAGAATAATATAAAAATGCAGCAGGCCATGCCTAAAGCCAGGCCGGTGACATTGAGAAGTGAATAGGCCTTATGCCTTTTGATATGACGAAAAGCGACTTTTATATAATTCTTCAGCATCGAAACATCTCCTTTTATTGGAATGAATTATAATTTTCCAGTGCATTTGATCTAATATTAGAGACGGATGCATAATAGAAAAGGTTGGCTTTCCTAGCCTGAATTATTCACAGGCCGAGATTGCCGCAGATGCGAGGCGCAGGGCATGAAGCTGTGGTCCTTTCATTCTATTCCCCTCATTGTCAATGGAAAATCAGGTGTTGCGTGAGGGAAATAAATGCGAAATAATCGGTGAATGAAATTTTTAATTCCCTATTAAAATGATATAATGCACGCTCGGAAGCTTTTTAGTCATTATCCGGATATCATTGAACAGGAGTATATTTTGGCGATGGATTCCTACTTGAAACCCAGGGAAACAGTCATCAGAGATTTGAGATCCTCTTCTCAGGGATTGAATTCACAGGAAGCAGCTTCCCGGCTGGAACAATACGGCCGCAATGAACTGCAGGAGAAGCCGGGGCGCAGCCCGCTGGCCATGTTCCTTGATCAATTCAAAGATTTCATGATTATAGTGCTGATCGCGGCTGCTGTTGTCGCTGGTTTTACGGGTGAGATCTCTGATACCATTGCCATTGCCGTGATCGTTATCCTCAACGCGGTGATTGGATTTGTTCAGGAATACCGGGCAGAAAAGGCTATGGCTGCCCTTAAGAAAATGGCGGCCCTGGAAGCGGCTGTACTGAGAGATGGAGCGCGAATGACTATTCAGGCGGCCGAACTGGTGCCGGGTGATGTGGTTTTGCTGGAGACGGGAAAGATTGTCCCGGCGGATATGCGTATAATCGAAGCGGTGCGGCTAAAAGTTGAAGAAGCGGCTTTGACCGGAGAATCGGTGCCGTCAGACAAACAGACGGAGCCTTTAAGCAAGAAAGGGATTCCGGTGGGTGACCGCAGCAATATGGCCTATAAAGGGACCGTGGTCACCTACGGCCGGGGCGAAGGAGTGGTGACGGCAACCGGGATGAGCACTGAAATTGGCAAGATCGCCGGGATGCTGCAGGCAGAAGAGAAAGTCAAAACCCCCCTGCAAAAACGCCTGGCCCGGTTCGGACAAGTTTTGGCTTTGGCGATATTGGGGTTATGCGTCATATTTTTCGCGGCCGGCATCATCCGGGGTGAACCCGTAATGCTGATGCTGCTGACCGCCATTTCTCTGGCAGTTGCAGCGATTCCGGAAGCGCTTCCGGCGGTGGTGACCATTGCCCTGGCTTTAGGGGCCCGCAAACTTGTCAAGCAGAATGCTTTGATCCGGAAACTCCCCGCTGTTGAAACCCTAGGTTCGATCACCTATATCTGCACGGATAAAACTGGGACATTAACGGAAAACCGCATGACAGTAGAAGAGGTTTACTCACGGGCCGGGGAGGTTGAAAAAAAAGAAGATAACTTCTTTTTTCTGGCTCTGGCCTTGAGCAATGATGCTTCTCTGGATGCGGAAGGACGGATGACCGGAGATCCGACTGAAACTGCTCTTTTTTCCTATGCCCGTTACCACGGGTTTAAAAAAGCGGTGCTGGAAAAAGCATTCCCCCGGGTCATGGAGCTGCCCTTTGATTCCGGAAGAAAACGGATGACCACCTTCCATAGGCATCCCCAAGGAGGGTATGTTTCCTTCACTAAAGGTGCTCTGGAAATTCTCAGTGAACGCTCGGATTCCATGGCCGGGCCTCAAGGGCAGATGCCGTTTGATCCGCAATCCGTTCTGAATGAAGGCGATCATATGGCCTCTAAGGGGCTGCGGACCTTGGGAATCGCTATGCGGCGCTGGGACCGGCTGCCGGAAGAACCGGAACCTGATAAAGTGGAATCGGACCTGCTTTTTTTGGGGATTGCCGGATTAATCGATCCGCCCCGGGAAGAAGCCGAAGCCGCGGTGGCTGAATGTGTCTCCGCCGGAATCAAACCAGTCATGATCACCGGTGATCATCAGGCTACAGCTGTTGCTATCGCAAAGAGAATAGGGATTCTCAAGAATGACTCCAAGGATGTAATGAACGGGCCGGAGCTGGCACGCATATCGCTTAGGGAATTTGAAGAAAAAGTGGAAACCACCCGGGTTTATGCCCGCGTTGCACCCGAACAGAAGCTGAAAATCATCAGAGCGCTCCAGGACCGGGGACAATTTGCCGCCATGACCGGTGACGGCGTAAACGATGCTCCGGCATTAAAGCGCGCGGATATCGGGATTGCTATGGGCATAACCGGTACGGATGTATCCAAAGAGTCGGCCGACATGATTCTTTTAGATGACAATTTCGCCACTATCGTGAAAGCGGTCAAAGAGGGCCGGCGGATTTTTGATAACATCCGGAAATTTATCAAATATACTATGACCAGCAATTCCGGGGAATTATGGACACTGCTGCTGGCGCCTTTCCTGGGACTGCCGATTCCGCTTTTACCCATTCATATATTGTGGATAAATATTGTGACCGACGGCCTGCCCGGCCTTGCCTTGGCCGCGGAGCCGGCGGAGAAAAACATCATGCAGAAACCGCCTCGCAAGCCGAAAGAAAGCATATTCGCGCATGGGATGGCTCCCCATATTATTTGTATTGGACTATTGATGGGTTTGGTATCCATCGGAGCTCAGGCTTGGAGCATTAATGTTGGATTTGAACACTGGCGGACCATGGTGTTCACCGTTCTGTGTTTCAGTCAGATGGGACATGTTTTAGCCATCCGGTCTGAACGGGAGTCATTGTTTAAGCAGGGGCTGCTGTCCAATAAACCGCTTTTGGGTGCATTCCTGTTGACTTTTGTCTTGCAGATGATGACCATTTATGTCCCCTTTCTAAATCCTGTTTTTCATACTGGGCCCCTGACTTTTACGGAACTTGTCATCACTTTGGCTTTATCTACGGTTGTATTTATCGTGGTCGAAATGGAAAAATGGGTGAAACGGCGGAAAGAATCTCATTCTTAACAGGAAAAGGCTGCTTATCAATGAGATGGTTTTGAAAAAACAAAAATATTTGCCGAATCATTGCTCTCTTTGTAGTCATTCATATCAAAATCTGCAAAATGCCCGGAAAGTATAAAGCCGATCCGTTGATGAATGGATAAATAATCCTGATTTTGAATCGGGTATAATATGACTTTGCCATCGAAGACGACATCTCCCTCGTCTTCAAGCTGGGTGATAAAAGTGACATTTTTTTGGGAGATATCAATATATTGGCGGAAAAACTTCACTTGGCCGTCTTCAGCCGTGATCAGGGGAAAGGTGTATTCCGGGGCCTGCTTCAGAATATGATCCCAATTTTTGACTTGAAAAATCCACCGGCCGCCCGGATTGAGTTGCTCAAAGACGTCACCGGCGAAAGTTACAAATTCAGCCTGGGGGAGATGGCTGACGGTATTGCCGATGCTGTAAATCAGATCAAAATTTTTCTCCAAACGCGGTAGTTCCCTTAAATCAAGGCGCATGAATTCCGTCTTTGGAAAACGGGACATGGCGTATTCAATCATTTCTTCATTCTCATCAAATCCGGCGGCTTGAAAACCGTCTTTATGAAAACGGTCAGCATAATCGCCGGTGCCGCAACCGGCGTCCAATATATGTTTATATCCAACCCGGGCAGATTCCTTTAAAAAGGCATAGGTCTGGGGGCTGAATGGAAAAATCTTTGTATAATATTTGACGAAGGGTGAATAAAAATTATTTTGATTCATTTACCTGAACTATTGCTTAGCCTGGTTTATTCATAAATAATTTGCGATTTTTTTGCAACCCTTTTATTATCAGCGACAAACATAGTTTTTAGAAAAAGATTCATGGGAAAGTTTTTCATTTTTCAACTTTTATTTTGATCGCAATTTCTCACCCCCTTGGGCGGGGTCCTGAGGAGCGAAGCGATGTAAGTATCTTGTACTGCTTCGTTTCTCAGGAAAGTTGTAAATCGCAAATCATAAATCGTGAATCGTTCATGTAAAACGACGAGCCTCTTTAATGCGAAGCAGTATAAGGCCATCATGGTCTGCTCTTCAGGCCTCCGGATGACATGCGGAGGAATTTTCATCGCTCTGCGTTTGTTATGCATGTTTAATTCATAAAAAAATTATGATGCTTCTTAGGTTTAGTGTAACAAAAAGAAAATGCTGAAACAATTTGGAACCGGGACGCTGCTTGAACGTATACTAGAATAGAGTGATAATAGAATGGTTGAGGAGGAAACATTCATGGCTGAAAAAAAACAGAACGAAGAAAACCAAAAAGAAAAGGATATTTTCGGACAGATCAGTGACGGCCTGAAGGAATTAGGGGATGAACTCAAGCCCTATTTGTTTAAAGCCGAGGGAAAAATCCGGGAATTTGACGAAGCCGTCCAGCCGTCGCTGTCAGACCTGGGGAAGAAATTTCTGGAATTTGATCAGGTTTTAAAGGGACCGCGGGACGAGTTTTCATCACGTTTGAAGAATTGGGGGGAATCCGTCAAACCTGTGATGAAAGACATGGGTGAAAACCTTAAACAATGGAAAAATGCCCAGAAAAAAGAAAAATCCGATGAGCAGGAAGAAAAGCCCGTCAAAAAAGATTAGAGGAAAAGCGGGAAAAAGATACATCTATTTCTGCCCGGAATGTCTTAAATGCCTGGGCATCTCGCATAGCAAAGGATTCTGGATGGGTTAGAATTCACTTTACTCCTGACTCTTTACTTTCAATCTTAAAGACCGGCGGTTCGGTGCGGTGCAGGTGGCGGACGAAATAATCCCAGCGCTTGCGGGTGAAATAATCGCCGTAAATGCCTCGGTAGCCGTGATGGTTATCCGGAATGATGAGAAGATCAAAATCCTTGTTGTGCTTGATTAGGGCATCCACAAAACGGAAAGTGGCTGAGGGGTTTACATTTTCATCGATTTCCCCGTGCACCAGCAGCAGCTTGCCTTCCAGTTTTTCCGCATTATTGATATTGGATTGTTCGGGATAAAAACCTCCCGCAGGATAACCCATATATTGTTCCGGCCACCAAGCCTTTGCCATGCGGTGGTCATGGTTTCCGGATGATGAAACACCCACCTTGTAGAACTCAGGCCAGTTCAGCAGAGCGCGGGCCGTATCGTATCCGCCGGCGGAATGGCCGTAAATGCCAACCCGGTCCGTATCCATATAAGAATTATCCGCAGCCAGCTGCTGAATGGCGGGAATATGGTCGGTGACACCCCCGCCCAGGTTTTTGTATGTAAAGTCATGAAATGCCTTGGAGCGCTGAGCTGTTCCCCGTCCGTCGACTGTGATGGGTATGAACTGCAGTTCCGCCAAAGGCGTGTTGGAATGAAAGAGAGCCCGGCGGAAGGTTTTCGGTGTAACCACTGCCTGGGGGCCGGTATAGGTCTGGTCAATAACAGGATAGGATTTGTTTTCATCAAAGTTAGAAGGTTTCCACATCAGGCCGTAAATAACAGTCTCGCCGTCCGCAGCGGTTGCCTCAAATGGTTCCGGAAAGGTCCAGCCCATGGCCAGCACCTCCTCGATATCGGCTTTTTCCAGTTCCATGACAATTGAGCCGTCTTCCAGGCTGCGCAGCACGGAGGTGGTCGGCATGTCCACCCGGGAATAATTATCCACAAAATAAGCATGGTCAGGAGAGAGAGAAACGTCATGGTAAGCATGTTCAGGGGTCAGGGAATCCAGACCGGAACCGTCGAAATTGACTTTATACAGATGGCGTAAATAGGGATCTTCCCCTTCTTCCCGGCCGACAGCTTGAAAATATATGTTTTGGTTCGCTTCATCCACGTGGCTGACATTAAGGACCGCAAATTCCCCCGTTGTGACCTGATTGAGAAGATCTCCTTTATTCCAGTCAAAAAGATAGAGGTGATTCCAGCCGTCTCTCTCAGATGTGATCAGCAATTTATCGGAATTTTCCAGCATCCGGTAATGGGAGATTCCAGTCTCAATATAGGTTTCGTTTTCGTCTTTTGCTTTTATTTGAATCGCTCCTGTTTCGGGATTGACCTCGGCAAAATTCAAGCTCTGATATCCCCGTTCAAACCAGCGGGCATACATCCCGCTGCTGTCTTCGAACCACCGGGCATCAAATCCGAGGAAATGGGGAACAGGCTCCACATCGAGCTTGATTTCTTTGCGGGACTGGATGTCAAAAATAACCGGAATATAATATGGGATATCCGTATCGCCCGGAGAGGCCCGGTAGTAGGAAAGCAGCTGCGACCGGAAATCTTCATTCACGGATTTAAGCAGGAACATCTTGCGGGCTTTGCGCAAATCCAATATTTGGGTGTAGATTATTTTGGAATCCGGCGACCAGGTGACGGAAAAGTGTTCCGGACGGTCTCCGTTCTCGCCCTGCATGATATCGGCCCATCCCAAATGATCAGCATATTTAAAGAGAGGCTCTCCGCTCCAGCTCAACCGGATTTCCCGGCCGTTCTCCTTTGACCGGATGTAGAGGTCATTGTTTTTACGAAAGGCCGTCCATTTGCCGTCCGGCGAGAGGGTCTCAAGTTCCTCTTCGGGCTCTTCTTCTTTTTTGGTTAAATCATAGGTGTAGGTGTTCAGATCAACCGTCCAGGTCTGTTCATTGATGGTGAATTCAATTTTGGTTTCGTCAATATATTTGATCCGGTCGAAAGGAAGATCGTCCCGGGTATATGTTTCACCGGTCTTTTCGGAAAGAATCCTGGCCATTTTGTCATGGTCAAAGGCCGGTTCTTTGCTGATTTTATCCGGATCGACCCGGTAGAATGTTTTGCCTTCCCGGGTATTCACCTGGTACCAAAAAGAAGCTGTGTCATTGATCCAGTGGGCATTGACATCCAGTCCGTATACTTTTTCGCTCAGATTTTCCGCAAGAAAGCTTTGCGCGCCGGCATAATTTTTTTCCGTAATAACGGATTCTTCTGAGGCCTGACGGCATGAACCAGTAAAAAAAACCAACACAAAAAGAATGGCGATCGCTGCGAAAATTTTAATATTCTTCATGGCTCCTCCGGATGATTTTTTGAATTTTTAAATGCTGAAACTTTCTGCATGTTGATATTTAGTATATTATATTTATAGCATGCCAAAAATTAAATGCCAAATCATATTCATGGAGGAGATGGATGTTTCGGTCTATCATAATCATAGTCTCAGTTTCCGGTTTAGTATCCGCCGTATTGCTTAGTGGGTGTAAACAAGAAATGAAACGGGATTATCCTTATCAGCCGGTTCCGTTCACCCATGTCCACATTATAGATGATTTTTGGGCTCCGAAAATGGAAACCAACCGTACTGTCACGATTCCTTTTGCCATGCAGCAGAACCGGGACACCGGCAGGGTGGAAAACTTCGCGATTGCCGCTGGATTGGAAGAGGGAACCTACCAGGGCGAACGTTATAATGACACAGATGTTTATAAGGTGATGGAAGGAGCGGCCTACACCCTGGCCACATATCCTGACCCTGAATTGGAGGCCCAGCTGGATGAGCTTATTGACATCATCGCCGCCGCTCAAGAGGAGGACGGATATTTATTCACACCAAGAACCGCTGCCGCGGCAAAATCAGAGCGTCCCATGGGCATCGGAAAAACCCGGTGGTCCAACCTGGCGGTCAGTCATGAATTGTATAATGCAGGGCATATGTATGAGGCGGCCGCGGCCCATTACCGCGCCACCGGCAAAAGGAATTTTCTGGATATTGCGGTCAAAAACGCCGATCTTCTGGTCAGAACTTTTGGGCCGGAAAAAATCAAGGCCTTCCCAGGCCACCAGGAAGTGGAGATCGGGCTGGTGAAACTGTACCGGGTCACAGGAAAAAAAGAATATCTGGATCTGGCTGGATTTTTTCTTGAACAAAGAGGCCAGGACGGTCTGGGATTAAAGCAGTATCCCCACGGTCACCGTTTCTCCATTTATAATGACCCGGTTCAGATTCAAGCGCATAAACCGGTTCTGGAACAGGAAGAAGCCGTCGGGCACGCCGTTCGGGCGACATATATGTTTTCCAGCATGGCGGACGTGGCAGCGCTGACCGGAGCGGAGGATTATATCCAGGCCATTGACCGGTTATGGCAAAATGTGGTGTCCAAAAAAATGGCTTTGACCGGAGGACTGGGCGCCCGCCATGACCGGGAGCGGTTCGGTGACAATTATGAGCTGCCCAACCTGACCAGTTACAACGAGACCTGCGCATCCATCGGCAGTGTATTTTGGAATCACCGGCAGTTTCTGCTGCATGGACACGGCAAATACATCGATGTGATGGAGCGGACTCTGTACAACGGGGTAATTGTGGGTGTTTCCCTGGAAGGAAACACCTTCTTTTATCCGAATCCGCTGGCATCGGATGCTGCTTATAAATTCAATAAAGGAGCGGCTTGCCGGCAGCCCTGGTTCGGTGTGGCCTGCTGTCCGGGAAACATTGCTCGTTTTTTGCCCTCTATTCCCGGCTATATATATGCGATACGGAATGGAGATCTGTATATCAATTTATACACGGCCGGTACCGGAGAGATTGACCTTGACGGCAGGAGTGTCAAGATCAATCAGGAAACTGATTATCCTTGGAACGGACAAGTGAAAATCCATCTGGAGTTGGAAAATCCTGATACTTTTGCAGTTATGGTGCGGATTCCCGGATGGGCCCGCAGCCAGCCGGTACCAAGTGATTTATACACTTATATAGGAGAAGAGAACGACAGCCCGTTTATATCCGTTAATGGTGAGACTCTGGATGCAATGATTGAAAACGGGTTTGTCAGGATTGAGCGGGAGTGGGTGCCGGGAGATGAAATCAATGTGACTCTGCCTATGCCGGTGCGCAAATTGAAAAGTCACCCCGCGGTGGAGACGGATCAAGGGAAAATTGCAATAGAACGAGGGCCGCTCGTTTATTGTGCAGAAGGCCATGACAATCAGGGCCATGCCTTGGATTTAATGATTCCGGAGGAAACTGTTTTTAAAGCGGACTTCCGGCCGGATTTCCTGGATGGTGTTATGGTTTTGCAGGGACAGGGATTATATCCCGAAGGTAACAGGACGGAATCATTACAGGTGACTTTGATTCCTTATTACACCTGGGCCAACCGGGGCCCGGTCGAAATGTCTGTTTGGTTCCATAGATATAAGATGGAGTCATCCGGGAATTGAATCGTAAAAAATATCATTGATAAAAGGAGGATATATCATGAAAAAATGGTTAGGGAATACGGCGGTGATTATTGGTTTTTTGGTCTTCTTTTCGACCGCATGGAGTCTGCCGGCATCAGTACAGGAAGAGCCTGAAGGATATCAGCGGCTTTTGGATTTATTCCGGCAGTTCCGGTAATTTCAGAAACCGGACATGCAGGAAGGCGTTCCCGATTACACTCCAAAAGCAATGCGGACACAGCGGGAGGAGCTGAAAGATTTCCAAAAGCGGCTGCATGCGATTGATCCGTTTGCCTGGCCGTTATCCAAACAAGTGGATTACCTGCTGGTGCAGGCGGAAATGAACGGTCTTCAATTTGATCATGACGTGCTGCGGCCATGGCAGCGGGACCCGGCATTTTATGTGCCGATAACATTTCAATTTGGTCCCAAAATGTACGGTTCTTTTTCCCTGCCGCGGTTGCCCTTGGAAGGAGACCGGCTGTCCTGGCTGAAAATGAAGCTGCAGGGCATTCCCGCTATTCTAACTCAGGCAAAAAACAATCTGACTGACGGAGCCGCTGATTTGTGGATGCTGGGTATCCGGTCCAAAAACCGTGAAATCGGGCTGCTGGAGGATTACATTCCAAAATTGAAAGTCCATCATCCGGATTTAGTGCCGGAAGCGGAAAAAGCTATGAGGGCCTTAAAGGAGTTTAAATCCTGGCTGGAAAAAAAGCAGGATGACATCACGGATCCCGCAGGTATCGGAATTGAGAATTACAATTGGTACTTGAAGCATGTCAATCTTATACCGTATACCTGGGAAGAGCTGGCTGCTGTTTGTCAGCGGGAATATGAACGAGGTCTTGCCGGAATGAAGCTGGAAGAGCACCGGAACCGGAACCTGCCGCCGATGAAACCGGCAGACAACGCGGAAGATTATATTGAAATGTATAATCAAGCCCAGAAACATATGTACAATTTTTTGAAAAAAGAAGAGGTCCTTACTGTTCCAGACTATATCCGCCTGAATCCGGAAACATCCTGGCGGGAGGCGGAAGTCCGGGACTATTTCAAACATGTGCTCGACCGGTATCCGTTGCCCTTGAAAGCTCATGATTTTGTCGGCCACCATCCCGATGCGGTCCGTCATCGCCGGGATGAACGGCTCATCCGGGGAATCAGCCGGCTTTACTTTATCGACGGAAGCCGGGCTGAAGCCCTGGCCACAGGCATTGAGGAAATCCTTATGCATCTGGGCATGCTGGAACCCCAACCCCATGCCCGGGAATTGACTTATAATCTGATAGTATTCCGGGCCGCAAGGGGAGTTTCCGACCTCAAGATGCATGCCAACCAGATGACCCTTATGGAAGGATTCCAATATAATATTGACAAGACGCCATACGGATGGGTTCCGGAAGACAGCCCCACTTTATGGCATGATATCGAACTCTACATGCGGCAGCCGAGTTATGGGACCGGCTACACTATTGGTTCCGTCCAGTTACAGAAGCTGATCGGCGACCGGGGACATCAGTTGGGTAAGGAATTCGAACTCAAGACGTTTATGGATAGTTTCCTGGATGCCGGAATGATTCCGCTGGCCTTAACCCGGTGGGAAATGACCGGCCTGGATGATGAGATAGAGTTTCTTTGGGACCGGTATCGTGATCGTAAGAGTAAGGAGTAAAGAGGGCTGCATCAGCGTTTACAGCATTAGAACTGAACGCGTACAGAGAATTTGAAAATACGGGTGGCACTGACATCCAGCAGGCGGCCGTATGACCAGCTTGGGGTAAAGGCACCTTGGCTGGTGTTTTCCGCAGCGGGAATCCAGGTGCCGCCGGGTTCCTGTCCGATATTGAAATAGGTATTGCCTAAAAGATTGTAGATGTCCATATACATACCAAGTTTGCCTAAAGAAAAAATGAATTCTTTTTCCAGCCGAAAGTCGATATTATCAAAAGCGGGGGTGCGGCGGCTGCCATCCACTTCTTCCACTCTCACCCATTCGCTCCACTGCAGGGTGTTGTTGGCTTCCGCCCATCCCGCCGGCGGGATCACAGTCACGGTCCGGCCATAAGGGGCGCCGCTGGTGTGTGCGTAGAAAAAGGAAGTTATGAAACCGTAAGGCAGGTTAAAAGAGCCGTAGAGTTTGATGGCCAAAGGTTGGTCAAGTCCGTAGAAACTGTCATTGCTTAGCCCATAGCCATTGACAAAATCGTTGGGGCTGTCGCCGGTTGTAAACATCTTGTGCTGGGACACGACCATGGATCCGCCCATGGACCATCCATTGGAAAACCGTTTGTCCAAGGATAGCTCTACGCCGTGGTAATTATGTTTGGATTCAGGAATATTGGTCTGCAGGAAGAATTGATTATTCCAGGGCGAGTCTTGGGTGCGGAAGTATGCAGTGACTTTTTGTTCGGAGAATTCATTATAGGCGGGAACCGTCGTGGTAAAAGGCTTCCACCACTGAGACGCTTCGTCAAAATTATACCAGAACCGGCCGGTCGCCCGGTCATACAAAGCCAAGCCGTGAAAATCGTTTCCATGTTTATACAGGTACTGCAGTTTAACGGCAAAGTCATTAAAAAGCTCATGATCAAACGATGCAATGATCTCATCATAGTAGGGAGGATGCAGGTCAGGATCGACCCGGCTGATCAAATAATCCCGGTCAGGCTGTGTGAATTGGCCGAGCCCATACCTGGGTTCATATTGATCGATGCCGGGTGAGTCAGGCTGCCCGTTTTTATTGAGATCGAACCAGTTGAACATGTAGTTTTCAAGAACTCCGGGGGAAATGCTGGAAAACCGCCAAACGGGCACCTGCTCGGCATAACGGGAATAAGCCGCTTTAAAGGCTGTCCTGCCGTCTCCGAACACATCATACGTTAAGCCGATACGGGGCGACCAGGTGGTAAAAACCATAACGTCTTCAATCGGATCCATTTCAAAGGGGCCAAAAGGATTAAAGCCCAGGTCCGGTTTCAACGTGTTTCCAATTTCAAGGGGAAGGCCGTATGTGCCGGTCGTAACGGCTTTTCCCATGTATCCATTGTAATGATCAAACCGGATGCCTGCATTGATGGTAAAACGGTTATGAATGGTAAAAGCATCTTGAAAGTAGCCGCCGATCCGGTTGACAACCAGGTCTTTCTCACTATCATGAGGGCTGTCCCCGCAGTTTACAAATTGCAGCAAGCCGTCACCAAGTTCCGGATGGGTTGAATCGATACCGTAATAACCGCGCCAGTAATAAGGATTGCCGTCCCATAGATACCAGGAAATTGGATTTGTTCTTTCATATCCATAACGGTCAATTCCCCAGACATATTCGATTCCGGCACCGAACTCATGGTCTCCGCCCAGTGTGTCATCCTGGAAATGTGTCAGGCGCATGGAAGCCTGGCGGGATTGCCGCAGAATTTTACTTTGCCAGGATGGAATCCCGTTCCAAACATAACCGGTGTAATCATCCCGGAAACACAAATTGGCGTCAGAATCAGGCCGCGATGTAATGGGGTACCAGCGGGTGACATAACCTAACCGGAAGTCCGCAAAAGTATCGGAGCTTATCAGCCAGGTTAAATTTCCTGTGGCTGCCAGGCGGGAGTTGTTTTCTAATGTAAATGTTGCTTCATAAGCAGTTTGGGTTGCCCACCGATCATACACATCTTGATTGAGAAGTTCACCGTGAAACATCAAAAAAAATTTTAATCCTCTGGTAATCTGACTGGTGATTTTGGCCATTCCCCTTAGAGTACTGGAGGGAAGATTGAATTGTTCGTAGCGTTGACCCTGAATAGTGGTTGGCCGGAAATTGCCGTATTCTTTCGAAGAAAAATAACCGGCATCTAAAAAGAACCAGATCGTGTCTTTTATGATCGGGCCGCCCAAAGTAGCGGACGCATCCCAGTCATAAATCGGAGATGAGGGAGTACCAAGGCCGACGGCTGTAAGCTGCTCTGAAGGAACGAGGATATCGGTCAGGCTTTCATTGGTATAATAAACCTGGGCGCTGCCGCTTAAATCATTACCCCCGGATTTGGTGACAACATTGACATAAGCGCCCCCGGTGTTTCCTACTTGGGCGGGAAGACCACCGGTAACGATTTCGATTTCGGCCATGGCATCATAATGGGGATAAACCAGGGGACCGCCGTGGGTGGGGCTGTTGGCGTTGACGCCATCAAGATCATAACTCACAGTCGTGGACGTGGCGCCGTGAATGCTGCCGGAATAGGTATCTATTATTCCGGCGGCACCGGGCACCAGCTTGAAAATATCAATAAAATCACGGTTCAGCGGCAATTTTTCCATGACGTCTTTAGTCACGATTTGTGAAATCTTGGAAGACTGCACATCGACAGTCGGAGCTGAAGCGGTGACCGTTACCTCTTCCTCTACGATTGCCGGGTTGGTTTCCAGGTTAAGGGTTACGGTCATTCCGATACGTACAATCACCTTTTCCCGCCTGATAGTATAAAAACCGTCCAGTTCTGCAATTACGGTATAGGATCCGGGGGGAAGATTGGGAAGGCGGAAGGTACCATCCAAATCCGTCACGTCGGTTTGGGTGCCCATTAAGGCCGGACCATCGGCCGTCACAGCTACTCCTGGAAGGGGGTTCCCTCCTGAGTCCATAACTATGCCCCGGATGGATCCGGACTGCCGTCCGATCTGGGCGACAGCTGAGGCAGTAACAAAGAAACATAGAAAAGCCATAAGCAGCAACCGGATTATTTTCATGCATTGCCTCCTTTTGTAGCTTGAATTATCACTTAGCTTGACTTATTCATAAAGAAATTGCAAAAATTTCGCAATTTTTTTATGCATGACTCATATGCATAACCACACCCGGAACGATGAAAATGAAGCAGCAAGTCATGCTGAGGCCTGCAGAGCAGGCCATGAGGACCTTGAACCGCTTCGCAATAAAGAGTAATGAGTCAGGAGTAAAGAGTCTTTTATTTAAAAGCAAAGTATTAAAGCGAAGTGAAGAGGCTCGTCGTCTGGATTTTTCTCTAAAAACCATGTTTGTCTCTGATAACAAAGAGATTGCGATTATAATATAAATATGAAAATGAAAAACTTTCCCGTTTAACTTTCAATAAAAATCATGTTAATCGTTGATTTAAATGAATTACAAAAATATCGCAATATTTTTATGAATAATTCAGGCTAAGTTATAATCCGGGCAGTTTTCGAACTAATAATCCCGGTTAATAATGTGTATAATATACTGTGAACGATGAAAACCCGGCAAGAAGAATGATGATGAGGAGGAATAAATATGTGTGCTGAGCAAAATTCAAAAATTTACTCGGTTATTATTTCACGCAGAACTGTCAGGCAATTCAGCCCCAGGCCTGTGTCTGATGAATTATTAGAAAACATGGTCAATGCGGCCCGGTTGGCTCCGTCTGCCGCCAACATGCAGCCGTTGGAATTTGTTGTTGTTTCCGATGAGGATATCCGAAAAAAAATTTTTCCCTGCCTGAAATGGGCTGCTTATATCGCTCCTGAAGGAAATCCCCGACCGGGAAAGGAACCCCGCGCTTATATTGTGACTCTTGTCAATGAAGACATTAAGAAAAAAGGATTTGAATGGGATGCCGGTGCCGCTATCGAAAATATGATCCTTGCGGCATGGGCGGAAGGTGTCGCTTCTTGCTGGCTGCTGTCTGTTGATAGAGATGAGGTTAGAAAAATCATGAAAATTCCTGAAACATATCATATAGATTCGGTTTTAGCCCTGGGTTATCCGGAAGAGAAGCCGGTTACTGAAGATGTTTCAGATTCCATAAAATATTATAAGGATGCTGACGGCCGCCTGAATGTTCCAAAGCGCCCGCTTGAGAAGATTATGCATATCAATCGCTTTAGCAAAGGATAATCTATTTCAAATCTCAAAGCTGATAACCAACGAAGTTTTGATGAATTCAGCGAAGTATTCTCATGAAAACGGAGATTCGCTTAAGCCGGACCCGAATGCCGCTTAATGAGTTTGCCGCCAATGAAATCTTCCCGTAGAGGATGTGTGGAACAAAGGCTAAGTGCCGGCGATTGTCATTTCTGCGACTTGAAGCGTAGGGCCGGATACGGAGCTTCGGAATGTTAAGTCATTTCCGACAACAACCGGCTGTTTCAAAATGTGTCCTAAGTTGCCTGCAATGGTTATTTCAGAAACCGGATAGAGTATCCGGCCGTTTTCCACCCAAAGGCCGTATGCACCCCGGGAAATATCTCCGGTTACCGGGTTGAGCCCATGTCCGATTGTTCGGACTAAAATCAAACCCCTATCCAGCGATGAAATGATTTTTTGCGGAGTGTGTGTTCCTTTTTCCAAATAAAAATTATTAGGGCCGACTCCTTTACCCTGTGCATTGCCGGTTGAGGCTAAATTCAATTTTCTCGCGGCATAGGTATTGCATAAAAAGTTTTCAAGTTTTCCCTTAGCAAGGACCTTTGTTTCCCGGCAAGGAACGCCTTCCGAATCAAAAGGAGCACTGCCAAGTTTTCCCGGCATTGTTCCGTCATCGATAACCGTCCATTCCGGAACAGCGATTTTCTTTCCTAATTGATCGGAAAGGAAAGAAGCGCGTTGATAGACTGAAAGACCGGACACGCATGTAAAAAGAAAGCCTAGAAGCCAGGATGTCATATTAGGCTCAAAAATGACCGGAATGTTTTTTGTCCCGATTTTCTTTGGGTTCATCAGACGAACGGTCCTTCGAACAGCAGTGCGGGCGATATCTTCAGGACGCTCCATTCCATTTAAAAACCGGGAAGTGGACGACCAATATCCTTCGACGCGATTATCTCCGCTTCCTCCCTGTAATCCCAGGCCTAGATGGAAAAAAGTTTCTTTATATTCGCCGGAAAAACCTTTTGAGTTAGCCAGAAATGAGCGGCTTTCCTGTGATTCAAAGGAAGCACCCAGTGAATTGGTGATATGGGAGTCTTCCCGCCCCAGGTTTTCTGTTTCAAGGGCCATTTTGATGCCGAGGTCGGTTGAAATTCCGGCAATTTCAGGGTCATAAATCCTGAGGGACCCGGGGGCATGGGTTAAACTCGATGCTTCAGGCAATCCGGCGTGGAGATCGGGTTCTGAAAGCTCGGCCCTTTTTATCGCGCGTTTCACCAGCTGTTTTAAAGTGGATTTGGACAAATCAGATGTCGCTGAAACGGCGCTGCATTGATTCTTAAGCAGCCGTAAGCTCAAATGGCGGGAAACAGCACGGGTTAAGTTTTCAATGCGCCCCATCCGGACATCAATTTCCAGGTGGTCACTTTCAGAAACCGCGGCTTCGATCTCGTCGGCGCTTTCTTTTCTGCCGTAATCAACAAGCCATTCTGCTAATTGAATAAGGGACGATTTTTCCGGGATTGTCTTCATGTCTGTCCTCCCACGGTCATACGGCTGATTTTTATAGTGGGACAGCCATCAGTAACTGGAACCGATTGTCCTTCTTTCCCGCATGTTCCTGTTGGAAGGCCGAAGGCGAGGTCTCCGCCTACCCGTTCCACTTTTCTCAAAATATCCAAATTGCTGCCGATAAGCGTGGCTTGTTTGACCGGAGCGGTCAATACACCATCTTCGATCAGCCGCCCCGAACTCAGGGAAAAAGTGAATCTTCCCGAATCTTCAACCTGTCCGCCCTGGAATCTTTGGGCGTAAATTCCTTTCTTGACAGAGCGGATGATTTCTTCCGGGTCATATTCTCCATTATCGATATAAGTATTGCTCATCCTTGGAATTGGAATACAGGAATAATCCTCCCTGCGCCCGTGGCCTGTCAAATCCATGTTCATTTCCGCGGCGGAAAGACGGTCCTGCAGCAAACCGGTGATGACTCCTTGATGGATAAGAAGATTTTTTTGGGGAACGGTTCCCTCATCATCCAGGTTATAGCTTCCACGGAAACGGGGGATAGTTGGGTCGTCATAAATATTGACTTGTTCCGTCCCTATTTTTTTACCAAGCTTATCATGGAAAACCGAGGTTTTTTTCCGGATGAAATCAGCTTCCAGCAAATGGCCTACGGCTTCGTGAATCAAAACGCCGCTGTCTCCCGGTGCAAGGATTACGGGCATTTCACCAGCCGGCGCAGGCCGGGCTTCCAGTAAAGTCACGGCTTCTTCTGCAGATTCTTCACCGATTTTTTCCGGTGGGTGCGAAGAGAAATAGTCTAATCCAACTCGGCCGCCGTCTCCAGAATAACCGGCTTCTTTAATCCCTTTGTCATCAGCAATGGTAATACAGGTGAGTTTTAAAATCGGCTTCCGGTCAAAAGCCTTTAATCCCAGAGAATTCCAGATACCGGAATATTGAACCTGGTCAACCAGCATAACATTGGATTTGTGAATACGGGAATCGGTACGGAAGGCGGCTTGATAGGTTTTTTGGACAATGCTGATTTTTTTTTCCGGGGAATTTTCAAAATCCGGCGAAGAATAAAGCTGAATGCCCGTTGGCTGAGAAAATGATTCGATCGCTGAAAATTGTTTTTTCCCAGTAGCAATTGCCGCTGCAGTGAGAGAAGCGTCCCGTATGGCGCGGGGCGTTAACCGGTTGGTATAACCGTATCCGGTTTGGTCCTTATAAATGACCCGGACGCCTAAGCCCTGGCTGATAACTTCTGATGTTTCCTTGATGATGTCATCTTCCATACGTACGGAATGATAGACCCTGTATTCCAGGAAAATTTCCGAAAATTCTCCTCCCCGGGATAAAGCAATTTCTAAAAACCGGGAAATATCTTTTTCGGAAATTTGTTTTTTCCTCAGAAGATCTATGAGAAATAAATAAGGTTGATTCACATTTGTCATTTTTCCGCCTTAACCAGCCGGTCCAGAACGGCTTCATTCTTTGCCCTTTTCATCTGCATTGATTCTGTTGAATAATTCAGGTTAAATAAAAGAAGAGATTAAATTTCTCCGGAGACAGCGAGCAAGCGTATTTCTTTGATGGTCTTTCCTTTCAGACCAAGCTTATCGATGGTCCGGCCGTTTTGCCAGAAATCTTTATCCCGCATTATGGAAGCTATATGAATAACAAATTTGATGGTGGGCGTATCGACTTTCAGCATATCTCCCAGGGATGACAAGGCAACAAGGCTCATGGGGACATCTTCATCTATGTAGCGGTGGTGCAGGCGGTCAGGTGCTTTAATACCGATATATCCCGGATTGTCATGGATGGATTCATATAGATTTTTCCCGGTGGCACTGTATGCCGTATAAAGCCAATTTCTGGCGCTCATCGCCTTTATTCCCAAGGCGGCGGCAACGGCCAGCCGTTCTTCATCAAGTTTCTCCAGAACTTTGGACACAGATTCACTCGCGCCTTGTATGTAGTATTCAAAGTCACCGTGGGTTTCTTCGATCCAGGCGGCGTTCAAAACCGTCAAGGCAGGATGAAAAATAGCACCAATATTATCAAAACTCGTTTTAAACACATTGTCGCCGGGAACAAACTGGGGAAACGCCCGGTTCAGGACCTTCAATACCCCTGGGATCCAGTAAGCGGGGAGAGTGGCAAGGGGCACTGCATTTTTTATTCCGAATATCCGGGCCTGCGCCGGTCCGATGGCACGGGAGGCATATAGAAATGTTTGGGATTCGGCCAGAAAAGGAATGTTTTTCACTCCTTCCTCCCGCAGTGTCTGGAAGAATTCCAAGGCGCCGCAAGTGCGTCCGGGATTTAAAATGACTATCTGGTTTTCTTTTAAGTAGGGAGCACAGGCTTTGGCCATGAAGCGGTGTCCGGTTGCAGGGACTACAACCATCAATACATCCGAATCTTTAATGCATTCTTCAATATTGGTGGAAGCCAATTTGACCTTTCCGAATCCTTTAACTTCTCCTTCGACTTTGATGCTGCCGCGATTCGCAACGGGTCTTATTTTGTTTTCACCCCGGTTATACAATTTTACCGGAAAGCCCATGATCGCCAAATGCCCGGCCATTGCCAGGCCGCCATGACCAGCTCCCATTACACAGAATTTGATTTCTTTATCTTTTTTTTGTAAAAGTTCTTTCAGATACTTTTTTCGCCTTAAATCAGCTTCCGCACTTCTTTTTACCATGTTGCATTTCCTTATATATAATTTTCATGAATACTTCAGATTGAAATACCCGTATTCCCAAATAAATACCATAAACAAAAAAATGGAAATTACAAAAAATATCTCTTTTGAACTTATTTTATTAAATACAAGAGACAATGGCAAATAAAATATTTATCAGTGTCATCCGGTGGGGGTACTGCTTCTCCGGCGTGCAAAGGGGAGATACAGGGCAAGAAGGCTCAGTATCCCCAGGAAATATTCAAAGAGGTTGGTGATAAGGTGGACTCCGATTCCGGAAATAACGGCCAGGTTGGGCGAAAAATTCATAAGGCGTAAAGTTAATGCCCAGGCCGACTCCCAGGTCCCGAATCCTCCGATGCCTTTTATGGGCAATACAGAAGTCAATTCCGCTCCTGTAACGCCCAGGACCGATTTGAAAAAGTTGCTTAATTCCATGCTGAATCCATGTTGGCGCAGAAGAGCGAAGAGCAAAGAAAATAAAGTTGCGTATTTAGCCAGGCGTATGGCCAAAGATAAATGAAACAGCCGCCAGTAAATCCGTCGTTTTCGGATATTTTTCAAGTCCACTATTGTTATGCGGATTTTTTCCAAGAGAGTTGCCGCCCATTTCTTATCTTCCCACTCGATTTTTTTTATTGCCTTTTGTAAGAGCCGGTGAACCCACTGGATCAGAGGTATGAGGTACCAGAAAATTAAAAAAATAACTGAGAAAAAAACCAGGGAAATGCCCATCAGAAAAGGACCGGAAATAGCTTGGGCCCCAAATCCGACTAAAAGCAAAGACACGACCAGAAAGGGGCTTAATGTAAGAAAATCAAGTAAAAAAGCCGAAACAAATGAAGAAGCGGCAGATTCAAAGGTGAATTTAAGCCGCCGGTTCAAAATATATATATAAGACAGCGATCCAAGACGGGCCGGCAGCAAATCAACAAACATATTACGGATAAAGGTGACCATAAGAATTTGAATCCAGGAAATCCGTCGGGGGATAAGCAGGATTTTATATCTCCATGCTCTGAGAAAGCTTCCCATTATCGAAAAACACAAAAACAGAATGAGGGCGGGACTGTATATATTTTGAAAGGTAAGAAGCAATTCTTCGCCTGAAATCTGGCGGAATAACCACCAAAGCAATAAAACTGAGAGAACAAGAGAGATGGAAAATGACAGGATATGCTTGGATTTCATGCCGTTATATTAACGTGAACCTTTTTTCATGTCAATTTGTCCCGGCGATCTATTTAGCCTGGAATAATTGAACTTTTCCCCCCGGTGTTATATCATCATCTTTTATGAACACGGTCAGGAAGGAAATGCTATGAACCATGAAATTGATGACATAATCGACCGGGCCTTGCACGAGGACATGCCGGAGGGAGATATCACATCCGAATCAGTGATTCCAGCGGACGCCCAATCCCTGGCTCTGATCTGGGCTAAACAGTCCGGTGTGTTAGCCGGCATTGAGGTAGCAGAGAGGGTTTTCAAAAAGATCGACGGACGCACCAGTGTGAAGATTTTAATTCCGGATGGCACAGCGCTCCAATATGGAGATAAGATTGCGGAGATCCGCGGGCGTTCTGTTTCGCTTCTCAAGGGAGAGAGAACCGCCCTTAATTTTCTCCAAAGAATGTCCGGAATTGCGTCTATTACCCGTAAATATATAGACGCCGTCAAAGGAATAGATGTTAAAGTTCTGGATACACGCAAGACCACTCCCGGGATGAGAGTCCTGGAGAAATATGCAGTTAAAACCGGAGGCGGAACCAACCACCGGATGAGCCTTTCAGATATGGTCATGCTTAAAGACAACCATATTCAGCAGGTAGGGTCCATTCAAAAAGCTGTATCGGCAGCCCGGAAAAGTATTCCTGCTGGAATTCAAGTTGAAGTCGAAACCTCCACCCTCGATGAAGTCAAGCAGGCGGTTTCAAGCGGAGCGGATATTATTATGCTGGATAACATGACTCCGGAGGAAGTCAGCCGGATCGTTTCATGGATCAAGGGACGCGTTCCCTTGGAAGTATCCGGAATGGTCTCCCTGGAAAATATTCGCAAATATGCGGAAACAGGGGTTGATATGATTTCCGTGGGAGGTTTGACCCACTCTTATTTTTCTTTAGATATTGCCATGGATTTTAAGTGAATTCAAATGAAAAAAAATAGTATTATTGAAACGGATGTATTGATTATCGGATGCGGAATTGCCGGTTCCAGTGCAGCCCTGGAAGCAGCCGAAAGCGGTCTTAAGGTTCTGATTGTCTCTAAATACAACCAGCTCGAGGAATCCAATACCTATTATGCACAAGGCGGGATTGTTTCGCTCGGAAGAGGCGACAACCCTGAGCTTTTGATGAAAGATATCATAGAAACCGGAGACGGCATAAATAATCCGGATGCTGTCAAGGTTTTATCCATGGAAGGAAAAAAGTTAGTGGATAAGATCCTAATCAGTGCATTGAATATTCCCTTTACCCGCACATCCCCGGATGAACTCGACTATGCCCAGGAAGCCGCTCATTCCCGCCGCCGTATTCTGCATGTTAAAGATACGACCGGACGCACTATTGAAGAAAAATTTATTGAGAAGTTAAAGACGTATTCCAACGTGATTTTTCTAGCCGGGCATACCGTGGTGGATCTGCTGACTGTTCCGCATCATGCGAAAAATCCACGATTGTTTTACAAGGAGCCTCGCTGTATCGGTGCCTATGTTTTGGATAACCAGACCCGGGAGGTCAAGACAATTGTTGCTCCGTACACAGTGCTGGGGACAGGAGGATGCGGGCGGATTTACTTGTACACATCCAATCCTGCAGGATCAATTGGAGACGGATACGCCATGGCTTACCGGGCGGGAGCCGTTATCATAAATATGGAATATATTCAGTTCCATCCTACTTCGCTCTTTCATAGGGATGCGGAATCTTTTTTAATATCCGAAACGGTGCGGGGGGAAGGAGCGCGTCTGAAGACGAAAGATGGCCGCCTGTTTTTGAAGGACTATAACGGGCAGAAAGAAATGGCTCCCCGAGATGAGGTCACACGTGCGATTTATGAAGAGATGATTAACAGCAATTCCAACTATGTGGAGCTGGATTTGGCTTCTTATACGGACATTGACATAAAAAAGCGATTTCCAAATATTTACAAAACATGTATGCAGTATGGAATCGACATTACCCGCGAACCCATTCCCGTGGTGCCTGCGGCTCATTACTGTTGCGGAGGAGTTTTAGTGGATACTTTTGGGCAAACCACTTTAAAGTCTCTGTATGCGGTTGGAGAGACGGCATGTGCGGGTGTGCACGGAGCCAATCGCCTGGCTTCCACTTCTCTTTTAGAAGGCTTGGTGTGGGGAACCCGGGCAGCTCAGCACATAGTTTCTCATTTTAATACCAGTCTTTCATATGATCCCAAAGATATTCATGAATGGTATTATCCTGAAGAGGGAGAGGAAATTGATCCGGCCCTGATCAATCAAGACTGGCTGACTATCCGCAACACCATGTGGAACTATGCCGGCATTATCCGGACTATGAAACGTTTGGACCGGGCGCGCGCAGATCTTGATTACTTGAATCACCGGATCCAAAAATTTTATAAAGAAGCCCGGATGGATGATAAGGTTGTTGGGCTCAAGCACGGCATTCAAACCGCTATGTTGATTACCAACGCAGCGTTAAACAATCCGGTCAGCCGGGGAGCACATTATATAAAGAAATGAAAAACCGAATGATTATTATTTTGTGTTTTTTATAACATCCTTTATAATAGCTGAAAATTATATTTTGGACTTTTAGAAGCGGAGACAAGAATGGCTGACAAGAACATGATCAAAGAAACACTTAATTTGCCGAAAACTTCCTTTTCCATGAAGGCTAAGCTTGCGCAGAAAGAACCGGAAATTATAAAAAAATGGAATGAAAATAATCTATACGGCAGAATATTAGAAAACCGAAAAAACAGTCCTGTATTTGTGCTTCACGATGGTCCTCCTTACGCTAACGGCAATATTCACCTTGGAACCGCGCTGAATAAAATTCTAAAGGATTTCATAATAAAATCAAAAACCCTGGAAGGATATCTGGCTCCTTATGTGCCGGGATGGGACTGCCACGGCCTTCCCATTGAGATTAAAGTTGACCAACAGCTGGGGGCTAAAAAGAAAGATATGCGTATCATCGAATTCAGAGGGGAATGCCGTCGTTACGCCCTGAGTTTTGTTGATATACAGAGAGAGCAATTCAAGAGGCTGGGGGTTTTCGGCACTTGGGAGCATCCGTACTTAACCTTAAATCCCGGATATGAAGGCGACATTATCCGTCATTTGGGGGCGTTTTTCGAAAAAGGCCAAGTTTACAAGGGAAAGAAGCCGGTCTATTGGTGTACGCATTGTGAGACCGCTTTAGCCGAAGCGGAAATCGAATATAAAAACCGTTTGTCTCCTTCAATCTATGTCAAGTTTCCTTTGATTTCGGATTTGTCCGGAAAATTTCCCCAATTGAAAGGGAAAGATCTCTATATCCTGATTTGGACGACAACCCCGTGGACATTGCCGGCGAATTTGGCGATTGCATTTCATCCTGACCATGAATATTCCGCAGTCGAGACCGAAGACGGTGTCTTTATCGCAGCCAAGCGTCTGATCCCTCTCATCAAGGAAGAAATGGGTTTAAGCAGTTCGAAGATTTTGGTGACTTTTCAGGGAAAAGAAATGGAGGGTTTGAAGGCAAAGCATCCTTTCATTGACAGGGAGTCAGCATTGGTTTTGGCAGATTATGTGACGCTTGACCAGGGAACCGGATGTGTTCATACTGCGCCAGGGCATGGCCAGGAGGACTATCTGACCGGAATGAAATACGGTTTAGACATTTATACTCCAGTGGATGCAAAGGGGTGTTTTACCGAGGAAGTGGTTAAGTATGGCGGCATGAATGTGTTCAAAGCCAATCCGGCAATTATTCGAGATTTGCAAAAGGATAATTTTCTCATACAGACAAAAGACATTGAACATTCCTACCCCCACTGCTGGAGATGCAAAAGTCCCGTAATTTTCCGCGCGACATCCCAATGGTTTATTTCAATGGATAACAATGATTTTCGTTTGCGGGCTCTGGAAGCGGCCAGAAAAGTCAATTGGATTCCGTATTGGGGGGAACAGCGAATATCTAAAATGCTGGAAGGCCGTCCGGATTGGTGTATTTCCAGACAAAGGTCCTGGGGAGTGCCGATTCCGGCTTTTTTGTGCCGAAATTGCGGACATGTGTTGGCCGGCCATAGAATAGCTCTGTATATTGCAGATATTTTTTCTCAGGAAGGAGCGGACGCCTGGTTCATTAAGGAGCCGGCTGAGCTCCTGCCTCCAAATACAACTTGTCCTGAATGCGGTGCTGATGATTTTGAGAAGGAAAACAATATTCTCGATGTCTGGTTTGAATCCGGAGCCAGCCACAATGTCTTAGACAGGCATAAAGACTTAACCTGGCCTGCTGATATTTATATTGAAGGCCATGATCAATACCGGGGCTGGTTTAACAGCTCGCTTCTTATCGGCGTGGCGGTTAAAGGGGATTCACCGTATAAGACATGTATTACACATGGTTTTGTTTTGGATGAAAAGGGGAGGGGAATGTCTAAATCCCTTGGGAATTTCATCGAACCGGGAGAAATCATTAAAAACAACGGTGCCGAGATTCTTCGCCTTTGGGTTGCCATGCTTAATTTCAAGGAAGACGCGCGGTTTGGAGATGAAATTCTCCAGCGGCTTGTTGAAGCATACCGTAAGATCCGTAACACCTGGCGTTTCATAATCGGAAATCTTCATGATTTCAATCCCGATCAGGATCAAGTTTCAGCGGATTCAATGGAACCGTTTGATATCTGGATAATGGAAAAATGCACACGGCTGAACCAAAAAATCATCAGTGCTTACAAAAAATTTGAGTATCATGTGGTTTTTCATACGGTATATAATTTTTTCACGGTCACTTTGAGTTCTTTTTATTTGGATGTTTTAAAAGACAGGCTGTATTGTTCCTCTCCGGATTCAAATCTGAGGAGATCAGCCCAAACAGCTTTGTTTCAGCTTTTGCGGACAACTCTGATATTGATGTCTCCTATTTTGCCGTTTACCACGGAAGAAGCATGGGAGAATCTGCCCGAACATAGGGAAAAAACTGAATCTGTTCACCTGGGAGAATTTATTGAGTTCAAAGAAAAATGGATGGAAGAAATCATTTTCCAAAAATGGGAGCATCTGGCTGAGCTCAGGGAAACAGTATTGAAATCTTTAGAAGATGCCCGTGAAGCCAAAACCATAGGGAATTCTCTCGAAGCAAAAGTAGAGCTGAAAGCGTCCGGTGCGGATTATTCTTTATTGGAGGAATATGAAAAAGAACTGCCCGCTTTATTTATTGTTTCAGAAGTTGAGTTAACGCGGGGACAAGATGAGGGTGTTTCCGCTGAAATCCGCCGTGTTCGATGGGCCAAATGCCAGCGATGCTGGAATTATTCTCCTTCGGTGGGAAAAAGCAGTGAGTATCCGGAATTTTGTGAACGATGCGATCAAGTGGTTAAGGGTTTAAAATCATGAAGAATACTTGGCCTTATCTCGCTTTTATCAGCGGATTGATCCTATTCGATCAGGTTACTAAGGCCTTAATCAATGGATCTATTCCTCAAGGAGGCGTCCGGCAGGTTATTCCAGGATTTTTCAATTTGACCCATGTGCATAACCGGGGGGCTGTATTCGGTTTTTTTAATCGAAGTGACGGTTCACCGGTGCACCTGGTCTTAACTCTAGCTTCTTTGGCGGCTCTGATTGTAGTCGTCGCGGCTTTCGTTAAAATCCCTCCCAAACAAACAGCAATGAAAATGACTCTTTCTCTGGTGCTTGCAGGTGCTGTCGGCAATTTACTTGACAGAATATTCCGGGGTTATGTCATCGATTTTTTGGATTTTTATATTCAAGGTTACCATTGGCCGAATTTTAATGTTGCTGATTCCTGTATAACCATTGGGGCGGGATTGCTGATATATTTTGTATTTTTTAAGAAAGGAGCTCACCAATGTTCCCTGTGCTGATTGAAATCGGTCCGATCACTATTCACACCTATGGATTTATGATGGCTTTAGGTGTGGTTGCAGGTTTATGGTTTTTATATGTCCAATCTCAAAAACATGGACTTTTCCCGCAAAAAATTATCGATCTGGCTTTCTATGCCATAATAGTATCGCTGATTGGAGCTAAGCTTGTCCTTCTGTTTGGAAATTTTTCTTATTATACTCATAATCCTGCTGAGTTACTGAGCTTGGCCAGATCCGGCGGAGTCTTTCAGGGTGGGCTGGCAGCCGGTATTCTTTTTGCCCTATGGTATCTAAGAAGGCATAGAATGCCTACCTGGAAAACCGCTGATTTGATCGTTCCGGCGCTGGCTTTGGGGCATGGATTCGGACGAATCGGGTGTTTCAGTGCCGGCTGTTGTTACGGGCGCTCCTGTGCCTCTCCGCTTGGGGTCTCCTTCAACAGTGAATACGCGCATAACCTGACAGGCATTCCGCTTGGAACTGAGCTTCATCCAGTCCAGCTTTATGAAGCCGGATTGAATTTTCTTAATTTTCTGGTCCTTTTTGCCTTGTTAAAAAAGAAACGCTTTGATGGATTGGTCTTCAGTTTCTATATTGTCAATTATTCAATCATACGCTACTTTACGGAATTTTTTCGCGGTGATCATCCGGACAAGGTCTATTTAATTCAAAATCCATCTCCCTATCTCAGCATCTCTTACCCGCAGTTATTTGCTATTGCAGGATTGATTGCCGGAGTGATTTTATTGTTTATTTTTAAGAAACGTGCAGAAAAAACAATTTCGGATTGAATCGGAATCGGGCCAAAGACTGGATGTGGTTTTGGCTCAAAAGATATCCGGACTCAGCCGTTCGAAAATCCAAAACTTGATTGATTCAGGACATGTGACGGTTGAAGGAAAGCCCGTCAAGCCCAGCTATAAACTCAGTACCGGAGAGCAGGTCATTATCACCTATCCTGAGGAAAAACCTGCCAGCCTGCTTTTTCCTCAGGATATTCCCATAAAAATAATCTATCAAGACTTTTCCATTCTCGTGATCAATAAGCAGGCTGGAATGGTCATCCATCCAGGAGCCGGGAATCCCTCTCAAACTCTTGCAAATGCGCTGTTATATCATTTTCCTGAATTGCAGGATGTCGGGACTGAAAACCGGCCCGGGATTGTACACCGGCTGGACAAAGAAACCTCGGGTGTCATTGTTGCTGCCAGGAATCATAATGCATATCATTATCTAAAGCGGCAATTCAAGCAGAGAAAAGTCGATAAAAATTATATCGGTTTAGTTTGGGGTCATATGTCGGAGCCGGAGGGAGAATTGACTTGGCCGATCGGCCGCCACATTCGAAACGGAACCCGCATGTCCGTTAAAACAGCTAAACCCCGGGTTGCCCATACCTTTTATTGGGTAAAAAAAAGATTTGAAAAATGCAGTCTTCTGAATATTAAGCCCATTACCGGCCGCACTCATCAAATTCGGGTCCATTTTGCGACAGCAGGCCACCCCTTAGTCGGAGATAATCGATATGGGAGAAAAAAGGATACGTCCCGCGCTCCGCGTCTTTTTCTCCATGCGTCGTCTATTGCATTCGCTCATCCGGTTACTGGAGTGAGGATGGATTTTTCCGCTCCGCTTCCTGAAGACCTGAAAGAATACCTGGATTCATTGCAGCCTGAATAAGTCAGTTTAATAACTTAAGTCATATAATTCACCTCCAAAGAGGAAAGTCTCATCATGAACGGCTGCAATGGATAATGGACCTGTCCAAGCCGGCCCGTATAGAGGGCTAGCGGGCATGGGTTCCTCTACGCAGGACCATATCCTTGCATCGCTGCCCTCCTCAGGAAGGCAGCCGTCCCGTCGTTTTTGAACTAATTGGGCAAGACAGATTAATTATTCTGAATAATTCTGATGAATATCTTGAGTCAAAGCATTTATATAGTGTATTATAGCTTATTGCGATGAAAAGAAAAGCAATGTGAACAACCTTATTGAATGGAGGCCATTAAAATATGAAACAATATTCAGTGGAAAAGATCAGAAACATCTCATTATTAGGACACGGATCTTGCGGAAAAACGACATTAACAGCGGCTTTTTTATTCGACGCCGGAGTCACCAACCGATTAACCAGTGTTGATAAGGGAAATACTATAACCGATTATGATCCTGATGAAATAGAAAGAAAAATTTCCATTAATTCTGCAGTGTGTCATTTTGAATGGAAAGACCACAAAATCAACATTGTAGACTCTCCAGGATATACAAATTTCCTCTGGGACGCTCAGGCCGGTCTTCGTGCTGTCGATGCCGGAATTCTTATGATCAGTGCTGCTTCAGGGGTGGAAGTGGGAACGGAAAAAAGTTGGGGTATGCTGGAAAAATTAAATCTTCCTCTTGTTTTTGCCGTGAATAAAATTGACAGAGAAAACACTGATTTCGAAAAATCCGTTGAAGGGATACAGGAATTTTTCGGCCGGGAAGCCGTACCGGTCCAAATTCCCATCGGTAAAGAAGAAAATTTCCAAGGAGTGGTCGATCTCATCAACAAGAAAGCCTATATGTATGAAACAGAGGGAAACGGGAAATACAAAGAAACGGATATCCCGGATGAGATAAAAAAGGATGCTCAAAAAAGAATTGATGAATTAACGGAAATGATCGCTGAAAATGATGAAGCCTTGATGGAAAAATATTTTGAAAAGGGAGAGCTTTCAGCAGAAGAAATGATAGAAGGCTTTAAAAAGAGCGTCTTAAGCCGGCAATTGTTTCCAATTTTCGTGGTTTCAGCTGAAAAAAACATAGGGGCCCAGCAAATTTTAGACGGAATTATAAGTGTTTTGCCGAATCCCGTCCAAAGGGGCAAAGTTCAGGCTGAAGACGGAGACGTCATTCTTTCTCCAGACGAACCATTTTCAGCTTTGGTTTTCAAGACCATTTCCGATCCCTACACAGGACGCATTTCCATTATGCGGGTCTTGTCCGGAAAAATAACCGGAGATGCTGCTGTAAAAAACAGCAATAAAGATGTCTCTGAAAAATTTGGCGGTTTATTTGTTCTTCAGGGAAAAGAACAGGAAGATATCGAGCAAGCCACCGCCGGTGATATTATCGCCACAGCTAAATTAAAGGAAACATCCACAGGAGATACACTTTGTGATCCTTCAAAAATCGTGAAGTTTCCAAGCATAAAGTTTCCCGAACCTTCTATTTCATTCGCCATCGAACCGAAAACCCGTGCTGATGAAGATCGTATATCGCAGGCGGTTCACCGCATCCGGGATGAAGATCCCACAGCTGTCATTGCCAGAGATACAGACACCAAGGAATTGATCATTTCCGGAAATGGGCAGCTGCATGTCGAGGTGGTGACAAATCGGCTTAAAAAACGCTTCAATGTAGATGTTGACCTTAAGCCTCCGAAAATATCCTATAAGGAAACCATCAAGGGGCGTTCCGATGTACAAGGCAGATACAAAAAACAGACGGGAGGGCGCGGGCAATACGGGGATGTGCATGTTAAATTCGAACCGCTTCCCCGCGGTCGTGATTTTGAATTCGAAAACAAGGTTTTTGGAGGAGCTATTCCAAAAAATTACATCCCTTCAGTTGAAAAGGGGATTCAGGAATCCAGGCATAAAGGTATTATCGCGGGTTATCCGACAGTGGACTTCAAGGCCATTCTTTATGACGGCTCTTATCATGATGTGGACTCTTCGGATATCGCTTTTAAAATCGCGGCCTCAATGGCTTTTAAAAAAGGAATTAAAGCGGCAAAACCCACTATTATGGAACCCATGATGAATCTTGAAGTCTATACACCAGAAGCATATATGGGCGACATTATGGGTAATCTGAACGGAAGACGAGGAAAAGTGCAAGGCATGGAACAAAAAGGAAGCCTCCGGATTATTAAAGCGCAAGTCCCGATGGCGGAAATGTTGGACTTTGAACCGACCTTGACTTCCATTACAGGGGGAAGAGGTTCTTTTTCAATGGAAATGTCTCATTATGAAGAAGTTCCCGTTCAGCTGCAGAAAAAAATAATTGAAGATTCCATCAAAGAAGGACGTATTCGCCCTAGCGAGGAAGAATAAAAAGCAATAATATTTCCATACTTCATCTGTCCTGGCTCATTTAAACGAGATGGATATGTCCGGCTGGAAAAATTAGTGGAAGTTCAAGTTCAGCTGAAAGATGGTTTATCAAGAGAGAAGGAGTCAACGATGAAAAAAAAATTCTCCGGCCGGGGATTTATATCTCTTTCAATTTTCTGGTCTTTTATTATCGAAACAGTATCCGGCCTGGTCTTATATATTATTCCGCAGGGGCGCATTTCGCGATGGACCAGTTGGAACTTGTGGGGCTTGAATCATTCTGACTGGGTAGAAATTCATACCATATTCGGATATGTATTTTTAATCTTCGCTGTTTTTCATATAATTAATAATTGGAAACCCATCACGTTTTATATTAAAAGAAAAGTCCGTGATGGAGTAAAAATGCGCAGAGAATTGATGGTGTCCTTGCTGCTGTGCTTAGCCATGACAACCGGCATCCTTATGAATTGGCCTCCTTTCCAGGCTGTTATCGATTTGGGCGATACCATTAAGAAGTCCTGGCCTGGAGGAACAAGTAATCCGATTGCGTCGCATGCCGAACGCATGACATTTGAAGAATTTGCCCGGGAATCAGAGACCGGCATTCAAACGGCCTTGAACAGGATGCAAAAAGCCGGATATAAGCTGGAAAACGCACAAATTTCAATCGAAAGCGTGGTCAAAAAATATGGGTTAGCTCCAATTGAAATCCATCGAATAATAACAGAAGGAAAAAATAACCAATAGAGAAATCAAAATTACGTCCTGTTAAGAGATGGAATTAACCAGGCTCCTGAAACCCATCCGCGCACGCATTCCGGCGACATTTAAAAGTGAACGGCCAATACTCAGTGAAGAAAGAGGCCGGGTGGCGATCTGAAGTTTTCCGGATTTGACCGCGTTGAGGATAGACGGGATTGATTTTTCCGCTTCAACCAAAGAGTAGGTTGTTCCCAATTCCCAAATGAAATGACAGTCCGAAGTTCCGATCAGAGACAAGCCGAAACATCGGGCTGCAAATACAGCCTTTTTGTTGAAGTTTATTTTTGTATGGTAAAAATGGGAAAATTCAACGGCATCGAAACAGCTGATTAAAGGCAAAAAATCATCTCTCAGAGAACAGGATTGAGGATAAAATGGATGGGGAGCCAGGATCAAGCTTTGTTCGTATTTGATATCAGGGAGGTCCGCCAGTCTGGAGGGGAGATTGTTATTGGAAAACAAAGGGTTTAAAATGACTACATGTTTTTTTGAAAGGGTGGCTTCTATTCCGGGAATAAGAATAATATCACGTTTTTCTGCATAAACAGCAAGTTTGCGGTTATATGTTATTGTGTCATGATTGGTTATGGATAAAACATCAAAATTCAATTCGGCGGCCCTATCAATCAGCCTGTAGGCATCATATTGAATAATATCTTTAGAGTCTTCTGCTGAGTGTGTATGAAAATCCGCTTTTAGCTTTTGAGACATTGCAGCACTATACTCCGCTTTAATTCTGAGAAGATCATGCCCTTTACTCAAAGAATGCTAAGAAAGCGATAAACGCGAGCGCAGCGAGCAGTGACGCTAAAAACTCCGCGCAGACGCTGCGCTCCCCTGAAAGACATTGGGGGTTTCCACATGCAATAACACGTCAAGGGAGATGAACGTGAACGAATCAAGCTGGTCTTAAATGCCGCTTAATGAATTATCTGCATTTATTCAGGAAAGGGCTTGTTTTATTTTTGCTCCCATTTCAGATGGAGATTCAGCAACCAGGACTCCAGCGGATTTCAGTGCATTCATTTTGTCTTCTGCAGTCCCTTTGCCGCCTGCGATAATGGCTCCGGCGTGTCCCATTCTTCGTCCGGGAGGAGCCGTTTGCCCGGCGATGAAGCTGACAACAGGTTTGGGAAATTCTTTTTTGATATATTCCGCGGCTTCTTCTTCCGCACTGCCTCCGATTTCTCCGATAAGAACAATTGCCTCGGTATTTTCATCGTGTTTAAACATATCTAGAAGATCAATATATTTTAACCCGATAATCGGATCGCCTCCGATTCCAATAGCCGTGGATTGGCCGAAACCGGCTTCAGATACCTGTTGAACCGCTTCATACGTTAAAGTCCCGGATCTGGAAATAATTCCGATCGATCCCTGGGTGTGGATATGGCCGGGCATAATTCCGATTTTGCATTTACCCGGGGATATGATTCCGGGGGTATTAGGACCTATGAGATGGGTCTTTTTTGTCTTGAGGAACTGCTTGACTTTAATCATATCAAAGGTGGGAATTCCTTCGGTTATACACACCACCAAGTCAACACCGGCATCAGCGGATTCCATTATGGCGTCAGCAGCGAAAAAAGGCGGAACAAAAATCGCGGAGACATTTGCACCTTCTTGCTTTACGGCTTCTTCAACAGTGTTATAGACAGGAACATTCAAGTGATTTTGGCCTCCTTTTCCAGGAGTAACACCTGCAACGACTTTAGTTCCATACTCCTGCATTTTCTGGGTATGGAAAGTCCCTTCAGAACCAGTTATCCCTTGAACAGCTACCCGGGTTTTTTCATCTATCAAAATGCTCATAGTTGACTCCTTATCATGATTTAGCTAGGGGAACGACTTTTTCAGCCGCCTCTTTCATACTGGATGCAGATTGAAAATCCAGTCCGGACTCTTTCAGGATTTTTTTTCCCTGCTCAACATTTGTCCCTTCCAAGCGAACCACCATGGGAATATTGAGATTGAGATCCCGAGCTGCGTTGACTATTCCGCCGGCGACTAAATCACAGCGGACAATGCCTCCGAAAATATTTATCAATGCGGCTTTCACGTCTTCATCCGATACAAGGATGCGAAAAGCATTTTTTACGGCTTCTTCATTTACACCGCCGCCGACATCAAGAAAATTAGCCGGGCTGCCGCCATGATGCATTATAATATCCATGGTTGCCATAGCCAGTCCGGCGCCGTTGACCATGCATCCGACATTACCATCAAGCTTGATATAATTCAGGTCATATTTGGAGGCTTCCACTTCCAGGGGCTCTTCTTCAGTTAAATCCCGCATTTCTGCGATTTCAGGATGGCGCTTAAGAGCATTGTCATCAAAGTTCATTTTGGCGTCAAGAGCTAACACATCCCCTTGTTTGGTGATGAGAAGGGGGTTGATTTCAGCTAAAGAGGCATCACTGGATTGAAAAGCCTTATAAAGCGCCATGAAAAACTTGACACCCTGTTTGAGTGTGCTGCCGCTCAAGCCCAGTTTAAAGGCGAGTTTCCGGGCCTGAAAGCCGAGTAGTCCTGTTGCTGTATTTACATATTCCTTGAAAATAAGTTCCGGGGTTTCGGCTGCGACTTTTTCAATTTCAACTCCACCTTCGGAAGAGGCCATGATAACCGGCGATTCTGTGGCGCGGTCGATCACGATTCCGAGATAGAGCTCCCTTTCGATGTCAAGGGCTTCTTCCACCAGCACCCGCCTCACTAATTTTCCTTCCGGACCGGTCTGATGAGTCACGAGGTTCATTCCAATGATATCGGATGCTAAAGTTCGGGCCTCCTCCGGGTTTTTCGCAAGTTTGACTCCGCCGCCTTTACCCCGGCCGCCCGCATGGATTTGAGCCTTGACCACCACCTTCGGCCCGATTCTTTTTGCAATTTCAAGAACTTGTTCTGGTGTCTCAGCCACTTCTCCGCGGGGAATTCGAACACCGAATTTGCTGAGAATTTGTTTGGCTTGGAATTCATGAATTTTCATATTATTTCCCCTTTGTTAAGATTATCTAACCTGATTCATTGCTTAGCCTGGACTATCCATGAAATAATTGCGGTGTTTTTGCAACTCTGCGGGAATTACTGGATTGTGAATAATTCAGGCTGAACAATCGTATTTGTGTACAAGTTACCTATTTCCGGCAATGAAAGTATCAGGAACCGGGAAAACAATGGTGTTGTCCCGGTTCCCGTTAAAAACAATAAGTCTTTTAACGCTGATATTCCTTTTTGCCTTCTTCGTAGAGATCACCGCCGTACATATCATTAATGACAATGCAGGGAAAATCTTTGACTTTAACTCTTCGGATGGCTTCAGGGCCGAGCTCAGGGTAAGCAATAACTTCAGCTTCTTCGATGCTCTGGGAAATCAATGCACCTGCACCTCCAACCGCTGCAACATAAACGGCCTTATACTTTTGAAGGGCTTCTTTTACTTCTGCACTGCGGGAACCTTTTCCAATTGTACCTTTCAATCCAAGCTTATAAAGTGTTGGGGCAAAGGAGTCCATTCTGTAGCTGGTTGTAGGACCGGCCGAACCGATGCTTTTACCCGGCCGTGCGGGAGTAGGACCGACATAGTAAATAAACTGTCCTTGAACATCGAGGGGAAGTTCTTCTCCTTCTTCAACCAATTCTATGAGTTTTTTATGTGCGGAATCTCTCCCTGTATAGAGATATCCGGTGATATAGAGCTGATCACCGGCACGAAGCTTTTCAATGACTTCATCCTTTACCGGGGTTTGAATGTGATGTTCCGCCATTTTAGAGTTTCAAAATATCGATCACATTCCGGACGGCAGCTTCAGATTTCTTCATTGCTTCTTTTTCTTCATCGTTTAAATCGATTTCCACAATTTCTTCTACGCCATTGGCGCCTAACTTAACCGGAACTCCGAAATAGAGGTCATTGATTCCGTATTCACCTTCCAAGTATGCAGCGCAAGGGAGGATTTTGTTTTTATTCAGGGCAATGGATTCAACCATTTCCGTGACAGCGAGAGCCGGAGCATAATACGCGCTTCCGGTTTTCAGATACTTAACAATTTCTCCGCCGCCTTTGGCTGTTCTCTGGATAATTTCCTGAAGGCGCTCTTCCGGTATGAATTTTGTGATCGGAATTCCGGAAACAGTGGTGTAGCGGGCAATGGGAACCATCGTGTCGCCATGCCCTCCCAGGACCAGAGCTTGGATGCTTTCAACGGAAATACCGGTTTCCATAGATAGAAAAGCGCGGTAACGGGTGGTGTCAAGAATACCGGCCATACCAACTACGCGCTGTTTGGGGAAGCCGCTGACTTTATAGGAAGTATAGGCCATAGCATCCAGGGGATTGGAAACAATAATCAAAATCGCATTAGGAGAATTTTTCACGACTTCTTCGGTTACGGGTTTGACGATATTAAAGTTGGCGTCAACCAATTCATCCCGGCTCATTCCAGGTTTGCGGGGTTTGCCCGCGGTGATAACCACGATATCGGAATCCGCCGTATCTTCATAGGAATTGGTTCCAAATATTTTGCTGTCATATTGACCGACAGGGCCGCCCTCACGCAAGTCAAGACCTTTGCCGATCGGCATGTCTTCTATGACATCCAGCAGCACAACATTTTCCGCCAATTCTTTTTCGGCGATTTTAAAAGCCGTAACTTCACCCACATGTCCGGCACCTATCACACTAATCTTTTGTTTCATTTAGTCCTCCTGTCCAAAATAATAAATTGATATATATCCACTCTGCCTATTTGCAGAATGCTTAATTTAAGCCTATTCCTGGTTGACATATCCTTCCCACTTGCCTTTCAAGTTGGGATCCTGCATGGTTTCCATCAAATATTCTGCATATTCGGCTCCAGTGCATCCGGTATCTCTTCCGGTCAGAACGCATTTCTTTTCATAGGTACCACAAATATCAAGAGCCATGGACAGATTTTTACTTCTTTCAGGATAACCGATATGGTCAATCAGCATCGCAGCCGCGCGGATCATGCTGCACGGATCGGCAAATTTTGCTCGTCCTTCCTTGACCATTCGCGGAGCTGACCCATGAATGGCTTCAAACATGGCATACTGTTTGCCGATATTGGCGCTTCCGGCGGTTCCAACGCCGCCTTGGAATTCTGCGGCTTCATCCGTCAATATATCGCCGTAAAGATTGGGGAGCGCCATTACTTTGAACTGGGTCCTTCGTTTGGGATCAACCAATTTTGCGGTCATGATATCGATGTACCAGTCATCACATTCGATTTCAGGATATTCTTTTGCGATCCTGTAGCCGACGTCCAGGAATTTTCCATCAGATGTTTTCACAACATTGGCTTTGGTAACAAGGGTCACTTTTTTGATGTTATTTTTTTTGGCGTGCTCAAAAGCCAACCGGATAATGCGTTCTGCACCTTGTTCGGTGATGACTTTGAAGTCCATAGCCAGGTCGTCCGTGACATTGATTCCCTGGCTGCCCAGAACATAAGCGCCCTCAGTATTTTCACGGAAAAACATCCAGTCAATACCTTCTTTCGGAACCCTAACCGGACGCACATTGGCGAAAAGATCAAGATAACGCCGCATGGATACATTGCAGCTTTCGATATTGGGCCATTCATCACCCTTCCTGGGTGTTGTGGTCGGGCCCTTGAGTGTGACATGACACTTTTTGATTTCATCCAAAACGTCGTCAGGAATTGATTTCATATGACGGGCGCGGTTTTCGATGGTCAGTCCTTCAATATTCCGGATTTCCACTTTTCCTGTTTCTAATTCTTCCTTAAGCAGGAATTCTAAAATTTTCCTGGATTCCTCTGCTATGAAAGGCCCGATACCGTCTCCACCAAGAATCCCGATAATAATGGGCTTGACTGTTTTGTAGTCAATCCATTCTTGCGGCTCTTTCATTTTTTCAACACGTTGAAGTTGTTCCTCTAAAATTTTTCCTAAATGTTCTTTGGCTTTTTCGATTGCGGCTTGATCAACCATATTTATTCCTCCCATGATTATTTAACTTGAATTATTCGGGATGAACATTACAGTAAAATAGAATAATTCAAATTAAGTCAAAATCTTATAATTTTTTCCAAACAAAATCAACAATACGGGAAATTCCTGAGTTAATCAACCTGAACTATTCATAAAAAAATTGCGATATTTTTACAATTTCTTTTTTAGTCGCGTTTAAGATGATTTTTATTGAAAGATCAAATGGAAAGTTTTTCATTTTCACATTTATTTTTTGATTGCAATTTTTAACCTTTTCACTTTTTACTCCGGCAATGCAGTCTAAGATCCTTACGCCGCTTCGCTCCTCTGGATAACACGGATTATCTGTTTTTGAAGCAATAGGTCAGGCTAAGTAAGAAAGCTTTGAAAGCGAAAGCGGCTTGAATGACTTCATTTGTTTGATTTGGCATGTTATTTGTTATATATATAATTCTGGTCTTGATTTTCTAACCTGAATTATTCTCAGGCCGGGATTGCCGCAAATGCGGTGAAAACCAGTCTGCCATAAGGGTGAAAAACTGCGATGCCCATTGCCATGTGGAAACGATTTTTTCAATATGGGAGAATGAAAAATGATGGAATCATATTTTAAACATGCTGAACAACGAAAAAAAACAGGAATTCCGCCGCTTCCGTTAAATCCGGAACAGACTGCGGAAGTGTGCCGGGTTTTAGAAAATCCGTCTTCCCAGGAAAAAAGCATATACACCGAACTTTTAACGAAGCGGGTTGCGCCGGGAGTTGATCCGGCGGCAAAAGTGAAGGCCGGCTGGCTGAAAAGGGTTGCACTGATGGAAATCCAAAGCCCGGCTTTGACACCGCAGGAGGCGGTTTTTTACCTCGGGACAATGTTGGGAGGATATAATGTCGACCCATTGATCGATCTCCTTGAGCATCCGGAATTGGCCCATAATGCACAGGCCGCCTTGAAGCACATTGTTTTGGTTTACGGAGCTTATGATAAAATCGTCGAATCAGCGCAAAGCAATCAGCATGCACGGGAAATTTTAAATTCATGGGCGGAAGGAGAATGGTTTCTAACTAAGCCAGTTCTTCCCGATGTTTTAACGGTTAAAGCGTTTAAAGTGGATGGAGAAATCAATACGGATGACCTGTCTCCGGCTAAGCATGCCTGGAGCCGTCCGGATATCCCTCTGCATGCATTGTCCATGGGAGAAACCCGTTTTCCGGATGGGATTGAGACTATACGTAATTTTCGGGAAGAGGGATTTAAAGTGGCTTTTGTCGGAGATGTGGTTGGGACCGGGTCATCCCGAAAATCCGCCACGAATTCGCTCATGTGGCATATTGGAGAGGATATTCCCTACATTCCTAATAAACGCAAGGGAGGAATTGTTTTGGGCGGTTTAATTGCGCCCATCTTTTTCAATACCGTTGAGGATTCGGGAGGATTGCCGCTTATATGCGATGTGTCCAAAATTCATAACGGTCAGGTCATAACGATTGACACCGTTTCAGGAGAAATCAGGGGAGAAGATAACCAGGTTCTTTCTCAATTTTCTTTAACACCCCGGACACTTAAAGATGAATTCCGCGCAGGGGGGCGTCTGTTTTTGATCATCGGCCGTTCCCTTACGGAAAAATCCAGAGAGCAGCTGGATAAACCCGAGGCGGATTTTTTTACCCGCCATGAAAATCCGGAGCCGGTGAAAGATCAGCCTTTTTCTCTGGCTCAGAAAATTGTCGGGAAAGCTTGCGGAAAGCGGGGAGTCATGCCGGGTTCAGCTGTACTCCCTAAAATGTCGACCGTAGGTTCTCAAGATACAACTGGGCCTATGACAGCGGATGAACTCAAAGAGCTTGCCTGCCTGGAATTCCAAACGGAAATGTTTATGCAGTCATTCTGTCACACCGCCGCTTACCCAAAGCCTGCAGATGTCAATATGCACAGGGACTTGGCTCAGTTTATCGTCGAAAGAAAAGGATTGGAATTACGGCCGGGCGATGGGATCATCCATTCCTGGATTAACCGTCTTTTGGTCCCGGATACCATGGGAACCGGCGGTGATTCCCATACCCGCTTTCCCCTGGGATTGAGTTTTCCCGCCGGTTCAGGCCTGGTTGCTTTTGCGGGCGCATTGGGTTTTATGCCGTTGGATATGCCGGAGTCAGTTCTGGTAAAATTCAAAGGAAAATTGAATCCCGGAATTACTTTGCGGGATGTTGTTAACGCTATTCCTTATTTTGCGATTCAGGAAGGTTATCTTACTGTTGCGAAAGAAGGGAAAAAAAATATTTTCAACGGCCGGATTCTCGAAATGGAAGGACTTCCTGATATCACAGTGGAACAGGCATTCGAATTAACCGATGCTACGGCAGAACGGTCGGCTGCGGGCGGAACGATAGAATTAAGTGAAGAAAGCGTCATTGAATACATTAAGAGCAATATGGCATTGATGCAGGCACTGATTGAAAATGGGTATAAAGACGAGAACGCCTTAAAAAACAGAATCGATTCTTGTCAGAAATGGCTTGACAATCCTGAACTTCTGCGAAGGGATGAAAAAGTAGAATATACCGCTATGCTTGAAATCGATTTGTCTGAGATCAAAGAACCGATTTTGGCCTGCCCGAATGACCCGGATGATGTCAAGCTGCTTTCGGACGTGGCGGGAAATTCCATTGATGAAGTTTTTATCGGCTCCTGCATGACGAATATCGGTCATTTTCGAGCCGCCGGAAAAGTATTTGAGAATCAAGATTATTTAAAGACCAGGGTATGGTTGACACCACCGACAAAAATGGACCGGGCCCAGCTCAAGAGAGAAGGGTATTATTCCATCTATTCGGGTGTCGGGGCCCGGACGGAGATCCCCGGCTGTTCATTGTGTATGGGAAATCAAGCCAGGGTGCGGCCGCAAACAACCGTTTTGTCGACATCCACCCGGAATTTTGATAACCGGATAGGGGATGGTGCTCAAGTTTATTTGGGTTCGGCGGAGCTGGCGGCAATTACAGCTATTTTTGGAAAACTGCCCGATCCGGAGACTTATTTTTCGGTTTATGAGAAAAAAATCAGTCCGAATATGGATTCCATCTACCGGTATCTTTTCTTTCATAAGCTTAAAAATTTCGGACTGGAGTACGAGAAACAACCGTAAATTCCCTTTTGGTCTTTTACGAAAAACCGTGCTTATCGCTAATGAAAAAAAGATTGCAAAAAAAACGCAATTATTTTATGAATTCATCATGTGTATAATAAACCCAGAACAATGAAAATGAACCAGCATGTCATCCTGACGCCTGCAGAGCAGGCCGTAAGAAGGACCTGGTGCCGCTTCGCGGTAAAGAGTAAAGAGTCAGGAGTAAAGAGATTTTTATTTAAACTCAAAGTATTTGAGCGCAGTGAAGAAGATTGCTGTCTTACACAAACGATTCACGATTTGCTATTCACATCCCTTCTGAGAAACGAAGCAAGACAAGATCCTTATGCCGCTGCGTTCCTCAGGATGACAGCGGAGCGGTCATTTTCGAACTAATAGGCCACTACAAGGCAAAAGGAGATGATCAATCGTGAAAAATGATTACCTGCGCTGGAGGGAAAAATACGAGTCCCGCATGAGAAAAACCGGAAAAAAAGAGAAGCAGACCACTGTTTCCGGTAAACCGGTGGAACCCCTTTATACCCCCGATGATCTTGCGGATTGGTCCTACCGGGAAAAATGCGGCTTCCCGGGTGAATATCCGTATACACGGGGAATACATCCCACTATGTATAATGGAAGAATGTGGACCATGCGCCAATTCTCCGGATTCGGGTCTGCTGAAGATACCAATAAGCGGTATAAATATCTTCTCAGGCAAGGACAAACCGGGTTAAGCGTCGCCTTTCATCTTCCTACTCTTATGGGAGTGGATTCAGACCATCCTTTGGCTGTCGGAGAAATAGGAAAATGCGGGGTCGCCATTGATTCATTGGCGGACATGGAAATTTTATTTGACGGAATTTCCCTGGATAAAATCACCACCTCCATGACCATAAACCCCCCGGCAGCCGTACTTTGGGCAATGTATATAGCCGTAGCGGAGAAACAAGGCGTTTCTCCAAACGCGATTTCCGGTACGATTCAAAATGATATATTAAAGGAATATATTGCTCAAAAAACATTCGTTTTTCCTCCGGCTCCTTCCATGAAGCTGATTGTGGATACATTTGAGTTCGGATCCAAAGAAGTGCCGAGGTGGAATACCATTTCCATTTCCGGATACCATATCCGGGAAGCCGGGTCGACTGCTTTACAGGAGCTGGCTTTTACTGTCAGGGATGGCATTGAATACGTAGAATGGGCGCTTGAAAGGGGTTTGAACCTGGATGAATTTGCGCCGAGACTCTCATTCTTCTTTAATTCACATAATGATTTTTTTGAGGAAATCGCTAAATTCCGGGCTGCCCGGCGGCTTTGGGCAAAAATAATCAAGGAAAGGTTCGGCAGTAATAGCTTCCGGTCCCAGCTGCTGCGTTTCCATACTCAGACATCGGGCGTATCTTTAATGGCACAGCAGCCGCATAATAATGTTGTCAGAGTGGCTGTTCAGGCCCTAGCCGCTGTGCTCGGCGGCACCCAGTCCCTGCACACGAATTCGCTGGATGAGACATATGCGCTCCCTTCTGAAGAAGCTGTCACCATCGCCCTCCGGACGCAGCAGATTCTCGCTCATGAAAGCGGTGTATCCCACAGCATTGATCCGTTGGGAGGAGCTTATATGATAGAAAAAATGACGGATGAAATGGAACAGGGCGCAATGGATTATATAAAAAAAATAGATGAGATGGGGGGAATGGTGAAGGCGATTGAAATGGGATTTCCCCAAAAAGAAATTGCTGACAGCGCCTATTGGTATCAAAAGGCACTGGAAAAAAAAGAGAAAATTATTGTAGGGATGAATGCATTTCAATCAGAACATGAACCGATACGTTTACTTGAAATAGAAGATAAGGTAGCCGAACATCAATTGTCGCGGCTTGAAGAGATTCGCAGCCGCAGGAATAATACGGTAGTCAGAAATCAATTAAAAGATTTACAGAATGCAGCCCGCGATGAAAAAAATTTAATGCCTTATTTAATTCAATGTGTTAAAAGTTATGCAACCCTGGGTGAAATCATGGAATCGCTGGTGGATATTTTTGGACGTTACCAGGAGCCCATAACATATTGACAGCTCGATTGAGGGAGGATGACATGCCTGAAAAAACGGTAAGAGTCTTAGTCGCCAAACCGGGATTGGACGGCCATGACCGCGGTGCAAAAGTAATTTGCCGTGCACTTCGTGATGCCGGATTTGAAGTGATATATACCGGATTGAGACGAACCCCGGAAGAAATAGTCAGCGCTGCGGTTCAGGAAGACGTTGATGTGATCGGCCTGAGTATATTATCCGGGGCCCACAATGTCTTGTTTCCCCGTATAATGAAGCTTCTCAATGAAAAGGGGGCTGAGGATATTCCGGTCATTGCCGGTGGGATTATTCCGGAAAAAGACAGAACAAGTCTGGAAGACATCGGGATAAAAAAAATATTTTCAACGGGATCATCAACTCTGGATATCGTCAATTGGGTGAAGGATCATGTTAAAAAACCTTGACACCTGGTTATGTTTTTGATAAAAATTAAAAAGTAATGAAAGAAAAATTTCTATCTATCATAGTTATACCCCATAGACAAGGGAAACATCGGACCTATTCGATATCCAAAAATAAATTTAAATTCACTGCCGGGATCACCGCCGGAATTTTTATTATCCTCACTGTTTTTATGGTGGATTATTTTATGATGCGGGGCACCCGCGCTAAATACATAAACCTGCAGGCTGATTTTGAACAAAAAAATACAACTTTAGAAAAATACCGGGATTCGATCGATGACCTCAATAAGAAAATAAGTGAATTTGAAACATACCGGGAAAAATTGAATATTATCGCCGGATTGAAATCGGATGAAATCATGCATGATCGTCCTGGTATCGGAGGAGGTCAGTATTTCGGCTCTGTCAATCCAAACTCTGATCTGGGACAATTGCAAAATCTTGGAATTCAAGCTCAGGGCTTGGAGCAAAATTTCAGACTTTTAAATTCTCATTTTAGCGACCAAGCTGTCGAGCTGGCTCAAACTCCCAGCATCGCGCCGACGCAGGGATATTGGTCGTCGCCTTATGGATACCGGAATGATCCATTCACTGGGAAACGGGCTTTTCATTCCGGGGTGGATATCGCAACACAGAGCGGAAATCCTATTTTTGCGACGGCGGATGGTGTGGTTATTAAGACTTCGCAGGATAAGACCGGGGGCAGAACCGTAAAAATAAGCCACCCAAAAACCGGTTATACAACGATATATTGCCATTTAAGCAAGTTTCTTGTAAAACAGGGGCATAAGGTTAAAAGAGGAGATACTATCGGGCTTGTGGGCATGACAGGGCGTGCACGGGGCCCCCATGTACATTACGAGGTCCATCTGAACAACAAGGCCCTGAACCCCTGGTATTACATCCTTGACAATTAATCTGATTTATTAGTTCGAAAATAGCCTGCTTTCTTACTTAACCTGAATTATTCACGGATAAAGATCACCGCAGACGACAACAATACGTTAATTTATTGCCGTCCTGAGGAACATACCAATTGAATTTTCAATTAAAATCATCTTAATCGCTGATAAAAAAGAAATTGCAAAAATACCGCAATATTCTTATGAATAGTTCAGGGTCGTTTGCTTTTTTTTATCTGACAGTCGCTACTCAAACTTTTTGCCGGGTTGTATTTCCGTACCGATTGAATAAGCGTAGGCGGTCATGGGTTTTTTGTTTTCGGGATGAATTTCTTTTATACGGTAAGCGGTGCCGCCGCCGCAGGCAACGGTTATGCCCGGTTTTGCAACGGCTGCTATTTCTCCGGCCCCAGCAACTGAAGATTCAATAGCGGTCAAATCAACAGCATTTCCACTGAGAACTTTGAGGCGTTTTCCACCAAAAAAAGTGAAGGCCGACGGCCAAGGGGTAAAGGCCCTTACCAAGCGGTCTATTTGAGCTGCTGTTTGGGTCCAGTTAATCCGGCCGTCCTTCTTTTTTATCAGCGGGGCATATGTTGCTTCCGCATGGTTTTGCTCATTGGGAGTCAGTTCATGAATCCTAGAAATGGTCTCGCCTAAAAACTCAGCACCAATACGGGCTAGTCGCTGCTGCAGCTCTCCGGCGTTTTCTCCGGGATGAATAGGGATAATTTTTTGAGAAAGGATAGGGCCCTCATCCATTCTTTCATTCAGTTCAAATATAGTTATTCCCGTTTTTTTTTCACCTGCCCGCAGGGCCCATTGCACAGGAGAGGCCCCTCTGTATTTAGGCAGCAGGGAAAAATGGACATTGATGGTATTATGCGGAGGTAAATAGATTATTTCCGAAGGAATAATTTGTCCATAGGCTACAACGACATTAAGGTCGGGAGAGATTTTTGTTAGTAAACCAAAGGTTTGTTTGTCTTTACGTATTTTGGGCGGCTGAATGACCGGTATTCCTGCATTACGTGCATAATTCAAAACAGGAGGGGAAGCTTCTTCCCGGCCACGTCCGGAAGGCCGGTCAGGCTGTGTTATGACCAGTTTGATGTTATGCCCCTGCTCTATTAAAGATTCCAAAGATAATACGGCAGTCTGAGGACTCCCGAAAAAGACGATATTCATGTTGATTTAGTCATTCCTTGTTCTGTTTTAGTTTTTTTCTGATCAATTTTTTCTTCAAGGGGGATAAATGGTCAATAAAAAGCACCCCGTTTAGATGATCGACTTCATGACATAAAACCCGGGCCAAAAGTCCTTCTCCTTCAATCGTCTGCTCCTGTCCTTCCAGATCGATTCCTTTGCAGACAACTTGAAAAGGCCGGGTTACCTTTTCATTTATTCCTGGGACGGACAGACATCCTTCATCCATGAAATCTTTTCCTTCTGTGTAAATGATTTCCGGATTAAGAAGGACAATTAAGTCATCCTTATTTTGCCCGACAGACAAGTCAACGGTGATCAATCGAATACTTCGATTCACCTGAGGCGCAGCCAGCCCGATACCTGGGGCAATGTACATAGTCCGTATCATTCCATCTGCGATTTGCCGGATATGGTCATCGATATTGGTCACCTCGCGGGCTTTTTGTTTCAAGATTTCATCGCCGACGGTGATGATCTTAAGCGTATCCATATTTTGATTCTGTTTTTCTTCCATTTGACACCATATAATATTTTAACAGAATTCCGGATCAAATCAATGAATAAGGCAGCAGCCAAAGCTCCTTTGCATTTCGTTTTTCAGGATGACATGGCTGCGTTATTTCCCAAATTCAATAAATCCGTTTTTTTCCAATGAGTACAGAAATAGGGCCAGGCGTTCCAACAGCGGCTCCACATCTTCTCCAAATTTTCCGGTATGCATTTCAGCCAGTTCTCCCACAGTATTTTTTCCGTTGCAGTGCCTCCAAATAAAGCTGCCTTTATCATCCAGCTGAATCCGGTAATGAGGACGTTTCATGCGGGGAAGAAAATGTTTTTTAAGCCACGGCCAGTTGAACTTGGGCTTGAGCAGGACAATTCGGTCATGAGAATCCGTTTCCCAACTGACGGCGCGGACAGGGGTCATCTCCAATAAATTAGCAGCCTTTTCTTTTTCGGATTTGGCTTCTTGCTCCATACAATCTGTCCTTTATTCCCCGGATTCTCCGTATTCGCCGCTTTTAAGCAGGTTTTTATAAGGAAAATAGATCAAGATGAAGGCCAGGCCGGCGAATACAAAAAGTGCCAGCCATGGATTGGATAAAGATTCCGGCAGATGGACATTAGCACCTTTTATGCCGGCTGTGATGATTCCCATCAGAGCCTGGCCGGCGATCAATCCGGAGGCAAGTAATAAGCCGATGTTTTCGATAATCTCTTTTCCTTTTGGATTGGGTTTTTTCTTGCCGGAAAGATTGCCCAAAACATATTTTAAAACGCCGCCGAAGAAAATGCAGGCGGTTGAGCGCAGCGGAAGATACATGCCTACTGCGATGAGCATCGGAGAAGGAGACCCGATGAGTATCAATACCAAAGCCAGGAGCATCCCTGCGATCACCAGCGGCCACGCCATTTCGCCCCCCACAATACCCAGGGCCATTGTTGACATCAAGCCGGCTTGGGGAGCCGGAAGGGTCTCGCTGCCGATACCAATACTGTTATGAAGAAGCTGCAGAGAAAAAGTGAGAGTTAAAGCGGCCGCAATGACACCGATCATACCACCGATCTGCATTCGCCAGGGCGTTCCACCCAGGATATGTCCGACTTTCCAATCCTGGATCATATCACCGGCAACTCCCGCTACACAGCAAACCACCGCTGCTACCCCGATGACAGCCGCCACTCCGGATTCACCGGTCTGACCCATAATCAGCATCATAAGCGCGGCAATAAGCAGAGTGGTTAAAGTCAGCCCTGAAATGGGATTGGAAGATGAGCCGATTATACCCACCAGATAGCCGGCAACAGCCGCAAACAGCAGGCCCATAAAAAGCATTACCAAGGCTGAAACAAGGGCTGAGCCAAAAGAATGGGTAAAGACATTGTAAAGGATAATCATCGGTATGAGCAGAGCGACAATAGCCATCATGATCGAAGGGAAAGGAAGGTCTTTATCGGTTCTTAGTGTGGTGCTTCCGCCTTCCGTCTGCGCCTTTTTTACATCGGTGACAGAACGGGTGATTCCGGTAACCAAGCTTTTTCTCATTTTAAATAATGTAAAAAAAGCTCCAACAAGCATGGCCCCAACGGCAATGGGTTTAATCTGGGCATTGTAGGCGGAAATGGCGACTCCAGACCATGTTCCAAGATTTTGGGTGACCATTACTTTCAGGTCACCACTGATAAACAACAAAATCGGCATTAAAAAAAGCCATCCTAATACTCCGCCGGAGAAAGTCAGGGCTGCCAGTTTGGGACCGATAATATACCCGACTCCGGTCAGGGCGGCATTGGCGGCTGGGGATTCGACAAACATCCTGCCTTCAATCGAGGGCGTTTTATACATTTCTACATTATCGCCGTTAAGATAAGTTATTCGGGATAACCCGGGGATTTTGAATACACTGCGGACAAAAGGCTTAATAACTTGAATGCCGTTTTCACTGGTGAAAAATTCAATGACACCCCCCAGCCCCATGGCCCAAAACATATAATAAGCATTGGAACGGGCTTCTTGGCCCGTCTTGACCATAGCTGCACAAGCAACGCTTTCAGGAAAAGGAAGTTCCGCGTCCTCAACCAGAGTCCGGCGGACTAGAATAATAAGCAGAACCCCTAAAATCCCTCCTACCAGCATAAGCAGTGTTGATTTTAAAATATCAAAATTTTCCCATACTCCGGACATAATAAAGGCAGGGATAGTGAAAATAGCGCCGGCAGCCAAAGCTTCTCCAACTGCACCGGTGGTACGGGCTAAGTTTTCTTCCAGAATGGTTCCTTTCATGGGGCGCAGCACAGCCATGGCAATCACTGCAGCCGGAAATGTGGCCGCGACAGTCATTCCCGCCATCAATCCCAAATAGGCATTAGCCGCTCCGAGGACGACAGCCATAATTATTCCCAGGAAAACAGCTTTGAATGAAATTTCTTTCATAGTTTTGTCGGGCGGCACATACGGTTTGTAGCCCACGTCATTCATGGTTCCTCCTCTTCGATTAAGCTTATTTTTTTCTTTTTTATATTATGGGAGTTCATAAATTGCAAGAAAAACATGGGCAATTATTTGAGAGAAAAGCAAGATATTTTTCATAAAATATCCTTTCCATTTGCGATTATTAGGAATTTATGCTAAATAATGCAAAGAGATTAGAAAGGTTTAATATGAGTCTAAAGAAATGGATAAAAGGAAAATTACTCTGTGACTTGGCTATTGATTTGGGCACCGCAAATACTCTGGTATTTTTAAGGGGCAGAGGTATTATCGTACAAGAACCGTCCATTGTTGTGGTAAATAAAGAAACTGGTAAGGTCGAAGCGGTTGGGAAACAAGCAAAGGAAATGCTGGGCAAGACACCGAATAGTGTGCAGACTATAAAGCCGATGCGGGATGGAGTTATTGCCGATTTTGAGATCGCTGAGAAGATGCTCGATTATTTTATAAAGAAATCGGCAAACAGCAGAAGTTTTCTTCTCCGTCCCCGGATTGTGATTGGAATTCCTACTGGGATTACTCAAGTTGAACGACGTGCCGTCAAGGACGTGGCGATGCGGGCTAAGGCTTCGGAAGTATACTTGGTGGAACAGCCGATGTCAGCTTCGGTAGGCGCTGAACTTCCCATATCTGAGCCGACAGGGAATATGATTGTAGATATCGGCGGCGGAACCACGGATATTGCGGTTATATCCCTGACTGGAATTGTTTTTAATTATTCTATCCGGGTAGCCGGAAATGAAATGGATGAAGCCATCATCCAGCATATTAAAAAGAAATATAATCTTTTAATCGGTGAAAAAACGGGTGAGCAGGTTAAAATGCAGATCGGATCAGCTTATCCGTTGGATGAGCCTATGACTCTTGAGATCAAAGGGAGAGATCTGCGGGAAGGAATCCCAAAAACAATTATTGTGGATGACCAGGAGATCCGGGAAGCGCTGGAAGACATCATCGAATCAATCATTGAGGCGATTAAAGTCGCATTGGAGAAAACCCCGCCGGAATTATCCGCGGATATTATCGATAGGGGAGTCATATTGACAGGGGGGGGATCCCTTCTTAAAAATATCGATAAGAGAATTCGCGAAGAGACCCAACTTCCGGTATTTATAACCGAAGATCCTCTAACGACGGTTGTTCTTGGCGCAGGCAAAATGCTGGATGATTTGGATTTATTAAAAAAGATTTCTTTGATCTGATGATTTTAACCTGACAGCTGCGAAGATTCACCGTTTCGCTTTGACTTAATCATGGGTGTCACCGGTACTTATATATTGGACGAAGAATGTTTTCTTTTTTAAAAAAAAATAAGGGATCGGCCGTATTGATTGCATTGATCTTTATGCAAATGATTATGATTTCCTGGCAGATTCCCCTGACTTCTGAGGAGAGCTATTTTGAGAGAGGCATATTCGCTGTGTTTGCTCCAATTCAAGACGGTATCTGGTCCGGTTTTTATTTTCTTAATAAAACGTGGAAGAATTATGTGAATTTGCGTAATGTTTCGCGCCGTAATGAGAAACTGAATAAGACAGTATTTAATTTACGGCAGGAAAACCGTTTGCTCAAAACTTTATTGAAGCATTATAAAAAGGATAAAGAGGTTCGGAATCTTCTGAATGGATTATCGCAGACGATACTGAGCGCACGGGTTATTGGTTTTGATATGGCGGATATTTATAAATCAGTCATTCTCAACCGGGGAACAAGGAATGGGGTCAAACCGGACATGATTGTTCTGGACCGTTTCGGCAACTTGATTGGAAAGGTTATCCAGCCGGTTTCTTTGCGGGAATGCCGTGTGCAGTTGATAACAGATGCGGAAAGCGGAGTGAGTGTCATCAAAAAAGACGGAGAGTCTCTTGGCATTTTATCCGGAGACGGCAGTGGAATGTGCCGGTTGAAATATATTCTTTCCACGGATACCACTATTAAAAAAGGAGATACGCTGGTGACAACCGGATTTGACGGAATTTATCCTCCAGGCATTGATGTGGGACAAGTCGCAGCTGTTACTGATAATCAGGATTTGTTCCGGACTATTAAGGTCAGCCCCAAGTTCAAATTAAAAGATCTCGATATCGTCGGTATAATCACCATGGATATTGATGATGCATACTGACAATTCTGTAAAATGCGAATAAAAAATATTGCTCCTGCAGCCGTTGGCGTTATGGCTGCGTTTATTCTTTATGCTTTGATGGCGAGGGTTTCTTTTTATCTTCCTTTTTTAATCAATATATTCAGTATTATTGTCGTCTACTTTGCAATTGTCCGGGGTGAAATATACGGAGCGGTTATAGGGGCTTTGTGTGGATTGCTTCAAGATTCTTTTACTTTGGGAATTTTTGGCATTTACGGCCTTTCGAAAACAATCATAGGATATCTGGCCGGCTTCACAGCTAAACGTATTTTAGTTGCCCAGCGGTTCAGGTTATTTCTTTTTATGTGGGTTCTCTTCTCCTTGGAATTAGTTTTTTGGATTCTGATATATTCATTAATTTTTTTGCAGCCATTGAATATTTACGGCGGCCTGATATTTTTCGGTCCGCTGCTGAGCGCCATTTCAGGCAGTCAATTCTTTCCTTTATTTCAAAAAATATATCCTTATAAAAAAGAATTGTCCGGATGAAAAGAAATCGTATATACGAGGATCTATCAGCTATACCCCGCCGGTCTCATATGTTTTTCATCCTGGTCCGGGTTTTATTTGTTTTACTTCTGTTGTATTTTTGGAAAATACAAATTCTTGACCATCAAAAATTTTGGAATAAGTCAGAAGAAAACCGGGTTCGTGAAATTATCCTTTCTCCCCAGCGAGGTTTGATATTGGACCGGGAGGGACGGATTCTCGTTAAAAACAACGCTTCCTTTAAGGCCTCTTTTATACGTGAAAATACGAGTGATCCCGAAGATTCATATCAAAGAGCCGCCGAGTTATTGGACGTAGAGCTGCAAGAGCTGAAATGGAGGATTGAACGCTACAGCTCTTTACCCGCTTTTCTCCCTATCGTGATTAAAGATAATTTGACATACAGTGAAGTGGCAAAAATAGAAAGCAGAAAGCTGGAATTTCCTGAGTTGATCATACAATCGGAGACCATAAGAGATTATCCTTTTGGTTCAACCGCTTCCCATATTTTGGGATATCTGCAAGAAGTATCTCCGGAAGAATTACGCAAAGACAATAATAAAGCCAGCCGGCTTGGGGATATGGTAGGAAAAACCGGCATTGAAAAGCAGTATGAACCCCGGTTGGCTGGTATCAAGGGGAGGTTACTGGAAATCGTTGACAATTTAGGGCGGCCCGTGGGCGAAATGGCCCGGAAAGAACCTGTCAAAGGGCAAGATATCCGGCTTTCGATTGATTTTGATTTGCAGATTTTGGCGGAAGAGCTGCTGAACGAAAGAGAAGGCGCCCTGGTGGTTATGCGGCCTGAAAACGGAGAGGTTATGGCCCTGGCGAGCTATCCGAATTTTGATCCTAACCGGTTTATAAGCAGATTTACACCTGAGGAATGGGTAAAATTGATTGAAAGCAAAGACTATCCGCTGGAAAACCGGGCAATTCGCGGATTATATTCACCGGGCTCGCTTTTAAAACCGTTAATAGGCCTCGCTGCGTTGGATTCCGGAATGATTAACCGGAACACAGCATTTCACTGCAGCGGAACCGTTGTTATTTATGACCATCCTTTTTCCTGCTGGTATGCTCCGGGGCACGGCAACTTGAATCTGGCGGAAGCTATACAAAATTCATGCAATGTTTATTTTTATAATTTGGGGAAAAAATTGGGAATAGAAAACATTGCCGGTTATTGCCGGGAGTTTGGTTTGGGGTCTCTAACCGGGATTGATCTGCCCCAGGAAAAATCCGGATTAGTTCCGGATCCGGAGTGGAAAAAGCGGGTTCGCAATGAGCGATGGTATCCGGGCGAAACCATTTCCGTGGCTATTGGTCAAGGACCTTTGCTTGTCACACCCCTTCAAATAGCAGAGGCCACGGCTCAAATTTCCAACCGGGGGCGGAAAGTTATACCACAAGTCCTGCTGCCGGACAAAAATAACGGTCCTAAGTCTATTCCACACATCTTTCCGAAACAAAAAGAGATTTCCCAGCCAAATTTCGAAGCTGTTATCGAAGGCATGTTCCGTGCCGTCAACCACGGAGGGACAGCCGCTGCAGCCGGAGTGAATGGCTTTGATGTATGCGGAAAAACGGGCTCCACCCAAGTTATCAGTTCGGAGACAGCCGATAAGATGGGTGAAGAAGAGAAAGTAACCCGGACCCATTCCTGGTTTACAGGTTTTGCTCCCAGAGAACATCCTCAGATTGTGGTGACGGTGATTGTGGAATTCGGAGGGTCCGGCGGCGGGACGGCTGCTCCGCTTGCTGGACAAATATTTGAATACTTTAAGGAAAAATATGATTAATCGCAGCCATATAAAGAATATCGATTGGACGCTGATCGTACTCCTGATAATAAATTCTTTGCTGGGAGTGATTGTTATTGAGAGCAGTTCACATTATTTATCAGGTAATCATGTATTCCGCCAAATTATATGGATTTTAACCGGGTTATTGATTTTGCTGCTCATTTTATCTATCAATTACAATGATTTGGTTGAATTTTCTCCTTATTTCTACACCGGTGCTTTGGGATTGCTTTTTTTGATATTAATTTTCGGACAGGTTACAGCTGGTACAAAAAGCTGGATTAGATTGCCGGCATTCCAGATACAACCTTCAGAATTGACAAAAATAATTGTTGTTTTGATGCTGGCATATTTATTCAAGGAATATAAAAGACCGGTGCTATCATTCAATATGGCTCTAATAAGCGGCAGTATTGTGGGGCTCCCGGTGGTTCTGGTTGCTATGCAGCCGGATTTGGGGACAGCCTTAAGTTATCTTCCGCTTTTATTGGCGGCATTTATTCTTTCCGGTGCCAACCGGAAACTCATACTTGTTTTTCTTATTCTGGGTTTGATTTTGGCTGTCGTCGGGTGGAGTTATTTTTTTAAGGATTATCAAAAGGACCGGATAAAGACTTTGCTTGATCCGGGAAAAGATCCGCTGGGTACCGGTTATCATATCATTCAATCCAAGATTGCTATTGGTTCCGGCGGGCTTTTTGGGAAGGGTTATAAAAAAGGAACTCAAAGCCAGCTGCGCTTTCTCCCGGCCCGGCATACGGACTTTATTATTTCCGTTGTGGGTGAAGAATTTGGGTTTATGGGAATTGCAGTTGTGATATTTTTCTACTATCTCCTGATTTCCCGGATATTTCGTTCCGTTTCTGAATCACGTAATCGATCGGGAATGTATATAATCTTTCTTGTCGGTGTCATGTTATGTTGTCAGTTCCTGATCAATATTTGTATGGCTGCAGGACTTCTTCCTGTGGCTGGAATTCCATTGCCTTTCTATAGCTACGGCGGGTCTTCTTTGTGGTCGAACTATATTGCTGTCGGTTTGGTTTTAAGTGTCAAAATGAGACGGTTTGTCAATGTCTGATATAAAAGTTAAACTGCAGAACGCTCTCGAAAAAGTCCAGAAACCTGGACGTTATACCGGGGGAGAATGGAACCAAATAAAAAAAAATCCGAATGAGATGGATATAAAGGTCGCACTTGCCTTTCCGGACGTTTACGAGGTGGGGATGTCGCATTTAGGACAAAAAATCCTTTATCATATTTTAAATAAAATTCCCGGGATTTCAGCGGAAAGAGTCTATGCCCCATGGATGGATTTTGAAATGCAGTTGCGGGAACATGGAATTGAATTATACTCGCTGGAAAATAAAATACCTCTTCGCTGCTTTGACTTAATCGGATTTTCTTTGCTTTATGAACTGAATTATATAAATATTCCGACCATATTGGAACTGGGAGGCATTCCCGTACTATCCAGAGACAGAGAATCCAGCAGACATCCATTGGTTATCGCAGGAGGGCCGGCTGCGTTTAATCCAGAACCTGTGGCCGAGATTTTTGATGCAGTGGTCATTGGCGATGGAGAAGAGGTTTTTCCGGAAATTGTTACCAAACTTAAGTATTCAGAAAGTAAAGACCCCCGGAAACGTTTGGAGCAATTAGAATCCATTCCGGGAATTTACATTCCATCAAGATACTCTGTGTATGCACCGGAGGATTCGCCGAGGGTGGCGGTTAAACCAGGGAAAGGGGCTCCGGCACGGATTGAAAAGCGTGTGATTAGATCACTGGATAAGGGATTGTTTCCACATGATATAATCGTCCCGAATATCGGGACTATTTTTGACCGGGTTTCCATAGAAGCCGGCAGAGGATGCCCGCAAAATTGCCGGTTCTGCCAAGCAAGATACATCTATTTTCCCAATCGATGGAAAAATCCGGACCAAATAGAAAAAACTCTTTTGGAAAGTGTCCATTCAACCGGGTATGAGGATGCCTCGTTAGCCGCTTTATCCATTGGAGACTATCCGGGATTGAGCAATGTGCTTGAAAAACTCATGGGGGAAATGAGTCCGGAACATATCTCCCTTTCTTTATCGGCGCTTCGGCCGGGAATGTTGACTCCGGAAATCGCTGAAAATATTTTACGGGTCAGGAAAACCGGGCTAACTCTTGTTCCGGAGGCGGGAACGGAAAGGCTAAGAAGAGTCATCAATAAAAATATATCCGAAGATGAAATACTACAGGCAGCTGCCTATGCTTTTTCTTCAGGATGGAGGAAAATCAAACTCTATTTCATGGTGGGTCTGCCGACTGAAACCCAAGAGGATATTCAGGGAATTGTTGATACTGTGAAAAATATTATTCGGGTTGGATACCGGGAATTAAAAAAATCTCCGCAGATAAATTTAAGTATTTCCTCCTTTATTCCGAAGCCCCACACTCCGTTTCAATGGGACAGGATGGAACCGGAAGAAAAATTGATCGAAAAACACCGCTTCATCAAATCCCAATTGAAAAAATACAAATTTATTCAGTTCAAGGATCATTCCATAAAAGGTTCCATCATGGAGGCGGTTTTTTCGCGCGGTGATCGAAAATTAACTCCGGTTTTGCTGAATGCCTGGAAAAATGGAGCCCGTTTCGACAGCTGGACCGATTGTTTTGATTTTTCTATTTGGGAAAACGCATTTAAGATTCAAGGCCTTGACTTGAATGGCTACCTGACAGCGATCAATAAAAACTCGGTTTTACCTTGGGACCATTTGGATACAGGGATAAATAAATCCTATTTACTCAGAGAATGGAAGTGCTCCAGGGAAGCGGTAAAAACACCCATTTGCCCTGAGCGGGAGTGTACTGAATGCCGGGGATGTATTTTCCCGGCTGTTAAGCAGGCTGATTTTGGACGCGTAAATATGATTTCCCCAAAAATTGAGAGGATTTCCCTGGGAAAAAAAGATGAAAAGACAATCCACCGGTACCGGGTTTGGTATCAGAAAAAAGGAAATGCCCGTTATCTTTCCCATATTGATGTCAGTTCCATTCTGCAGCGTGGTTTGCGGCGGGCCGGTGTCAAAGCGGTCTATTCATGCGGTTTTCATCCTAAAATGCAGTTATCCTTTCCTCCGGCCCTTCCTTTGGGAATGGAAGGAAAAAGAGAAGTCTTTGAATTCCGTTCCCGCTATATATTTCATAGAGATGCAGCTGATCAGGTTAATCCATATCTTCCCCAAGGGATTCGCTTGTTAACCATAGATGAAGTAAAATTTGATGATCCCTCTTTAACGAAATCCATCCAAGAACTGGTATATTCTGTAGATCTGAATTCAAAAATTATTTTAGATGCATTTATGAAAAAAGCAGGCGGAAATATAGAAAAAATTATGAAAATTTTTCTTAAATGCGACCGGGACTCCGGGCCTGGAGCCATTAAGAAGATTAAACTGAATGACGGAAAAAACCGTTTATTCTTGATCTATTCTTTCTATCCGGGAATAAGTATTCGCCCGCAGTCAATACTGGAGGATGAATTTTCCGTATTGCAACCGTCCTTTTATCTGGCCAGGGAAGATATTCACCTAACCGGAACCTTACAGCCTTCCTCCCAGTCTTCATGATGACAAAAAATCTAAAGATCTCAAAAAAAACAAGGTGAAAGCAGATTCCTGCTTGACCTGGAATCCGGTCCATAATATTATCAGAGGAAGCATTTTGCGACCAAGGAGGAAATAAAGTGATTGATTTCAATTTGACCGAAGAACAGAAAGCATTGCAGGAAATGGCACGAGAGTTCGCGGAAAATGAGATGAGACCGAATGCAGCCAAATATGATAAAGGCGACGAATTTCCAGAAGAAATCTATAAAAAAGCCTTTGATGTCGGTTTCATAGCCGCTGAAATTCCGGAAGAATATGGGGGTGGAGGACTCAGTCATCTGGACACCGTCATCATAAGTGAAGAACTGGCTCGCGGCTGCGCCGGCATGTATACCACTATTATGGCCACTTCTCTGGCTTTTACTCCGATCATTCTGATGGGAAGCAATGAGCAGAAAAAGAAATATTTGACCCCTTTTACAGAAAAATACGGTCTGGCTGCTTTTTGTTTAACGGAACGTGAAGCCGGTTCGGATGCCGGATCTTTAAAAACCCGCGCTGAAAAATCCGGGAATGAATATATTATAAACGGATCTAAATGCTTTATCACGAATGGCGGAAAGGCGGATTTATACATTGTTTTCGCTCTGACTGCTCCGGATAAGGGCGCCCGGGGAATGAGTGCTTTTATTGTTCCCAAGGACACACCTGGAATTTCCATTGGCAAAGAAGAAGATAAGATGGGCCATCGGGCTTCCAACACCTCGGAGCTTTTTTTTGAAGATGTAAAGGTCCCTGCCGAAAATTTGATTGCCAAAGAGGGGATGGGGTTTATCATCGCCATGAAAACGTTGGACCAGACGCGGGCTCCCGTTGGAGCCGGGGGTGTGGGGTTAGGCCGTGCTGCTTTGGAATATGCAGTTGATTATGCCAAAACGAGGATTCAGTTTGGAAAACCGATTGCACTTTTCCAAAGTATTTCTTTTAAAATAGCCCAGATGGCGGCAGAGATAGACGCTGCCAGGTTTTTAGTTTGGAGAGCCGCCTGGTTATTGGATCAGGGAAAACCTTGCGGGAAGGAATCGGGGATGGCTAAATTTTTTGGATCGGATGTGGCCATGAAGACAACCACCACCGCCCTGGATATTTTAGGGGGATACGGATATATGAAAGACTATCCCATGGAAAAATTGATGAGGGATGCAAAACTTCTTCAGATTTATGAAGGAACGAATGATATACAGAGATTAGTTGTCAGCCGCGAAGTTATCGGCTCGATAAAATAGGATGAAATAAATCTTTCAGGGAAGGTGGCATTCGGAACAATTAACATCCATGTCGGCGTGGTAATTGTGCATGAAAAAATCATAATCTAAACTGTAATCTGGGGGAGGATCTGCATATAAGATATCCACCAAATCCTGTTCTAAGGATTGGAGGGGTTTTTCAACAATACGGCCTATTTCCAGGTTTTCGTTATAAACAATAAATGTTGGAATTTTTGAAATGCTTCTTCCTTCGGAATATGTTTCCCATTGGGACTGGTCATTGGGAAGAAGGAAGTATTCCGCTTCGATATAGGGATTATCCGCTGTTTTTAAAATTTTAATAAATGAAGGGACCAGCTCTTTACTGCGGGAACACTCCATATTCATAAAAACCTCTATGCGTATATATTCACGCAAAGAACAAATCTTTTGGATAAATAGTTCTTGGGGATGGTAGTTATCGAAGCAATCTTGGAAACCGGCAAGGCTTGACTCAAGTGATTCGACGTCAAGCTTGCCTGGCTTTTTTGATTCGGAAAGAACGGTTGATACGAAAAAAAAAACGACCACCAAAATCCACAGTTTACTTTTGCCCATTAAGGACAACCTGGATATTGTAAAGAAAGTCACATGTCGGCTTCAGTAAAATATTCAGGGATTATGCCGGTCTCCTCGATCCCGGCTCCTTTGGCGAGATCAATGACTTCAATCACGGCGCTGTAAGGAAGCTTTGCATCCGCACGAATAAAAATGGTTTTATTTTGACGTGCTTCATAAATACTGCGAAGACGGTTCTGGAGCATGTTCAGTTCGATGGCTTCCTGGTTGATTTCCACAATTCCGCCCAGCTTGACTGTCAGAACAATCAGGCCCTTGGGGGTTGAACTTGTGTCCGCTGTGGTTTCGGGAAGTTTAACATCAATTCCCTTTTGAACCATAGGTGTGATAACCATAAAGATGATGAGCAAGACCAGCAACACATCACACAAAGGAACGACATTAGGTTCTGCCTGAGCCATTTTATCCTCCTATAAAATATACATATTAATAGACCGTTATTGTAAATTATTTACCTGGAACTTGTCAATTACATATCTGTTATTTTCACAAAAATTCCAAAACGCTTGATCTTTGATTGAATCCTTCACTCTTTGCTCTTAATTTCTTTTACTTTCAGCTTAAATAAAATATGTCTTGCCTCATAAATAATCACAAACGCTAAGAGAATCAAAACAATGGTCACTCCGGCGAGAAGATAACTGTTATTAACAAAAAAATGATAACCCTGATAAACAAGGGCCCCGAGCGTAGTGATCAGCATAAAATAAGCCGGGTACAAAGTATATTTTGTAGGACGGTTACGGGATAATAGATAAGAAGATACTATAATAAGTGCCAGGGCGGCAACCAGTTGGTTGGAAGCGCCGAATACCGGCCAGATGGCTTTGTAGCTCTCGGTCCCTCCTAAAAAGGCTGCAAACACCAGAATAAATGCTGAAGAGGCCCACCTGTTATTGAATATTTTGGCCTTTTCTCCAAGAAGCTCTGAAAGAATAAAGCGGCTTAACCTGGTCCCGGTATCGAGAGATGTCAAAACAAACGCATTGAGCATGACCATCCCGAAAAACATTCCCATAACAAGCGTCAAACCGGGAATGGATCCGATAAGAACGCCATACCCGGAAGCAAAGGCCTGGATCGGACCGCCGCCCTCCGGAGTCATCAGCGCCTGGAAATGGAAGGGATTGCCGGTATTGGTTCCAGACCAGTTCAGAGCACCGGCAGCAATAAAAATCACCAGTCCGGCCAGCGCAGCCTCGAGGATCATGCCTCCGTAACCGATTAGTTTTCCGGATTTTTCGTCGGGAAGCTGTTTTGCGGTTGTTCCGGCGGCGACAACAGAATGGAATCCTGAAATGGCTCCGCATGCGATAATAACAAACAGCATCGGCCAGAGGGGTCCCTCCTGGCTTCTGAAAGAGACAAAAGCTGGAGCGTTTAAATTAGGGTGAGTCAACACCAGGCCCAGGTAACCAAAACCCAGGCCTAAAAACAAAACCCATGTGCTGATATAATCCCGGGGCTGAAGAAGAAACCATACCGGCAAGGAAGAAGCAAAAAAACTGTAGATGAGAAGAATAAAGAACCAGAACAATTGGGATGACAATCCCAAAATAGTGGCCGGCAGGACAATGGGAAACAGTTCTCCTATGTAAATCAGCAGGAAAAGCACGAGAAGAACAAAACCTGTTGCGACCGGAGTATTTATACCCTTTCGATAAATCAGCCAGCCCAAAAGCATAGCGATAAAAATCAAGCCGAAAGTGGGAATAACAATTTCCGGCTGAGAGATGAAAGTTTGGGAGGCGACAACCGCAAACACAGCGATAACAAGACAAAGGGTCAGCCACAGGAAAACAGAAAAGATAATTTTAGTCAAAGGGCTGATGGTATTTCGTGAAATATTCGCCAGAGAGGTTCCCTTGTTATGGATGGATGTCATAAGAGAGGAATAATCATGGACTGCTCCCATGAAGACACTGCCGACAGCGATCCAGATCAATGCTCCCAGCCAACCAAAATAGAGGACCCCAAGCAAAGGACCCAGAATCGGGCCTGCGCCGGCAATGGATGAAAAATGGTGGCCGAAAAGCAGGGTTTTCTTGGCTGGAGAGTAATCAATGCCGTCGTTCAGCGTTCGGGCAGGAGTTCTCCTGGCATTGTCCACTCCTAATACTTTTTTTTCGATGAATCCGCCATAGATCCTATAGCCGGCGAACAGCCATACCAGCAGCACCGCTGCCAAGATTAAACTATTCATTTTTGACTTCCTGTTATTCCTCAGGATGATAGGCTTGTGTTACTTTCTTGACCTATTATACAGATAAGCACCAAGTCCGATAAAGACCGCTAAGGCGATAAATTGCCCCATTTCTCCCGGATAATGGATCCCCAGGCCTTTAGGCTTGGCTTTAACGATAAACGCATACAAGGCGATAAGAACGCCGGCTATTCCTTCTCCGGCAATGAATCCGGAACTAAGAAGAATCCCTTTTTCCGAGCGGTTTTTTCTCTTGGCCTCATCTTTTCCCGCTTTATGTTCAACAAACTGTTTTAAAAGACCGCCGGCATAGATAGGCGTCATGGTGGACAAAGGAAGATAAATACCGACAGCCAGGGGAAGAGAGGGAATCCGCAGCAGCTCGGCCACAATGGCAAAAGAACCACCAATAAAAACCAGCCCCCAAGGCAAATCGCCCCCCAGCACACCTTCAATAACGGTTTTCATGAGAACGGCCTGGGGTGCAGGAAGAGCTTCGGATCCGAAGGTGAAAGACTTCCCTAAAAGCCAGACTGCACCCGCTACGGCAAATGCGGAAGTTAAGACCCCTACCAATTCAGATGATTGCTGCTTTTTAGGTGTTGCACCCAGAATATAGCCGGCCTTCAAGTCTTGAGAAATATCTCCGGCAATGGAAGAACCCACACAGACGACTGTCCCGACTGTCAGGGCGGCTGCTTGTCCGAAGATATCGGTCCAGCCTAAGGCATAGAACAGCAGGCTGGTACCCAACAAGGTGACAATGGTCATTCCGGATGTAGGATTTGAAGAGACACCTACCATCCCGACAATCCGGGAAGAGACCGTAACGAAAATGAATGTAAAGAAGACAATACACAGGGCTGCAATCGCTCTTATCATTACAGAGGCATCCACGCCGATTAATTTTGGAGAAAAAATAATGACAGCAGCAATCAAAAGCACACCGATTCCGATAACAGTAAAAGAAAGATCAGTATCCGTTCGTTTTTTCTGCGGTTTTAAGATATCTTTTCCGGATGTAAGCTCTTTAATGCCCATTTTTAAGGATGAATACATAGTGGGAATGGATTTAAACACAGTGATAATTCCGGCGACAGCCACAGCTCCGGCCCCCACATAACGGATATACCGGTTCCATATATCGTCCGGCGACATTTCGGCGATGGTCATGGCGGCTTCAGGAAAGAGGGGAGCTGTCAGATGTTCACCGAAATACGCGATGAGAGGGATAACACCCAGCCAGCTGAGAATACCACCGGCGACCATAATAGCCGCGATTCTAGGTCCTAATATGAAACCCACTCCCAGCAACGCAGGAGTCGGTTCCATGCCCAATTTTGCTTTTTTCAATACCGGTATTTTCAAGGCGATTTTTTCAGGCCAGAGATGAAGAAATCCAACTAATCCCTTAAGCAAAACCCCGATTCCTAACCCAAGAAAGACATTCTTTGCTTTGGCCCCGCCGGCGTCAGCCGCAATCAATACTTGAGATGCAGCTGTTCCTTCAGGATAGGGGAGGACATGATGCTCTTTGACAATCAGGGCTTTCCGGAGAGGGATCATGAAAAGAACCCCAAGCAGACCGCCTAGTAAAGCCAGGGTTCCGATTTTCAGAATGTCAGGACTGAAACCCCACAGAAAAAGCGCAGGAATGGTGAAAATAATTCCTGAGGCGAGAGAGGAACTGGCTGACCCCGTGGTTTGGGCGATATTGCACTCCAAAATCGAACTTTTCCCTAATACTGGAGTGAGAACGCGCAAAACTGCCACGGATATAACAGCCAATGGAATCGCAGTCGAAATAGTCAATCCCACCCGCAGTCCCAGATAAGCATTGGCGGACCCAAAGACGGCTCCAAAAATAATCCCAAGTAAAACAGCTTTGATGCTGAAATCTTTGATTGAAGTTTGGTCTGGAATATAGCTTTTGAATTCATGCATATTCATGCCTTCCTTTTCTTAACATGGCCTTTTAGTTCAAAAATGACAGCGCAGCTGTCACCCTTAGGTCTGCAAAGCAGGCCGTGAGGATCTTAAGCTGCTTCAAATATCTCAAAACTTATAACCCTATCATGACAATGGATTAGATCTGCATTCCGCCGCCACGTCTCTGTTCCCAGCGAAGACTTCCGCTCACGATTCAGGTCTTAATCTCCCTCTTCTGCGGAGAGAGACCGGGCCGGCTTGAACATGGTCCTAATACATTGCAGCAGTTCTTTGTAAGACTTTCATCGTTATTGACACGACAGTATCATGCCCTGCACCTTGCATCTGCGGCAAGCTCGGCCTGCGAATAATTCGGGTTAATCAAGTGTCATAGTTTCCTTTATATGGATAATGGAAGGGATGTCAAGAAATAATCAAAAAAATCTTCAATCCCGCCGTCATTCGCTGCCGCAGCGTGCTTTTGCGTCAATCCCGGTTTAGCGGCATCTGAATTTGCTTCCTTCTCCGTTCCGCGGTTTTCCCTGCCGTCCTGAAGAATGAAGCGGCCTGAGGATCCCAAGCACCAGGTCCGATTTGACAGCAGGATAAAGGGCCGGTTATAATTTCCTGCACTCTAACCTGGATTATTCACGGGCTGAGATGGCGGCAGATTTCGGCTTGCGGGGAGAAAGTCGTGGTACTTCACTACGACGAGCTGCAAGCCGGAAGATGCGGTGAGATTCGGCCCGCTTGAAGGGGTGAAAAATTACGTTTATAATATACAGGGCAAGTGAAAAACTTTCAATTTGACCTTTCAATAAAAATCATGTTAACGGCTGATAAAAAAGAATTTTCAAAAACACCGCAATTTTTTTTGAAGAATTCAGGCTAAATAAACAATAATTCAATGGACCAAAAACAAATACTTAAAAAGATCAATGATATTCACGAGGACCTCCGGAACGATCAATACCGTATTATCTCTGAGAAAATTCAGCGGCAGACTTTTCATCTCCATCGATCGAACCGGGGATTTTTAATGCGGAAAATCATCTATTTTTTTAGGCGCAAATTAAAAAATGAAGTCGAATTGATCTTGAAGCCGGTCTTGGACAAGCAAAAAGATATTGATATGCGGTTCCTGCATGAGATACAAAATTTAAAAAAACAGGTATACGAACAGGGACAATATATCAAAGGCAGACAGCATATTGAGGAAAAGAATACGTCAGATTCTACAGGGATTAAGCGGAAACGTTAGAAAGAGACAAAACTACGGACCTGTTAAAACCATCGCCGTATGTGCAGCCCAGGTTCCTTTTTTTTCTGGAGGAGCGGAAACGCACGTCCTTTCATTGATTGAACAATTGAAAATACGGGGATATGAAGTTGATCTGATCAATATTCCTTATAAATGGTATCCAAAAGAACAGTTGCTCAAAAGTATCCGGTTATGGCAGCTTCTGGACTTGAGTGAATCGAACGGAAAAAAAATTGATATGGTCATTTCCACTAAATTCCCTTCTTATTTCATCCGTCACCGGAATAAAGTCCTTTGGCTGATTCACCAATACCGTCAGATGTATGACCTGCTGCATACGCCTTATTCCGGCTTTAATTTAAACAGCAAATCAGATATGGTTTTTCGGGATAAACTGATTGAAATGGACAGCCGGGCTCTGCGTTCTTTTCCGCGGATCTATACCAATGCCGGGAATACTGCACGGCGGTTAAAGAAATTCAACTCGATAGAGGCTTCTCCTCTTTATCATCCTCCCAGGATGGCCGGACGATATTATTGTGATAATTACAGGGACTTTATTCTTTCCGTAGGGCGGTTGGATGAGCTTAAGCGAGTGGATTTATTCCTTCGAACACTGAGAGCGTGCAATCCCCGAATAAAAGGGAAAATTGCGGGCGTCGGTCCTGATTCTGGCCGGTTAAAAAAAATGGCTTCGGATTGGGGCTTGGCCAGCCGGGTGGAATTCCTGGGATTTGTACCCGATGAAGAACTGCTGAGATTGTATGCAAACTGCCGGATGGTGTATTTCGCTCCTATGGATGAGGATTACGGGTATATCACGCTGGAAGCGTTTTTATCCAAAAAGCCGGTAGTGACCGCCTATGATTCCGGAGGTCCGTTGGAATTTGTCGAAGATGGAATCAACGGTCTGGTGCTTTCGAATTTAGAGGAAAAATCGATGGGAGACAGAGTGGACGCCCTTTTCTTTGATCCGGATAAATGCCGGAACTGGGGAGAAGCCGGTTTCCGGAAAGTCGAGGGTATCCATTGGGACCATGTTATTGATGTGCTGATCAAGGGAAAATGAAATGAAGATAGCGTTTTTTACTCCACTTAATCCAATGAAAACAGGAATCGCTGATTATTCTGAAGAAATGCTCCCGGCGCTGTCCAAGTATTTTGATTTGGATATTTATGTCGATAAGAAATCAAGACCGGAAAATAAAGAAATTATAAATAATTTCAATGTTATTCCTTATAAAGAAAAATCCTTCAATCCGGGAAATTATGATGAAATCCTTTATCACATGGGAAATGATTATGCCGCCCATGCCTATATTTACAAAGCGCTGCTCAATAATCCCGGGATTGTTGTCCTGCATGATTATGTACTCCAGGGTTTTTATGCCGAAAAATATGAGGCAGATGGTGACTTTGAGGCTTACCGAAGCCGTTTAATCAAATATTACGGTGGGGATGGAAAAAAAATCGCTGACAGCATTGCCCGGCGTGAAGCCCATCCCATTTGGGAAAGCGAAGAATCATTGAATTACCCACTTAATGAAGAGATCATCGCTCAGGCCGAAGGATTGATTGTTCATTCTGATTTCGTAAAAAACCGTATTGAAAAAAAAACCAGCCGCCCGGTCATGAAAATTCCTCATCACGGTCATATTTTAAAGTCATTCGACCGGAATACAATACGGTCTGAATTAGGCATAGAACCGGAAGATATCTTGATTTCCTCTGCCGGATATATCAACAGGAATAAAAGATATACCCAAATACTAAACGCTCTGGGCAGGCTAAAAAATTTATCCTTTCTATTTGCTGTTGCCGGAAAAGACCGCGGCGGAATTTTAGACAATTGTTCTTCCCGGGATTGTCCGCCGCTGCTCAAACTCGGCCATCTTGATCTTCCCAGGCTGGAAGAATTTATTTTTGCTTCAGATATCTGCATTAATTTGCGTTACCCGACGATGGGGGAGAGCTCCGGCGCACTGCTGCGAATGATGGGATACGGACGGCCTGTTTTGGTCACTGATTACGGATCGTATGCGGAGTTTCCGGATTATACCGTAATTAAAATTACTCCGGGAATTGATGAAGAAGAATTGATAAAAAGGTTTGTCGAAGCTTTGGTTAAGGATAAAGATTTCAGGACATCTATTGGAAGGGAAGCCGCTCAATATGTCAAAAAAGAATGCTCGATAGACAAATGCGCCCGTGAATATGCCTCGTTTATTCAATTTATCCATGCACAAGGAGGGGCGAAATGAGTCAGGCAGTCGAGACATTAAAGGCCCGGCTGGGCCAAATGAAAAATGAACTTGAGGCTCAAAAGAAGGCTGCAGCTTCGGTGGAAGCCTTAGTAGGCCATTCTATCGAAAGGGAGGCTGGAATTTGGGAAATGGATTTTGATGATCTGGAAGGGGAAATGTGGGCCCGCTTTAAAAACTTGGAATTTAATGCAGAATGCATGGAAAAAAAAGATCCGCCTGGACATAAGAGAAGGAAAGACCGTCTGATGGAATTTGTACGCACTGCATGGAGAAATATAAAAAATCCATTGGCCCGTCTGTATATGCAGAAATACTGGCGGTTCAACCTGGACCGCCAGAACCAGATTAATCGTGATTCCGTACCATACTATCTTGCCCAAGTTTTAACCCTCCAGAAAATAAAAGACCGGCTGAACCGGATTGAAGAACAGATTGAAAAAATCCAGATTGAGCAGCAGGCGGTTTATGAAGAATTCCTAGAAATTCGTTCACGGGAATCCAATCGAGAGAAAACAAATGAAAAAATTGGATAAAAAACTGAAGGAATGGAAAAGAGAAGACGGTTGCGAGGTTTCGGAACATCAAATTTACACGGCTGCAAAAGAGCATCCGGAAAAAACACAGAATCTTTTGAATCAACTCATTCCCCTTGTAAAAAAGAGGCGGGGTGTGCAATCCGCCTATAATGTAATTTTACGTTTGGAATCAGCGCTGAAGCTGCGCAAACCCGCTATGGGTATTTATGACAATGCATTGCATTATATGGGAGGAGCCCAAAAATATGGATGCACGATTGCATCAGCATTACAAGATGTTTTCGATATCACGCTAATCGGTCACCGGCCCATTGAAACGGAAACCCTGAAGCAATGGTATGCTATTGACCTTAACCGTTGCCGGACAAAAACTATTTCTCTTCCTTCTTTCGAAAAGAAGCAAACCGGCAAGGAAATTTTTGATGCAGGAGAAGTTGATCTTCGTAAGCACAATCCTTTTCATGCAGTCAGCCGGGAGAGCGGAAATTATGATTTTTTTGTCAACAACTGTATGCTGGAAATGGTTTATCCCTTAGCGAACTATTCCGAATTTGTCTGCCACTTTCCTGAGCGGGAACGAACCCGGTTTTTCCATGTTGACCGTTATTCTCACATAATATTCAACAGTCTTTACACGGCGGAATGGATAAGAAAACGCTGGGAATTGGAACCGCATGTTCATATCTATCCTCCGGTGGACACACAGCCGGCTGAATTCCCGGCTGCAAAACAAAACTGGATATTATCTGTTTCACGCTTTGAGCCCGGCGGAAATAAGCAGCAAAAGGAAATAGCGCTGGTATTTTTACATATGAAACAGAATTTTCCCGAAAGGATGCGTCGGTGGCGCCTGGTACTGGCAGGCGGAAGCATCCGGCACAATCCCTATTTGGAAAGTCTAAAACGACTGGCGGATGCAGCCGGATCGGATATCGATATATATGTCAATGTGCCAATTGAGAAATTAAAGGAAATTTATCGGGATTCAGCCATTTTTTGGCATTTCAGTGGATTGGGACAGACACATCCGGAACGAATCGAGCATTTTGGAATGACGACGGTAGAAGCGATGCAGAATGGCTGTGTTCCCGTAGTGTTCAAGGGCGGAGGTCAAAAGGAAATCGTATCCGATGGTCAAAACGGAGTTTTTTTCCGGAACAGGAAAGAAATAGAAACAGCAACTTTAGAATTAATCAAAAATCCGGAACGCAGAAAAGCTTTAGCTCAGGCTGCTTATCAGCGCGGCAAAGAATTTACGCGGGAAATTTTCATGCAGAAGGTGCGGCGTCATTTCCTGCGTTTACTCAAACTTTACCGGTTTGAAGAATGATTTCAAGCCAGGGTGTCTAAAGCCTTTTTATTGTCATTTGTGTTGAAAACCAAGAGGGCTTTCCCTAATCCTGCAGAGGAACCGTAACAATACTTTATATTCAAAACAGCATTGCCTAAAAGGGCTCCGATTTCTGCTCCCGCCCCGATTCTGTCTTCAATCAGAACAGTTAGAACCGATTCCGAATTCACTTTATATCCCAGTGCTTTCAAGCTTTTTTCCGCCTTATCGTTGTCGGAAGTGAGAATATGAAACATTCCGGTAGAGTCATTTGCGGATGCATTTAGAGCCTTTAAATTAACGCCTGCATTCGCCAAAGTTCCAAGTACGCGCCCTAGAATGCCTGGGTCATTCGGGGTTATGACCTGCAGTTCACTTTCAATATTAATTTTCACGACCGTCCTCCTCAAACAAGGCGATTATACCAGATTAGAAACGGTAAAAAAAAGGTTGCATTTTTTTACCCGCTCATTATTATGGAATGAAATGAAAAAAATTGCCATCATTGATAATTCCATTCATCCAAATATTTACAATCCTGTGGAGCATTGGAGCCGTTATTTCCGCATGCCCTGCTCTGGTTTCCGGGCAAAAGACCGGCAGCTTCCCGGCCTTCAGCAGGGCTTCAGCCATTTTATTTTAACTGGTTCAGAAGCTTCCATCATGGAAAGGGAAAATTGGGTTGAAGAGGAAATTGAATTTGCCCGGGAAATCGTGGAGAAAGGGTATTCTGTGCTTGGAAGCTGTTATGGCCACCAGCTTCTGGCCCTGGCATTATCCGGAAGGGATCATGTCCGGAGATCGCCTATGCCGGAATTAGGGTGGTATTCCATTGACATTCTTTCTGATAATGAACTGCTGGGAGAACAAGGCCGGTTTTATGCCTTCACTCTGCACTTTGACGAAGTGATAAATTTGAGTTCTCCATTCAGAATATTGGCTTCCACTCCCTCCTGCCGGGTGCATGTATTCCAATATGGAAATTCTCCAGTATGGGGCATACAAGCCCATCCTGAAATTGACATCCCAACCGGAATCGAATTACTCAGAGAAATGAAAAAAATCAAGCCGGGTACTGCCTCTTTGTATAACGAAGCATTGAAGGCGAAAACGCATGATTCCGGTAAAATCCGTCGGATTGTGGATGTCTTTTTAAAAAAAAACCATCAAGGGGGTAATAAATCAGGGGAAATTTAAGTCTTTTTTCTTGACAAATGAATGAATTTTACGCAAAATTTAATTAAGTCAATATAATCATGAGAATAATAAGGAGGAAAAATGAATAATAAGAAAGGTTTGGTTATAGGAATATGCATTTTGATGCTTTTTTCGGTGAATGCCTTTGCCCAAACAAAGCAATTGAAAGAAATCGGTCGCTATCCCCTGGTTCGGTGTAAAGGAGACGTTCCTTCAGCCGAAGTCATGAAAATATTGGTTGACCGTTATGCCGGAGATATTAAATATGGTTTAGATACCGCTGGATACGGTGATATCTATCTGGCCTTCCTGGACCAGCTGAGGGAATCCAATTTTGAAGAAGGGATGCTCAATGTCGGTGATCACATGGAATTCATGCTGTTTCGATCGCAAGGCAAGATTAAAGTGGTCAAGGATTTGGAATGGGCGGGACGGCAGGCAATCCCGATTTTTCTTTTCACCGTTCAAAAGGATTATAAACATTACCATCTCTTTATGCCTGCAGCCTGCGGTAATATAGCCCTGCTCAATGTTGAGGAAATCATTCCTCCGGCCGTCTGCGATATCCAGGTCGATCCCAACAAAGCAAATGTCAATGATCCCATTTCAGTGGATATGAGCGGGACTCAGCATGCGAAATCGATGGAAGTTGAAGTTATCGGACCGGAAGGGAACCAAGTAACAACGAAATCCCTTTCTTCTGATTCAGCAAAATGGCAGACAAAATTTGATACTCCAGGTGAATACACTTTGAAGGGCAGTGCAGTCAATCCGGAAGGGAAAGTTTCTGAAAATCCTTGTGAAGCAAAAGTTTATATTAATTTTCCTCCTATCTGCAAATTATGGTCCTCATGCCTTCCATGTGAAGACTATGTCGGCCGGCCCATCACTTTTGATGCGAGCAACTCGACTGACCCGGACGGAGAAGTGGTCAAAGCGGATTTCAGGATAACGGATGAAACGGGTAATGAAGTCGATACCTTTTCAGATACAACAAAACCGTTCACCTGGGAAAAAGTTTTCGAAGAAGCCGGAATATACACCATAACCTGTGTCGTTACAGATGATTTCGGGGCTATATCCGAACCTGCCGGTATTGAGTTGGAAGTCACGGAAAAAAGATTTCATTTTGTCGGTGAAGGCGGCTGGCAATTGGCACGGGGCAGTCACGGAAATTACCTTGCCGCCCGTTTGGGTTTTGTTTATGAAATCGTTCCTGACACCCTAGATATTCTTATGACCGGCGGCGGCGGCCTTTCTTTCAATAATTCCGATATTTGGAAGTCTGTTCTCCAAGCGAACTTGCTGTTGAATCTGCATGCCGGACCTGCATATTTTGGTGGCGGCGCAGGCTTTACCACAAAAGTTAAAGAAAACCGGAATTCAGATGCTGAGTTGATTGGAAATGTCGGAGTAAATTTGATTGAAAACTTCACAATGGCCGGTTCCCTTTTCTTTGAATTGCGTGCGCCTGTCGGCGAAGGAAGGAACTTTTCCGATCATCACAAACTGATGCTTGGTTTCCGAATGATTTTTTAATCTGAATATTGAAAAAAGGCCAGGAAGTCATTGATCTTCCTGGCCTTTTTTTTTATTTTTTTTTGGGGGGACCTGAATAGTCCAGAAAATAATGAAATGATAACATTTCGAGACATGATTTGGAGATAGGCAGGTTCTTTGGCTGTAAAGGAGGTAAACCATAATGAAGATCGTATTAATTGGTGCAGACGGCCAATTGGGCTCCGATTTAATGCAGGTTTTCGATAAAGATGACCTGATACCCCTTTATTATCCTGACTTTGATTTAATCCGCTCTGAAGAGGTCGAAAAAAAAATTATTTCAATAAATCCTGACTATGTGATCAATACAGCTGCCTTCAATAAAGTGGATGAATGTGAAAACAATCTGCAGGCAGCCTTTGAATTAAATAGTTATGCAGTCAGAAACCTGGCTTTGTTCTGCCGGAAATCGGCGTCCGTACTTATCCATTTCAGTACCGATTATGTGTTTGACGGAAAAAAATCTTCACCCTATACGGAGTCTGATTGCCCAAATCCAATCAGTGTTTATGGTGTTTCCAAATTAAGCGGAGAATTTTTTACTCTCAGTGCAAATGAAAATAACATTCTTATCCGTACATGCGGGCTTTATGGTCATGCGGGATGCTGGGGTAAAGGATATAATTTTGTTGACACCATGGTTGATCTTGCAGAAAAAGGAAAAACCATAGAAGTAGTGAATGATCAGTGGGTAACCCCCACCCATACCCGGGAACTGGCCGAAAAGGTCAAGGAAATCATTGAATTCGGCGGGAAAGGCCGCTTTCATCTCTCTAATGAAGGCGCATGTACTTGGTTCAGCTTTGCCCAGGCGATTTTTTCCTTAACCGGTCAAAATCCTGTATTAGAGCCGGTTGATTCAAATTCCTATATGTCTGCGGCCAAACGGCCGGCATATTCCATAATGGAGAACAAAAGAGCCGGAGAATTAGGCATACCATCCATGTCCTATTGGAAAGACGCTTTGCGGGAATATTTGAAAATTAAGAAATATATATGAGCCCAGTCCGTGGACCGGACAAGCTCACCGGCCGGCTTCAGAGGCTAGGATAAATCATTCAGCTGCGTAATTTTTGCAGCAAATCATCCGGTAAACGGATTACTTCTGTTTTTGCGTTGGTGGGGATATGAACTGTCCGGCCATGAGCGGCCAAACGGTTTTTATCTAATGAGTGGATTTTATATTGAAACACAATTTTTTTTGGAAGCGCTTCAATCAGGCTTACCTTGATAACAATCCGTTCATCATAAGAGAGAGGTCGTTTATATTGGCAGACAGCCTCGACAACAACCAGGAAAATACCTCGGTCTTCAATTGTTTTATAGGGAATGTTTTTTTTCCGGCAATATTCAGTCCGTCCGATTTCAAACCATTCGAAATAATTTTTATTATGGGCTACGCCCATTTGGTCAGTTTCGGAATACCTGACTCTTTCAGTAATTTCTATTGGGAAGTGAATGGATTTAGAAAAATTTTCCGAGTTTTGCGACTTCATCATTGTAGTATTTACGGAAGAGAATTTCCCATTCCCGGCTTCCTTCTTTAATGGATTTCTTCTGAGCTTCAATTTTCTTTTCCGCTTTTTTTTCAAGACGTTCAAAAGTTTTCATTTCTTCTTCGAGGCTGTGAACAATAGTGAGACGAATTTCATTGGGTTCATCTAAAAATTCTATTTCATCGTCTTCAAATAATGATTCCATTATTGTTCGGGAAAGATAATTGATTTTCTCTCTGGATAACCGGACACTCATAACACAATATCCTTTTCTTTGGCAAGCTTGGTTTTAATCATTCGAAACATGGTTTGGTATTCTATATTTTCTTTTCTAATTTTATCGCGGTGCTGATTGAGAATTTCCCTGACTTCCTGGTCTAATTTTTCTTCGTTAAGAAATTCTTCCGTAATCAGATTTTTAACATCTTCAACCACCTGATTTTTTTCTATTGTTTGTATTTTATTTTCTTTTAAAAGATTTCTTACAATTGCAAAAGCGACGTGGTCGATTTCATTTTTATTCAATCTCATTGCCCAATTAAAATACTACACATGGACTCAAAATTCAAGACTTGTGCTGTGAATAATTCAAAAACTTGGATATTTACTGCTTGTTATTTTTCCCTGGCCGAAAGAATCAAAGTAAAGATAAAACCGCCTAAACAGATACCGAAAATAACAATCATAAAAATCAATGCTTCAGGATTCATTTTTTGACAACCTCTTTGCGATATATTTATTGAACATCAGAAAGACCGCCAATGCAACTATCCATTGAAAAAAAACGGTTCCAATCGTGCCCTGTGAAAAAGGATTAAACCAATTGTCCGGATTGTTTTTATAGCTGTCATAGAACCACCAGACCAGCATAGCCAGCAATTGGGCTGGAAGGATAAACTTCACAAAAATGTCGAATACCTTCCCCAGTTTTACACTGACATCCGCATTGGAAATAATCTCTTGACGGAATTTTTTCGGCCCGGTTTTAAGAACCAGGAAAATAAAGAAAAATCCACTGACCATAAGTCCCAGGCCCCAAACAAAATCCTGGTTGTTGAAAAAACCCAGGCTGAGAGCGGAAGGTAATCCCATGAAAAAACAGCCCGCTCCGACGACGGTTACCGCTTTTTTTCTTGTCAGCCCTGCATCCATAAAAATCCGGCTTATCAGTTCCAGTTGCGCGATGAGAGATGAAAAAGCAGCGAAACAAAGAGCGAGAAAAAAAAGAGCCAAAAAGAAACTCCCCGAGGGAATCTTTGAAAAAAGATTAGGAATCCAGATAAAGGTTAATCCCTGGTTGTCGGTCTGCATGACTTCTAAAACTTTTTCCTGTGCCATATTCTGTCCATGGAAAAAAGAAAAAACCGTCGGAATAATCGTAATCGCAGCCAGCAGAGAGGCGAAATAATCTCCGAATCCAAGGGTAGTGGAGGTGAGAAGCGGGTTTTCCTTTTTATGGGAATATACGGCATAGGTCAGCATCAATCCCCATCCGGCTCCAGTCGACCATGCTGCCTGGCTCAAAGCATTCAGCCAAATTTCATGATTGCCGAGCTCAGACAAGTTAGGTGAAAAAAGAAAATTCAGCCCCTGAAAAGCACCCGGCAGTGTGATCGCCCGGATAGAGGCGACAATTAAAAGGAAAAAAAGAGAAGGAATTAAAATCTTATTTGCCCGTTCTATCCCCTTAACCACACCGAAATATATAATAGCACAGCCAATGGAAATGGCAATGAAATGAAAACCAACGGGTTCCCATGATGAGGTAAATCCTCGCCAAAAACCAAGCGGCTGTTTGTTGATAAGGTCTTGGAAAATTGTCGCAAAAAAATATTTCACACACCAGCCGGTGACAACGGTGTAATAAAATGTAATCGCAGCTGTAACAAATGCGACAAATGTCCCCATCCAAGCATAATTCTTTCCGACCATATCCATAAATGACCCGACAACGCCTCGCCGGGTTTTTTTCCCGATGGATAATTCTATGACTAAAAGCGGGATGGCCCACATAAATAAAAACAATATCCAGGCAATCATAAAAGCTCCGCTTCCATATTGCGCGGCAATTCGAGGAAATCTCCACAGATTTCCTGTTCCGACTGCCATTCCAAGTCCGGCGAAAATAATACCCCAACGGGATGAGAACAATTCTTTGCTGATCATTGTACTGCCTCCTTCACTTTGGGCTGATTGGTTGTATCTATAACTAGAAAAGGATGCAAGCCTCCTTTTTCAGGATTCATTCTGGCAAAAGCGATCAATTTTCCATCCGGGCTGAATAAACGATTGACCGGGTTTTTATTTGAGTCTTTATTTTTTCTAAGGGAGGGGTTGTTCATTTGAATATCCAAAACGTGAACAGGTTGAATAATACCCCCTGATTGAGCACGTTTTTTACCGGCTTCAGTCAAAATGATTTTAGGGAAATGGGGGAGAAGCGATTCCAGGGGAATAAGGAAATTCCGGATTTGCTTCTGCTCCATGTATTTTCGTATCTCTTTCAGTGTAAGGGCATCATTCAAATCATAAGAACCGATTCGGTTCCGGATAAGTTCGGATAGATGAGCCCCGCACCCAAGTTTTCGGCCGAGTTCGTGAGCCAGAGAACGGATATATGTGCCGGAAGAGCAATGAACACTGAACTGGAGCAAGGGAGGATTATAGGCGGAAAGGTGAAAATATTTAATTTCGACTGTATGGGGTTTGATAATGACCTCTTGATTTTTCCGGGCGAAGGTATACAGGGGCTTCCCTTTATGCTTTTTTGCGGAGAATGGGGGAGCTGTTTGTAAGATTCGGCCTTCAAAAAGGCGCATTTTCCTCAGAAGCACCTCTTTTTCCGGAAAAGAAAATAGTTCCTCTCCGAGAGGCTTTCCAGTGGAATCATAGGTATCTGTGGAAATTCCCAGCCGAATTCGGCCTTGATAGACTTTTTCCATTTCAGAAAAAAAGGGGAATAGTTTGGTCGCTTTTCCGACTGCGATCAATAAAAGACCTGTGGCCATGGGGTCTAAGGTGCCAAAATGACCGACCTTCTGATTCTGGATGATGTGGCGTATTTCCTGGACAACATCATGAGATGTTATATCTCTTGGTTTATTGACTTCTATGATTCCATCCATTTTTTCAAGCTCTGGTTTGCTGGACATTATCAATTTTTTGAATTGAAAATAATAGTATTAACTTTTTTTGGAATCTGCTCAATTAGTTTTGCATAAGGACCCTCAACAGTAAAACCTGCCGCATGCAAATGTCCTCCTCCGCCAAAGCATTCTGCAATTTCAGCGGAATTAGCATTTTCTTTTGAACGGATACTGACTCTAAATATATTCTCTTCCATTTCTTTGAAAAAGAGCACAACTTTGACCCCTTTGATGGACCGGGCGCAGGTCGTTATATCCTCTGTATCAATCTGCTGCAAGTTCAATGACCGCAGATGGTCCTGCAGCATTGTTATGACCGCGATATTACCCTCAGGACTCAATTGGAGTGTAGAAAGAACTTTTCCCAACAGCTTGATTTTTTCGGGAGGATTATTGTTAAAAAGCATATCCGAAACTTTAATCGGCACAGCCCCATGGTTGACCAATTCATAGCATATTTTGAAAGCTTCAGCTTGAGTGTTGGAGAATTGGAAAGATCCGGTATCAGACACGACAGCACTGTAAAGCTGAGTAGCGATCCTTTTGGTGAAATGAATATTTAATTTTTTGCCGAGCTTATATACCATACAGGCGACAGCTGCGGCATCCGGATCAACCCAGTTTATATCCGCGTAATAATCGTTGGAATGGTGATGGTCGATATTGATTTTAAAATAATCATCAAGATTCTTGTGGCCGGAGCGGGATACATTTGCACATTCCAGCAGGATAATCGAATCATAAGTGTCTTTTTGAAACGGTCCGATTTGAATGACTTCAATATCCGGGAAATTATTAAAAGGAATTGGGATTAAGTCTTTGATATAAACAGATATTTGTTTATTAAGCTGCTGTCCCATAAAATACAAAGCCAGGCTGGTGCAGATGGAATCACCATCCGGCCTTAAATGCGAAATCACAGCAATTTTACGGCTTTCCTTTATTTTCTTGGCGATCAGGTTTAACAGCTCATCATTCATTATCTTTTATGTCGTTTAGAATTTTTTCAATTTGTTCTTTATGTTCAAATCTCGGATCCAGATGAAAAATTAGCATGGGATTATACTTCAATTTTGTTTGTGAGGCAATAGCTTTTCGAAAATAACCTATTTTATTGTTTAATTCCTCTACAGCCTTATTTTCGTCCTCAGTTCCAAATATACTGAGATAAACATGAGCAGTTCTTAGGTCTTTGGTTACTTCAACGACGGTAACGCTGAGCATTGTCGATAAGGACCGAAATGGAGATTCCAGCAAAATACGGCTGAGAATGTCCTGAAGCAGGCTCTCAACCTTTTTCTGCCTGAGTGATTTATTTTTTTTCATGCAAAGCCTCGGTTTATTTCCGGTTAATAAAAATCAATATCTTTTTGTAAAATTTCCCCTTCGATTCTTTCTTCTGCTTCCCGAATAATTGCCTGCAGGATATTTTCAACGACGTGTTTTTTGCTGTTAATGGTTATAATACCCAATTTGGATCTTTGCCATTTATCTTGAAAATCAAGTTCGGCGAATGCAACATTATGTTTTTTTTTCAGGCGGTCGCGAAAACTATTCAGCTGTTTTCGCTTTTCTTTCAATGAATGGGAAGCGGGTAAATATATGTCCAAACCTAAATAGCCGATTATCATAAGACAATCCTCATTGTCTAAGACAGATTTACAAGAAAAGCTGCTCCTTATGATTTACTCTGGTGCAACCATTTCAGTCGAAAAGACTTCAATCACATCACCAGGCTGAATGTCATCAAAGTTTTGAATTCCGATTCCACACTCATAATCTTTTTTAATTTCCGTGACATTCTCTTTGAGATGCTTGAGGGAAGAGACTTTTCCTTCATGGACGATGTTTCCGTTCCGAATGACCTTTGCCTTGGCATTACGGACAATTTTGCCTTCCTTGACCAGACAACCCGCAATGAGTCCGATTTTGGATATCCGGAAGGTACGCTTAACCTGGGCTTTACCAAGGAAAATTTCTTTCTCAACCGGTTCGAGCATACCCTTAAGCGCCTTCTTAATGTCGTCGATCAACTCATAAATTACATTATATACCCGGATTTCAATTCCTTCTTTTTTTGCCAGATCAGCGGTTTTTTTACTGGGTTTTGTATTATATCCGATAATGACCGCATCCGTGGTGGCGGCCAGATTTATGTCGGATTCGGATATTTTTCCGGTTGAACAGGATACAAGATTGACTTTAACCTCATCCGTGCTGAGATTTGGAAGAATATCTTCTAAAACTTCAGCAGAACCATGCACATCGGTCTTAACTATCAGGTGAAGCTCCTTAATTTCGCCGTCTTCAATATTCTTAAAGAGCTGGTCTAAAGTCATGCGATCGGATGGTCCGCCCTCTTCGCGTTCTTTCTTCTGAGATTTTCTGTAAGCGCTGATCTTTTTTGCCGCTTCCATATCAGGCAGGACCTGGAAGAACTCTCCGGCTTCGGGAACATCAGTGAATCCCATGATTTCCACCGGGGTGGAGAGTCCGGCCTGGCTGATTCCTTTCCCTTTTTCATCGAAAAGAGCCTTGACTTTCCCTATCGTGGTTCCGGAAATAAAAACATCGCCCCGGTTGACTGTGCCGTTTTGTACGATCATCGTTCCCACCGGTCCTTTCGAAGAATCCAGGCGGGCTTCCAAAATTACTCCCTGGGCAGGAACATCCGGATGTCCATTGATCTCTTCCATATCGCTGAGCAAGCCGACCATTTCCAGCAATTCATCCAAATTAGTTTTTTCGATAGCGGATATTTCAACAGAAATAGTTTCTCCCCCCCAATCTTCAGTCAGCAGACCTTCTTTGGATAATTGCTGCTTGACCTTGTCAATATTGGCATTAGGCTTGTCTATTTTATTTATCGCCACCAGCATCGGGACGCCGGCGGCCCGGGCATGCTGAATTGCTTCTTTGGTTTGAGGCATGAGGCCGTCATCTGCAGCAATGACTAAAATAACGATATCCGTAAGCTTGGCACCGCGGGCACGAAGCTGAGTAAATGCCTCATGACCCGGAGTGTCGATAAAGGTGATTGTTTTTTTATCCAGCGTGATTTGATACGCTCCGATATGTTGGGTGATTCCGCCGGATTCCCGTCCGACAAGATTGGACTTCCGGATCGCGTCAAGTAAAGTTGTTTTTCCATGATCAACGTGACCCATAATGGTAACGACAGGGGGCCTGGGAACGAGCTTATCTTTTTCATCTTGAATAAGCCTGCGAATATTTTCTTCGGCGGATATAATTTCAATATCCTGGGAAATAACTTTGGATATTTTTTCAGCCACATCCGGTGTTATGACGTCATTCATACTTAATTCAAGTTTTTTTCTGTTGAGTTTTTCCAGCAGCTCTCTTCCCTTTATTTCCAAGAGATCCGCCAACTCTTTGATATTCGTTCCTTCTCTTACAAACCGTTTTTCAGCTTGAAGCTCAGTTTTTGAAGGAGTTTTGCTGCTTTGTATATTTTTTTTCTTTGTCATCATGTAAACCTTGGTGATTTTCCTTATGGGTTGATAATATCAATTTTCCAGCCGACTAATTTGGATGCCAGCCTGACATTTAATCCTTTTTTACCGATGGCCAGAGAAAGCTGGTCCCGCGGAACTTTAGCCCTGAGAAATCTTTTGTCTCTATCCTGAACAGATATACCATCAACTTTTGCGGGACTGAGGGCTGATTTAGCATATTCTATAGGATCATCCGACCATCTGACCACATCAATTTTTTCCCCCTGAAGCTCTTTGCTTATCGAGAGGATGCGGTTGCCCTTAATTCCAATACAGGCCCCGATGGGATCAATATCCTTTTCTCGGGTAAAAACCGCAACTTTGGCCCGCTCTCCCGGCTGCCGGATAATATCTCGTATTTCAATGCTGCCGTTGGCTATTTCAGGAATCTCAATTTCGAGAAGCTTGGAGAGGAATTTATCGTCTGCCCGGCTGATGATAACCTGAGGTCCTTTTGCTTCCTTGAATACCTGGATAATGACGCCCTTAATTCTGTCTCCACGCTGAAATCTTTCTTCGGGTATTTTTTCTCTTTCAGGAAGTATAACTTCAGTTTTATTCACTTCCAGAACAATATTTCGTCTGGCCTCAAGCCGTCGCATGACTCCGGTTATGACTTCCCCGATCCTGGGAGCGTAATTTTCATATACTTTTTCTTGTTCGGCGCTTCTAACTTTTTGAAAAATCACCTGTTTTGCTGCTTGGGCGGCGATGCGTCCTAATGTGTCTGAAGGCAGATCGATTTCAATGTATTGACCCGGTTCAGCGGTGGCATCAATTTTTTTGGCTTCATCCAATGAGATTTCCGAAACAGGGCTGATCGGATTTGTGCTGATCTGCTTGACGGAAAAAACTCTTAATTCTCCCTTTTCCGGTTTGAACTGAATGTGAACTTTCTCATCTTCAGCGAAATAGTTGGCGGAGGCCACTTTCAGAGATTCTTTAATGGCATTGATAATGACCTGTTTATCTACACCTCTTTCCTTGCTGAGCTGCAGAATCGTATTCCATACATTTACTTTCATGCTTATTGCCTCATTTATGTACCGGACAAATCAAACCTGTTGTCAAAAAAAAAACAGGTTAAACAGGCGTGAATTATAACTGAAATTCAAGATAATATCAAACTTGACATTCGGTGTCCGCCAGGATGAACTTACATAATAAGAGGTGCAAACACGAGGCTGACAACAGCCATCAGCTTGATGAGGATATTCATCGAAGGGCCGGCGGTGTCTTTCAAAGGATCACCGACTGTGTCCCCGATGACAGCCGCGGCATGTGTCTCTGTGCCTTTACCGCCCAAATTGCCTTCTTCAATCCATTTTTTTGCATTGTCCCAGGAAGCTCCGGCATTCGCCATGAAAATCCCCAAGAGAACACCTGAAGCCGTAGCCCCGGCCAGAAATCCTCCCAGGGATTCTGCTCCGATAAAAAACCCGATAAGCAGAGGAGTGATAACCGCAGCCAAGCCAGGCAAAATCATTTCTTTTAAGGCATTGCGGGTCACAATATCTACACACCTGTCAGAATCAGGCTTAGCTTTACCTTCCATCAATCCTTTGATTTGCTTAAATTGCCTGCGAATTTCCTGAACCATGCTGTCCGCAGACCGGCCGACAGCCTTCAGAGTCATAAAGGCAATAGCAAAAGGCATCATCGCTCCGATTAGAAGTCCGACAATGGTTTCTGAATTAGTCAAATTAATAGATTCCAAGCCAGAGGTTTTCTGGTATGCCGAAAACAAGGCCAGTGCGGTCAATGCGGCTGATCCGATAGCGAATCCTTTTCCGATGGCGGCGGTTGTATTGCCGGTTGCATCCAGTTTATCGGTTATCTTCCGGATCGAATCGCCGGCATGAGACATCTCGGTTATTCCACCGGCATTATCAGCAATTGGGCCGTATGAGTCTGTGGTCATAACAATACCGATGGTCGACAGCATCCCAACCGCAGCCAGGGCTATACCATAAAGTCCGGCCAGTTTCACCGATATGAAAATAGTCAGTGCGATTGTCAAAAGCGGCAGGATAACACTCTCAAAACCTAAAGCCAAGCCCATGATAATGGTGGGAGCGCTTCCGGTTTCTGCTGTTTTTGCCAGTTTGCGGATAGGGGGGCCGGCAGTGAAATACTCACTTTCTAATCCGATAAGTATGCCTGCCAGCATTCCGCATAAAACCGCCCAGAATATATTCATCTGAGCAAGAATGATTTTCACGGCAAAAAATGCCCCGGCCAAAAAAAGGACCGCACTGATATAAGTGGAATTACGCAAAGCGGACTGGGGATTAAACCGTTTGAGGATTTTAATGGACCACACTCCCAAGAGAGAACAAATCAAGCCTATGGCAATCAGGGTCAACGGCAAGGCCATAAAGCTGACAGCCGGAGTCATTGTTGCTCCTAATGCGATGGCGGCAATCACAGAGCCGACATACGATTCAAAAAGATCGGCTCCCATTCCGGCTGTGTCTCCAACATTATCTCCGACATTATCCGCGATAACTCCGGGATTGCGGGGGTCGTCTTCCGGGATTTTTTCTTCCACTTTTCCGACCAGGTCAGCTCCGACATCTGCACTTTTGGTGAATATGCCGCCTCCGACCCGGGCGAAAAACGCAACGGAGCTTGCACCCATTGCGAAACCGTTGATAATAGCCGGGTCTTTAGTGAAAAAGTATACCAGGCCCAATCCTGCGACTCCAAGGGCTGCAACAGAAATTCCCATGACTGAACCACCCTGAAAGGCAATGGACAATGCCCGGGACATTCCTCCGGTGATGGCGCCATGCGTCGTCCGTACAGCTGCACGAGTGGAGGCTTTCATTCCAATGAATCCTGCCAGCATAGAGCAAAAGGCGCCTGTAAGAAATGCCAGGCCCGTGTATACGGAAAAGAAATTCCATAAAACTATAAATAAAACCGTAACAAACATAGTGATGTACATATATTCGCGCTTAAGAAAAGTCATTGCACCGGAATGAATAGACTGAGCAATGTCTTTCATGACTTGGCTTCCTTGAGGAAGGCGCTTAATCACGAAATAGATGATTAATGCGATGATAAGACTGATTATACCCAGGATGAAAAAATAATCTGTTGCGTTTACTAAATGCATTGGACAACCTCTTTGTAAAATATCCAAATTTTATAGCACAATTTTCTTTCAATTTCAATTTTCAGGCTAACCTGAAAGCCGTCCGCGAAGGCTGTAAGGTCCGGCACTGGTAATCTCAACAGTAACGAAACGGCCGGTTACATCTTCCGCGGATATGAAATTGACTATTTGATAGGCCTCATTTCTGCCTGCAAAAACAGAGTTGTCCTTTTTACTTCGTCCTGTGCACAGAACTTTCATTTTTTCCCCGATTAATTTCAGATTGTCTTCAAGCTGTATGGACTTCTGATGATTTTGAAGCTGGATTAGACGATTTTTTTTTATATCAGCCGGAATGTTGTTTTTCCATTTGGATGCACTTGTGCCGGGCCTGGGAGAATATTGGAAAGAAAAAATGTTTGTATACCGCACTTTTTCCAGAATATCCATAGTTTGATCAAAATCGGATTGAGATTCTCCCGGAAACCCGACAATAATATCTGTGCTCAAGCTGATATCCGGCATGTATTCCCTGAGCATTGCAACCGTACACAAATATTGTTCCCGGCTGTATTTCCGGTTCATGGATTTCAGGACACGGTTAGAGCCGGACTGGACGGGAAGGTGAAGCTGCCGGCACAGCGAAGGGAAATTCCGCATCACCTCTGCAGTCGAGCTGTCGAAATCCTTTGGATGAGAAGTGATAAACCGAAGCCATTTCAGATCTTTCAATCCACATACTTGTTTTAACAATTCGGGGAATCCTTTGCTGGAATCCGGGTCAATATAAGAATTTACATTTTGCCCGAGCAAGATGATTTCCTGGTAGCCCAGGCTGACCATTCTGCGGACTTCGGACAAAATATATTTTGCAGGGCGGTATTTTTCTGCGCCCCGGGTAAAAGGGACTATACAGTATGCACAAAAATTGCTGCAGCCCTCCATAATCGTGACGAAACCGGAATATGGATGCCTGCGTTCAATCGAATAAATCTCATGCCAGCTGCGGTTCTGCTCATTGTAGAGTTTTGTAGGAACAGGTGTTTTTGCCAAAATATCCGGAAGCCGCCAATAATTATCCGGTCCCATGACGAAGTCAACGTAAGGAAATTTTTTTATTATTTCAGACTGGTGCAGCTGTGCCACACAACCGGTGATTCCCAAAAGGGATAATTTTTTATCCTTAAGGTCCTTGACCCGGCCCAGCAGGGAATAAAGTTTCTCCGCGGCTTTTTGCCTGACAGCACAGGTGTTGATGATAATAATGTGGCTGTCATCATAGGATACCGCCGGTGTGGCGCCCAAAGAACGGAGAATACCCGCAATGTGCTCGGAGTCATTTTCATTCATCTGGCAGCCGAAGGTATGGATTGAATATTTTTTTCCGTTCAGCGGTCTTTTTTTCGTTTTCATTTTTTTGTGATTTGCAATCTTGTCAATTTTCAGGCTTGCTGATTAAAAAAGTGAGATTATCCGGTCTGATTCCTGTCCAGCATTTCGCTTGCATTTTGCAGTGTTGCATCCGATATGTGGCTTCCCGCCAAAAGGCGTGCGATTTCCTGGATGCGTTCTGCTCGATCCAGTTTTTTGACCGTTGTGAAGGTTCTTTCCCCGACAATGTTTTTTTCAATCCGGTAATGGTGAGAAGCAAAGGAGGCGATTTGAGGGAGGTGAGTTATGCATATGACCTGATTGTTGAGAGAGAGCTGCTGAAGTTTTTGGGCGACAAACTCGGCGGTATGGCCGCCTATACCGGCATCGATTTCATCGAAAATAAGGGTTTTAAAATGATCGCTTTCCCGTCCGATGGATTTAACCGCCAGCATTAAACGGGAAAGCTCTCCCCCCGAGGCTATTTTCTTTAAGGGCTTAAGTGTTTCCCCCGGATTTGGACTGATGAGGAATTCCACGTCATCCAATCCGTTTTCCCGGAAAGTACCGGGGTTATCTCCTTCTGCAGCCTCGATCTCGACCTGAATCCGCACCCGGGCTTTATTCATGCCCAGGAAATGGATTTCCTCTTCAATACTTTTTTCCAGTTTTCGCGCACCTTGTTCCCGCTGGCGGTGGAGCGTTTGCGCTTTTTCCAAATAGCTTATCCGGTTTTCCTCGAAATCCTTTTTCAGATGTGAAATTTTTTCCTCAAAGACGCTCAATTCTTGGTATTCCCGCCGAGCATATTCCAAATGATGGAGAACGCTGGAAATATCATCACCATATTTTCTCTTCAGGCTTTCAATCAGACTTAAACGTTCTTCCACTTTCTCTAGCTGCAGGGGTGAGGCGGCCTGTTTTTCCTGATATTTCATCAGTGTATCCGCAAATTCACGAATAAAGATCATGAATTGATCGATGTCTTTTTCCATGCTGCCTAACTCAGGAATATATCGTGAGACCTGATTGATGTTCTTCTGGAGACGGGACAACAAAGATGAAATAGATCTATCATGTTGATAAGCAACGCTCAGGGCTTCGGTCAAGTTGGCTTTGATGATTTCAGAGTTTTTCAGCAAGTCTCTTTCACGCCGCAACTCGTTTTCCTCATCCGGACTCAAGTCTGCTTTTTCGATTTCCTTGATCTGATAATCAAGGTAATCAAGACGCTGATCTCTTTCCCGCTTGCGGGAAATCAATTCCTCCATTTCATTCTGCAGACTTTTTAGTTTTCGTGCATGCTCCGCAACATCACTGCGGAGTTTTATGGCGTCGATATAATGGTCAAGATAGTTCAGCTGATTGGAACTGCGCTGTAAAAAAATATGATCATTTTGGCCGAAAATATCCACCAGATCATGACTGAGGTCCCGCATCTTTTTTACCGGCACCAGAGTCCCGTTGATATAACCCTTTCCGGTTCCCCGGCTGGATATTTTACGTTGGAAAAGAAGCTCGTTCTCAGTTTTCAAACAATCAGGAACCAGGTTCTTTTTTTCAGGGGGAAGGTCAAAAATGGATTCAACTGATGTTTCCTCGCTTCCTGCCCGGACCAATTCGGTTGATCCTTTTCCTCCCATAACCAGGCGTATGCTGTCGATGATGACGGATTTCCCGGCGCCGGTTTCTCCGGTAAGAATGGTAAATCCCCCGTCCAAATCCAGCTCAAGGTCTTTGATTGTAGCCAGGTTTTGAATCCGCAGGGATTTGATCATTTTTGCTGGATTATTTTCGGATTTGGAGGATAATAGGGATCAGGGCTTTTTCCATATTGATGCGGCCGTATCCAATGAATTCATCCACCCCGGGATACGTGTCACTGTTGACGTCATCAGCTGAATAGCGAATGATATCCATGATTTCACCCGCCGTAAGCCAGGGCTTGAAACTTTTAATCAAGGCGGCAAAGCCGGCAACAAACGGAGTTGAGGCGGATGTTCCCGATCCGAACCCATATGGGATGTTATTATCCGAGAAATACCAGGTGGGGACAGGTCCGATAATCCGGTCACCCGGGGCGCCGACATCCACTTCAGGACCGTAATTGGACCAGGCCGGCCGGATATCATTAAAATCGGTGGCTGCGACGGCCAGGCAATAATCGTCATACGCAGCAGGATACAAAACCGAGGTCGATTCATTTCCGGCCGCTGCGGCAACCACTACGTCATTATCATAAGCATAACGGACGGCATCTTCCAAAGCCAAAGCTGCCACATTGCCGCCGAGGCTTAAGTTAATGACGGCGGCTCCTTCATCCACCGCCCAGCGGATTCCTTCAATGATATCGCTGTAAAAACCGTCTCCTTCCTTGTCCATGCATTTAACCGGCAACAGGCGGCAGTTCCATGCAACCCCGGCGATGCCTTCGTTGTTATCGGTTTCAGCGGCTGCAATTCCGGCTACAAAGGTGCCGTGGCCATTGTCATCATCGGCGTCATAGTCATCATTGACCAGATCTCTGCCTCCGGAGACAATTTTATCGTCCAAGTCCGGGTGGAACAGATCGACCCCGGTGTCAAGGACGGCAATAACCGTGTCCCGGCCGCCTTTGGTTTCCTCCCAGCCAGCCGTAGCCTTGATATCCGCCCTGGAAGTACCCTGTGGGCTGCCGGGAAGCTCAACCAGGTTCTGGCCGGAGTTATACAGGGAATACTGATATTGAAACAGAGTATCATTGGGAGTTACTGCAATGGCAGCCGGATAATCCGGTTCTGCAAAGTCAATATGCGGATCCATAGCAAGGTGTGCAATGGCGGCGGGAACGGAAAGATTTTCCGGCAGGCGAATAGAGTAAATATTAAGCTTAGGGATTCGTTTTATTGCGGAGTAATTATAGTCTCCCAGAATCGAAGAGGCTGTTTCTTCGGAAACAGAAGGGGTAAATTTGACCAATATGCGGCCGGGGGCATATCTTCCCTGAGATACCCTCATGTTCTGCATAATCCAGTTCCATTTTTGCGTCCTGTCCTGAAATCGCTTTTCCCGGCCAGGAGATTTATCTTGATTATGGAAAGCAGTCCCCGTACTGATAAATATCGCCAGCACGAACCATGCAATCAAAATTTTACTTTTCAAGGAATCCTCCTTTCAGATTTAGAAAACATAAGCGATATTGATCATTATACCAAAATCAACGCCGCCTTCAGCAGGGATCAAGTTGATATTGGCGTTAAGCTCCAGTGAGGAAGTCAATTGCGCCACTCCGCCTGCGGAAACGCTGACATATCCTTTGGCCTTGATCTCTTTTTCTTCAGTTCCGGAGAGATTTCCAATTTTCTCGTTTATGGAAAACGATCCCCAGAGATAATTGAATTGGACGGCCATGTATGGGGAAAAAATCAGGGGCTCTGCGTAATAAACGACCGGACCGGCAGCGACCTGCATCCAATCCGCTTTTCCGGATGCTTTTCCTGTCTCTGCCAATCCGGGTACGTCCCAATTCTGATCCAGTCCAACACAATAGACGAACCGGCCCGCACTTTTTATCTCAAATTGCGATACATAAAGCGAGCCGGCCGTAAAACGGGCTCCGAAGAGTACGCCGTTTAAAGTCTCTTCATTCAACTGCAGAGAGAATGGAAGTTCCCGGAAAACGACCTGGTCAAATACGGATAAGGAATACCCGGCAAAAACACCTGCAGAAATATTACGTTGGATATAATAATCGGCACCGATATTGAAAATAAGGCTTCTCATTCTGGAAGATGATTCGGTGTTTTCGCCTAGAGATACCGTTCGTTGAAAATATTCAAAACCAAGATCGGCTTTGAATTCCCGGGTGTCAGAGCTGTTCCATGACTGTCCCCACAGCGGAGTGAATGAAATCATGAGGCACAATGCCGTAACCGTTAGCTGTTTATTCATTGTTTTCCCCTTTTCCTTTTTTTTACTTGGTTTCATAACCATAAGTTATGTACATTTGCATGAAATGACGGCAGGTTTTTCTCAATTTCCTGAAGTCTTTCTTGTGTGTCTTTCGCATGTTTGCTTTCAGGGTAATCGGATATTAATTTCCGGAAGTAGGGAATGCTTTGTTCAGTCTGTCCACTTTGAAAATAGGCATCGGCAAGGTAAAAATACACCTCATCCATTTTTGAAAAATTTGGGTACTGAGTAAGAATCTCGGTAAGGCGGCTTATAGTGGCTTTATATCCGGTTCGTTTGTAATAATGGATAGCTATGTTTAGAGAATGCTCAGCTAGACGCTCTTCGCATTCGATGATTTTTTCATTGGCTTGTTCCGCTTCTTCACTCAGCGGGAACTTGGTAACGACTTGCTTGAACTCTTCCAGTGCTTGTTTGGTTTTGGTTTGGTCGCGGCCCGGTTTATGGGTTTTTTTAAAAAAAGTCATGGCAATTTGATATTGCGCATAGGCTGCGGAAGGAGAATAGGGATACAGAGAAATAAATTCACGGTATTCTGAAGCGGCGATAATCATGCTGCCTTCATCTCCCTCCTCAAAGTAGGAATCCGCGATGGCGAGCTTCGCCCGTTGAGCGTAAAAACTCTTAGGAAACGAATCGATCACTTGACGAAGATAAAGCCTGCCCTTATCGGGATTTTTTTCTATAAATGCCATTCCCTGCTGATAAAGAGCTTCGTCGTTTGACGCAATCTCAGGATCGATTTGCGCTTCTTTTTTCTTGCATCCTATGAAATTAAAAATCAACACAAAACTCAATATAAAAATCAAAATTTTATTCATGGTTTATCCTTTATCCGGCTGAATTTTTATGAATATAATTGCCGCATCCATTGCCATTCCTTCCTGAGCCCATCCTCGAGGCGGGTCCGGGGATTGTAATTCAGGTCGGCTTCAGCCTTGGATATATCAGCGGAAGTATGCGGGACATCGCCTTTTTGGCTTTCGGTATACGTTATTGCAATCTTTCTCCCGGTCACCTGTTCCATGATCGGAAATATGTCTTTCAGTTTCCGGTTATGCCCGCCGCCGATATTATATATTTCCCCTGGTTTTCCTATTTTCATGGCGCTGAGATTGGCTTCGACAATATCTCCCACATAGGTGAAATCCCGGGTTTGTCCGCCGTTCCCGTACACCACAATAGGCTTCTCTTCCGCTGCGGCTTTTAAAAACTTATGAAAAGCCATATCCGGACGTTGGCCGGGGCCGTAAACCGTAAAGAATCGTAAAGATACAGTTGGAACGCCGTAATTACGAAAGTATAAAGAACAGAGATGTTCAGCAGCCAGTTTGGTGACGCCGTATGGAGAATAGGGGAATAAACGGCTGGATTCCCGCATGGGTAAATCCGGACAATCACCATATACTGAAGACGAAGAAGCATAAACCAATTTTTTTACCGGATTCATCTTGCATGCTTCCAGAATTTTTTGAGTTGTTTCAATATTATTTGAGGTATAGTCAGAAAATTTCCGTCCCCAGCTCGAGCGGACACCGGCCTGTGCCGCCAAGTGAAAAACAGTGTCTGCACGACTCATTATCCGGGTTATTTCCATCTGGTTAATATCTTCTTCAACAAACCGGAACCGTTCAAGCTCCAGTAAAGGCTCTAAGTTTTTTTCTTTGATAAACCGGGGATAATAATCAGTAAAACAATCAATTCCCGTTACCGAAAACCCTTCTTTATGCAGCCGGAGGCATAGGCGTGAGCCAATAAAACCAGCTGCTCCAGTAACAAGACAATTCATTTTAGATTTAAGCCTTCAGCCTTTTGTTTGATTTTTTTCATGGTATCAGCTGGATTGTCGGCACGAAAAATCTCCGAGCCGATGACCAGGATATCCGCTCCGTTTTGGGTGAACAGTTCCATGTTATCATATTTTATTCCACCGTCAACCTGGATATTGACATCCAAATTTTGTCCGGAGATCCAATGCCGAAGCTGTGAAATTTTTTTTAAGCATGAGTGGATAAACGATTGCCCTCCCCATCCCGGATTGACTGTCATGATCAAAACATAGTCGAGTTCAGTCAGAATATCCTTCAATAGATGAACAGGAGTAGCCGGGTTTAAAGCCACACCGGCTTTAATGCCCGAATCCCGAATAGTTTGGATATCTTTATGCAAATGGAAAGTTGCTTCCGCATGAATGGAAATCCAATCAGCACCGGCATTTTGGAACCAGGGAATCACGGCGCGGGGATTGTCCACCATAAGATGCACATCCAGCGGGATTTCCGTATGCTTCTTGATATGAGACACCAGGTCGGGACCGAAAGTCAGGCTGGGTACAAAATGCCCGTCCATAATGTCTATATGGATTAAATCAGCACCTTGTTTTTCCAGTATTCGGACGGCTTTGCCGATTTCAGTAAAGTCGGCAGATAATATTGACGGGGCGATCTGAATTCTCACTTGCTGACCTCTAATGTAATAATATTTCTTCTTTGAATTCTATTGCCTGGCTGAGGATTTTGGTTGATGATGATACCGGAATCCAAGCCAGGATAATAAGAACGCCGGACATCAGCGATGCGGAATCCCATTTCCTGCAGCTGTTCAGTGACAACCGAAGCCCGTTTGCCCAGAAGATCAGGCATTAAAAATCTTGGTTCCCAATCACCCTGACTGACAAGAAGACTCAATCTTGAATTAACAGCGACTTCTTCTCCAGGCGGAGGAGACTGGCTGATGATTTTGCCGGCGGCATAGGCAGGCGTATGAACATGGGATATTTTTCCTTTATTGAGACCGGTTTCTTTTAAAGTGGGATCGATGTTTTCTAATGTTCGTCCTATGATATCCGGGATTACCGTTTTTTCCCGGCCGGCGCTCAGGACGACCTCAACGGTTTGATAAAGCTTGATTTTTGATTCTGCCGGCGGGTTTTGAGAAATAATTTGGCCTTTTTCATACTTGGGATGAAGTTCTATTCCGGCTTGAGAGAGAAAAAGCTTTTTGGAATGCAGAATCTTCCGGGCTTCTCCCAGACTTTTGCCTGTAAGATTGGGTATTGTAGACATTTCTCCTGCTAAGGTGATTTTATATGAGATTGTGGCTGAGAAAAGAAATAAATCCGCAAGAACCATAATAACTATTACAGTCCGGTATATTTTTTTTTGATTTTTTATTTTCATCACAAGACAGCCGGTGCTCAAAATCAGGGTTATCTATACCACAGTTTAGAAACCAAGTAAACCGCAGAAAAGTTTCGTAAACTGTATTTTCTATTCAGCAGGCAATGCATTCAAAGGGCCTCCGGCCGATTCTTCAGGTCTCAGGCCGGCATTCTCATGTCACGGCAGCCGTTCACCCATGACGGGTTGCCATTCTGAATATTTTCTTTATAATGACTACCATTGCATGAATAAGAACGGAAATATAAGAAAGACTGAAAGTACCTTGTTTAAAGTCAATGCTTTTCTTTTGATAAACAAATTCTAAAGCTATGAACCAGAATTGTTAAATGGAGGATAAAATGAGAATATCGGATTTCCGCAGTGATACCGTAACAAAACCGACGGAGGAAATGCGGCGAGCCATGGCGGAAGCTGAGGTGGGGGATGATGTTTTAGGCGATGATCCAACAGTCCGGAAACTGGAAGGCATGGCAGCGGAAAGAATGGACAAGGATGCCGGTCTTTTTATTCCGACTGGAACGATGGGAAATTCGATCGCCGTAAAGGCTTGGACTCAAGAACTGGATGAAGTCATTGTTGAAGCACGGTCTCACATATATAATATGGAATCAACTCATATGACCTTTATTTCCCGTGTAAATCCTCGAATTGTTTCCTCCAGCCGTGGAGCTATGGATTTGCAGGAAATTGAAAAATCCATAAAAATACCTTCCGTTCATCATCCCAGGACATCGCTAATTTGTGTTGAGAATACACATAATAATTGGGGAGGAGCAGTGGTGCCGCTGCGTCATTTAATGGAAATCAGGAAAATAGCCGATACACACCAATTAAAAGTTCATATGGACGGAGCACGGATTTTTAATGCCCATATTGCTTCCGGGACGCCTGTTGAAGATTTCGCTGCGGCTGCCGATTCAGTCATGTTTTGTCTTTCCAAGGGATTATCCGCTCCGGTCGGATCCATCCTGGCCGGGCCTCGGGATTTCATCGAATACGGACGCCGCTTGCGGAAAGCACTGGGAGGCGGTATGCGGCAGGTTGGTGTTCTGGCTGCGGCCGGTATTGTTGCAATGGACAAAATGGTGGACCGGCTGGCGGAGGACCACCGTTTGGCTAAAAAATTAGCCGCAGGTATCTCAGGATTACCTGAAATTATTCTCGATCCGGAGACGGTGGAAACGGATATCGTGATTTTCGGATTCATGCATCCCCGGATAAGCGTATCTGATTTTTTGTCCCGTTTGGAAAAAAAAGGAATTTTAGCTTTGCCGGTTCCCCAGGGAATCCGGATGGTCACCAATAAGGAAGTGGATGAATCGGATGTGGATCGAACCATTGAAGCCTTCAAAGAAATTTTAGATAATTAATTCTCATATATCCGCTGCATTCTTGGCGTTTATCGCGTTTTTTGCGTTCTTTTTAGTTTATTCGGTCTGTTTCGGATGCTCGCTGTGCATGTGTTCCTTGCAATCCGCCTTGATACGGTTAACAGATTTGAGTTTTGAGATAGGAATAGGTCAGATTAAATGATATATGCAGGAATAGATGAAGCTGGATACGGGCCGATTTTCGGTCCGCTTGTGATCACCCGAAGTGTCTTTTATCTTGGAGGAGGGGGGTATACGCCTGCGGATGCCCCCTCATTATGGGGATTGCTGAAATCCGCTGTGTGTAAAAAAGTCACCGATAAAAAAAAGCGGATTGCAGTCAATGATTCAAAAAAAATTTATTCTCCTGCAGCGGGCCTCCGGCATTTAGAAAGAGGCGTCTTGTCATTCGCAGAAAATTTGGGAATTGGCCCCGGGGAAAACATGGATTCTTTATTCCATTTACTTGGTCAGGATGAGGATTCCTTTCCATGCCGGCAGGAATGGTATAGACGCAGGGACGGGTCTCCTCAAATTCCTTTTAAAAATGATTGCAATGAAATTTTCAGGGATTCAGCACGGCTTGAAAGATGTATGACTCGAAATCAGGTTTCTCTAGAGAATTTACAGGCAGCCGTTGTCTATGCCGACAGGTTTAACCGGATGACCCGGTCACTCCGTTCTAAATCCGGATGTGCCTGGATTTTTGTTGCCAAGCACCTGGAATATGTGTGGAATAATTATGGCAGCCTGACGCCGCTGGTGGCGGTGGACCGCCAGGGAGGACGCCGGGATTATCTCAGGCTTTTAAACATACTGTTTCCTTTTACTTGGATTGAAGAAATTGAAAAAAACAATAAAAACGGGATATATGACATTGAAAGCGGCCGGAAACGCATGCGGGTTGTATTCCAGGTTAACAGTGAAAAATTTCACTTGCCAGTGGCTTTGGCATCGATGACTTCAAAGTATCTTCGTGAACTTTGCATGATCAGGTTTCAGGAATTTTGGCGTACCCATGCGCCTGGTGTACGTCCGACTTTTGGATACTTTGGAGACGGGCGGCGATTTTTACGTGAAATAGACCATCATATTGAAAGATTGAATATTAATAGAGATATGCTGGTTCGCTGCTGCTGATTCGGAAAAGAGTCTGTCGCGCGGGACATTGTCCTCTTAAGCTGCCTGAAAAACGACGGGAAAATACGGCAACAGTCATGCCAAAAACGTCCGGCATGCAGATTATTCAACAACCTCAGTCAAGATTTGAGCCAGGTCTTTGACCTGGATGTCTTCTCGGTTTTTATCTTTCAGTCCATCCTGAAGCATTGTTTGGCAAAACGGACAGGATGTCGCGGCGGTTTGCGCACCGGTTTTTAAGACTTCGTCGCAACGCAGGTGATTGATGCGGCGCCCAAGATTTTCCTCCGTCCACATCAGTCCTCCTCCGGCGCCGCAGCAGAAGCTGTGTTCATGATGGTTATCCATTTCCAGAATTGCATCTGAAGACGAATTCCGCAGAAGTTGCCGGGGGTCTTTCATGATATTGTTGTGCCGGCCTAAGTAGCAGGAATCATGGTAGGTTATAGACGTATTGAGCGTCTTGGAAATTTTCAATCGTCCTTCCTTGACAAGACGGGAAAAGAACTGGGAGTGGTGGATGACCTCTATCCGACCGAATTTTTTTCTGGATTCTTCATCCATTTCCGGAAGAACTGTCATCAAGCGGGGATATTCATGTTTAATGGTGTGGTAGCCGTGGGGACAAAAAACAATAATTTTTTTTATGCCGTATTGAATAATATTGGCGATATTTTCTCCGGCCTGCATTTGGAATAAATATTCATTGCCCAGCCGGCGTGACGAATCACCGCAGCATTTTTCTTCGTTTCCAAGAACAGCAAAATCAACATCAGCCTTTTGCAGAAGCGTGGCTACGGCGCGGGTGATTTTTTTTCCTTGTTCATCAAATGAACCAGCGCACCCGACCCATAAAAGCGTATCACATTCCGGAGTCTCCTGAATCTTTTTGACATCCATTTCCTCTGCCCAGGCAAAACGTTCAGAAAAACCAATTCCCCAGGGATTGCTGTTGGCTTCCATATTACGGAAAAAGGAATTCAGCTCAGCAGGGAAGCGGCTTTCCATAAGAACTTCTCCCTGCCTGACGCCGACGATCTTAGGAATGTGCTCAATTTCCACCGGGCAGACATGCATACAGGCTCCGCAAGTGGTACAGGTCCAGATTTCTCCTTCCGTAAAAGTTGACTGCATAAGAGGGGGAACATCATCTCTTTTTTTGTTAATATATTTTTTGCCTTCAGAGAGGAGGTGCTTCCGTAAATTAAAAATGATCATTTTGGGAGAAAGTGGTTTTTCACTGGCAAATGCAGGACAAACATCCTGGCATCGTCCGCATTCCATGCAGGCAAAGGAATCCAGCAGGTCTTTCCATGTAAAATCCGGGGCTTTTTCCACCCCGAATATTTCTGAATTTTCGATATCGAGCGGCTGCAGCTCGCCCATAGGGGAATCTTTATGGACCAGCACATTGAATGATCCGGCGAACATATGAAAATACTTTGAGTGGGGAACATACACGATAAATCCAAAGACAATTAAAATATGCAGCCACCAGGAAATGTGAAAATGCATTCCCACGGCAGAAGGATCCATATTGGACTGCTGAATCCACCCAGCGAATCCTTTTCCCAAAAAAGACCATCGTTCCGTCCCGGCATGATTGGCAATGGCGAAGGCTTCGAAATAGAGATAACTCAACGTTACAACCGTGAGAAGGACATAGATAACCAGTGAATCAAAAGGCGTTGTGTTATACGCATCAGGTCGGATGATGAACCTGCGGATCAGCATATATACGACGGATGCAATCACCAGGATCGCGAATAAGTCCACAATAAAGGAGAAAAAAAGACCGAAACCGGAATCACCGAAAATATGAAAACCGGGGATATATCCTTCCAAAATATGATTTACGGACATGGTGTCAAATGTCAGGGCACCGTAAAAAATAAAAACATGAATAAATCCGGTCCAGATTCGCTCATTTTTCAGTGTACAGCGCTGCAGGAATATTTTTGTAAAGGCCCCTCCTATTCGCTTCACAAGATGATTGAAGCGTCGGTCCGGCTGTCCGGTTAAAATAATTTTCAGACGGTAAACAACGGGAATAAGAAAGCCCATGGCTGTGGCTGCGATAATAAATGTAAAAATAATTTTTCCTGGTGTGGATAACATAATCCCTCCTTTTTTAAAAGGGAAACGCGATTCCCCAAATAATTTTATGATAGCTGAATTTTTGATTCAATCGGCTTTTTCCGAGGTCATTCCAGATTCCCGCACCTAATGAGATCTCCATGTAATCAAAAACCCGGATTCTGATAATCAGATCGGCCAGAAATGACTGGCCCCAGGAAAAATAAGCTTCTGATTGACCGATGAATTGAAAACTCAGGCAAATATTTTCAGCCGGTTCAGCCCCGGCGCGAAATCCATATTCCTGCTTCAATTGATCCCCGGAAAAATCAAGATGGCCCCGCTGGTTTGTATGATGGAAAAACCAGGTAAACGGTTCGAAATAAAAGGCATCGCTTTCCACCGGAATGCCCAAGCCCAGGTAATTACGGTTGAGGTAATAGGCACGGCCATTCAGTTTGCTTTGATAGTCCGAATCATGATTGCTGTCATGTCCGATAATCAGAACCACGTTTGAAACAGGTTTGTGGCGCAATGAAAAATGCCAATCGAATTTAGTCCGGCGGCCGCCATCGTCGTGGGTGATTAATTGAGTAAGAAGCCGGGTATGGGAGCCGAAAAAAATATAGTTGTGAAACCCAAGGTTCCAACGGTCTTCAGGGCCGCTGAGATCGTTATAACTGGGGAACGTGCCGGGTTTAAGCAAGTGAAAAAAATAGTCTCCGTGAAGATGAAGCATGCCCGGTGTCAGAGATGATTTTTTGTTCAAATCCGGACGATGGATATACAATTCCTGGGAAAAGGAATAAGTTCCGGACCATATGGACAGGAACAAGCATAAACCTGAAAATGCGCCTTTAAAATTCATAAGCCATTCCTAGCCTAAACACCCGCGGCGATTGAATTTCCGTAGGAAAGCGTTCCGGATATTCCGGCACGGTCCAAAACTGTTCCTCTGTATCCAGGGATAAATTAAGAAGATTGAACCCATCCAGCATAAATTTTAGCCGGCCTCCGCCTAAATCAATGATTTTTTCGATCCGGATATCAACGGTTTGATTGAATGAATACCGGGCAACACCCCGGGGAGCTGTTTGTATAAAAACAGGGCCCTGATTTAAATCCGGGATGATTTTCAGCCGGGAAAAAGGCTGTCCGTCATAGTATTTCGCCACTGCGGAAATCCGAAAGCCCAAAGGAGCCAGATAACGGAAACCCAGTCTGGCTGTGTATCCTCTGTCGAAATGGAGCCGCCCTTCCGCTTTGATCAAATTATTAGGTGAATGAAAGAGATTGCCGATGACCCCGTCATCATTTTCCAGAGCCGTATTGCCCGGATTGGCATTACCGATGCAGTGAATCGCCGTAAAAGTAAGGAAGAAAGTAAAACGGTTTCCCCATTTTTTTTGCAGATACAAGTCCAGACCGAAATAATTTGTTGTGCGGGTACCGGATTCGACATTGGATAATTGATAAAAATCCTGCCCTAGTGTTGATTTTTTTTGATCGAATATCGTAAAAATCATGTCATCATAAGTAAAAGGAATTCTATCGTCTCCGATGTCCAAATGATATCGCGGGATATAGGAACCGGTTAAGGGAACCCCGGTATTGATCGTCCGGATTAAGTTGCGGGTGGCCCGGAAAAAACCAGACAGGGTAAATGTCCAGTGCCGTCCGAACACGGTTTGGTAAGATAAGGCGGCTTCATCGATATAGGAGCGTTTGATTTCAGGGTCGATGGCAGTAAAAGCCGGACCTTCCCTTCGCCGCATCTCACCTTGTTCGTCCGGTTGAAAAAGGTGATCCTGATTACGGTCGTCCCAGACATATACCAGGCTTCCCGGAGCCTCCGGGTGTCCGAAGCTTAAATAAGACAGCGGTAAAGTGAAATGATACCGGTGGAAGGAAAACTTAAACACGGATGTTTTGGCTTTGTCCAAAGGGATAATAACGCCTAATCTGGGACCGAAATTCAGCCAGCTGATTTGATTTTGGTCATTTCCCGCCGATTCAGAGACTGTCCAGGCGGTACTAAAAGATAATACGCCTCCAAAATACATAGAGAAAAGGCTGGAGAATGACAGAGTGTCCTGAAGGTAGGCGTGACCGTGAAATCCTGATTCCCTGTGCCGGTAAGGGGAATCATATCGGATGACTTCCAACGGTTCTCCTTTGAAGAAATGCAAATGAAGGTTGTCCAGGATACTGAGCTCTGAATCGGCGGCAACCCGCTGCAGCTGGATACCGTAACGAACCATGTGATCCAGTCGCATTGAGGAGGAAAGGAAAGAAACGCCGTTGATCATCAATGTCAATGCGCTCCGGATATTGCGGCTGGAATCCGGAGCCGCTCCTGAGACAGGGTTTCCAAATTTTTCCACAGCATAAGGAGATACCCCTTCCTCTTGAAAGGCTGATGTCATATCTCCCAGGGTTAATCCAAGTCCGGCAATGATATGGTGCCGGGGATTCAAATCCGGCTGAAACAAAAACTGATAAACCTGAAAATTTTCTCGCCTGTTGTTTGTAGAAGAAAAAGGAATGTTCCGGCCGGCTCCGTATGCAGAATGATGAAGGTTTTGTCCGGTCCAGAGAAATTTGAGACTATGGCCGGATATATCGGCTTTTAGACTGAACAGGCCGGAAATCAGGTTTGACGCGGCGTCATTCCTGAATTCAGCAACATTGCGGGAGAGGTCAAATGCAGAAAATGAACTGCTGAAGAACAGTTTATCAGGTACCAGCGGTCCGGAAGCCTGAATATTTCCTTCGCTGAGATAATTGAAGGCGGAGTTTTCTTTCAGGCCATGGGCTTGATGTGCGCTGGTTATATTGGAACTCTGGAGTGAATCATGCAGAAAGAAGCCTGAAAATGAACCGTGATAGGCCTTGGTTTCCGGCAAAGACATGAGATCAAGGTATCCACCTGGATGAACATATCCCGGCGGGTGACCGGCATTAACAAGATTATAGGAATGAATGGAAAAATAATCCGGATAAAAAAGCGGTTTGCCTGTTTGATAGGGATCTGTCACATCCATGCCGTTCAGAAGATACCGGTTTTGTGTCCAGGAACAGCTTCCCCGGGAACTGAACAATCCGGGAAGGCCGTTTCCCCAGCCCCCGACATCGATCCGGTTGGAAACGGCGGATAAATCCTGATTTTCAAGAAGCGCCCATACATTATGAGCGGACGGCGTATCGTGGATTCTTTCTTCCGGAAGATAGGTTTGATAAGCCGCCCCGGAATAGTCTAAATCAAGAACACGGACCCGGGATAATGCCGGGCTTGATTCCGATTCAAGAACAGCCCGAATAAACATTTCCCTCCCTGGTTCAATGACAATATGCTGGTTTTGAATGGATTTGTATCCGGATATTTGAATATTCAACTTGTAGAAACCGGGCAGTATTCCGGCGGAATAAAATTTTCCGGCACTATCCGCCCTTAAATAAAAAATTTTTCCGGAGGAAGGGGATTTCAGAGTCAACTCAGCCCCGTCTAAAGGTGTGAGGTCCGCTCCATGTACATTACCGCGAAGAATGCCGTAGTCTGCATACACAGCGGCAGCGCACATGGAAATCAACAGTAAACATCCAATGCGAATAAATGTCTTAATCATTCATTGTTTTCCTGATTGAAGTTCCCATTATTTATCTCCATTTTAAGCTCTGCTGTCAAGCGTAAACCGCAAAACGCTCAAAACCATTGAATGTGTATATGGATTGCCGCTGAGAACTTTGCGTTTCATCCCTGTGCCTCGCATCCGCGGCAATCTCGACCCGTGAATAATTCAGCTGACTGGATCGAACAGCCTGAACAGACCTGAATAGACTTAGTATGCGGGTTCATTTTCATCGTTCGTGATGTGTTATACTTATGGTGAAAAAGTTAGATATAGATTAAACTGGATAGGTCAGGTTAAGATAAAATTAATAACTTCTGTATAAAGAGAAAGGGACAAAACCATGACGCAATACGATACAATCATCATCGGGGCCGGTCCGGGCGGCTATGTGGCTGCAATCAGAGCCGCTCAGCTGAAGCAGAAGGTCCTCTTAGTGGAAAAGGAAAAAATAGGGGGAACCTGTATGAATTGGGGATGCATTCCCACAAAACATCTCCTTCACCATACCCATATTTACGAGCAGGTGATGCGTGCAGGTTTTATGGAAGGGCCTGTGGCGGCAATAAACTGCAATTGGAAGAAAGTCCAAAATAAAAAGGAAAAAGCTGTCTCAAGATTGATCAAGGGGATTGAATTCCTGCTGAAAAAAAACAAAGTGGATATTATACGGGGAACGGCTCATTTTCAAAACCAAAATACGGTTGTTGTTGAAAACGGGAAAGAAAATCAGAGGTTCCAGGCCGATGTGATTATTTTAGCTACCGGCAGCCGCCCGTTTGAGCTGCCTTTTTTGAAACCGGACGGCCGGTCGGTTATAAACAGCCGGCAGGCCCTTGAATTAGACAGTGTTCCCAGCCGCCTTCTTGTAATCGGGGCCGGTGCCATCGGGCTGGAAATCGGAACGATCTACCGCCGCTTGGGCAGCCGGGTTCTTATCCTGGAATTGTTGGAACATATCCTTCCCGGAAGTGACAAAGACATCACTGGACGAATGCATCGCGTTTTGAGAAAGCAGGGCCTGGATATACGGACTCAAATGAATATAACTTCTGCTGAAGTGGAAAACGACCTGGTTAAAGTGTCGGGGCAGGACATAAAAAGGGATCAACCGTTTGCCTTTGAAGCGGACAAGGTTCTTTTAGCGGCAGGCAGACGCCCCAATTCAGAAGAGATCCTTCAGGAAATTCCTGGAATTCAGGCTGACCGGAAGGGATTTATCCAGGTTGATGCTTATCTTCAAACGGATGTGCCCGGTATTTATGCCATCGGTGATCTTATTGGAGGGAATCTGCTGGCTCACAAAGCATCCCATGAAGGAATGGCGGCCGCCGAAAATGCATGTGGAGGGAAGAAATCCTTGAGTTACGAGGCCTTGCCGGCGGCGGTCTTTACGGACCCGGAGTTTGCTTCTGTCGGCCCGACCGAAACAGAAGCAAGGAATAAATTCGGATCAATTCAAGTCGGATCTTTCCCTTTGCAAGCCAGCGGCCGGGCTCTGACAATGGATAGTATAGAAGGGACTGCCAAAATAATTGCGGACAAAAATGGACGGGTTATTGCAGGACATATCCTTTCTCCCGGGGCCAGTGAATTGATTGCCGAAGTGACTTTAGCGGTAGATAATGGGATGTCATTGGATGATCTGGCTGAAGCCATTCATATTCATCCGACCTTGTCGGAAACCGTTATGGAAGCGGCCATGAGTGCGCAAAACCGGGCGATTCATATATTGAATCAATGAATTATCAGCCGCCATTATGCATCTTTAATCTCAAATCCGAATCGCTGTTTTGATAAAATGATACCTTAACCGATTTACCGGTTTTTCTATCCATGATTAGCGATTCATTTTATATAACCAAGTGATTTAAGCATTTCGAGACTGCCGGGATCCAGCTTGACGTCTTTTTTGTTTTTAAGAATTTCAAGAGATTTTTCAACCACGCGGCGGGTCAAATCAGGCACAGGGCCGGCATTGTGCCATTGAGTATAAATATCGGCGAGCTCCCCGCCTTGGTCCAAACGGTATAATTTGAAGTCAGATAACTCCGGGATAAAAATAAGCTGCCAGGGGAAATGAATTCCGGCAAAGCGGTCAGTACCGGCTTCCGGAGAATGGGTTTCTTGAAAAATGAATGGATCTTTTCCTGCATCCGTTTTGAACAGGTTGTGCCCCCGGTGAAATTTCTTTTCTTTCCATCCCATCCTGGAAAGTAAAGTGGGAGCGATATCAAGCAAAGTGACCGGGTCTTCAATCAGCGGAAGGGGGGGGGCTTGATCCGGATCCTTAATGATGAGAGGAACATGCGTGTAGATGGGTTTTAAATAATGAATGTGCCCGAAATAAAACTCCTGCCTGTGCTCAAGATAATCACCCAATCCTTCCCCGTGGTCTCCGGCGACAGTCACTACAGTTCGGTCTATTAAGCCGGATTTGCCCAGCTGATTCAGCAATTCGCCTATTTTTCCGTCCATATATTCCACTTCACGGCGGTAGCCTTTTTTCATTTCCGAAGGGAAGAAATTGATATTTCCCAGGGTTTCCAAAAGACAGGACTGCAGAGCTTCGGGATTATGAATATCCAATACAGCGATATCGTTGAAAGCCAGGATTTTTCCCTCATTCCTGGAAAGCAGGCTTCCTTCCCGGACGGTCACCTCCAGTGAATCGAACGGTGATATCATGAAGTCATTCAAGCTGTATCGGAATTCGTCCCTGGGAGAAGGGAAAGGATTCAAACCGGTGATTTGAAGGCTGTTCCGCCCGGGCTCCAGCGGTATTTCTAAAGAAATGGTCTCCTGGAAACGAATAGATATCCGGTCGAGAATTTTCCCGTTGACTCTTAATTGGAGATCATGAGAATCTGAGGGAGGAGCATATGGGTCATGCGGGTCGGAATAATGGATCCATAGAAAAAATGGATCAGCGGAATTTTTTTCTATCCAGGAAAAAACACGCTGGTTGATTTCTCCTGCAGTCAAATACCACCGTTTAGGATGCAATGTATCCACATATTCCTGAAATCCCCGGTTCAATCCAAAACGGGAATCCAGCACGCCCAAAGAAACAAAGGCGGCAGTCCGGAATCCCTTGCTTTGAAAGATTTCCGCCAAGGAAACCCAAGATGGGTCAGGGTGAAAAATCTGTCCATTATTATATAAACCGAGTTCATGAGGAAGGAGGGAATAAAAAATGGCGGCATGCGCAGGCAAGGTTATGGGAATGGGGGAAAAAGCGTTCTTAAACGTCATTCCGCCGTCGGCCAGCGAGTCCAGGTTGGGTGTGTCAGCGCGGCCGGAAATTAAAAAATTGAGATGATCGGCCCGCATAGTGTCCAGCGTAATAAGGATCACATTGGTGTTGGAAGTGGAAGAAGACGTGCATGAATACAACACAATACAAAGAATTAATGCCGCAGCCGGGATATTGATCCGGAACAGTTTAATCATTATCGCAAATAGCCGAGGGCTTTAAGTTTTTCCTCCAATTCTTTTCCCATCTGGATTTGTTCGATTGATCTGGACTGTTTCTTTTTTTCTGCATAATATTCCGTTAGAAATTTCACAACTTCATCCCGCATGACTTGGACTTCCTGGAAGATATTCGTTTTTTCATCCGGGTCGGCTGCCAGATCATAGGTTTCGATGGATTTGATTCCATCCTCCGCACGGTCAATAATAAATTTGATTCGTCCGCGGTTGGTTGCAGAAAGGGCGGGGCAGGGAACCGGTGTGTTCTTATGCGCCAGGTCACTGATGAAAATTCTATCCGGTTTTTCGTTGCCGGAAATAGAATCCAACAGCGATTTTCCGTCAATGCGGTCATAGGAAATCCCTGCGGTATCGAGAACCGTCGGCATGATATCAATTAGCCTGACAATGGAAGGGACCCTTGTTCCACTGTAACGTGAAGCCGGCAATTTCATTATAAGCGGGACTTTGATCAATTCGTTGTACAAAGTCCTTCCATGAAGCCATCCTCCATGGTCAAGAAATTCTTCTCCATGATCTGAAGTAATGATCAGAAGGGTATTATCGTAGATCCCCATTTTCTTTAACTGCTCAACCAGGGGTTTTATCAATACTTCGTCCGTATACTTGATTTCACCGTCATATAAATCAACGATATTTTGTTTTTGCTTTTCGGTGAACTCGTAATCATCTCCGCGGCCGTCAAGGAAATTACGTAAAGCCATTTCCTTCCATTCAGCATCGGGGGCCAGAAAAGATTCATTCCACGGAGCGGGGCACCGGTAAGGGCCATGGGTCTGAAAGGTATGCAGAAATAAAAAGAATTTTTTATCTTTGTTCTCCTGAAGCCAGCGGGATGTTTTTTCGAAAAGATATGCAGCCTCATCATCTCTCAGGGCGGCCCTTTGTCCGCCGACCGGCTCCTCATACCAATCAAAACCTTTGGAAAATCCAAAAATACTGCTGACGTAACCCCCCCCGGTTATGCCCTGAGTGAGGTAGCCTTCATCTTTAAGAAACGAAGCCAGTGACGGAATTGAGCTGTCGATTTTTTGGTCATTGAAATAAACTTGATGACTGGCGGTATTCAAAGAAAAAAGCAGTGACATATGTGAAGGAAGAGTCCAGGAACTATGTGCATATACATTCTCGAACAATATGCCGTCTTCCGCCAATTGATCCATGTAGGGACTGGTATCCCGCGGATATCCGTAAGAGCCGAGGTGGTCGGCTCTTAGCGTGTCCAATGAAATCATAATAACCTTCAGGCCTTCCGGTTCCGGCCGGTATATCACGGGATTGACCCAGAATGCAAAAGCCGGGTTTGCAGGCTGAAAGTCCTTGTCTTTACTGCCGGGGGATTCTGTGATCAAAGACAGCAGAATGGATTCTCCAGCGTACTTGCCTAAGTCAATGGTATCGAATGCAAGCTGCTCCCGCAGCATCATGTCCTGCAGCCGGAATGTTTTATTGAACAGAGTCTCGGACTGTCCTTTGTGCCTGGCGGTGATCAGGAATTGTGCCTCTTTTTGCTGAGAATCTTCCCGGTAGCTGAAGATGCCGGTTCCGAATTCAAGTTTCCCTCTTTCCGGGACTTTTACTTTGAATTCATAACGGCTCTGCGGCGGCGCCATCAAAACATCAAGAGCCAGATTTTCCAATGTGATTTGTTTTTTCAGTTTTTCAGGATTTTCCGGCTGTGAATGTGGGTCGAGAGTAAAATCATGTTTTATCCGGTAAAGATAGGCATAGGGATTCACTTGATTTTCTTTATTTAAGCCACTGTAATACCGGGTACGGATGGATTTTTTTGAAAAATCCGCTTGATGGGATTGAGGAACAAAAATCAAAACCACATCATTTTTTGTGATCACTTTGACCCAGTAAATAAGCATACGGGGCGGGGTCGGGCGTTTTTCGTGGAGCTGCTGCTTAATTTCCGGCTGAATGGATATGGAATGAGTTCCGGGTGTTGTCTGAATCTGAACATGGAAGTTTGTAAGCATACGGCTTGCCGGCAGGCTTTCCTGTATCTTCCCGTCCAGGCTGACATTCAAGTGAAGAGGGTGCCAATTCCGGCGGGCTCTCACTTCAATGACCGCCGGAGCATCCGGAAGAACGGCATCAAAAACAAAAGATTCATTTTCGTCCAGGACCAGGCAGTTTAATCCCCGGTTATACTCTTGGTCGAAACGGATATCGATTTCCCGTCCGGTCTTGATCCATTGCCACTGGACATCCCCGGACCCGGGCTCTCCCAGGTATTTGAGTTTATTATCCGCCAGCCATGTCTCCATTTCATCCGGTTTCCGGGATTCGTCTTTCCCTAAAACAGACCGGGATGTGGTCATTGCCCATACTTTTTCCCGGCTGGTGGATAATTCAGGGACCAGAACCGCATCCTCCGCTTCGAAATGATCTTCCACTGGCGGGAAGCGGCCGATCAAGTCTTCAAGGGGAGATTGAATCAAATTTTTCTGGCTGAAGGCATCCAGCAGCCGAACCAGTCCTTTATTCCCGACGTCAAGTTCCCTGCCGGAAAATAAACCGCAGCTGACTGCGGCCAGGGCTAGAATGGACAGTATGATTGCGTATATAAGAGTTCTTTTTATCATTATTATTTTCATAACATGCTATTATCGTGAGTCCTTTGTTTATTGTCAATATCATATGACCCGAACGCCGTTTCCTGCCTGCTTTGCCGGAGTAAAAAGTAAAAAGGTGAAAGCAAAAAGTGCCTGAGCGATGAGTATGAAAATGACCCGCCAGTGTCATCCTGAGCGAAGCAAAAGATCTCATTCTGCCGCGTCTGTCCCCAGCGAGGACATCCGCTCTGATCCCGGCGCGTGAACAATCCAGGTTGGATAGGATAAAAAAAATGTTTGCATATTTAAAAATAATTTTATAAAATTTGGCCAATCTCATGATAGATGTTTTTTTAGTGTTCATACTCGTAGGTGTTTTGGGCACTATTCTTATTTTGGTCAATAAGATCACCGGCCCAAAAAGATCCAATCCTGTCAAAGATATGCCTTTTGAATGCGGCAGCCCCTATTTGCAGGACAGGATTTATCCCATCTCCATCCAATTCTATTTAGTGGCGTTTCTCTTTCTTTTGTTCGATGTGGAAGTGGTCTTTTTTTTCCCATGGGCGCTCGTGTTCAAAAGCCTGGGAGGGCCTGCTGTTATTTCCATGGCCGCCTATATCGTTATTCTAGCGGCGGGCTTTGCCTATGCCTGGAAGAAAGGAGCGTTCCGGTGGGAGAGATAGAAGAAAAAGTCATGGTGAAAAAGACCGGAAAAGGCGGCATTATTGCGACCAGTGTTAATTATGTTTTGGGATGGGGAAGAAAGTTTTCGCTGTTCCACTATCCCTTTATTACAGCCTGCTGCGGAATGGAATATATGTCCGCGGCCTGCGCGCATTGGGATTTTGACCGGTTCGGGGTTGGAATGACGACCTTTTCACCAAGGCAAGCTGATTTGCTGTTCGTAGTCGGCACAATTTCTCATAAAGAGGCGCCGGTGTTAAAGACGGTATACGAACAAATGTGTGAACCGAAATGGGTGATTGCGTTTGGGGCATGTGCGGTAAGCGGGGGAATTTATGATAATTACGCCGTCCTTCAGGGAATAGATCAAATTGTTCCTGTGGACGTCTATATTCCCGGTTGTCCTCCCCGGCCTGAAACTGTTTTGGATGCCTTGGTTAAGCTCCAGAACAAGATTCAAAATCAAAAACAGGATTGGCGATGGAAGAGCAAAAAATAACTGAAATCCTGCAAAAGAGGTTTGCCGAAGAAAATTTGCACATTAAACGGGATTTGGGAATGACGGTCATTCATTTCAGTAAAAAAGATTTAATTGCCGTCATGACTTTTCTTCAATCCAAACCCCAGGATTTCGCTATGCTTCTGGATTTGACTTGCGTTGATTATATGGGACGCGAGCCCCGCTTTGAAATGGTTTATCATCTCTTTTCCCTTTCCAAGAACATTAGATTAAGGTTGAAATGCGGCGTTGACGAAGCGGATCCCGCCATTGATTCTTTAACCGGCTTATGGAAAAACGCAAATTGGCTGGAAAGAGAAGTCTTTGATATGTTCGGGATTCATTTCAACGGGCACCCTTATATGAAACGGTTGTTTATGTATGACGGTTTTAAGGGCTATCCTTTACGGAAAGATTATCCTTTGCGTAAAAGGCAGCCGAAAATACCATTGAAAAAATAAAATGACTACACGACTGCAAAAAAATGCAAGGCCGGACAGCCTCCTGATCAACATGGGGCCGTCCCATCCCGCTATGCACGGGACGATCCGTATTATGCTGGAATTGGAAAATGAGCTGGTTATCAATTCCGAACTGGAAGTGGGATATCTTCACCGCGGATTTGAAAAGACATGCGAGAATAAAACCTATTTTAACCTGCTTCCCTATACCGATAGGTTGAATTATGTATCGCCGCTCATCAATAACCTCGGTTATGTGATGACTATGGAAAAACTGCTGGGAATTGAGGCGCCGGAAAGAGCCCAGTATATCCGGGTGATTATGAGTGAATTGTCCCGGGTAAGCGATCATTTGACGGCGCTGGCAGCTATGACTATGGAATGCGGAGCCTTTACGGTATTCCTTTATTATATTAAAGCCAGGGAAGAGATCTGGAATGTGATCGAGCAAACAACCGGCGCCCGCATGACTACATCATATATCCGCATCGGCGGAGTCAGAGCTGATCTGCATCCCGACTTTCCCTCCCACGTTAAGAAATGCATTAAAGTCACCCGTGATGTCCTGAAAGACGTCAAGGGCTTGCTGAACAAAAATAAAATTTGGGTCGACAGGACCCGGAATGTTGCGGCCGTAGACCCGGAAACGGCAGTCAATTATGGATTCACCGGTCCTTGCTTGAGAGCCTCCAATGTCTATTACGATGTCCGAAAAGCCCATCCCTATTTGGTTTATGATGAGCTTGATTTTGAAGTCCCGCTGGGTGAAAACGGGGATAATTTTGACCGGTATATGGTTAGGATGAAAGAGATGGAGCAGAGCCTGTATATTGTGGAGCAAGCCGTTGAGAAAATGCCGGATTCGCCGTCTGCCCCGGCCATGCATAAAGAATTGACCCCGGCTGAAGCAATCCATGCATCCAGGACAAAAAAAGTGGAAGGCAGGATAACGTTATCACCGAACCTGGAAGGGTCGGAAAAGGAGAAATATTCCCATGTCCTCAGCCGCAGCAAAAAGTTCGTCATTCCGCCCAAAGAGGATACGTATACTTCAATTGAGGGGCTGATCAACCATTTCAAGTTTTTTATGAAAGGCCATGGCATCCGGCCTCCGAAAGGAGATGTGTATTTTGCGGTTGAAGGCGGCAGCGGAGAACTGGGATTTTATATTGTTTCAGACGGAAGCGACCGGCCTTACCGGCTGCACCTCCGCGGGCCGTGCTTTCATATTGTGTCCGCCATGGAAGAAATGATTCATGGACATTATATCGCTGATATCATTCCGACCTTCGGGTCATTGAACATGATTGGAGGAGAACTGGACCGATGAGCAGCCGGATATCAGAAAAAACACGAGAACACATTGACCGGATTATCCGGCGGTATCCGAAAAAAGAAGCAGCGATGCTTCCTGTCCTGCATGCGGTACAGCGCGAGGTCGGCCTGATTACAAATGAGGATGAACAAATGGTTGCGGATATCCTGGATCTTCCCCCTGTACGGGTTAAGGAGGTCGTGACCTTTTATTCTATGTTCCATCAGAAGAAGACAGGGCGCTATCACATTCAGCTTTGCTCCAATTTAACGTGTACTCTGAAAGGCGGGGACATGCTGCTGGAATATATTGAGGATAAATTGGGTATCCGAGCCGGCGAAACCAGCGAAGATGAAAAGTTTTCTCTATCCCTGGTTGAATGCCTGGGTGCCTGTGAACAAGCTCCTTGCATGATGATCAACGATGATTACTATGGACATTTGGATCCAAAAAAAATTGATAAAATTTTGAAGGATTTAAAATAAAGTGACTGAAAAAATCCTGACAGGTCATTTCAATTTAGAGAATATCTTCCGGTTGGATGTTTATGAAAAAAACGGGGGATATGCTGCTGTCGGAAAAGCGCTCACTGACATGACGCCGGAAAGCATCCTAAAGGAAGTTAAATCCGCCAATCTCAGAGGCAGAGGCGGAGCGGGATTTCCAGCCGGCGTCAAGTGGGGATTTGTTCCCAAAGATGTGGATGAACCGAAATATTTATGTGTTAATGCAGATGAAGGGGAGCCTGGGACTATCAAAGACAGGTACATTATGACACATAATCCTCACATGCTGATTGAAGGCATCATTATTGCGAGCTTTTGCGTAGGTATTCACCACGCGTTTATATACATTCGCGGTGAATATGAGCATGCCGCCCGACGTTTGGAGCAGGCGCTCAGGGAAGCGGAAGAAAAAGGCTATTTAGGAAAAAATATTCTAAAGTCCGGATTTGATTTGGATGTAACGGTCCATAGGGGGGCCGGAGCATACATATGCGGTGAAGAGACCGCTTTGCTGGAGTCTCTGGAAGGAAAATTGGGACGTCCGCGGGTTAAGCCCCCATTTCCGGCCTCAAAAGGTTTATTCGATTGCCCTACGGTGATCAACAATGTTGAGACCCTCTCTAATATTCCTCATATAATTTTGAAAGGCGGAGAGTGGTTTCATAAACTTGGAGTTGACAGAGACGGTGGGACCCGTATTTTCGGAGTCAGCGGCATGGTCAATAAGCCCGGCATATATGAGCTGCCGGTGGGAACAAGTTTGAAGGATTTAATATACAGCCATGCGGGAGGATTGCCGGAAGGACGGAAGCTTAAAGCCGTCATCCCAGGAGGAATGTCGGCTCCGGTATTGAAAGCGGATGAAATTGACATCTCCCTGGACAGCGACACTTTGGTAGGGGCCGGTTCCATGCTGGGATCGGGCGGAGTGATTGTGATCGACGAGAACACTTCGATGCTGAAGGTCTTGACAAGAATTGTCAAGTTTTATGCCCATGAATCCTGCGGTCAATGCACTCCTTGCCGGATTGGAACCGCCTGGATCAATAAAATCGTTCAGCGAATGATCCGGGGAGAAGGAAAAACGGAAGATATCGATGAAATTATCCGGCTGGCTTCGTTAATCCTTCAGAAAACACTTTGCCCGTTGGGAGACGCCGCTGCAATGCCGATTACGGCGATTGCCCAAAAATTTCGTGATGAGCTGGAAGAGAACATAGCGGAACAGGAGCAATAAATCCTTATGGTTAAAATTTTTATTGATGACTGCCCGGTAGAGATCGAGCCGGGTGCAACGATTTTAGACGCCGCTGATAAAGCCGGAATCACTATCCCTCATTTATGCTATCACCCCGCTTTTCCGCCGGAAGGCAGCTGCCGGATGTGCCTGGTTGAAATCGAAGGGGCGCCTAAATTGGAATTAGCCTGTTCAACACCGGTTCGCGAAGGCATGAAGGTTTATACCCAGACGGGAGATGTCTGTGAAGCCAGAAGAGGTGTGCTTGAATTTTTATTGGCGGAACATCCACCCGACTGCCCGATATGCGAACAAGCCGGTGAATGCAAACTGCAGGATTATTATGAACAATACGGTTTATTCGACGGTCGTTTTTCGGAAGAAAAAATACGCAAAGAAAAAAAAGTTCATTTAGGCAAAAACCTTTCTTTGGACCGTGAGCGGTGTGTTTTATGCACCCGGTGTGTGCGGTTTCTCAAAAATGTGACCGGAGGAGGGGAACTGGGCGTTTTTCAAAGGGGTTTAAAGGCAGAAATAAGCTTGTTTCCGGATGTCAAAATCAATAACAATTACTCCGGCAACCTGGCGGAAATCTGTCCGGTCGGTGCGATTACGGATTTGGATTTCCGTTTTCAATCCCGCGCCTGGTTCTTGGAGAACCGGCCTTCCATATGTCCTCTGTGTTCACGCGGCTGCAATATTACCATTGACTTCCATCCCGGGTTCGCACGCTTTGATGTTTCCAGGCGGGTATACCGGGTCCGTGCCCTTGAGAATCAGGAGATCAACGGATATTGGATTTGCGACAAGGGCCGCTATGAATATGCATATATTGATAAAGAACGGATGACCTCAGTGTTCTCAGATGGTCAGCCCGCTGAAACGTCTGCGGCGCTTTCCCGGCTGACTGAGATCATCAAACGACTCGTCCATAAAAATAAGACCAAACGCATTCGCCTGCTGCTGAATTCATATTTATCCAACGAAGAGTGTTATTTGATCCACCGGATATTTAAAAAAGAATTGGGAGTGGAACACATTTGGCTGATTGATCCCCCTGATGAAAAAGGCGATGATTTGCTTTTGACAGCCGAACGAACACCTAACCGGCGGGGAGCTGCTGAAATTGGATTTAAGAGCAGGCCCGCCGCTGATATTGACTGGGAGGATACAGAATTACTTATCGTTTTTGAATCTCCCTTTCCCGTCGAACAGCTTGATCGAGTTTTAGCTGGAACATCGGGGAGTAATGCCACCCGGGTGCTGTTTTCACCAAGGGAGACACCTGTTAATAAAACCATAAATCTGGTTTTTCCGACCGCTGTCATTGCGGAGAAAATGGGATCATTAACCAACTTTAGCGGCCGGATCCAGCCCTTCCTTCCAGTTCTGGAATCTTTGGGTGAAGCGAAGTCTGAATGGGAGTGGCTCAAGCTTTTGGGGAAAGAACTGGGAAATGATTTTTCCTTTTATTCCCGAATCAGCTCTCCCCGTGATATATTTATGGAAATGAAAAAAGATATTTCATTTTTTCAGGATAAAAAGTGATTGATGCATTGATAACTCTGGTTAAAATGGTGTTCGCACTGGTGTGGTTTTTACTGCTGACTTTATATTTAACATGGGCGGAACGTAAGGAAAGCGCGGTTATGCAGGACCGGATCGGAGCAAACCGGGCCAATATTCTCGGCCTCCGCATCATTGGATTGTTCCAGCCGTTTGCGGACGCCATAAAAATGATGTTCAAGGAAGATTTCACTCCGAATTTTTCACGCAAATTTCTCCATAATCTGGCCCCGTTCATTTCCTTTGGTTTCGTGGCCGTGACCATCAGCACCATTCCCTTCGGCAGCTGGCTTCGTATCGGAGGGAAAAAAATAAGCTTGCAGGTTTTGGATTTGGATGTGGGGCTTTTATTTGTTATAGCGTTGCTTTCTTTGAGTATTTACGGGGTTATTCTCAGCGGATGGGCTTCCAATAACCGTTGGACTTTACTCGGAGCTATCCGGGGATCGGCTCAAATGATTTCTTATGAGGTGGCTTTCGGGCTGTCTTTAATCGGATTGATCATGGTTTTTCCGTCTCTGCAATTTTCAGAAATTGTCCACTTTCAGGGGGACTTGTTATTCGGCTGGCTTCCCAAATGGGGTATATTCGTCCAGCCTTTGGGGTTTCTGATTTTCATGATCGCCGCCATCGCTGAGTCCGAACGGGTTCCATTTGACCTGCCTGAAGGGGAATCAGAAATTGTAGGTTTCTTTACGGAATACGGAGGCATGAAATGGGGACTGTATATGTTCACCGATTTCATGAAACTCCTGATCATATCCTGCTTGCTGACCACCCTGTTTTTCGGGGGTTATCAAGTTCCCTGGCTATATGAGGGGGGATTTTTGTTTCCTTGGGGTGGAAGCTGGCCGCTTTCCCATTGGGTGGTCGTCGTTCTTCAGGTCTTAATTTTCAATCTAAAGGTCTTTTTCTTTTGCTGGCTGCAAATTCTTATCCGCTGGACTTATCCGCGTTTTCGATACGACCAGCTCATGGATTTCGGATGGAAATTCATGATACCTCTGAGTATTTTTAACATCTTGGCAACGGCTGTTATAATGAGTATATTGTGAAATTATGAAATTATTCGGCTATTTTTTTGAAATCATCCGCGGCGGTGCCATAACAACCCGTCACTTCATAGTGAATATGTGGTACCACACCTTAAACCTTTTTAGAATCAAGACCAAAAGGAAGGGTGCTGTCACCACTCAATACCCTGAGGAAAGGCGGGCTATCGCTGATCGTCACCGGAGTTTACACCGGATTCTGAAGCGTGAAAACGGAAAACCCAGATGTGTCGCCTGCATGCTGTGCGCGACTGTCTGTCCGTCAGAATGTATTTATATTGAAGCGGATGAGATGGATGATCCGGATGTCCAAAAATATCCGAAGACCTTCATTATCGATTTAACCCGGTGCTGCTTTTGCGGATTTTGTGTTGAAGCATGTCCGGAAGATGCCATCCGAATGGATACAAAAGAAATCGAATTGGCCGGATATTCCCGCGAAAAAATGGTTCTCACACTGGATCAGCTTCTGCAATGAGTTCTCAATGCATCTCTTTAGGCCGCTTTAAAGTATTAGGTTTGCGTGACGGACTTTTTTTGCTGGACGGCGGCGCCATGTTCGGAGTCGTTCCAAAAGTTATTTGGGAAAAATTAATCCCTGCTGATGAATCCAACCGGATTCAATTGGGCTTGAATTCAGTTCTTATCCACAGTGGAGAAAAAAATGTTTTGGTTGACACAGGGATTGGAGATAATCTGCCTGCCAAATACGCCAAATTTTATTCCCCGGATAGAGAATCCGGCCTGAACGGAGAACTGCAAAAACAGGGGATATCTTCCAAAGACATCGACTTCGTCATAAATACCCACCTGCATTTCGATCACTGCGGAGGCAACACATACCGGGATAAGGACGGTGCATTTTACCCTGCATTCATCAACGCTGAGTATATCATTCAAAAAAATGAATGGGAAAACGCCGCTAACCCCGCGGGGAGGGATAAACCCAGCTATATTGATGATTTTTTTACGCCCATTCAGAGGGAGAATCAACTTCGTCTCGTTGACGGAGAAGAAGAAGTTTGTCCGGGAATCAAAGTCCAGCCTGCAGCCGGGCATACGACAGGTCATCAAATTGTGCAGGTCGAGTCGGAGGGGCAAAGGCTGTATTTTCTGGGGGATTTGATTCCGACAGCTTTCCATGTGCACTTACCATATATTATGAGTTACGATCTTTACCCCGTGGAAACTTTTGAAAAAAAGGAACTTTTCCTGCAGCAAGCAGCGGACAATGGGTGGATTGCAGCGCTGAATCATGATCCGCATCATTTTTTTGGACGAATCGTGAAACAAGACGGAAAATATACTTTTGATCCCATCTGAGCACCCGATGCGCTCGCTTTACTCGCGTTTATTGCGGTCTTAGCGTTCTTTTAATCTATCTAAATGTGTTTAATACTAAACCGTTGCTTCATATCCGGTTTTGGTTTGTTTTTGATTTTTGATTTCTTTTTCGCTCCGCTGTCGTTTTCGAACTAAAGGGATTCTTTTTGTGCGGGCTGAGGGAGGGGTTTAGAGAAAGAATGAGAGATGGCTCCATAGGGGCAAGAATGGGAACAGTGAAGACACCGGATACACTGGGAATGGTTGGGTGTTTCCCGGGGGTTGAGTTCCACCGGGCATTTTGATACACAGAGGCCGCATTCAGTACAGGATTCATCATCAACCGACATCTGAAAAAAGCTGATTCGGTTGAAAAAGCCCAAAATCGTTCCGATGGGACATACCGTGCGGCAAAAAGGCCGCATGGAAGCCGTCATCCAAAGCAGAAAAAACAGAAGCAGCGCCATTTTCCAGGTAAAAAGCCAGCCTAATTGCTGTCTCAATATCGGGCTGGCCGCCACCAGGGGAACTCCGGCTTCCAAGGTGCCGGCAGGACAAATCAATTTACAGAACCAAGTCTGGCCGTAACCGGCGGCGTCCAAAAGCAGCAGCGGCATACCGACAACGAAAACAACCAGAAAAAAATAGCGGAGATAAGTCAAAAACCAGGGTATCTTTACTTTTGGAAAAGGCAGTTTGTACAGTAATTCCTGCAGCCAGCCGAAAGGACACAGCCATCCGCAAGGTATCCGGCCTCCAAGCGAACCCACCATTCCGAAAAATCCAATCACATAAAGCCCTAATTGGTATTGCCCCATGGAGAGGTTAGCCCGTAAAGTGGCAAAAGAATTTTGCAAGGCCCCCAAGGGGCAGGCTCCCATGGCAGCCGGGCATGAATAACAATTAAGCACCGGCACACAGACCCCTTTAGTCGCTCCCTGATAAATGCGGCCTTTGAAAAACAGAGGAAGCTCCAGGTTAAACAGCAGGGCTGCGAAGGATTGAAACCAGCGGCGTTTAGTCAGCAGTGTCATGTCTATCCAATTCCTATGCAGCTGAGACAAACCATAACCGCTTTTTCCCATACGGACCGAAATTCACCCAATAGTATGCCGGCTGTCAAAACTGCCGCAGATAACGAAAAAATTATAAGTGTTATGTTTTTGGGTTTTTTCACTATCGCATAATTTTATGGGTTGCCTGCTGTCATGTCAAGGCAACTGCAATCAAGACAAAGCGGCTTGAATAATCTGCATGCACGTGTTATAAATATTTTCAATTGGAGTCAATTATGAATAAAGAAAAAATTAAATGCGAGGTCTGTAAGAAAGAGATCCCTAAAGCCGCAGCTGTGCATGCGGAAGGGGAAGAATATGTGCATTATTACTGCAGCACGGAATGCATGAATGTCTGGAAAAACAAAAAAAAAGGAAAGAATAAAGGGAACGATTCCTGCCCGACCTGATCTGTTTATTATGCGGAAACCAGGCAAGATAATAATTGTTTCTTTTTTGTTTGTCCTGATTTTAAGTTTTTCTCCTGTATTTTGCCAGGAAGAGGAACAAAATCGGGAAGAAGAGGAAACAACTCTTAAATATAATTCCCAAACCAGTTTATCCCTGGTTTTAACCAGGGGCAATAACAAAAACTTTTCTTTCAGCTTTGATACCAATCAAACTTTAAGAATACATGATGTCAATACTTTTGAATTAAAGGGGCGATTTATTAATGCTGAATCCAATGGCGAGAAAAAATCCGAAGTCTATTATTCCCATTTGAAATACGACCGTAAGATTGGAAAGAAGGCATATCTTTTATCTTTCTTTCGGCATGAACGGAACCGATTGGCAGGATATAACTATCGGCTGGCCTTATCCGTTGGAGGCGGTGCAACCTGGGTTGAAAAAGAAAAGGTTGATTTTTCATCGGAAATTGCCTTTGGGTGGAATAATGAAAAAAACACCGAGCGTCTTTCTATTGGTGCTGTAAACGGCTCTTCCGTATGGGAAAATACCATTAAAGCCTCTTTCGTGTCTTCTATCATTACAAATAATTTTAACTATAAAGTGTCTGATAACGCCCAATTTTCCCTGCAAGAAGTCCTGTTCCTCAATTTGGAAGAGATCAACGATTTCCGGCTGAATTCCTATCTGTCTTTGACTGCGTCGATCAATTCGAATCTGGCCCTGAAGTCGAGTATTCAAGTGGTTTATGAAAATCTTCCGGTGGAAGGATACAAAAACACGGATATATATTTTCTCAGCTCAATTGTTTTTAAAATTTGACCTGGATTATACCTTAATCTGAATTATTAGTTCGAAAATGACCCGCCGGAGTCATCCAGAGGCCAGCGAAGCAGGCTGTAAGGATCTTAGGCAGCTTCGCCGAATAAAACGGTGTCTTCTCTTCAGACGGATGTGTTTAAAATTCAGGAGTCGGCTTCGCTCTCCGGAATGACACGGGTTACACAACCCAAGGAACCAAAGTAACACGTGCAAAGCGAACAGACTGAATAGACTTAGATAGACCTGGATGAACTCAAGGAACGCAATAAACGTGCTGAACGCGAGCATAGCGGTGCTGTCTAAGATTCCCGCCGTTCCGCTGCATGAAAATGACATGTTATATATTTTCATCTTTTGCGGTGTGTTAGGTCCGTGAATAATCCAGGCTAATTACACACTGATTGATTCCTCCACCTTAATGTGCGACCATTGAAAGAAAGGGATCTTTGATTTTACGTGCGAGGAGGCCGATAATGAAAGTGATTTTGGGAGCGGATCATGCCGGCTTTGAACTAAAAGAAAAAATAAAAAAATACCTGGAGAAAAAACAGGTTGAGTACCAGGATAAAGGGACACATTCAACGGAACCTGTGGATTATCCTGAATATGCTTTTAAGGTGGCGAAGGAAGTTGCGCAAAATCAGGATAAGGACTACAGGGGAGTTTTGATTTGCGGAACCGGTACCGGAATGACTATCGCCGCTAATAAAGTAAGGGGAATCCGCGCTGCCTCAGCTTACGATGCCTATTCAGCCGAAATGGCACGGAATGATAACAATACAAATGTTCTCGGACTACGGGGAAGAAAATTTCCTTTCGGTAAAATAAAGAAAATTTTAGATATTTGGCTGGAAACCGCTTACAGTGAAAAAGATAGGCATGAACGCCGGATTCAGGAAATAAAACAGTATGAGCAAACCGAATGAATAAGATTATTGTTCCTTCCATCATTGCCGCCGATCAGGCTGAACTGCATCATATTTTGAGGGTTTTGGAACATTACCGCGGCTTGGCGCAGCTTGATGTTATGGACGGTGAATTTGTGGATAATCATTCGCTCGATTTTAATTTTAAATTACCCTCTGTTTCCATTCAATTTGAAGCACAGCTGATGGTCAAGGATCCCAACGGCTGGCTGGACCGGCATGCAGATAAGGCCATGACTGTCCTCGCACATTATGAATCCTTGCCGGAACCGGAAAAATTTATCCGGAAAATAAAGAAACTGGGGAAAAAAGCCGGATTGGCCCTTAATCCGGAAACTCCCGCTGAAAACATACGGACATATTTAACTTCTATCAGTCAGGTGTTGGTCATGACGGTGCAGCCGGGATCCTACGGGGCGGAATTTTTACCGGAAATGCTGGACAAAGTAAGAAAACTGCGAGCCTGGAATCCCGAAATGAATATTGAAGTGGACGGAGGCATCAATCCGGACACGATCATCCAAGCCGAAAAGGCCGGAGCCAATCTGTTCGTATCCGGTTCTTACCTGGTTAAGGCTGGAGACTTTCAAAAACGCCTGCACTATTTACAGGATTTAGTCGGATTATGGAAGCAAGGGGAGAAAGGATATTAATACATGAATTTTTTATTGAATAATGACAACGAACGGTATCGCTTTTTTTTGGGATCATATGAAAAGAAAACAATGGAAATACTGCATGAATGGCAACGCGATCATTTTCTGGAAAGAATTTGGCAAAACGACTGGCGGTTATGGTTCAGGGATAAAAAAAAGGAGATAACCAATCGGCTTGGATGGCTGCGCCTTCCTGAAACCATGACGCAGAAATTGGATGAATTTCTTTTATTCACCGAATCCATCAGAAGCAAGGGAATAAAGCGGATTGTTCTCCTGGGGATGGGCGGTTCCAGCTTGGCTCCGGAAGTTTTTCAGAACACATTCATGAATTCTCCAGGCTTTCCGGAACTGACTGTCCTTGACTCAACCCACCCCGAATCAGTCAGTGAAATAGACAGGAGTCTGGATTATAACAGCACATTTTTCATTGTTTCAAGCAAGTCGGGAACTACGTTGGAAACAAGGTCTTTTTATCAATACTTTTGGGAAAAATGCCGCCAGGCTACGGATCAGCCCGGTGATCATTTTGCAGCGGTAACCGATCCCGGCAGCCCTTTGGAAGCTATAGGCCTGGAAAAAAATTTCCGCGGCGTTTTTCTCCCTCCGGATGATGTCGGCGGCCGTTATTCAGCTCTAACTGATTTCGGATTGCTGCCTGCTGCCTTGATTGGAATGGACTTGGGAAAACTGCTGCAGGAAAGCCGGGTGGCTGCAGGTTTGCATTCAGCTCAAAGTGACCCCTTAAAATCCACCGGTCTTGTTTTGGGTTCTGTTCTCGCAGGAGCGGGAAAGGAACGCGATAAAATCACCATTTGGGCGTCTTCGACCCTGCGTCATTTTCCAGACTGGCTGGAGCAGCTAATCGCGGAAAGCACTGGAAAACAAGGGAAAGGATTGATCCCGGTGGTCAATGAACCACGCACAGACTTGACTAAATACGGACAAGACAGACTTTTTGTTCTATTTAATGACCTGAAAAACCAGGAGGAAAAACAAACAAAACGCATGGAGAGATTGATTGAAGCCGGTCATCCTGTCATACAAATAAATTTTGAAGATAAATATGAAATCGGACAGGATATATTTAATTGGGAAATGGGTATCGCCGCAGCCGGTGCCGCTATGGGTATTCATCCTTTTAATCAACCGGATGTTCAGCTGGCTAAAGACCTGGCTGAAAAAGCCATGCAGGATCCAGGAAAGAGTGCTGAACATTCCGCCGGCGGAGAATATGACATTACCCTGGGTGAAGGGCTGTCTTCCGCAGTAAACACGTGGCTAAATCAAATTAAGACCAATGATTATATCGCGATTCATGCCTACCTGCCGGATGACCCTGAAACAGGCTCATACCTGTTGAAAATGCGGCAGATAATTTCAAATAAAACCGGCAAAGCGGTTACCACTGGGTATGGGCCGCGTTTTCTTCATTCCACCGGGCAACTGCATAAAGGAGGCCCTGATACAGGCGTCTTTCTTCAATTGGTGGACGAGCCTTCTTTTGATATGGATGTTCCTGAATCCGGTTTTACATTCGGTCAGCTTATCCATGCACAAGCTCTGGGAGATTTCCAGGCTTTAAAGGAAAGGAAGCGGCGGGTTTTGCGCATCAACCTAAAAAATAAAAGAATAGACGGCATGGGAGAAATCATCAACTTGATTGAGGAGGCGATTTAATGAATATCGGGATTATCGGATTAGGAAAGATGGGAGGCCGTATCGCCCGCCGGTGGGTGGAAAAGGGGCACCGGGTAATCGGCACCGCGCGCCACCTGGACTCCATTAAAGAAGCAGAGCAATTCGGCGTGAAAGGAGCCATGGACCTGCCGGAGATGTTAGCTAAAATCCAGCCGCGGCGGATTATCTGGATGATGATACCTTCCGGAAAACCTGTTGATGATACGATTCAAGAGCTTCTTCCCGGAATGGGACAGGATGATATTCTCATTGATGGAGGCAATTCTTATTATAAAGATACCATGGACCGGGCTGAGAAACTGCAGAACGCAGGGATTCATTATATTGATATAGGAACCAGCGGCGGCATATGGGGATTGAAAGAGGGTTACAGTCTGATGATAGGGGGGGAGAAGGAACCGGTTTCTTATATCCGCCCGTTATTGGAAGCTCTCACCCCGGCTCCGGATAAAGGATGGGGACATTTGGGCCCGGCGGGAAGCGGCCACTATGTCAAAATGATTCATAACGGAATTGAATACGGGATGATGCAGGCCTATGCCGAAGGATTTGATCTTATGGAAAACAAAACAGAATTTGATTTGGATCTCAATCAGGTTGCAGAAGTCTGGAGATTCGGAAGTGTTGTGAGATCATGGCTTCTGGATTTGGCTGCAGAAGCATTGCAGGAAAACCCTTCCCTCGATAAGATCAAGCCTTATGTGGAAGATTCCGGAGAAGGCCGTTGGACTATCATAGAGGCAGTGGAATCAGGGATTTCCGCTCCTGTGATTGCAGGATCACTCTTCAGGCGCTTCCAATCCCGCGATGAAAACCGTTTTTCCGACAAGTTTCTGGCTGTATTGCGAAAAAAATTCGGAGGGCATGCCGTCAAAAAAAGGAAGTAAAAATGAACACGCAAAATGTTTCCCCTCATCTTTTTGTGATCATGGGAGGAACCGGGGATTTAGCCCAGAGAAAATTGTTTCCGGCGCTTTATCATCTGCTGGCGGAAAAGAAGCTCCGGGAAATTCCCAGAATTTTGGGAATCGGAACGAGGGATATCAGTGATGATGAATTCAGGGAAAGGACCCAAAATGCCCTGAAGGATGCTGGAATTTCCTCCGAAGACATGCATGAATGGTGCACCAAACGCCTGCATTACCGGTCCGTGGATCCGGATAAAGGGGGATATGATAATTTAGACGAGGGGGTTCGGGAGCTGGAAAAAGAGCATGAACTGTCCGGAAACCGGGTCTTCTACTTGGCCCTTCCTCCTTCGGTTGTTTCCCAAACAGTGGAGGAACTGGGAAAAAGAAACCTGCATGCAAGCAAAGGATGGGTTCGATTGGTGGTGGAAAAGCCCTTTGGCTATAATTTGGATTCCGCCCGGGATTTAAATCAAAAAATTCATGCGTATTTTAATGAATCACAGGTCTTCCGTATCGATCACTACTTGGGAAAAGAAACCGTACAGAATTTATTGGTCTTCCGTTTTGCCAACACCATGTTTGAGGCTTTATGGAACCGGAAGCATATCTCCCAGATTCAAATTACCGTCGCAGAAAGCATCGGCATCGGGAAAAGGGCGCGTTTCTATGAACAAGCCGGGGCGGTTAAAGATATCGTTCAAAATCATATCATCCAGTTAGTCACGCTGACTGCAATGGAAGTCCCGGCATTGTTTGAGCCGGAATTTATTCGGAATGAAAAAGTCAAAGTCATTCATTCTATGGCCGGGATTTCACCGGACAATGTGGTTCTGGGACAATACGGAAAAGGATGGATAGACGGAAAAGAAGTCAAGGGGTACCGGGAAGAAAAGGGCGTAGATGAAAATTCCCAGACAGAAACCTTTGCAGCAATGAAAATTGAGATCAATAATTGGAGATGGAAAGGGGTTCCTTTTTTTATCCGGACGGGAAAACGGCTTCCTCGCCGTGTCACTCAAATCATGGTGGAATATCAGGCGCCTCCGGTATGCATGTTCCAGCCTTTCCAAAACTGCCGGCTTCATTCCAACCGTCTTCTCATCACGCTACAGCCGAATGAGGGGTTCGATCTTACTTTTGATGTTAAGAAGCCTGCTGAAACCTTAAGATTGCAGACTGAAAATTTGAGCTTTTCATATAAAGATGCCTTCGGGCCTTTGCCGGACGCATACCAAACTCTTATTCATGATATTATGCGGGGTGATCAGACTCTTTTTGTCAGGAATGATGAAGCGGAATTATCATGGAAATTGCTCAATCCTATTTTGAAAGACTCTCCTGCCGTGCATAAATATGCCTCCGGTAAATGGGGCCCCCCCGAAGCTGAAAAATTGTTTACAGCTTCAAGCCAAACCACCTGGATTAATCCTTAAAACAGTTCCAGCAAAAAACAGGATTGACCGTTGCGGTTACTTGTTTTATCATGGATAACTTGTTTTTATATTCATAGAATTTTATAAAAAGAAAGCCGAGGAGTGATCATGAAAAAAATATTTCATTTGCTCATTATTGTATTTTTATTTACCGCTGCTTTCCCTGCTGCCGCTTCGGTTATTGCGATAAAAAATGGGAGAATAATGACCCCAGGACTCGGCATTATGGATAATGCGACCATCTTATTGAAAGACGGTAAAATTCTGGCGATAGGTTCGGACATCCGCATACCGGATGGAGCCCGGGTTATCGATGCTGCAGGATATATCGTTACACCAGGCTTGGTTGATTCCCATTCTCACTTGGGATTGGGCCCAAGCGGCGGGATCACTGAGGATAACGAGATGAGCAATCCGGTTACGCCCCAATTGCGGATAATAGATTCCATTCATCCTGAGGGAGTTGAGCCGCACCGTTACTCTTTTCAGGCGGCCGTTGCACAAGGCGTGACCACGATCATCGCACGGCCGGGAAGCGGTAATGTCATCGGCGGCCAATCGGCGGCCTTGAAGCTTGTAGGAAAAACGGTTGATGATATGATTCTAAAATTTCCTTGCGATATGAAGATGGCGATGGGGAGAAAATCATACGGCTCCAAGGGAATGATGCCGGTGACCAAAATGGGAACAGCTTATTTGGTTCGCAAGGCAATGCTGGATGCCCGTGAATACCGTGAAGCCTGGGAACGATACCAAAAAAAAGCGGAAAAGGATGATGAAGCGGAACCCCCGAAAAAAAACCTGGGTAATGAAGCCATGATGAAAGTGCTGAAACGGGAACTTCCGGTCCACATTCATGCTTCACCTGTGGATGACATCATGACCGCTGTCCGCTTGGGTGATGAGTTTAATTTCAAACTATTGTCCATTGGTCATGGAGATGAAGCCTATAAAGTTGCGGATGAACTGGCCGAAAGAAATGTGGTTGTGGTCGTCGGCCCGCAGATGATTGTTTTCGATGACGACGGCCGGCTGATCAATTTGGCGGATTACCTGCACCGGCACGGTGTTGAAGTTAATATTATGACTGATGCGGATGTGGTGCAGCAGGAATTCCTTCGGTTCCAAGCGGCGGTCGCGGTTAAATACGGAATGGAGCCGATGGAAGCGCTCAAGGCGATTACATTAAATCCCGCCCGTTTAATCGGAATGGATGACCGGATTGGAAGTTTGGAAAAAGGAAAAGACGCCGATTTGGTCATTTTTGACGGGGATCCATTTGCCCTGCAGACGTCGGCTGTCAAAGTTTTTATCAATGGAAAAGAGGTTTATGCGAATGAGAAATAAATTAAATAAAAAAATTTTCTTTACCGGTTTCACCGTCGTTCTTTTAACAATGGTTTATTCTTTGGGCGCCGAACCGCCGCTGGTTATCAAAGCCGGAAAAATTCATACAATAAGCCATGGAATTATTGAAAACGGTTTAATTTTGATCCAGGACGGTAAAATCAAATCCATAGGAACGGATATCGAGGTTCCTTCCGGGGCCGAATTGATTGATGCCGGGGATGCCTGGTTGATGCCGGGATTTATTGAGGCCCATACCTCAATGGGTTCAGGCAGCCGCTATGGCGGCTCCAACAGCGATGAAACGTCTGATCCCAATACTGCTCAGCTTTCCATAATAGATGCCGTTAATCCTTTTGACAAAAATTTTAAATATGTCAGGGAAGCGGGAATCACAACTTTGATGCTTTCCCAAGGACGCATGAACGTCATTGGAGGTCAAACTGCCGTTGTTAAACCTAAGGGAAAAACCGTAACCAGCATGATTGTGAAATCCCCGGCAGGAGTTAAAATTTCACTTGGCGAAGGCCCAAAAACAACTTACGGCGGGAAGGGAAGGCTCCCTTCCACTCGGATGGGCAGCGCTTATGTGCTGCGCAATGCTCTTCTTGACGCAGGTTACTATCTGAATAAATGGGAAAAATACCGGGAAGAGAAGAATAATAAAGATGAAGCCAAAAAACCCAAGCTTGATCTTCAGATGGATCCTTTAGCCAAGCTGCTGAAACAGGAATTGACGGCATTTATTGAATGTTACAGGGCGGATGACATCATGACTGCATTGCGTATTATTGATGAATTCAGTCTTAAAGCGGTCTTAGTCGGCTGTACCGAAGGATACAAAATTCCGCATGAAATCGCCCGCAGACAAATTCCGGTTATTGTATCGCCTTTTGGAGTCGGTCCGCGGAGAATGGAAACTAAAGATCTCAAACACAGCAATGCAGCCATTTTGCATGAAGCCGGAGTGAAAGTGGTCATAAAAGCGGATGAATCTCTTGGAATCGGCAGTATCCGTGAATTGCCCCTGCTGGCCGCATTAGCGGTTAAGGGCGGCCTTGACCGGGAAACCGCCTTGCGCGCCATTACTCTTACTGCCGCCGAAGTTTTAGGAACAGAAGGCAAAACAGGCAGCTTAGATCCAGGGAAAGATGCGGATATGGTCCTTTTAGACGGGGACCCGCTTGATTACCGGACCCGTGTTATCAATGTATTCATTGACGGTATTTCTTTTATGAAGAAGTGAAAAAAAAACCACAGCTTTGAAAAAGATTTCAGACAAGCCCTGTTGTGGGAATATTTTACCGTTGCCTATAACTTTGCCGAAGCATTTCTTTCCATTTTTTTTCGGTCGAATGTCCGGGAGTATTGCTCTGGTTGGATTTGGGCTCGACAGCGTCGTTGAATCTTTGTCCGGTTTGATCCTAATTTGGAGGCTGAAAAAACATAACCGCGCAACCCCGGACCGAGAAGAAGCCAGCGAAAAAAGAGCTCAGGCTTTAGTCGGATTCACTTTTTTCATTACTCCGAGACTGACCTTGCAGGCCTATGTGCAGCCCTTTTTGGCCGTAGGGGAGTATGACCGATTTAAGGAATTAGCCAGCCCGGGAACGTCTGATTATAATATCTATGAAAATACCGGCAGCATCTCTTTTGCCGGGAACGTTTATTCTATAGATCCTGACGGACCTGGAGAGGCAAGCCCGTTTTCATTTTACAATCCTGATTTCAATTTTAAATCTCTCCGCGGTACGATTGTTCTGCGCTGGGAATACCACCCCGGTTCATTAATTTATTTTGTATGGACGCAAAACAAGCAGGATTATTCCCATCCGGGAGATCTGCGATTCGGACGGGATTTAGGTGATCTTTTCACCTCACCTGGAGATAATATTTTTCTGCTGAAAATGACATACCGCTGGAACATGTAGGATCCGGCGTCAAGTTTCTATTCATCATTTCCTGACTCCAGCTGCATCGTTTCTTCCATTTCTTCGATAGTCTTTCCCGAAAGCACGGATTCAGGTTCGGTGCTGACAGGATCGCGCCGGGCGTCGGCTTTGTTGTCCTTTATTTTTTTTAACAGCCACTGGTTTTTCTTTCTTCCGGTATTAATTAAAACATAGCCGCCGGATATTTTTTTTCCTTCGAGCCAGACTTCAACTTTTCCGTCCTTAAGAGATTCTTTCATGCTCATACTGTCATTCTCTTTTTCTTCCCGCAAGTTCCTGTACGGTCCTGTATCCCATACAATAACAGTCCCGGCTCCGTATTCTCCTTCAGGAATGATTCCTTCAAAGTCCGCATATTCCAGCGGATGATCTTCGGTCAGAACCGCTAGTCTCTTTTGAGAAGGATCTGTTGAAGGACCTTTCGGAACCGCCCATGATTTCAATACATCCTCCACTTCCAGCCGGAAATCATAATGCATGGAACTGGCATCATGTTTTTGAATAACGAAAATCGGCTGATCCCTTTTTTCCTTTTTTCCCGGAGCCGGCTCCGACGTTTTTGAAAAATCCCTTTTTTCCTTATATTTTCTTAATTTTGCATCTGATTCCAATGAAAAACCTCCTTTTTTATTTTATCATGTTTTTTCCGGTCGATCATGAAAAAATTAGGGTGGTGTAAAAAGTCTGCTTAGCCGGCTTCAGCGGGATGGTTTTTTTTTTAGAAGCGAAAAACTTGCAAATACTCACAAAGATAACAATAATTAGAAATAACCATTCTTGAAAATAAGGAGGAATAAACCATGGAAACAAACAGATCAGGAAAAGTAATCCCTATACTTTTAGTTATTATCATTCTCATGGCTGCGGCTTTTGCCGGAGGATATTATATCAGCTGGCTGCAGTTCAATAAAAAAACAGAAAGGCTCAGCCGGGATTTTGATGCTTTTGAAGGCAGATATGAGAAGACCTTATCTTCACTCCGTTCCGGCTTAATGGATATTCAAGCCTATATTGACGGGAAAGAGGGAAAAACAGAAGCGGAAACCAAGCAATTGCGGATGATGAGCATTTTGCTGAAGGCAAAAGGGGAAATTATTTCCAGCAAGCTGGCCTTATCTCGGGGAGAGGTTGACCAGTCCCTCCAGTTCCTTAATGATTCCATCCATGTGCTTAAAGATGCATACGAAATGGCGGAAACGGAAAAAAAAGATCAGATAGAAGAAATCCGCCTACAGCTCGCCACGGTCAAAGGCCTCATTCAAGTCAATTCTGATAAGGCCCAACAGGAGCTGGATGCACTTTGGCGGAGAATCGAAGATATACTGAACTGACCACATTCCTCTCCCTTAGGGAGACACATGACCGCGCATTATTACAGATTGGGTAAGGCTGTGAGGTTAAAAGGAGTTTTTATGAGAAGAAAAATGTTTTTAAGTGTATTATTTTATATATTCCTGTATGGAAGCTTTTTATTTAGTGCGGATTACACGCCTCCGGATATTCCTAAAATCATGCAGGAAATTTCTCAGAATAAAGTGGAAGCCATTCTTGAGAAAATGGAATCCTTCCATACCCGGCATACGCTGTCCTCCCGCAAAGAGGGGACCGGCATCTGGGCTGCGGCCGATTGGATTAAACAGAGTTTTACAGAGATAAGCCCCAGACTGAATGTCTTTTTTGATGATTACACTCTCGCTCCGCAAGGCCGGCGGATCCAGAAAGAAATAAAGATAAGGAACGTGGTCGCTGTCCTTCCCGGAAAAGAACAGGGAGACAACCAGCGCATTTTTCTTGTTAATGCCCATTATGACAGTTATGCCCGGCCTGAGGATCCCGATCATTCCCGGGATTATTTCGATCATTATGCTCCGGGTGTCAATGACGACGCTTCCGGGGTGGCTGCGCTGTTGGAAATGGCCAAAGCTTTCAGTCCCTATCAATTTAATGCCGCTATTTATTTCGTGGCGTTTTCAGGGGAAGAAATCGGCCTGGTGGGAAGCACATTAATGGCTCAAAGAATGAAAGCCGAAGGAAAAAACATCTGCGGCGTCATCGGTCTGGACATGCTCGGCAATATCAAGGGGGGAAACGGATATATCGAAAACCGCCGCATCCGGGTTTTTTCATCCGGACCGGATGATTCGCCCTCCCGGTGCCTGGCCCGTTATGCCAAACGGACCGGAGAGAAATTTTCCCCCGCCTCGGAAGTACAGTTGATATTCCGCGCCGACCGGTTTGGAAGAGGAGGAGACCACACACCCTTTGTATTAGAAGGCTGGCCGGGAGTCCGCATGATGGAAGCCAATGAAAATTTTACCAATCAGCACACTGTGCATGATACCCTGGATAATCTTTCACTCGATTACTGCACTAGAAATATTCGCATCGTTTCCTCGATACTGGGTTCACTTGCAGCCGCCCCTTCTTCACCCGTTGTTTTGAATGACCGGGGACAGCCCATGCTGGGGCGGGGGGAAAGCGGCTACGATGCTCTTTTACGCTGGAATCCGGTTGATTCACCCGGCCTTGCGGGATACAGAATCTATTGGAGAAAGACCTCCAGCCCGTTCTGGGAATATTCCGCCAAAATCGGACTGGAAACGGATTTTCTCATTAAGGATATCAGTATTGATGAATATGTATTCGGCGTAAGCGCTGTCAGCAAGGACGGGCATGAGAGCCTGATTTCCGCTTACGTGATGCCGCCCCGGCAGAAAAGAAGCTATTCCACAGGTGACTGCGTCTCTTTTATCAGATCAGGATCTATCGAGTTGGGGTCTATCGGCCTCTTGGTTTTTGGCCGGCGTTCAGCTGACCAGGAAATGGTTTCTTCGGTGCCGGTTTTAATAGCGGTGCCTTTGATGGTTTTCCCGGAAACAGTTCCCTCAAAATCCCAATTTACTCCGGAAAAAAGCAGCGAAAACGATAATCTATCTCCTGATAAATTTATGTCATGGATGTCGATGTCATTGTTTTCAATCAAAGCGGTTCCTTGAGGGAATTGGAAAACCTGCTGAAACTGAATTTGTTCAGGCTGGGGATTTGAGAAGGAATGGGGGAAAGAGACATCCCAAATTCCGGAGACATTGATTGGAACCACCCAATAATACAGCATGTGCATTTCATCATCCGCCCATACCTGAATAGATATATCCGCGAGCCATTCATCCATATCAAAGTCATGGGAAATGATTCGTGTCCCCGGTTCAAGTTCACTCAGCAATTTCGGCCGAAGCCGTATATTAACAGAGGGCAGAAGGTATAAAGTCATCACAGAAGCTTTGTGAAAATCCGTTTCGAAAAGATCTTTTTTATGAAATTCCACCAGTTCTGTCACGCCTGCTTCCTGGGCATTTTCTTTACTTTCCTGGATTCTCTCCGGATCTAAATCAACCCCGACTCCCTTAATGCCGTAAAGCCGGGCGGCTGTGATCAGAATACGGCCGTCTCCGCATCCGAGGTCATAAAGAACATCTCCTTGTTTAAGGTCTGCTATTTCCAGCATTTGTTCGACCACGGGCATGGGAGTAGGTAAATATGGGACATCAAGCGCCTTATCCTGGCAGCCTGCGGCGATAGATATACAGGCATATAAGACCAGCACAAAAGGTATTAAAATTTCTCTTCGCATATCTCTCTCTTTTGAGCGCAAATTATTGTTATAAAAAGTCATAATATCATTAAGCCACCTGTATTGTCGATATGGATTCGTTTCCAGCAGTGGGATCGCGGCGAGTAAAATAAAAGATCTTCAGTCAAACGGCTGATCTATTGCCGGACTCGGCTGTGTGAAGTATTTGGGCCCTTCTTCGCTCAAATAGAAGCAGTCCTCGATACGTACACCGAATTCTCCCGGAATGACCAGCATGGGCTCATTACTGAAACACATGCCGACTTCCATCGGCCGTTTGTTGCCCTTAACCAGATTCACCCATTCATGTCCGTCTAATCCGATTCCATGCCCTGTCCTGTGTGGGCATCCAGGTAATTTGTATCCGCCTGGAAATCCATAGTCCTTATACACTTGGCGGGCGGCGGCATCAACTTCTTCACATGGAACGCCTAAACCAGCCCTCTCCCAAGCCGCAGTCTGGGCTTTTTTGGCCAGATTCCACATCTCGATCTGCCGTTGTGAAGGTTCGCCGTAAACAATCGTACGGCTTATGTCAGACCGGTACCCATCTACGCTGCATCCGCCGTCCATGAGAATGATCGTCCCTTCCTGGACTTCATAAGGTATAACGCTGCCGTGAGGATTCGCAGAGGCTTCGGCTATTTGGGCTCCTATACCTCCGGAAACCCCTAAGGCTTGATGGGCCCGCGATGAAATGGCTCTGATATCGCCTCCTGTCATGCCTTTGTCAATCATAGCCACGGTCGCCTTATAAGCTTCAATCGTGATGTTCATCGCTTTCTGCATCAATTCTATCTCGTGCGGAGATTTAATCACGCGGCATTCCACAGTCACGGGATTAGCACTGACATACTCCATTTGGGGCGCTTCCTGACGAATACCGTCATAGAGAAAGAAACGCACCCGTTCTTCCATCCCGATTCTGCCGGAACGAATGCCCCGGTCGTTCAGCAGTTCGACAACCCGCTGGTAAGGGCTTTCATGTTCTTCCCAGGTCCGGATATCCTCGCCGAAACGAATCTGTTCCATGGCCCGGTCCAATTCGAAAGCAGGGCAAACCCATCCGGGTTCGCCTTTGGCGGGAAGCACCAGTGCGAACATCCGTTCACTGTTCCACCAGCTGGCACCTGTGAAATAAAACATGCTTGAACCGCTTTCCATATACACGGCATCAATGCTGTTTTCCGTCATGAATTTTTGGGCTTTTTCAATCCGTTCCCAGCGTTCCGCATCCGTGATTGGGACGACATCATCCGTCATCGGTTTCAAGTGGGAAAATGAATCCGATACGGGCGGTGAAGCGGTTTGTGTGCCGGAACAGGCATTGTTGAGCAAAGCGGCTCCAGCGGCCCCGGCCGAAAATTTCATAAAATCCCTGCGGGAGAAGCTCATATATCTCTCCTTTTATTAAATAGATTGGTAAAAATCATTGATTTTTTTATAGTATCTGAAATATCACAGGATTTCAATAAAAAAAGGGCGTGTCCTCTTTAATGACACGCACGCAAAGCCGCCTGTAAGAACCTAGGTTTAATCCTAATATAAAAAAGAGAGTAAAGAGTCTTTTATTTAAACTCAGCATAGTCTTACACGAATGATTCATGATTTACGATTCAAAATCCTTCTTAAAAACAATGCAGTCCAAGATCCTTGCGTGGCTTCGTTCCTCAGGATGATAAGAAATTGTCATTTTCGAATTAATAATCCAGGATAAATGTGTGCGGGATTAGATAAAGTCCTATTTCACCGGACAATTTACCCTGCTTTCGGGAGATAGATATTTATTCTTTGTTTATCTTGCTTTGTTTTTTTATAATAGTTTTGTGCATAATACACAAAATCATGAAAGGATTCATATGGCTTTATCAGAAGAAACGCTGCAGTCATTTCGCAAATCTTTAATTTTCCATCTGGCAACCATGGCTGGACTGGCCGTTTATCTGATTCTGGTTCTCGTTTTGCAGAGCTCTCAGAATCAAGGATTATTGAATGGTAAACAAGATCCGGCCCTCCGATACTTTTTTTATGCGGGAGCCGTTGTCGTTGTCTTTGCGATCCGTAGAATATACAATTCATTCACCCGGAGAGCTGTTCAAGGGCATCCGAATAAGGCATTGAGCAGGCTTCAAACGGCATCTGTCTGGACCGCGGTTTTATGTGAAATCCCTGCCCTTTTAGGATTGATATTTTTTCTTATATCAGGAATAACCCGCGACTTTTATTTCCTGCTGGTCCTGTCATTAATCCTTTTTCTGATGTATTTCCCAAAAAAAACTAACTGGGAGTCTGCGGACCGAAAAATCAAGGCAGGACAGTCATGAAAATTCAATTTCTCGGAGCTGCGCGCCAGGTGACCGGATCCTGTTACATGCTTGAAGCCGGCGGGCTTAAAATACTCATTGACTGCGGCATGTACCAGGAACGAGAATACCGGGATCGAAATTGGAATCCCTTTCCTGTCTATCCCGGGAATATCGATTATGTGCTGTTAACCCATGCTCATCTTGATCATTGCGGACTGGTGCCGAGACTGGTCCAGCAAGGATTTGATGGCAGGATTCTGACAACAGCGGCCTCCATTGACCTGACAAAAATTATTTGGCTGGATTCAGCTCGTATTCAGGAAGAAGATGCCGCTTATAAAAAGAAACGCCACGAAAAAGAAGGACGCCGGGGGCCTTATCCGGAAATACCGCTATATACGGTTGAGGATGCAGAAAAATCCATTCCTCTGCTGCAGCCTATTTCCTATGAAGCCTACCGTTCCTTAAATGACAAGGTGGCTGTCAGGTTCCATGATGCAGGCCATATTTTAGGCTCAGCCATGATTGAAATTCATGTATATGAGGACAGCCGGAAATTCAAGCTGGTTTTTTCCGGCGATATTGGACAGTGGAATAAGCCCCTGGTCAGGGATCCTTCCATTTTTTCCCGAGCTGATTATGTCGTTATGGAATCGACCTATGGCGACCGCAACCACCGCGATTCCGGTGATGTAAAAAAGAGACTGGCCGAAGTGATCAATCAAACCTATGCCCGCAAAGGTAAAATCGTGATTCCGACTTTCGCGATCGAGCGGTCCCAGGAATTATTATTCTATATCAGCCAATTAGTCAGAGAAGATATCATTCCTTATATGAAAATTTTCCTGGACAGCCCGATGGCGGTTAATGCGACGGATGTTTTCATGAAATACCGCCAATATCTGGACAAAGAAACCTTAGCCATGTTCCGGGAAGGCAAGCCTCCTTTTGATTTTCCAGGTCTTGAACTGGTAAGGAACCGGGATGATTCTATTGCGATCAATAACCTGGATGAATCCTGCATTATTATGGCGGGGTCAGGTATGTGCACCGGCGGCCGCATCAAGCACCACCTTGTGCATAATATTTCCAAACCGGAATCAACGATTCTTTTCGTGGGATACCAGGCAAAAAACACCCTTGGCCGGCAAATCATAGAAGGAAATCGAAATGTCCGTATTCTGGGCCGTTACTGGGATGTCAAGTCCAGAGTGGAGGAAATTGATGGTTTTTCCGCTCATGCTGACCGCAGGCAGCTGCTTAAATGGCTGTCCTATTTTGAATCTCCGCCCCGGATGTTGTTTCTGACCCACGGAGAAGAAAACGCCGTATTCAGCCTGGCAGAAACCATCGATAAAGAATTAGGATGGAACGTCGGGATTCCCGAATATGCACAATACTGGACACCGGAAGAAAAAAGAGTTTAAATATAAATTGATTTTCAATAACTTGGAGAGCGAGGTCAGCCATGCGTAAAATCAAGTATTTCTCAATCGACATGCCCCGCCGGAAATTCCTAAAGGACAGCATCAAGGGCGGAGCCGTCATCGCCGCTACCCCGGCGATGCTTATGAATATGCTTTCTTGCAAAAGGATGACGCAGCCTCCGGGAGCAGGCATCGGGAAAGCGGAATTAAACCACATCCTTAAGAAAGCCCTGGAAAAAGGAGGAGATTTCGCTGATGTTTACATTGAAAGCCGGATTACGCGATCAATTAATATGGAAGAATCGAAATTTAAAAGCGCGGAGTTTGGTATCAGCCAGGGGGCAGGCGTACGGGTGATATCAGGTGATAAAACCGGATACGCCTATACGGAAAATATGAACGAGACGAATTTACTGAAAGCTGCAGAAACCGCTTCTTATGTCGCTTCTCAGGGAATCAAAATACAGCCGGTCGACATTGAAAGAGAACCCCGTCCCTCCTATATTCGTGTTGATGTTCCTCTTGGAGAAGTAGAGGAAGAAGAAAGATTGGATATGATGCGAAGAGCCGATCAAGCGGCTTTAGAATATGATCCCCGTATCCAAATGACTCAGATATCTTATTATGACGAAGTGAGGGAGCGGATTATCGCCAACAGCGAAGGGCTTTGGCTGGAAGATCAGCTTCCTTTGATGTTCTTTATCGTTCAGACCCTTGCTGCCGGAAACAATACAAGGCATATGGGCCGGGAACGTCTCAGTAAACACATGGGTTTTGAAATGTTTGATACATATCCCCCGGAAGAAGTCGCTCTTCGCGCGGCCCGGGAATCCGTAGATATGCTGGATGCCAAGGACTGCCCGGCCGGAAAGATGGATGTGGTTATGGAAAACGGATGGGGAGGAGTCCTGGTCCATGAAGCGGTCGGACATCCGCTTGAAGCCGATAATATCGCCAAAGAAATCGGTGTGTTCACAGGCAAACTGGGCCAAAAGGTCGCAAGTGATGTATTCACTATGGTGGATGACGGGACTCTGCCCAATATGCGGGGAACGACCAATTTTGATGACGAAGGCACCCCGATGAAGAAGAATATTTTAATCAAAAACGGTTTTCTGCAGAAATATATGACCGATATCCTGTCCGCGAAGCAGATCAATATGGAACGGACGGGAAACGGAAGGCGGGAAAGCTTCCGGCATATACCGATTCCCCGAATGACCAATACATTCATCAAGGAAGGTCAAAGTAAGCCGGAGGATATATTATCCTCAACACAAAACGGCTTGTACGTACAGAGCCTGAGCGGCGGAAGCGTCAATCCAACCACCGGTGTGTTTAATTTTACCTGCAGGGAAGCTTATCTCATTGAAAACGGAAAAAAGACGGTTCCGGTCAAGGGCGCCACATTAATAGGAAACTGCCTGGACATTATTTCGAATATCGATGCGGTGGGAAATAATTTGGCATTTGGACCCGGGATTTGCGGTAAAGGCCAATCCTGTGAGGTTTCCGCCGGACAGCCGACCGTGCGGATCCGCGGAATCAATGTCGGCGGCAGCCGGGCAAGGAGTTAACTATGGATTTTCAGGGATTAACCGAACAGCTGGTCAAAAAGTGTATGAATAAAGGAGCGGACGCGGCGGAAATCTTTTTAGAAAATGACCGCAGTCTCAGCATTGAAATCCGCAAAGGAGAAATCGAAACAATAAAGGAGTCCGCTTCTCAAGGTGCTGGATTCAGAGTTTTTAAGCAGGGGAGGATGGCTTTCGCCCATTGCAATGACTTATCCGAATCATCTCTGGATAATGCCTTATCCCGGGCTGTCGCTTTTGCAGAATTCACGACTGCGGATAATAACAATGTCCTGCCCTCGGAAAAAGGATTCAGCGAAATCGCTGGATTATTTGATCCGCAGATAACCGAAATATCCATGGATAAAAAGATTTCCATGGCAAAAGAAGTCGAAAATTTTGCGATGAAGGACGCACGTATTACCAAAAGCGGAGGTTCTTCCTATGGCGAAGGTATAAGAGAAATCTATCTGGCCAATTCCAACGGGCTTGCAAAATCCTATAAATCCAGCAGCTGCGGCCTTGGAGTTTATGTGGTGGCAGAGAAAGGTGAACAAAAGTCATCGGGCGGGGAGTCGTGCAGTCGCAGATTTTTTGCTGATTTAAAACCGGCAAATGAGATTGCAGAGAAAGCCGCAAAATCCGCTTATGAGATGCTTGATCCCCAAATGGTGAAAACCCAGCGCGCAGCTGCAATTTTCGATCCTGACGTTGCGTATGCTGTTTTAGGGGGAATCCTGAACGCCGTTAACGGAGAAAGAGTCTTGCAGGGGGCCAGCTTCCTGGAAGATAAAAAGGGCAAGTCCATCGGCTCTGAACTTATCCATCTCGTGGATGATGGAATCCGGGAGAAAGGCATGGCCAGCCGGCCTTTTGACGGAGAAGGAGTTCCGACCCGCAAAAGGTTGATTGTTGAGAATGGTGTTTTGAAGGATTTTATGTATAACACGATTGTGGCCAAGCGCGCCGGTATCAAAAGCACAGGCAATGCTTCCCGCAGAGGATTCAGCAGCCTGCCCGGTATCGGTCCGCATAATTTTTATATGCAATCCGGGGAACAGCGTCCCGAAGATATCATTGCAGATACATCACGGGGAATCTGGTTGAAAGGTGTAACCGGATACGGCATTAATCCGGTCAATGGAAATTTTTCCGGCGGTGCCTCCGGTTTTTGGATTGAAAATGGAAAGATCGCTTTTCCGGTAAAGGGCTTGACCATTGCCGGTTCTGCATTCCAAATGCTGGCGGATATCGATATGGTGGGAAATGATCTTGATCTCAACCTGTCTCTCACTGCTCCGACTTTCCGTATTAAAGAGATGCAGATCGGGGGAGAGTAATCTCAAATCTCAAAACGGAAACCATTTCGGTGATGGATGGCTTTATGAAAGCAGAATCTTTGGAGACACAGCTGAGTGTATGATCAAGCCTGGATTATTCATAGTTTTCCTGAGGAAAAAGGCGACATAAGGATCCTGTGCTGCCTCATTTTCAGAAAGATTGTGAATCGTTCGTGCTAGAGGACAGTCCTCTTTATTGCGCTTTAATATTTTGAGTTTAAATAAAAGACTTTTTACTGCAAATCCGTATAAATCCTATTCCGCAGTCCTTGCAGTAAAACTATACTGCAGGGCATTCGCGGTGAAGTGACGACGTTGAATCAAAGATTAGTCGTCGCCTGCAGCCATCCCGGCCCGTGAATAATCCAGGTTAATAAAGAGTAATCAAAATATGATTTTTTGATCCCAGATACTGTGAAAGGCCTTGCCGTCGCCTCCTTGGTATGGGGGCGTGAATGACGCTCCATTATTCATGCGGTCAATCAAACCCCGGATTTCTTCATAATCTCCGTCGTCAAAGCAAGTCAAGAGCGGATGAAGCTTGTACGTAAGCGTAATGCTCTCTGTATCACTCCCCTGCATAACCAGAACCAAATGAGTCCCGTTAAGCCTTTTTTTCAATACCACCAGATGTTCGATTTCTTCAGGATGAGATACATAAAAAAGAGCAATTTTCAACGAGTCCAGATTATTTGTTATCATTTCATCCATATCAAAAAATGAATCGGATGCCGTGATAACTTCACCCGAAAAATGTGAAGTCAGAAGTTTTTTTAATCTCTTGACTGATTCGTTTTCCCTTTTGTAATGAAACAACATATTCATAGCTTTCCTCCCATACTGCGGTTACCATATATGACATACAAATTTCATGCCAAGAGGATTTACTGATATATAAATGGAATTCCGGTAAAAAAACGCTTTGTCTTGTCCTGCCGCATAAGACAAATTTTTGCGTCATCCTGCTGTTGCGGCCCCGCATCTGCGGAATTCCCGTTACATAAAGAGCTCAGGTCTATTCCTGAGAAAAATAAGTTGACATCTGTATCAAGGATTTATAACTATAAGTATGAATCCAACTTGAGAATAATTCACCAATGAATGATGAGGAGGCCTGCGGAGAAGGCCGAGGCAGCCTTAGACGGATAGATTTCTAAAGAACGAAGCCGGATAAGATCCTCACGTCGCTTCGCTCCTCTGGATGACAATACCTTGTCATTTTCGAATGAAAAGGTCCGGGATTGGAGAGGAAGAAATGAACATCAGAAAAACTGGTATTTTGAGCATAATCTTGATTTCAGCCTGCCTCGCATGTCAGAATAACACACCCTCTGCTGAAATCGAAGAACGCCGGGAGATGATTGTGACGTATCCGTTCTCAGGACCTGACCCTGTCCCGATTTTGACCCGTTCCAGTTTATGGGGAAAGGGAGCGCGTCTTTATCCGTATACTTTTTTTGATGAATTCAGCCGTTCCGGAGTTGAAAAAGAATGGAAAGTTATCCGAATGCGGAATCCATTCATTGAGGTCAGCCTGCTTCCCCAAGTAGGCGGAAAAATTTGGGGTGCGGAAGATCTCGGCACCGGAAAAGAATTTATTTATACCAACCATGTCTTAAAGTTCCGTGAAATCGCCCTCCGCGGTCCCTGGACATCCGGCGGAATTGAATTTAATTTTGGAATCGTCGGACATACGCCTTCAGGTGCGCATCCTGTTGATTATTTGACACGTAAAAACCCGGACGGCAGCGTCAGTTGTTTTGTCGGGTCCATGGATATCCCCTCCCGGACAAACTGGCGGATAGAAGTGAGAATTCAGCCGGATAAAGCCTATTTTGAGACGCGGGCATTCTGGTACAATCCAACCCCCCTTCACCAGTCATATTACGCTTGGATGAACGGGGCTGTGCGTACAGGAGAAGATCTGCAATATGTATTCCCGGGTAAATATCATATAGCCCATAATTTTTCCGAACCGCTTCAGCCTTGGCCTATAGATAAGGAAGGACGGGACCTTTCCTTTTACCGAAATAATGATTTCGGATCTTATAAGAGCTATTTTACAGTCGGAGAATACGCGGAATTTTTCGGAGGCTATTGGCATGATTCTCATTTCGGTTTTGGCCATTGGGCCCGGTATGATGATATGCCCGGAAGAAAAATTTGGATTTGGGGACTCTCGCGGCAAGGAATGATTTGGGAAGATTTACTAACCGACCAAGACGGCCAATACAGTGAACCCCAGGCCGGCCGCTATTTAAATCAAAATGATCATGAGTTTTTTCAGCCTCATTCCGGTGATCAGTGGCGGGAAATATGGTTTCCATATAGAGACATCGGCCCGATGGTCGCGGCATCACCACAGGGGGTTTTAAACGTTTATCAAGAAAACGGCGAATGGGTCGTGTCCGTATATGCCCTGCAGAACCTCAAAGAAGATCTGGTGATCGAGTCCGGCGGACTGGAAATCGAGCGGAAAAAAATCATTCTTTCCCCAATGGAGGTGTCGCGCTATAGGTTCTCCGGAGAAAACCTGATCCATCCTGTTATTTGTCGTCTCGGGACAGAGCTGGCCTATTCTACCAATCCGGCGGCGAACCGTCTTCAGCGTCCAATAAGCTTCCATGGTTTTGAAGGCGGCAAGGTGGAAACGCTTTTTAGAAAGGCCGAACGTATGGCGAAAGAGCGAAATTATTTTCAAGCTTTGAACCATTATCTTCGCGTTCTGGAACAGGAACCGCTGCATGCGGAAGCGTTGACCCGGACAGCGGAATTGTATTTCCGCAGGGGAGAATATGAGAAAACTCTGAAATACGGGGGAAAAGCCTTGCGGCATTTGATGTATCATCCGGGTGCAAATTATATTTACGGGCTGGCTTGCCGCCGCACCGGAAACCTTATCGATGCCAAAGAAACTATGGGATGGGCTGCCCGCTCATTGAATTACCGGTCTGCCGCCTATAATCAATTAGCGGAAATTTATTTGACTGAAGGCCGATTGGACCGTTCCATTGAATATGCAGACAAGGCCATCCAATTCAACCGGAACAACTTGCGGGCTTTCTATGTCAAAATCACAGCCTTGCGCTGTTTGAACCGGGACAAAAAAGCAATGCAGATCACAGAGCAGGTTCTGAATATGGACCCGCTTAATCATTTCGCCAGGTATGAACAATTCCGGCTTGCACCTTCAAAAAACACCCTATATAAATTCCAATCGTTAATCCGGACTGAAACATCTCACGAAACTTATCTGGAACTTGCTTGTACGTATTATAACCTGGGATTAGAGGATGACGCCGAAGAAATTTTGAGTTTGATTCCGGATAATCCGATCGCCCGTTTTTGGCTGGCCTATGCAGGCAGGGAAAACAGCCCGGAAAAAAGCCGGGAACATCTTAACAAGGCATGTGCTCTTTCTCCCTTGTTTGTTTTTCCTCACCGGGAAGAAACCATTCCGGTTTTGGAATGGGCTATAAGGAAAAATCCGGACAGTTGGGTCCCCCGTTATTATCTCGCTTTGATATATTGGTCGAAAGGCCGGAGCCGGGAAGCCAAGGAATTGCTGGTAGAAAGCAAAGCACCTGACTTTGCGCCATTTTATATCTCCCGGGCTTATTTTCATGAAGATTCAGATCCAGACAAAGCCCGGGTGGATTATGAAAAAGCAGTAAAATTAGATCCCTCCAGCTGGAGAAACACAGTCCGTCTGATCGATTTCTATCTCCGCAGGGATATGACCGGTGCCGCACTCAAATGCGGAAAACAGGCAGCCAAACGGTTCCCCGATTCCACTCATGTCCGGCTTCATTGGATCCGCACCTTAACGGCTGCCGGAAGATATAAGCAAGCCGCGGAAGTGCTGGAAAATACCCGGGCTCTTCCTTCTGAGGGAGCTACGGCCATACGGGAAATGTTCTCCACCGTCCATCTCCGGCTGGCGGTCCAGGCATGTCTGGATCAAAAATGGAATGACGTTTTTCATCACTTGGAGAAGTCAAAGGAATATCCGGAAAATTTAGGAACCGGCCGGCCATATGACCCGGACTTTCGGCTTCAGGATTATATCGCAGCCCGGTGCCATGAAAAAATGAATCAGCCGGCTGAAGCCCGGAAATATTTCCAGCGTATTCGAGATTACACTTTGGAACATTGGCCGGAGCGGAAACAATACCCCTATATCGGGGGACTGGTACTCAAACAATTCGGACATCAAGAACAGGCACTTATTTTAATGCAGGGAGAAACTCCTCCCGAGGATATTGAGCCTTTGATATGAATTCACCATGAGGAGTATACCCTGAACGATGAAAATGAATCCGCATGTCATCCTAAGGCCTGCAGAGCAGGCCATAAGGATCTGGCACTGCTTCGCGTCGCTACACACCTCAGGATAATAATCCAGGCTAAGTAATATGAGGAGAGGATACTGTCATGAAAAAAACAAAATGGTTTCTATGGCTTGTTGTGATATTCACTTTGCGGCCGGCGGGATGGAGCCTTCAGGACGTTCCTTTTACGACCGGAAGTTGGGATGAAGAGGCCTTCGGCAATCATAGGGCCGTTATCCATGTTGCTGAGCCCGCTCCGGCCGTTCGGGTCAGCATTCCCTGGCGCCGCCGTGATTTTAATCCTCAAGATAAGAAAATCATTGTTACGGACGCTGCGACAGGGATTCATATTAAGAATGTCATCCGCGTGAACATATCACGGGAGTCCGGAACTCTCATTTTTCAGCCCAGGACTGTTCCTGGTGATTATTATGTTTATTATCTGGTCAATGAAATGACAGGACGGAGTAATTACCCGACTGTTGTTTATCCGGAGCCGGAATACACTGCGGATGCGGAGTGGCTGGAGAAATACGGGCTGAAAAATGAGGTTTCTCTGCCGGTGGCCAGTCGCCTTCCGGAAGCCGAGGTCAAGGCGATTCAGTCTATTGATGAATTCAACAGCTTCTTTCCTATGGAAGTTATTGCAACCGGAGAAGAAACCCGGAGATTGCTGGATAATTATCCGGATGCTTCCTTTTTATGTTTCCCTGAAGACCGCAGTTATCCCATCCGGATGAGCTATGACCTTCCTCATCGCTGGATTCAGTCCGGTCCGGAAACAACCCTTTCCGGACGGTCCTTTCGGGGAGAATTCTATGCTTTTCAAATCGGACTTTTTGCATGCCGCAGGGAAATAAGGGACTTGAAGGTCGAATTCAGCGGCCTGAAAAATGAGTCTTCACAGATAGTCATCTCTCCGGATTTATTTACATGCTTTAACACCGGAGGCACTGATTGGACCGGTCAATCATTTAAGAAAACATGCTCGGTGGAAAAGGGGATGATAAAGGCATTATGGTGCGGACTGGACATCCCGTCGGATATAAAACCGGGATACTATTCAGGTTCTGTTCATATCCATCCGGAAGGTTTGGAATCCAGGTCGGTCACATTTGAAATCCGTATTACAGATGAGGCAAGAAAAGACAAGGGAGACGATGAACCCTGGCGGCATTCCCGCCTGCGCTGGCTGAATTCCACCATTGCCTTGAATGATGATGTTATTTCTCCCTATGCCCCAATGAGGATAGAGGACCGGACTATTTCCTGCCTTGGCCGGGATGTTGTGATTGGACCAATGGGACTGCCTTCAGCCATTCGCAGTTTTTTCAATCCTGAAATCACGGGAATCAGCTCTAAACCGAGCGAAATTCTTGATGGTCCAATCCGCCTTGTAGTAGAAAGCAGTCAAGATGTTTTGGCCTGGCATCAAAAACAAACCCGAATACTGAATGCAGCCTCCGGAGCGGTTACATGGGAATCCAGCGGAAAAGCCGGCCCTGTGGATTTGGACATAAAAGCACGCATGGAATTCAACGGACATATCGATTTTAAGATCCGCTTAACAAGCCGGGAGTCAATTAACATCAGAGATATCCGTCTGGAAGTTCCTGTTTCAATGAATGCCGCTAAATACATAATGGGCATGGGGATAAAAGGAGGAATACGGGCGGATGAATTCCATTGGAAATGGGATCAGGAAAAAAACCAGGACTCAGTCTGGGTGGGGGATATAAACGCCGGCCTCCAGGTTTCCTTCCGGGATGAACGCTATTCACGTCCTTTGAACACGAATTTCTATCTTTTAAAACCCCTTGTCTTGCCCCGGTCATGGTGGAATGAAGGCAAGGGGGGTTGCGATATTTTTGAGCAGGATAAGTCTCTGATTATCCGCTCATACAGCGGGTCCAGAAAAATGAACAGGGAAACCGAACTCTATTTTAATTTCTCAGTGCTGATCACTCCTTTCAGGCCCTTGAATACAGCCAAGCATTGGAAAAACCGGTATTTTCACAGGTATGAAGCCCTGGACAAGATAAAATCCACAGGTGCGAATGTTGTCAATATTCACCATGCGACGCCCATCAACCCCTTCATCAATTATCCCTTCCATCGGACGAAAGAAATGAAGGCGTATGTTGAAAAGGCTCATGCCAAAGATATGAAGGTAAAAATCTATTACACAGTCAGAGAATTAACCAACCGGGCCCCTGAATTATTTGCTCTGCGCAGCCTGGGCGATGAAATTTTATCTTACGGACCGGGAGGCGGCTTTTCCTGGCTTCAAGAACATTTAATTCATAATTATATCGCCGGTTGGTTTGTCCCAGAATTAAAAGATGCCGCTGTTATCAACAGCGGGGTTTCGCGTTGGCATAATTACTATCTGGAGGGATTGAATTGGCTGGTTAAAAATATCGGAATCGACGGGCTCTACATTGATGACGTCGCTTTTGACCGGACGGTGATGAAACGGGTCCGGAGAATATTGGACAGGCACCGTCCCGGCGCACTGATTGATCTTCACTCAGCGAATCAATTCAATATCAGGGATGGATTTGCAAATTCCGCCAATTTATACTTGGAGCACTTTCCTTACATCGACCGGCTGTGGTTTGGTGAGTACTTTGATTATGATGCCTCTCCGGATTACTGGCTGATCGAGGTTTCGGGAATTCCCTTCGGTTTAATGGGGGAAATGCTCCAGAATGGGGGCAACCCATGGAGAGGAATGCTGTATGGCATGACTTCACGCCTGCCTTGGGCCGGAGATCCCACTCCGATATGGCAATTGTGGGACCGGTTCGGAATAGAAGAATCAGAAATGATCGGATATTGGTCAACGAATTGTCCAGTCAATACCGGAAATGACAATGTGCCGGCGACGGTTTATAAAAGGGACAAAACCAGTCTGATCGCGCTTTCCAGCTGGGCGAACAAAAAGGTGAACATTGCTTTGAATGCAGACTGGGAAGCATTAGGCATAGATCCTGAGCAAGCTGTATTCACAGCCCCTTATATAGAAAATTTTCAAGAAAAAAACCAATTCAAACCGGGAGAAGAAATCCCGGTACATCCCGGAAAAGGCTGGCTTCTTATCTGTGAAGAGAAAAGACAGCCTGCATTATAGGTTAGAAAATGATTCGCCAGGGTCATCCTGAACGAAGTGAAGCAAAGAATCTCCTTCTTCCTCGCCGGATCAAATGTCAGCGTCTTCATATAAAAACCGTTTCCACATGGCAATGGATAAGGGCCATATCCCGCCGCCACGCGTCTGTCCCCAGCGAGGACATCCGCTCGGATTCCAACCTCGCTTTCCTCTCCCGGGGAGGGGAACCGTGCCCGCTCGGCCTCCATACGGGCCGGCTTGGACATGACCCTTATCCATTGCGGCCGTTCACTTAGAGATTTTTATCGTTCCGGGTGTGTACTATACATGCTTCATTCATAAAAAATTGCGGTGTTATTGCAATCTCTTTATTATCAAAGACAAACAAGGTTTTTTGAGAAAAATCCGTGGAAATTTTTTTCTTTTTAAAATTTTTATTTTTATCGCAATTATTTTACACCTTGGGCGGGCCGAATCTCACCGCATCTTCCGGCTTGCAGCTCGTCGCAGTGAAGTGACGGCCTTGATGGAATCAATGTCATCCTGAGGCCTGCGCCGGCAGGCCGTGAGGATCTTGGACTGCTTCTCCGGATTAAGCGTCATCGTCTTCTCATGCATGTGCCGTCTAAGATCCTTCGTCGCTTTGCTTCTCAGGACGACAATAAATGAACGTATTGCCGTCGTCTGCGGCAATCTCGGCCCCTGAATAATCCTGGTTAGATAAGGGTCATGGAGAAAAGACCGGTCTTCGGGCGAATTTTTTGGATATCACGATAAGCAGCACACCGGAAATGACGGCTGAGCCGAGACACCAGGCACAGACAGCCTGGATAACCCACATCTCCATTCCAGTCAGAAACAAAGAATATAAAACAGCCATAAGGGCCATCAAAATTAAACCCAGGGAAAGCGCGCGGGCGGAAATTCCCTCAACTGCCCGGTAAATACACATGAATAAAAAGAATATCAAATAATAGACAGCTCCTAAAACGGCAACCGGAAAACCAAAAATCCTGGAAAAGGATGACTTCTGAACCGCATTGCAATCTCCAATCGGCCCGCATAAGGCATCCACATGCTGAATTTCAACATACGACAAATACAGCGCAATACTCATCCCTGCAAGGGTTAAAAGAAAAAGGAAAACGGGAATTCTTGGTTTATAGGTCCCGGAAAAAGGACTCAATCCGTATTTGGTTAAGCGGACAAAGAAAAAAAACAAGGATAACACAAGGAATGCGAAAACGGGCCATGATAAAATTTTATCCGCCGCATCCAATTCAGTTTCAGGTGGAATATGTGAGGGTGGTGCTTGCATAAACTCATCCCGCACGGTTTCAAGAGGTTTTAGATCTACGTTTTCGCCGGATGACGTCTCACCCTGTATTAAACCCGGAATATCCGGCAGTGGAGTTCCGCCTGAGGATAAAGCATCCTCAATCAAGGGAACAGCTTGATTGAAAATTTCTTCTCCTGCAAGTGCCGTATTTCCAACTACCAGGGCCGGAACTCCTTGCCGGGAAGGTAAGACCTCGAAGGTGTCAATATAATTTTGGAACACACGGCTTCCGGCAGGAGTGGTCGTATCCACTCCGAAAATCTGCAGGAATTCAGGGTATTCAAAATTAAGCGGGATGAGAATTTCTTCGATAACTTGATGGCAATGGGGGCAATCCCTTGAATAAAACAATACTGCATTGACAAAACCTGAATTTCCCGGTACTTGAGCAGAAACAGCCGGCAGGCAAATCCCAACTGAAACGATAAGAGTTATAACGAATTGAAATTTGTTATTCATTTCATAACCAGAAAATATCTTGAAATCTGTTAAGCACAAGTTTAATATACTTATACCATTTAAATAAGAATTATCAAGGAGATGTTATGAATAAAAGAAAAATTTTTTCCTCAATCATTGTTTGTTTCATTTTATTTTCCTCTTTGATGCTGAATGCGCAAGACGCAGATGAAGCCGGGGATATATTCAGTGAATTGCAGTGGCGTTCGGTCGGTCCGGCCTTAATGGGAGGCCGTACGGTCGACATTGAGTCTGTTCCAGGAAAACCCTGGATCCTTTATGCCGCAATTGGACCCAGCGGGCTTTGGAAATCAGATAACGCCGGAGTCACCTGGAAGCCGGTCTTTGATAACCAACCCACGGTCTCCATAGGTGATGTCGCTCTGGCACCCTCTCAACCGGATACGGTTTGGGTCGGAACCGGGGAAGCGACGGCCAGAAACAGCGTAACTATTGGAGACGGCGTGTATAAATCTATGGACGGCGGAAAAACCTGGACCCATAAGGGATTAACTGAAACCCGGCATATCAGCCGGGTGCTGGTGCATCCGGAGAACCCCGATATCGTATATGTCGCGGCCGCCGGACATTTATGGGGTTCGAATCCGGAAAGAGGTGTTTTCCGCACAACCGATGGGGGAGAAACCTGGGATAAAGTTCTTTACAGCAATCCCAATACGGGGATCGCCGATATGACCATAGATCCCTCCAACCCGGACATTCTATACGCCGCCGCCTGGGAATACCAGAGATTTCCCCATTATTTTTACAGCGGCGGTCCTCAAAGCGGTATTTATAAAACCGTGGACGGGGGAACCACCTGGCAAAAACTTGTCAAGGATCTGCCGCAAGGAGTCTTAGGCCGGATCGGACTGGCAGTCGCGCCTAGCCGGCCGGAAGTGGTTTATGCGCTGATTGAACATGAAGACGGCGGCATATGGAGATCAGAAGACAAAGGAGAGTCCTGGGCCCGGATGTGCGATAACGAGGTATTCACCACCGTAAATTTCCGTCCATTTTATTACAGCCGCATGACGGTTGACCCAAACAATGATGAGCTCATATATGTGTATTCCGGCGGTTTATTTGTTTCCAAGGATAAGGGTCAAAAATTCCGACCGATTTCACAAGGAACGCATCCGGATCATCATACACTTTGGGTCAATCCCGAAAATTCACTTCATATCGTAGACGGGAATGACGGCGGAATCGACATTTCCTATGACGCCGGGCAAAACTGGCGGGCTGTACAAAGCATGGCATTAGCAGAAGTGTATCAAATCGGTTTTGACTTGGAGAAACCCTATCATGTTTATTGCGGGCTTCAGGACAATGGCGTCTGGGGAGGACCAAATGCGACCTGGGACACAGCCGGAATCGTCAATGCCGATTGGTATAACGTCGGCGGCGGAGATGGATTTTACTGTCAGGTTGATCCGAAAAACCCGGATATCGTCTATGCCAATTCCCAAATGAATGGGTTATACAGATTTAACCGGAGGCTGGGACGCAGCAAAGATATCAAACCACGCGCTCCTCTGGATGAACCGCCTTACCGTTTCAATTGGAATTCTCCTGTCCTGATATCACCTCACGACAACCGGACCGTTTTTACGGGAGGGAACTTTCTGTTTATGAGCCTTGACAGGGGGAATTCATGGGAAAAAATCAGTCCGGACCTGACTACCAATGACCCGGAAAAACAAAAAGATTCCGGAGGTCCCATAACTCTGGATAATACCGGAGCGGAAGTCCATTGCACGATATACACTCTTTCAGAATCTCCTCTGCAGAAAGGATTGATATGGTGCGGAACGGATGACGGCAACATCCAGCTTACCCGTGACGGAGGAAACACCTGGACGGAAACCGGCAAGAATATTCCAAACCTTCCTCAGGCTTCCTGGTGTTCCCGGATTGAAGCCTCTCATTTCGATGCCGGGACCGCTTATGCCGCATTTGACAATCACCGGCGGGATGATTACAAAACCTACCTTTACAGGACAGATGATTACGGGGAAACCTGGGAGTCCATAAAAGGAAACCTTCCCTTCGGATGGGTGCATGTTATCCGGGAAGATCCAATCAACAAGGAACTTCTGTATGCCGGCACCGAATTCGGAATATATGTATCTCTTGACGGAGGGGAATCCTGGTTTTCCTTGAAAAACAACCTGCCGACGGTTGCAGTCCGTGACATCGCTGTTCATCCGGAGGACAATGACCTCATTATCGGAACTCACGGGAGAGGGATTTGGATATTGGATGATATTTCCCCTCTTCAGAAAATGAACAAGGACCTTCTCAATAAGTCTTTCTATATTTTCCCCATCCGCCCGGTAACCGCCTATTTTCCGTCAACCCGTTTTGAAGCCTACAGCACACAGGAATTTTCCGGAGACAATCCCGTCTACGGCATGCCGATTCATATTTACTTCCGCGAGAAACCTCAGGGCCGGAACACTATTGTGGTCAAAGACATGGAAGGTCAAGAAATTTTCGAAATGAAATTACTCAACAAAAAGGGACTTCACCGGTATCACTGGAACCTTCAGTTTATTCCAAAAACAACCGATGGAGAACCAATCAAGCCGGGAGGGATCGGCATGATATCTCCCCCTATTGTTCTTTCCGGAACATACCGGGTGGAGCTGCATTCTCAGGAGAAAACCACGGCGGCGACAACCGGGCAGGTCCTGCGGGATCCCAGAGTTGACATTAGCCGGGAAGCCAGGGACAGCCAAATTCAAGCGCAGATTCAGACAATGATTCTATCCAAAAAGATGGGATTGTCTGTCACGGCTGTACGCAAAATCCGCAGGGATCTGAATAAACGGTTTTATGAAGGTGATAAAACCCAAGAACTTCCTGAAGAGATTCAAACTATAGTGAAAACGTTTGAAAAAAAATTCAAAAAACTGGAAGAAGTTATTATGCCCAAAGGGATAGGGTACCGCGGTTCCCTGGAAATGGCTCTGCGCGGCGGTTCGATTTCTCAGCAGGTTCTAATGCTGGGGATGTCCATCGGGAATTATCCCTCCGGCCCCACGGAAACGGATTTGTTTATGCTGAAAGAACTCACCGGAAACGTGAATTCTCTTGTAAATCAGCTCAATCAATTTATCACAAAAGATATCACGGAACTCAACCGGATATTGGAGGATAACGGCCTGGAACCTATTAAAGCCCCGGATACAATAGATATTCAATAATATCTGAAATCTCAATTTACATTTTTCATGTGTTAGTATTTTTAAAGAGGCGGGTGGTTTGGGAAGAATCAGAATAAAAATTGATCCGGAATGAAACAGATTTACGCGGAATCATCATGTATGCATCAGAAAGGCGGACTCCGATTTTTTCAGCCGGCAAGACATCAAACACATATTCCTGCTGGCTGATATCCCATTGTCCATACCCGGGACTGAACCGTTTGCTCGGCCACAGTTTCATTTCCAAGGCTTTATCAACAATGATTGCATCGCATTTTTTTGCCAAGGCTTCCGCTGCTTCAGACCCGAATGCATCCAGGATAAAGCCCTTGAGAATCTGATTTTCCTGCATCCATTGCTGACTCTTCTGTTCTAATTCCTTCCCGATGGTGCAAATACACAAAGCCGTTTTTTGGGAATCTGCGAAAATGGGGTGCTGATTGGTTTCGCTGTAATCCAAGATCCGATATACAGCCTGCGGGCGGATAAGTTTTTCATGGATGCTGCGCAGTTCTTGGACTAAATCCTGGATATTCCCCGGGATTTTCTTTTTAACTGTTTTATATCCTATCCTGAAATAAACTCTTCGATCAGGAATCTGTATGTCCAAATAGTTTAAAAATACAGGCTCGCTTGAAAAATCTTCAGTCATAATTCCTGTCCGGAAGCTTATCCACACCATTGGCGGAAGCGTCGCTGGCCATGATGGCGTGCAATTCTTTTCTGATTTCCGGGGCAAGCGGAGGGGGTTCATGGGTTTCAATGATTTCATTAACTTTTTGCGCGGCTCGGTCCGCAAGTGAAAGCTTGCCTTCATTTTCCCATGTATCATATGTGTCACGATCAAGAGTTTCCGGAAAGATATGCTCTTTCCGGTACCATTTCCGGGTATGCGGCAGGGATAAGAACTGGGTATTTGAAGTCAAACCTTCAAAGAGATCCAAGGCGATGGGTTCATCGCGCTGGACCACTCCCCGGACCAGCCGCAACGCCATTCCGCATATCTCGTTGTCAATGATCAATTTTTCCATACTCTGGCAGCTTTCAAAGTTCAGCATCCCTGGACCTGAAATGACATTGATGCCGGCTAAGGCAGCTAAAACTGCACCCATCCCTGATTCCATTCCGGCCTGGCTGTCATTGGTTTTTGCATCACTTAAACCCATATAGGCATGCGTCGGCAGTTTCAGGTGTTTGGCGATTTGTGTATATGCGGCATCGATCATCATGGTTTCGATCGCGCCCATGGGTGTTGTTCCTTTTCGCATATCAAAACTGGAGGGAGATCCTCCGAAAATCACCGGTGCTCCGCTCTGAGCCAACTGGCAGAGAACCAACCCGCAGAGATTTTCCGCAACATGCTGGACAAGGGTTCCGGTTATGGTCACCGGTGAAGTTGCCCCGGTCATACCCATGGAAATAAGCTCTGAAGGAATTCCGGCCCTAGCGGCATCGATCAGGCTCTGAGATGTGAGCCTGCTCCATTTAAGGGGAGGGGAGGGGCAGGCATCGAAAACCGCCAAAGGTTTTTCCCTCAGGGCTTTCCGGCTTCCTCTTATCGCAGTCAGCATGTCCATCATCGGTTTGAACGCCTCAACACGGAAGGTTCCCGTAATTACCGGCTTTTGGGAATATTGAAGCCCGATAAAAAGCCGGTAGCTGTCAGCGATAATTTCCGGAACATCTCCGCTTATAAGGCCTGTGCTCTGAAAATCAATGTTTTTAAGGTAATCGGAAACCAACACAAAACGGATCAAATCCCGGGTTTCCGGCTTTCGGCGTGATCGGGTCTCATGGTCTAGAATAGTGACCGCTGCAGAACCTGGATCAAAATGAATATGGTCACCTCCCAGCTGATAAGACCGGTCTCCTTTCCGGTCATATAATGTGATTATGGAAGGTGTAGATTCCAGGCACTTTTGAACCAAATCCGGTTTAATAAACACCTTGCCGGAAGCTTTATCTGCTTGCATCCCGGCTTGCCTGAACAGCTGAATACCTTCCTCATTTTCGACGAGTATTCCTTGTCTTTCTAGTAGAATCAGGGCTTCATCCATGATTTTCCGGATCAGTTCCGTGGACAACAGGTTTATTTTAGGTCTTACAGCCTCATTCATGGTTATCTCCCTCGTCTATCATCAGAGCGGCGGCCAAAGAAACCGCATTTATGGCGTTTTCAGCATATCCGTCCGCACCGATGTCCTCCGCCCATTTTTTTGTGACCGGCGCGCCCCCTACCAATACTTTGAAACATCCGTATAAACCCCTTTCCGTCAGTTTTTGGATAAGTTCTTTTTGTCTCAGCATGGTTGTTGTCAGAAGGGAGGATACACATATCAGGTCAACCTTTTCTGATTCTGCCTTGTCCAGAAAATAATCTAATTTCACATCAGCCCCTAGATCAACCACATCAAATCCATGGGCCGACAGCATGGACGCAACCAGGTTTTTGCCGATATCATGGATATCTCCCGCAATTGTACCGATTACAGCTTTTCCCGCTGATTTTACTTTTGCTTGTGTCTTTTCCAGTTCCGGCTGAAAAATTTCCATAGCGGCCTTCATACTTTCTGCGCTTGCTATCAATTCCGGAAGAAAATAATCTCCGTTTACCCATAATCGGCCGGCTTCCTGGATGCCGGGAACATACCCCTTCTCAATGACTTCATTTAAGTCCCATTGCCGGGAGACCGCTGTTTCAGCCAGCTTTTCAGCCGCATTCCTGTCGCCCTCGACAACAGCCTGTTTCATTTTGATTAATGTGTTTTGCTTATCCATAGCTTTTCCTTTCAAATTAAACAATATGAGTTCCATTTTGAATCCGGGTTTTGTATATTTTCAGTTCCCGGGTGAATTTTTTTTCATATTCGGACTTTATCCGGGCTTCAAATTCCATTGAGTATTGGTCTTTATAAAGGTTGATGGTGCATCCTCCAAACCCGCCGCCCATCATTCGGGCACCGAATATCGAGGATTGGTTTTCAGCGAAGTGAACTAAAAAATCCAATTCACTGCAGCTGACCTGAAAATCATCCCGCAAGCCGATATGGGTTTGAAACATTTTTTCCCCAAAAGCGGTTAAATTTTTCTTTTTCAGATCCCTGCAGGCGGCTTCCAGCCTGATATTTTCATTCACAACATAGCGGCAGCGGCGGAATATAACCGGGTCCATATCGTTTCGATGGTCCTTCAAAAGCGCCGGAGTGACATCCCGGAGGCTGTTGATCTGCGGATTAAACTTTTGAAAATACCGGACACCCTGCTCACATTCATTCCGGCGCCGGTTGTATTCAGACGAGGCTAGAGAATGGGTGACTCCTGTGTCGAATAGAATGATCTGCACATCATCAAATGCAAAAGGATAATATGAATAATCCAGCGTGCGGCAGTCTATTTTTAGAGCCTTATCTTTGATACCGAAAATATTAATAAATTGATCCATAATCCCGCATTGGACTCCGACAAATTCATTTTCTGCTTTTTGGGCCATCCTGACTAAATCCAACGCATTGATATCCAATTGAAATAATTCATTAAGCGCATAACCAAGACCCGCTTCTATCGCAGCCGAGGAGGATAAGCCGGCGCCGATAGGAATATCTCCGCTGAATGTGCAGTCAAACCCGGATAAAGAATAACCGGCATGCTGCAATTGAGACACCATTCCCAGCAGATAATTCGCCCAGGATTTGCCGCTTCGCGTTAGGGAATTCAGAGAAGCCTCGACAGAAGAATCCATATCCAGGGAATGCAGCCGGCACATGGAGGAGTTGTTTTTCGCAACTGCCAGATAAATGGATTTGTCAATTGCCGCCGGCAGCACAAAGCCCTGATTGTAATCGGTGTGTTCTCCGATCAAATTCACCCGGCCCGGAGACCGGACAAGCAGGGGGGAACCGGGAAAATATTTCTTGAAGGCAGCCGTGACTTGTTTAATCAGCATAGCAGCCTGATGCCCTGTGCCTCGCATCTGCGGCCGCTACGGCCCGCGAATAATTCAGTTTAAAATCGTTCATATTAGATAATCAATCAGCCTCTTCCATAAATATTCAAGGTTAGATAATGATATGTTAAGCTTTCAATAATATCAAGCTCATCCACATCTGCAGCCGGACGTAGACAGAGTACCGATAAATATGAGAATATTTCAATAGAAACAATATGAACAATAAAGTCCGCTGGATCATCGCCCTTGGAATTCCTGCTGCCGTTTATGCTCTTCCCCGGAACTGGATTCCAATTCCGGATTTAACTATTGTTGAGCACCGTTTAATGGCCATTTTTTTTACAGCAGCCCTGTTTTGGCTCCTGGAGCCGATTCCGATCTTCGCCACTTCGGTACTGGTGATTTTTTTAGAGCTTATTATGGTGTCGGATAAAAGTTTTATCCTTTTTCAGCCATCAGGCTCATCAGCAGACTTCGGTCAAGTCATTCCATATCCGGATATCATGGCCGCATTTGCTTCTCCGGTTATCATGCTTTTTTTAGGAGGTTTTTTTCTGGCGATCGCAGCCACAAAATACCAGATGGACCTCAACCTGACTAAGTGGGTTTTAAAGCCTTTCGGCAACCGGTTTATGACCTTAATGCTAGGCCTAATGATGGTTACGGCGCTGTTTTCTATGTTCATGAGCAACACGGCCACAACTGCAATGATGTTCACGATCCTGGCCCCGATACTCAAGAATTTTCCGGCGGAAGATCCGGGCCGTAAAGCCCTGGCTCTGGCTGTTCCATTTGCCGCCAATATTGGAGGAATCGGAACGCCCATTGGAACACCTCCCAATGCTATTGCCTTAAAATACCTCACCGGCACCAGCCAAATCGGGTTCGGAACCTGGATGAGCTTTGCCGTCCCCTTTGTGATTATACTCCTGTTTGCTGCCTGGCTGCTCATATCCCGTCTTTTTCCCTCCCAGACAACACAAATTAATCTGGACTATAAAACCGGATTTCGAAAAAGTTCAAAGGCTGTATTGGTATACATCACTTTTGTCCTGACTATTCTGCTTTGGATGTTTGACTTTCTTCATGGAATGAACGCTTATATAGTGGCGCTTCTCCCTGTGGCTGTATTCACCGCCACCCGGATTATTACCGCCCAGGACCTGAAACGGGTCCAATGGGATATTCTCTGGCTGATGGCGGGCGGTATTGCATTGGGGCTGGGGCTGGAAAAGAGCGGCTTAGCACGGCATATTATTGAAACTGTTCCTTTTTCAGGACTCTCTCCGCTGACAGTTGTTTTTTTGGCGACGGTAGTGACTTTATTGATGGCAAATTTCATGTCGCATACAGCGACCGCCAATCTTCTGCTCCCGATTTTTGCGGCATTAGCGGTATCTTTCCCCTCTTTAACCGGATTAGGAGGAGAAAGAATGCTTTTACTTGGAGCCACCTTCAGTGCCTCTCTTGGAATGTCTTTGGCCATCAGTACTCCACCGAATGCCATTGCATACGGCAGCGGTGAAATCCGAGCAGGAGATATGTTAAAAACCGGAGCTGTTCTCGGCGGAATCGGTCTGGGAATGACTTATGTGATGCTTTTTATTTTAAACAGGATAGGATTCCTATGACGACATCCTTTTATACTCAGGACCTTCCTTGGCTGAAAAAAGCTTATTTTTCTCATCCTGACCGGCGATTAATTTTAGATAAAGGAGATATTCTTGTCCGGCAGGGTGGATACAATGATCGCCTTTATTTAATTATGGACGGCACTTTAGCGGCATATGTTACGAATCCGGATGGAAAAGAATTCAAGCTTTTTGAAGCATCCAAAAATATGTTTGCAGGTGTTTACAGCTTTTTTTCCCGGTCTTATACCAGCCTGGCCACCGTGGTTGCAGAAGACCGCTGTCTTCTGGCCTTTATTACCCGGGACCAGAAGGTCAAGGATGAATCCAGGGGCAAAAGCTTGTTTGAACAATTTATGCCGGTGGTTGTCACAAACCTGGCACACAGGCAGCAGCATGAACAACAGATCGCTTTTGAAAAAGAACGAATGCTTAAAAAATTAGTTCAATCCGAGAAGATGGCCTCGCTTGGCCAAATGGCGGCCGGTATTTCACATGAACTAAATAATGCTATATCCGTACTGGACCGGAATACGCATTGGTTATGCGGCCGTATTGGGGAACTTTTAGAATCATCCGGGCTGCAAAAATATTTTTTTGAAGGACTTGAACAGGGACGTCCACCAAGCCGGGAACTCCGTGAGCATACGGATAAACTCCGGCACCGGTATTTCTTAGAGGAGGAAACAGCGCGGAAAGCCGCTGAAATTCGTTTGGGAGCCGGCGACTTGAAGGGCTCTCCCCAAATTACAAAAGATAAAATTAACAGAATACACAGCTATTGGGAATTAGGCGCCACCTTCCATGATATGAAAATTGCATCGAAGCTGTCATCATCGGTGGTCCGTTCGGTTAAAGCCCTGGCCTCACAGCAATCCCGGTGGAGAAAAGGTGTGGATGTTAATAATACGATCAGAGAAGCCTTGGCTTTGATGAGGAGCCCACTGCGCAAGGTGGACCTTGAACTCGATATGAAGGATAACTTGCCGACAGTGAGAGCAGCACCCGGGATGCTGGTCCAGGTTTGGACAAATCTTATCCGCAATGCTGTGGAAAGCATGTCCTCAGATTCCAAACCGGATAAACAAAGATTGATTATTCAGAGCAGGGAAAAAAACGGTGTTATCCGGGTCTCTGTCATTGATAATGGGCCTGGAATACCTCCAAGTATTCTGCCAAAAATATTTCAGCCGAATTTCACAACCAAAGAAAAAGGAATGGAATTCGGCCTGGGCCTGGGATTGACCATTGTGGAAAGAATTATCTCCGAATACAGCGGTGATATTTCAGTCAAAAGCAAACCGGGGCGGACGGAATTTATCATAAAACTTCCTGCAGGGGGATAGAATGGAAAAAATACCGATTTTGTGCATTGAGGACCAGAGAGAGGTGCTTGCGGCTTTACGCAAGGACTTGGAAGAATTCCTTTCCCACTGTTCCATTGTAGAATGTGAATCTGCGGATGAAGCCAAAGAGGTCCTGGATAACCTTGACCAAAAGGGTATGGATCCGGGAATCTTGATCTGCGACCATGTGATGCCGGGAGAGAACGGAATTGAATTCCTGATAGATGTCCATCAGGATAAGCGGTTTCCTTATTCCCGGAAAATTCTTCTCACCGGATTGGCGACGCATGAAGATACGATTCGGGCTATCAATAAAGCGCATATTGATCACTATATAGAAAAGCCATGGGAAAAAGAGGCGTTGATCCGCATGGTCAAAGAATTAGTAACCAAATTTGTTCTTGACTCGGGGAAAGATTACCAGGATTATATGCCTGTTCTTGACCAGGAAACTCTTTATCACCGCTTGCGTGAAGCTTGATCCTGATTTTTCAATCCCCAAACCCGGAGATACTGATATCCTCCCCAGAAAAAAAATGTGACTGCAATGGCACGCTGAAAACCGAGAATGCCGGGGTATACTGTGTAATCCGCAAAAAATAAAACAACACATGCGCATAAAAGAACCGCTCCTAATATTTTTCGCCCCAATCCGGTCCATCCCCATGGGGATAAGTCTGCCAACTTTAAACCCGCAAAAACGGCTGTCCACCCGAAAGCGGATCCGGTCAGTACATCAGCCGGCCAGTGAACCCCGACCGCCATTCTTGAAAACGCAACCAGAAAAGCAGATCCAATAAGCAAAATGCGGAGCCATTTTTTGGATATAGTCAGAGCAAAGGCTCCGGCCAGGTTAAAAATCATGGAAGAATGACCGGATGGAAAGGAATTATGCCCTAATTCCGGGCCTATTAAATGAAAATCTCCTGGCAAGAGAACACTGGGCGGGCGAGGTACTTGAGTCAGGTTTTTAATCGCCTGCCCGAAAATTGTGAATAATAACGCCGCAATAAGTACCGCCCAAATCAAACGGGGTCTGTGATGGATCAAAGGAAATAAGAGAACAAAAGCGATCAGCCCGTCTCCAAGAATTGTCAGAACAGCCCAGAATCGATCTCCCATGTATTGGGAAATATTATTATTGATAAATAAAAACATTTCCTGATTTTTTCCAAGCAAGACAATGAGTCCGGCTAAAAGCAGAAAAATCAGCGGGGGACACCATATCCATAATGCTGATGCCTGGATGGTTTTTTCGTTCTTATTCATTTTTGTCTGAGCTGAGGCTACCAGAATATTATATACAGCACGACAGTGATAATAATAACAAGTATCCCCAGTCTCTTTACTGAAGGTGATGGGGTCATATCAAAGGATTCACGGATAGGCAGAGCCTTTTCAGCACCGCGGGGGCTCAGAACAGTGATAAATGCCATGATAATAATCACAACCGAAAATGTTAAAGCCATCCTGTTCAAAAATGCGATATCGGCAAACTGCCACTGCAAAAAACCATAAACGGGCACCGTAAAAACCAAAGCAGAAACACCGGCGGCATCCGGGGCTTTTTTGACCAAAAGCCCGAATACAAACGCCGCCAAAATACCTGGGGATATATATCCTTGAAATTCTTGAATATAGGTAAAAATTCCGCCAAAACGCGGGTCTCCTAAAGCCGGCGCAATAAAGCATCCGATCAGCACAAACACAAGAGTGGTGAGCCGTCCCATACTCACCATGGCTTTATGGGACGCGTTTTTTTTCCAATGCCGTTTAAATAAATCCACGGAAAAAATCGTCGAAGCCGAATTAAGCATCGAAGCCAAAGAGCTGATTACGGCTGCCGTAATGGCCGCAAACATAAATCCGCGAAAGCCCGCTGGAATCAGATTCCGGATTAAAAGCGGATAGGCTGCATCTGTGGTGGCGCCAGGGCCGGTGAGTTGATCCGTATACAATTGATACGCCATGATACCCGGAATAACGATCAAAAAGGGAATAATCAGCTTCAAAAATGCTGCAAAAATGATTCCAAGCTGACCTTGTCTTAAGGTTTTGGCTGCCAATGTCCGTTGGGTAATAAACTGATTCAATCCCCAATAATAAAAATTAGGTATCCACAAGCCGATGACCAGCGCTGTCCAGGGAAGCACGGGATGGTCACTGGGAAGTATCATATGCAGCTTCTCTGAGTTGGCTTGAAAAAATTCCGGAACGCCTCCGACGGCAGCAAACCCAAAAATCAAGACAACAGCACCTCCTACAATAAGAGCTGACCCTTGGAATAAATCCGCCCAGGCGACAGCCTTTAATCCACCCCATATTGTATACAATGCGGCTATAGCACCGATAAGCCAAATGGAAAGGGTAAGGTCCAAATCAAATATGGTATTCAGGGTAAGACCGCCGGAATACAAAACCGAGGCGATGGTGACACCGACGTAAATCACCATGGTATAAAACGCCATCAATCCCCGTGCGGTGGGATTATACCGATATTCAAGAAATTCCGGAATAGTGTAAATTCCACTTTTAAGAAACCGCGGCAAAAAGAAAAAAGCCACCACTACCAGAGTTATGGCTGCCAGCCATTCATAGCTGGCGATCGCCATACCGACGTTTCCTGCGCTTTGTCCGGACATGCCGACAAAATGTTCCGTGGAAATATTGGCTGCGATCAGGGATAATCCAATCAAAGGCCAGATCAATCCGCGGCTGGCCAGGAAGTAATCTTCTTGCGTTTCTTCTCTCCGGCTTTTATACATGCTGGTTCCGATGACGACCACAAAAAAGAGTATAAACAAAGTGATGTCAAAAAAACTTAAGTCCATGGCAGTTTTTCCTTATGAATCAGCATTGCTGCGATAGAATTATAATCAAGTCCATCGGCCCGTGAATAATCCAGGTTTAATGTATCGAAATTTTTTTCCGTATGCAAGATTTGATTTCAACCTGTTTCTGCGGTAATCTCGAATCACGAATAATTATGGTTGATACATAATGTGCTGGTACGGCTGTTTATATGATATTTTTCTCGGGACTCTCCTCCGCAGTGTCCGGTTATGGATTGCGCGCCGGATTTGCTCCCGCCGGTGGTTCCCGGTCCTGGATCTTTGCTGCGGGACCGGAGAGCAGCTTCGGCGAATCAATCATCCTGATTCTCTGACCGTCGGACTGGACCGCAATTTTTCGCTCATTACGTATGCCCGGGCATGCAGTCCGGATATTCCCTGGATATGTGCTGATGCCGGATTCCTGCCATTCCAGGCGTCGTCCTTTCGATGCGTGATCCTATCCTTCTCCCTTCATGAAAAATCACCGGAATTCCGTCTGGCTGTTCTTAAAGAAGCCAAAAGAGTGGTCAAGAAGGGAGGCTGGCTGCTTTTCCTGGATTATGAAAAGGCATGGAATCTCTCATCCCGTTTAGGAGGTACTATGATATGGATCATTGAGCGTTTAGCCGGGGACAATCACTTTCGGAATTTTCGCCATTTCATAGCAGCAGGAGGCTTGAATCAGTTTCTGCATGAAAATAACATCCCTGTATCGGACAGCCGGGATTTACATTGGGGAAGCAGCCGCATCGTGCTGTCCCAATACGACAAGCCGGAAGATTTGTCATCCTGAGAATAAAGGCGGCACGGGAAACTCTGATGCCCGGGACGGGAAATTTCCTTTTCATTTGGTAACTTCTGCCGGAAAATTTCTGTTTCATTTTGTAATAATAACGAAATAGAGGTAAAATGAAAAAAATCATTGTCTGCGTTATTTAACTTGAATCATTAACCGGACGAAATTGCCGCAGATGCGGAACGCAGGGAATGAAGCTGCGGCCCGTCCCTGCAGCAAAGTTTTACGAAGCCTTAGGAGAAGGAGACCAGGTTAAATAAGTCAGAAAAGAGGAAAAAAAGATGGTTGATATATCTAAAGAAACCACAGAAAAAAAAATCGCTCTATTGATCGATGGAGATAATGCCCAGCCTTCCCTGATTGGGAAAATAATGACAGAGACGGGTAAATACGGATCTGTCACCATACGGCGCATTTACGGGGATTGGACGACATCGGACATGAAAGGCTGGAAGAACACTTTGAATCTGACTGCCATTCAACCAGTCCAGCAATTCCGATATACAGTCGGAAAGAACGCCACAGACAGTGCCTTAATTATCGATGCCATGGATATTCTGAACGCAGAATTGGTGGATGGATTCTGTATTGCCTCAAGCGACAGCGATTACACCCGCCTGGCAACCCGGATTCGGGAAGAAGGCTTTTTTGTTTTGGGAATCGGAAAGCAATTAACTCCCAAGGCGTTTGTCAATGCCTGTAATGTGTTCATTTATACTGAAAATTTAATGCCCAAAGAAACCGCCGCCCGCGGGAGAAAAACCGGGCGGCGTTCGTCAGTAAAGGTTGAAAAACCAAAAAAACTGGATCCTCTCCCTCTGATAAAAGGAGCTTTCGAGATGGCCATCCAGGAGGACGGCTGGGCTAATCTTGCGACCATGGGATTCTATCTGCACCAGCTGGATCCGGGTTTTGATCCCCGGACATATGGATTTAAGCAATTATCCCAATTAATAAAATCCTTTTCCGATGTCTTTGAATTGCGGGTCAGAGATATCGACGGAAGCACAAATATCTATGTGCGCTTGAAAGAATAAAACTGAATCAGGAGCCTTTCATATGGAAACACTTGCCCAATTATTGATAAATACGGTCAAGTCCTTTCCTAAAGATTGTTTTTTTCAATATAAAAATGAGGAAAAGTACAGGCCTATCTCCACTCGTGAAGTCTTCGAGCGCATAAAATGGATTGCATTGGGATTGAATCAAATCGGAGTCAAACCCGGAGATAGAGTCATAATCATTTCTGAAAACCGTCCTGAGTGGGTTATGACCGATTTCGCTGTTTTAAGTCAAAGAGCAGTCAGTGTTCCCATCTATCCCACCTTGTCGCCTCCTCAGATCGAACATATCATCAATGATTCCGACGCAGAAATCGTATTTGCAGCCAATGCCGGCCTTATGGATAAAATTCTAACCGTTCGAGACAGGATCCCCAAGGTCCGTCACCTGATTGCATTCGAAGAAATGCCCTCTCAAGAAGTCATCGCCTTGTCTGCACTAATGGGGAAAGGAAGAGAATTGAATCGTAAAATGCCGGATTTATTTGAAGAAAAATCCGGTAAAGTCGAACCAGATGACCTGGCATCAATCATCTATACCTCCGGAACGACCGGCGTTCCCAAAGGTGTTATGCTGACCCATGCCAACTTTGTCAGTAATATAAAATCCCTCCGCTCTGTGATTCCTTTTTTGGAAACAGATGATATCCTTTCGTTTCTTCCGCTCTCCCATGTTTTGGAACGCATGTGTATGTTTGCTTTCATATCACAGGGAAGTTCAATCCATTTCGCTGAAAGCATTGAAACCGTGGCGGATAATCTTATGGAAATAAAACCGACGATCATGGTCAGCGTCCCGCGTCTTTTTGAAAAAATCTATGCCCGTGTCATTGATAATGTTTTAACAGGTTCTTTTTTAAAGCGGAAAATTTTTTTTTGGGCAGTCAAGACGGGTAAAAAAGTCAGTCGTGCAAAGCAAAACGGACAATCTTTGTCCAAAACAATGGTTTGGAGACAACGTACAGCTGAAAAACTGGTTTTTTCTAAAATCCTTCAGAGAACCGGGGGACGAATCCATTATTTTGTTTCAGGAGGAGCCCCGTTGTCGCGTGATATAGCTGAATTTTTTCATGCAATCGGCCTTATTATTTTAGAAGGCTACGGCCTTACGGAAACATCTCCGGTTGTAACCTGCAATACCTTGGATGAATTCAAATTCGGATCGGTGGGGAAGCCGATTCCAGGTGTTAAAATCAAGTTCGATGAGGATGGTGAAATATTAGTTAAGGGACCCAATGTCATGCAGGGATATTATAAAATGGATGAAGAAACACAGTCTGTGTTTTCAGATGGATGGTTGAAAACAGGCGATATCGGATACCAGGATAAAGATGGCTTTGTTTTTATAACAGATAGAAAAAAAGATTTAATCGTCACAGCCGGGGGAAAGAATATTGCGCCCCAAGTGATTGAAAACAGGTTGAAAAATAATCCTTATATTTCTCAGGTAGTCGTAGTGGGCGCCCGCCGGAAATTCATTTCCGCAGTTGTTGTCCCGAATTTTGAAAAATTGGAAATATTCGCCCGGAATAACAATATTTTTTTCATTGATCACAGCGATTTGGTCCAAAAAAATGAAACTATTGATTTTTTGATGGAGGAAATCAACCGTTTAACTATAGATCTCTCTCCTTTTGAACGAGTAAAAAAAATCGCTGTATTAGACCGGGAACTGGAAGAAGCCGAGGGAGAAGTAACGCCGACACTAAAAGTAAAACGCCATGTTATTGAGAACAAATATCAGGATTTAATTGATGCCCTGTATCATGACTAATGTTTTGGTTAATCCCTAATCTTTTAAATTCACTCTGCGCAGGGATAAACCAATGCGTCCCAGGTCTTCATCCAACTGCAGGACTTTTACGGTCACAACTTGACCGGTTCGGAGAAATTTCCGCGGGTCATCGACAAAACGGTCTGCAATTTCAGAGATATGGACCAATCCATCCTGATGCACTCCGATATCGACAAATGCGCCGAAGTTCGTAACATTAGTAACAATACCCTCCAGCTGCATACCGGGTTGAAGATCGGACAGTTCTTTTACTTGTTCGGAGAAATGGGCATACTGGAACTTGTCCCGGGGATCACGACCAGGTTTTCTGAGCTCTTCTAAAATATCCGCAAGTGTTGCTGAATTGGTGTCGGGCCCTGTGAACGTCTCAACCGGAATTGTATCCACTAACCTGGGTTTTCCAATGATCTGGGTCACGGATTTTCCCAACCCGGCCGCCATTTTCTCTACCAGGCCGTATCTTTCCGGATGAACGGCTGAATTATCCAGGGGATTTAAAGCATTTGATATCCGAAGAAAGCCGGCGCATTGTTCAAAAGTTTTCGCTCCAAGTCCAGGCACTTCCAGGAATTCTTTCCTTGCCCGGAAGGGTCCGCTGTCATCTCTTCGCCGGATGATAGCTGCCGCATGTTTATGGGAAAGTCCTGCAACGTATTTCAATAATTCCAACGAAGCCAAATTGACATTAACACCGACTCGGTTAACACAGCTTTCCACCACCTCTTCAAGTTTATCCCGGAGACGGGTCTGGTCCACATCATGCTGATACTGCCCAACACCGATGGATTTGGGGTCGATTTTGACCAATTCCGCTAAGGGATCCTGCAATCGCCTGCCAATGGAAATTGCACCGCGCACCGTCACGTCAAAATCCGGAAATTCTTTCACCGCCGCCGGTGAGGCGCTGTACACACTGGCACCGGCCTCACTTATTATTACACTCACCGGTTTTTTTGATTCGTTCATGGTATGAATGACTCTCCGTACAAACGCGTCTGTTTCCCTCCCTGCTGTCCCATTTCCCACAGCAATCAACTCAATCTGATGCGATTTTATTAATTTTTTCAAAATTTCGGCTGCTGCCTCAGATTCATTCCGGGGTTCATGGGGAAAGATAGTCCGGTGTTCCAAGAACTTTCCAGTGTTTTCAAGAACAGCGATTTTGCAGCCGGAACGGAATCCGGGATCGATTCCCAGAACCGGCCTTTGGCCCGCCGGCGGCGCCATGAGCAGAGATCCGAGATTGTCACCGAAAACCTTGAATGCTTCTTTTTCGGCTCTCTGTTGAAGAATCTTTCGAATTTCATTTTCCAAAGACGGCAAGAGCAGCCGTTTGTAGCTGTCGCGAATGACTTCTTTTAAAAAAAGAGCCGATGAACTGCGAGGATGATGAAGAAAACAGTTTTCCAAAAAAACGATCGCTTTGTCATCCGGGATTTCCAGTTTCAGGTTCAAGATTTTTTCCCGCTCACCCCGGAACATAGCCAGAATCCGGTGGGATACGATTCGGGATACAGGTTCAGAATAATCATAATACATCTGAAATTTTGTTTTTTCCCTGGAAAATTTAGTCTTTACGCGGGAAACCAAACGGCCGGATTGCCCGGCCAATCTTCTGAGATACTTTCGAACACCTGTATCCTCAGAAAATTCTTCGGCAAGGATGTCTCCGGCCCCTTTAAGTGCTTGCGCTGTGGTTTCAATTCCCCTCTCAGGATTGATATAGGACTCTGCATGATCATCAAGGGAGGCGGTGCCGGATTCCAGGCTGAAAAGCCAGCGGGCCAGTGGTTCCAACCCGGCATCGCGCGCCCGAGATGCCCGTGTTTTCCTTTTGGGGCGATAGGGAAGATAAAGGTCTTCCAGCTCAGTTTTGTTGATCGTATCTTGAATCCTTTTTTCTAATTGCGGTGATAATTTTCCCTGTTCACGAATACTTTCCAGGATCACCCGGCGCCGCTCTTCCAGCCCTTGATAATATTGGTATCTATCCCATATTTCGCGAATCTGAATTTCATTCAGATTATTTGTTCGTTCTTTACGGTAGCGGGCTATAAACGGCACTGTGTCTCCCTGGGTCAGTAAATCCAGAGCCCCGTGAATTTGGTCCGGGCGGATATTCAGTTCGCGGCTTAATTGATTTTCAATTTCAACCATACTTTCCTCCAAAGTCACAACATACTCTCTGATCGCACTTTTTTTTCCTTTTAGACGGGTCGTTGTCTCTCACCGCACCTGCGGCAATCCCGGCTTGTGAATAATCCAGGTCAGTGATTTTATACCATAAAAGTGGACAATTTCCATCGTGCCGGAAATTATTAATCAAATATTTTTCATCAGAATCCAAAATACCCGGTAACCGCGGTCTGGCATGTATTTTGCAGGTTTATAACAATAAAATGAAAAATATGGTTTCACAGGAGGAAAAACAGTATGACAAAAAAAGTTGCTGTCAATGGATTAGGAAGAATCGGGCGTGCCGCCTTGAAAATAATTTTACAAACACCGGAGCTGGATCTGGTTGCCGTCAATGACCTGGTTCCTACCGATAATTTAGCTTATTTGCTCAAGTACGACACAGTTTACGGCCGGTATGATGCAGAAGTGTTCAGCCGTGCAAATGAATTATCTATAGGCGGTAAGGCGTACCCTGTATATAAGGAAAAAGATCCCGGTCAATTGCCATGGACTGACCTTGGTGTCGATATTGTCTTTGAATGTACCGGCGTGTTTACAAAGAAACCGGACATGGAAAAGCATATTCAAGCCGGCGCCAAGCATGTGATTTTATCCGCTCCGGCCAAAGATGGAGATGTCATGACGGTCGTCCACGGCGTTAATTCTCCGGATGAGGCACCGGATTTGCTATCCTGTGCCAGCTGCACGACCAATTGCATTACACCGGTCGTTGAGGTCATGGGACGCCGGATCGGGATCAAGAAAGCGATTATGACGACAATCCATGCCTATACGTCCTCGCAGTCAATCGTTGACGGCCCTAATAAAAAAATGAGAAGAGGCCGGGCGGGAGCCGCCAATTTTGTCCCGACATCAACCGGGGCGGCCAAAGCGACCACCAAAGTTCTTCCGGAGTATGAAAATAAATTCGATGGAGTGGCCGTTCGAGCTCCGGTGGCTGTAGGATCGATCACCGACATCATTTTCGTCACGGAAAAAGATACATCGATTGAAGAAATCAACCGCATTTTCAAAGAAGAGTCCGAAAGTGAAAAATACAAGGGAATCCTTGGAGTCACGGAAGAAGAGTTGGTTTCTTCGGATATCATTAAGGATCCTCGTGCTTCCATTGTCGATTTAACGATGACTCAAGTAGTCGACAGAGATCTGGTCAAAATAATGAGCTGGTATGATAATGAATGGGGTTATTCTGAGCAGATGGTCAGAGAAGCCGTAAAAATCAGTAAAAATATTTAGCCATGTTCCAAGACCGGAAAGATGCGGGAAAAAAATTAGCACGGGCCTTGGAAAAATACGCGGAAAAGAATGTCCTGGTATTAGCTATACCTCGAGGCGGGGTTGAACCCGCTTTTGAGGCGGCCAATCATCTGGATGCGGATTTCTCTCTCTTGATTTCAAAGAAATTACCCTATCCGGATAATCCTGAAGCGGGGTTCGGAGCTGTTGCGGAAGACGGCAGCACATTTATCATCAACGGGGCTGCCGGTTGGTTGTCATCAATGGAAATTGATATGATCAAAAAAAATCAAATGCAGGAAATAGAGAGAAGAATGCGCGTTCTGCGCGGAGGGCGTCCTTTACCGGAAATTGAGAAGCGGACGGTCATTTTAGTTGATGACGGGCTGGCGATGGGTTCGACCATGCGTGCTGCCATTTTATTATGCCGGAAACGTGATCCGGAAAAACTTATTGCTGCGGTTCCGGTTGCGGGCCGGGATGTCGTCAAGCAGATACAATCAGAAGTGGATGAACTGGTGGTTCTTGAATCTCCTCCTTTTTTCCGTGCTGTAGCCCAGGTCTATGAAAATTGGTATGATGTTTCGGACCAGGAAGTCCTCGAAATCATGCAGAAATGGAAAAAACGAATTGACAGCACTTCAGCGTCGTGATATTTAACTAATATCAAACGACTGCAAATTTACCGCATTGTCACAACCGCGCATACAAATTAACGTATATAAATATATCCGGATTCTCATCCACCGGGTAAAATCGGAATAAATAAAATGGGAGAACGACCATGAAAAAAACGGGTATTTTTATGATTCTTTTCGCCGTTTTGGCTGTTCATGCCGGGTATCCGGCCTTAAGTCAAAAAATTGTCGATTACAGGATCAATGCGAAGTTGATTCCTGAAGAAAAAACAATTTTAGGCAGTCAGGACCTAAGCTGGACAAACAAGACGGAAACCCCTGTCTCTGAGCTGAGATTTCATCTTTACCTCAATGCGTTTAAAAATAACCGGACAACTTTTATGAAAGAAAGCGGTGGAAGCCACCGCGGATTCTCCGGCATGGAAGAAGGCTGGGGATTTATTGAAATTAAATCCATTAAGACTCAAGGAGACCAGGATCTGACACCAACCATGGAATATATTCAACCGGATGACAATAATCCTTACGACCAGACTGTTATGCGGGTTTGGCTTCCCGGTCCCGTTATGCCGGGAGAATCTATTATGCTTTCGATGGAATTTACATCAAAACTCCCACGTGTTTTTGCCCGCTCCGGATATTTTGGAGATTTTTATATGGTTGCGCAATGGTTTCCCAAAATCGGAGTATTGGAAGACGGGGATTGGAACTGCCATCAGTATCACAGCAACTCTGAATTCTATGCTGATTTTGGAACCTATGAAGTTAATATCACGGTTCCCCGGAATTATGTGGTTGGAGCCACCGGCAGGAGAACAAAGGGATCCGAGAACCCGGATGGAACACAGACATTGACATACTATCAGGAAAATGTTCATGATTTTGCCTGGACGGCAAGTCCGGATTTTGTAGAATTCAAGGAATCTTATACGCTGCAAAATCCCCGGGTCAAATCAGAGATCACGCTTCTTATCCATGAAAGCCATGTCAATCAAAAGGACAGATATCTGCAATCATTGAAAAATGGTTTGTCTTTTTACAGCCGCAATTATGGCCCTTATCCGTACTCCACTATCACTTTGGTCGATCCCGCTCCAGGCGCTGCAGGTGCAGGCGGCATGGAATATCCGACTTTCTTTACCGGCGGGACAATGGCTTGGCTTCCTAAGGGAATCCTTATGCCTGAAATGGTCACAATTCATGAATTCGGTCACAATTACTGGTACGGCATGGTTGCCAATAATGAATTTGAGGAAGCTTGGCTGGATGAAGGGATAAACTCATATTCCGAAGTCAAGGCGATGACTGAATATTATGGTCATAATACATCCCTGATAAATTGGAAGGGCATTCATATTGGGGATTTAGCTATGCAGCGTTTCCGGGTCTTATCCGGGTCCCATGTTGATCCCATTTTGAAAAATTCCTGGGAATTTATTAATGGGAACAGTTACAGCACCAATGTATACAGTAAGGCCGCGTTGATGCTCTTAACTCTTGAAAATTACCTGGGAGAAGATATGATGGGCCGGGTGATGAAGACTTTCTTTGAGCGGTGGTCATTTAAACATCCTCAAAGCAATGATTTTATAGCCGTAGCCGAAGAAGTTTCCGGACAGGATCTGAACTGGTTTTTTGATACTATTCTCAAAAAGCCGGGTAAGCTGGATTATGCGGTTGATGCCATAACATGCCGTGAAGTCAGAGAAGCCGAAGGATTGTTTGATGAGAACGGGAGTGAATCCGGTTCCCAATCCAAAGAAAAAGCATACCGCAGCCAAGTGGTGGTGGTAAGAAATGGAGAATGGGTTTTTCCTCAGGAAATTCAAATCCAATTTGAAAATGGCGAAATCATCAATGAACAATGGATAGGGACGTCAAAATGGAAAAAATTTGTGTATGATAAACCGGTTAAAATCCATTCCGCTCACATTGACCCAAAAAGAAAAGTGCTTCTGGATGTTAATTTCACCAATAATTCGGGGTTATTGCAGCCCAACCTAACGGCACCGCTGAAATACGGTCTGGGTGCGATGCTGGAATTCCAAAAATTTCTTTCACTGATATCTTTTTGAGGGAGAAGAAGATGAAAGCAATAAAGAGTTATATAACCGGTATCAAAGAAGCCGCCCTTCAGCCTAAAATGATCATTCTGTTATTGATGGCTAATTTTTTATTTGCATCGCTTCTGTATTTTTCCTTATCCGGGCTGCTTAAGGATTTCATCGGCAGCAGTGCTGTTTCCGAACAGCTCTTGACCAAATGGGATAACCATATCTTTTTTGAATTTATCATATACAAAGTGTCTGCGCTGCAGCCGGTTCTGTTGTTGATGCTGGGCGTTTCCGTCCTGTATGCGGTGGTCACCATTTTTCTCAAGGGAGGGATTTTATCCGTTTTTGCTTCACGTGCCGGAGTTACAGATAAGAAGGAAGGACGCTGGTGCTCCCGTTTTTTCCATGGTGCAGGAAAATTCTGGTGGCGGTTTTTGCGGCTCTGTGTCTATTCCCTGATGTTTTGGGTGGTTTTTCTTGCCTTCATGTTTTTCCTGTCTGCCGCCGGACGGCTTATCTCAGGTGGAGGCATTCGTGAACAATTTGCATTTATCTGGTTCTGGGTAGAAGCGTTTACCGGCGTTTTTTTACTGTTGCTGGTTTTGATGATCCTGGATTACGCCCGCATCCGAATCGTCATTGAAGATACTGGAAAAGTATTTTTATCCTTATGGAAAGCAGCTGGATTTGTCTTTTCCCGTTTTGGCCGCACGCTGGCTCTCTACTATCTTTTAACCGCCACCGGTGTGGTTCTCTTTTTGATTTATTGGAAGACAGCCGGTTTGATCAAGACCCATGAAGCGGCAGGAATTTGGCTGGCTTTTGCGGCAGGTCAGGTATTCATTGCCGCCCGGGGGTGGCTGCTCATGTCTTTTCAGGCCGGTCAGCTGGATTTATATCTCCACGCGCAGAGAGAGAAAAAATCACCTTCTGGTCAGCGCCGGATGGAAGTCCGGGAAAAACCTAATGAGGAAGAAAAAGATTTTGAATTTGAGAAGCCTATAGAAGAAAATTGGGAAATGCCTTTGGATGAAGAAAATTTATGATTATTTTTCAAAGGAATGAGCAGAGGCATCAGGTTAATCCAATTTAAGAACGTATGCTTTTCCTTGCTGCGCTCGCGTTCATCTCGCCTTTTTGCGTTCTTTGAGTTTATTCGGTCTGCTTCAACGGTTTGCTGTGCGAGTGGTCATTGTTTTCACTCCACGGGTTTTATGAGGTAAAATATCTTAGTAAGGAGGCCGCATGAATATCATCGATATCAGTTTGGAAATAAAACCGGATATGGTGACATACCCCGGTAATCCATCTCCCCGGATTGAACAATATGCACATATTCCGGATAATCGCACGAATGAATCCTGCATCACTCTGGGGACTCATACCGGGACCCACGTGGATGCTGTACGTCATATACGCAATCAATCCGGGACTGCAATGGATTTTTCTCTACATCATTTCTATGGCCCTTGCCGGGTTTTGGATCTCACGCAGGCGGGTCCTGCGATTGAATCGCGTCATTTGGAAAAATATGATTTAAAAAAGGACGAAATTATTCTCCTTAAAACCGAAAATTCACTCCATCAGTACGACACATTCCGCGCTGACTTTGCCCATGTCACCCGGAGCGCTTCCGATTTGATCGTTGACAAAGAGATACGGACGCTGGGAATTGATTACCTTAGTGTTAAAAAATTCCATGCGGCACATGAAGTGCATGAAACATTGATTGAAAACCTGGCTTTGATCGAAGGATTGTTTTTAAAAAATGTTCCCCCCGGAAAATATCTTTTATCAGCGTTTCCACTAAAAATGAAGACTGACGGGGCGCCGCTGAGAGCCGTACTTATAGGATAAACAATGAAAAAAACCAAGGGAAATGAATTTCCGTCTGAATTAAAAAAGACAGGAATCCAGCGGACTTATTATCCGGGAGAATTTTTATTTCATGCCGGTGATCCTCCCAAGGGAATCTATTCAATAGAGAAAGGGGAAGTCCGCGTTTTTGATATGGATCCTGAAGGGAAAGAACTGGAAGTCACCCGTCTTATGAATGGAGATATTTTCGGAGAGGCCATGATCTTCACATCTGATTCGATTCCATTTTACGCGGAAGCGGTTCAGTTATCCCAAGTTCTTTTGATTTCCACCCAGTCTATCCTGAATCTCATCAATCAAGACCCGGGAGTCTCCTGGTTCTTCTTAAAACTCATGGCGCAAAAGTGTCTGATCTTGAATAAGCGCGTACGCTCTCTGGGTTTAGAGACCGTCCGGCAAAGGCTTATTCACTATCTCTTGACCCGCTGCCGGGGGAATAAATGCTGCCAAATAGATTTGACAATGAACAAGGGTGACCTTGCCCGCTTCCTGGGAACAGTCAATGAAACCCTTTCCCGTAATCTAAGACAGCTTCAGGAAGAGGGTTTGATTCGGGTTGAAGGAAAAAAAATTCACGTAAATGATTGCACCCGTTTGCGAAGAGAAATGCCTTAACCGGAAATATTGATTATCCGGCCCGATTCCGGCCTCGCTCTCTCCTCTCCCGGGGAGAGGAACCATGCCCTCTCGGTCTCCATACGGGCCGGCTCTCACCGCGAATGCCCTGCAAAAAAGCAGTTGCGGCAATCTCGGCCCGTGAATAATCCAGGTAAATATAATTTTGACTTAAATCAAAGAATAATCAGCTCAAATCATTTATCCTAACCTGGATTATTCACGGGCAAGGATTGTCCTTGGTGTGATTCGAAAGCACAATATATACCTGAATAGAATGATGATCCTGCAGTGAGCCGGGACTTTTTAAAGGAAAAGCCGGGTTTGATTCGTTATTAAATAAACTGGAGGATAGATAAAATGGCATTAAGAAAAATTATTGACATGGCCGACCGGGATAAATGTGACGGATGCGGAAAATGCACCACGGCCTGCGTAGAAGGGGCCCTCGAACTGGATGAGGAAGGCAAAGCCGTACTGGTCCGTGAAATCTATTGCGACGGCTTGGGAGCATGCCTGGATGTCTGCCCCGCCGGAGCGCTGAAAATTGTTGAAAAAGATTCAGATTCGTATAATGCGAATGCAACCTATGAACATGTGTTAAAGAACAGGGGAGAGGAGACTGCAGGTCAAGTCCACGGCATTTCTTCCCAGGCAGAACCAGTCGGCTGCACAGGAGGATGTCCTGGAAGCCGTCCTTATGAAGTGCAAAGGAAAAAAGCTCCTGCCCGGGAATCCCTTTCAAACACATCCGAACTAAGCCAATGGCCGATACAGCTCCATTTGGTTTCTCCAGCGGCTCCTTATTTCGACAACAGTCACCTGCTCATTGCCGCGGATTGTACGGCCTTTTCAATGGGCGCTTTCCATGCCCATCTGCTTAAGGGTAAAAAATTGATCATTGGGTGCCCAAAACTGGACGATACCCGCCCTTATATTGAAAAGTTAACTGGAATTTTTAAAAACAACAATATTCAGAGCCTAACGATTGCTGTCATGGTCGTGCCGTGCTGTTCGGGATTGCGTTTAATGGTCCAAGAAGCGATTGAAAATTCCGGGAAACAGATTCCCATCCACGAAGTGAAAATCGGAATTAAAGGGGACATGCTGGAAAAAACGGCATTTTAATCAAGTTTTGTTTTTTTCTTCTTCCAATCTTTATAATTTTTCCACACAGAAACCGTCATGGCGATGCATAATCCGGCAACGGCAGCAATATCGACTTGCCGGGCAGGTACATCCAATCCGGTTATTGTATCCACAAGGAATTTTGTGTAAGAATGCGGCAGCTGAGTGTAACCGAGCTGAAAGCGTACCTGCCAATGCCAATCCGTAGAAGGGCAATACCCGAAACCATACCAGAGTCCCAAAAAAAACCAGGAAAATGCGGTCAATAACAGGATGAGCAAATTAAGCCGTCTGGTTTTCCTCCAGCACCAGCCGAATAGATTAAACAGAATCAATACACTGTGAAAAACAAAAAAAAATTTATCTAAAATGTGAAGAATCAAATTCATTTATTTTTTCTCAGCTCATTCACTGAACAGGATACCTGCATGTGCGGTGAGTGCCGTTTTAATGTATTTTGAAAATGTCAGGTAATAATAAGTTCTGTCATTTTGCGAATAAAATCCGGGTCTGTCCCGCAACAGCCTCCAATGATATCAGCACCGTTCTCAATCATGGAACGAACATGCAGAACATATTCTTCCGGGGACTGCGTATAATGAATGGTTCCGTTTTCACGTGGAGCAGGCTGCCCTGCATTCGCTTGCGCGATCAAATGCGCCGAAGTTTGCTTGCGCCACTCTTTGATCAAATCAGCCATGCCCTTACTGTCTAAAGTGCAATTGGCCCCATAAACGAAAACGCCGTTTTCCTCAAGAGCCTGGGAACAATCCTTCATGCTGTTTCCCATCATCGTGAAGAATCCACGGGGAGTCTGATTAAAGGTCAGGGTAACAAAGATTTCTTGATTGAAATGCCGCCGGGCGCCTTTCAGCGCACATAGAGCTTCAGCAAGATCGTATTGCGTTTCTATCAATATAAAATCCGCACCGCCGTCATATAAACCGTGCGCCTGTTCAGCGTAGGCCTCCTCAATCTGAGCGTGAGTATATTCACCGTAAGGTTTGAGAAATTTCCCAGTGGGCCCCATGCTGCCGCCAACCCATTTCCCTTCAGGACAAACCTCTCTTGCCAAAAGGACGGCCATTCGGTTGATATCATAGCATTGCTCTTCCATATCATAAGAGGATAGCTTAATGACATTCCCTCCAAAGGTGTTGGTTAATACCGCATCCGCTCCAGCGTCGAAATAAGCTTCATGTATATCTTTCACCCGCTCCGGGTATATATTATTCCATTTTTCGGGGCAAGTCCCCAGTGGAAGTCCGCGTTTTATCAATTCACTTCCCATTCCTCCATCTAAAAGCACAACTCTTTTTTGACATAAATCCAGTATTGAAGACGGCATATGATCGCTCCTTGATAAATATAGCCGTGCATTCCATGAAAGTCAAAAAGAAAGCTTCTTCCGCCCCCTTGTGGTATTATTAAATTATTGATAATAATAACAGTCACGGTGAGATATTTTGAGAGAAGGTAGAGCGCAAACCAAACCAAAAATTCTTTTGCATATCTGCTGCGCTCCGGATTCAACTGCAGTTTTCGAAATGCTTTGCAGCCGGTATGCTGTGACCGGCTATTTTCATAATCCCAACATTTACCCGCTGGAAGAATATCAAAAACGCAGCAGCGAGGCACGAAAAGCGGCGCTCAAAATGGGGTTTCCTCTTGTTGTGCCGTCTTATAAACCGGAGGAATGGAATAAAAGAATAAAAGGCCTTGAACATGAACCGGAAAAAGGACTGCGTTGTGAAATATGTTTCAGGTTTAATCTTTGGAGTACAGCCCGAAAGGCCCGCGAAATGCATATACCCAATTTTACAACAACTCTGACGATATCCCCGCATAAAGATTCAAATTTAATTATACGCATTGGTAAGGCTGTGGGAGAGGAATTCGGAGTGAATTTTTTAGACATAGATTTTAAAAAAAAACATGGATTTCAGCGCAGCCTGGAGCTTTCACGGGAATGGAATCTGTATCGTCAGAATTATTGCGGCTGCCGTTATTCTATGCGGATTGCGAAATAAAATGTTCTTATGTTATTGATATTAAATGCTTTACATATCTCTATAAAAATTATCGACATGATAGTATGTCTAGTATATAATAATATTATAGTGGATTTATCTCATGTCAACTGAATTAAAAAAAAATGGAGATCCCTGGAAGAATTTACCCGAAGATATCAGGACAGGCCTGACATCAAAGCCAAAATTTATACCAAGCAAATATTTTTATGATAAGAAAGGATCGCTTCTTTTTGACAAAATATGCTCACTTCCAGAGTATTATCAAACCCGAACAGAGAAAGCTCTTATCGAAGAATATGCACCTGAGATAGTGCGTTTGACCCAAGCCGGAGAACTTATCGAGCTCGGCAGCGGAGTTGCCTTTAAAACCAGGGTTTTGATCAAATCTTTTTTGGATCATCTTGGATCATTAAACTATATCCCGATGGATATCAGCTCCTCTGCACTTGAAGAAGCCAAGCGCCGTCTTCATTCTTATTCCGGGCTTAATATAAAGCCGTTAATTGGGGATTATACCTGTAATTTGGCTTTTATTTCCCCAAATGAGACGTGTTTGGTTTTGTTTTTAGGCAGCACAATAGGAAATTTAAACCCGGAACAAACACAGTCAATGCTATCATCCATATCCGGCCGCCTCAATCAAGGCGACTGGTTTCTGCTTGGAATTGACCTTATGAAAGATGTGTCTGTTATTGAAGCTGCCTATAATGATACGCAGGGCTTAACCGCCGCCTTCAATAAAAATATTCTTAACGTTGTCAACCGTAATTTAGATGGAAATTTCAACTTACAGGATTTCTCTCACACCGCTTTTTTAAATACGGATAAAAATCAAATAGAAATGCATTTAACCGCGCAAAAATCAATCTCTGTTTTTTTAGAAAAAATTAATCTGCATGTAGATATACAAAAAGGCGAATCCATTTTGACTGAAATCAGCCGTAAATTCAGCCGGGAAATCGTTGACCGTATGATGGATAAATCCGGGTTCCAGCTAAAACATTGGCTGAGCAGCAATGATAAATATTTCGCTTTAGCGCTGGCAAAAGTAGGGTAGGGGGTAACAAGTGGGCTCATCCAAGCAAATACGGCGGGCGATCTGCGGAATATGCCCGGCCGGATGCTGGGTGAAGGTTAAACTGGATAAAGGAAAGCTAGTCGGAATAGAAGCAGACTCTTCTCATCCTTTGGGAATGATTTGTAAGCGGGGGGAACACGCGTCTGAAATTGTTTATTCCCAACACCGTTTACAAACCCCATTAAAGCGAAGCGGACCTAAGGGAACGTATCAATTTGAACCCATAACCTGGGAAGCAGCATATGATACAATTGCAGAGCAGCTCAACCGTTTAAAATCAGAATCCGGGCCTGAGTGTGTTTCAATTTATACCGGGCGGGGAGCTTTCGAATTGTCCCTCTGCGATGTATTTCAACCGAGAGACGCAGCCGTATCATCTGCCTCCAGCGTTCTTTTCCCGTTTGGTTCCCCCAATACTATGGGAGTGGGAGCGCTTTGCTATGTATCATTTGCAATGATCGCTCCACATGTGACCATGGGACGAATGCTTATCAATTTGTTTACTGATATTGAAAATTCAGATTTGCTTTTTGTTTGGGGAGCCAATCCCTATACGGATTCCCCTCCACTGGATATGACCCGTTTGGAAGCAGCCCGCAAACGCGGAGCGGATGTGGTGGTGATTGATCCACGTTACACGGAAACCGCTAAAAGGACAGGAGCCCGCTGGATACCAATACGCCCTGGGACCGACGGAGCCTTAGCCTTGTCAATGATTCAAGTTCTTTTGGATGAAGATCTCTATGATGAAAATTTCGCGGAAGAATGGACCAGTGGTTTTGAAGAATTGTCCCGCTATGTTCAGCATTTCCAGCCGGAGCAAGTCGAACCGGTTACAGGGATCAAGGCAGATACAATACGCTCTCTTGCCCGCTCGCTTGTCCAGGCTAACGGAGCGGCACCCGTCATGTATACAGGATTGGAATATTCCAACTCCGGAATTCAGGCGATCAGAGCGGTTCTGACTCTATTCGCCCTTTCTGGTAATCTGGATGTTCCAGGAGGATTATGTATGTCCATGCCTGGATCTCATTTTCCCATAAACAGGGAAAATATATTATCCAACCCCGATCTCAAGCGTGCGGTCGCCAGAGGCAAATTCCCCCTTTACAGCCATTACCGGGGGGAATCGCATGCTTCCGGTCTGATCGATGCCGTATTGAATTCCGACCCGTACAGCATCCGCGGTCTGATCATTCATGGGGCTTCCATACTTACATCCTGGCCCCAATCAAAAATATGGCGCGAAACTCTATCCAAACTGGATTTTTTGGTTTCCATTGATCGACAATTGACAGCTGATTGCGCTTATGCGGATATCGTCCTTCCCGCAACCACCATGTTTGAAATTGAGTCATACATGACATATGGGTCTATTTTCCGTATACGGGAAAAAATCATCGATCCGGTTGGGAAGGCAAGAGATGACTATTTAATTATGGCCCATTTAGCGAACCGTTTAGGGTATGGACGGTTTTTTCCCCAGTCAAGAGAAGAAATGCTGCGGTATGTTCTGAAATATTCCGGTTTTTCTCTGGAACAGGTGAGAGAAGCAGGCGGAACTGTCCAGATCAAAACACCGGTCATGGAATATAAAAAATGGGAAAAGGGAAAGCTGCGGAATGACGGAAAGCCTGGATTTGACACACCGTCAGGGAAATTTGAAGTTTATTCCACAATATTGAAGGATTATGGTTACAATCCTCTTCCCGAATATCTGGAGCCGGAGGAAGGACCCCTGGCATCTCCGAAAACTTACAGTACCTATCCCTTAGTGTTCAATTCGGGGGCCAGGTCGCAGAGCTATTTTCGATCGCAACATCACGGTATTCCAGCCTTGGCAAAGGACCATCCTGAACCATTTGTTGAGATAAATCAGGCCGATGCTAAAGCCAGAGGGATACAGAGCGGAGATTTAGCCGCTGTTTCAACAAAAAGAGGAGAAGTGCTTTTTCGTGCAGTGGTGTCCGATCAGATAAAGGCCGGATCCGTTGAATGCAATATGGGGGGCGGAGGTCCAGTCGGACCTGAAATGTGGCAAAAATCCAATGTGAACGAACTGACTGATATAACCAATTTTGATTTAATTTCGGGATTTCCTGTCTACAAGGCCTTGCTCTGCGATGTGCGAAAAGCTGCACATGGATCATCAAAAACAATATCTTCACGTAATTTAGATTCCCACTCCCAGATTAATGTAAATAAAATTAATAAGTCATCACCAGCCAAGCATGTTTACTTAGACAATAACGCCACTTCCGCTGTTCTTCCCGAAGTTAAGAAAGCCATGTCAGAATTTTTTGATACCCGGCATGGAAATCCCTCCAGCATTCATCAGCAGGGAAGAAAAACACGGGAAGCCGTTGAGAACGCCCGGCGGCAGCTGGCTTCCTTAGTTAATTGCCGGCCGCGCCGTCTTGTTTTTACTTCCGGCGGTTCTGAGGCGAATAATTTAGCCATCAAAGGAATCGCTTTCTTGAATTTAGGTTCAAAACAAAAAAAAATCATCACCAGCTCCGCGGAACATCCAGCGGTTTTGAAAACGTGTGCCTTTTTGGAAAAAATCGGGTTTAACGTCGTTTATCTCGAAGTTGATGAAACCGGGATGGTACAGCCGGAAACCCTGGAAAAATTCATAAGCAGCGACACTATTCTTGTTTCCATCATGACAGCAAATAATGAAACCGGCACCATTATGCCCATAAAAGAATTGGCTGAAATCGCTCATGCTCATAATGCCTTGTTTCATACGGATGCCGTCCAGGCAGTTGGGAAAATTCCTGCTGACATAGAAGAGTGGAACGTTGATCTCCTAACTCTGTCCGGTCATAAATTTCATGGACCCAAGGGAATCGGGGCATTATATATCAGAAAGGATTTGAAAATGGAGCCGCTTATTCATGGGGGAAAGCAAGAGCATGGATTAAGAGCCGGCACTGAAAATGTTCCGGCTATTGTCGGTCTCGGCAAAGCCGCGGATTCTGCCTTTAAAAACTTAAACGCATTCAATGAAACAAAAAAACTGCGGGACCGTTTGGAAACCGGCATCATTTCCATTACCGGAGATGCCCATATTAACGGCCACCTTGAAAAAAGGCTGCCGAACACACTTAATATTGTCATCCCGGGATACAGAGGGGAATCACTGGCGATTGCTATGGACCAGAAAGGAATTTCCTTGTCTTCCGGCAGCGCGTGCAAAACCGGCTCACCGGAACCATCCCAAACTTTAACAGCCATGGGCCTGACTTCGGAAGAAGCCCAATGTTCCGTACGTTTTTCCTTGAGCCGTTTCACAACAAAAGAAGATATCGAAGACACATTGAAAGCATTGGATGTGGTTCTCAAAAACATGAAAACCACTGTGCGTTTTCTTCCTTGCAAATAACTTAGCGAATACCGATTTAAGCGCCTGAGAGCCTCCAGAATCAACAAAGTCGGCTTAAGAGAACCTAACCCCCCCCCGCCGCCGCCAGGCAATTCTCTCTCATTTACGGATGTTTTTATGTCGGCCGGCCGACACGGAGACAATGTCGGCATGCCGACATTGGATAAGCTTCTTTGCTTTTAGTAAAAAAGTAACAATTATTTGTATTAATTTTAGTTTTTTTATCATTTATATTATAATGCCGGACGTACGGCTTGGTTGAGTCAAAATTTCAACTTGAAATTCATTTAATTTTGAGATAGCCTTGATTATACACATGCCAAGCTGGAATGGGTAAAAAATTGCGACTTGAAAATAGAAAACAATCCTGTTGATCTTTAACTAAAAACCATGCGTATCGGTAATAGTAAAGAAATTAAAAACCGTCATGTTTTTTTATTGCAAAAATCCAGGCAAGTGTTTATGTAAATCAGTAAAGAAATATTTTTTTTGGGAGAAGATATTAATTGATTATAGCTATCACTAATCAAAAAGGCGGAGTAGGGAAAACCACCACTGCCTTGAATATTTCCGCAGGACTGGCTGTTATGGGAGAAAGAACCTTACTGGTGGATACGGATCCTCAATCTAACTCAACTATTTCATTTGTCGACAATCCTGCTCAATTTTCAAAATCTTTATTTGATGTTCTTGTCAATCCCGATGATTCCATTCGTGATATTATCGTACCTTCAGTTGTTCCAGGCCTGGATGTTGCCATATCTAAAATTTCCATGGCAAAATTAGAGCCGACCTTACTGGGAGAAATTGACGGACATTACCGCCTTAAGGATAAATTAGACACAATTAAAAGCAATTATGATTACATCATCATCGATACACCGCCGACACTCGGCCTCATTACATTAAATGCATTGGTCAGTGCCGATAGAGTGGTTATTCCAATCCAATCCTCGTATTTATGCTTGGAAGGAACAGACGATTTGTTGGAAACAATTGATAAAGTCAAAAAAATTGCTAACCCTGAGTTGGAAATTTTGGGAGTAATCATCACTCTGCATGATAAAAGAACCAATATCGCCAAGGATGTTGTCAATCGCATAAAAAATGTTTTTGGAAATCGTGTTTTCAAAACTATTATTTCTAAAAGCGTAAAACTTGAAGAGAGTCCGGCTTATAAAGAGTCCATTTATACATTTGCACCAGATTCCATTGGATCGGTTCAATATAAAAGAGTGGTGAAGGAGATAATGGACCGTGCCTAAAAAAAGACGTTCCGGACTGCCTGATCAAATAGGAATGAGACATGATGATCATTTCGTCGATCTTATTTCAACACGTTCGAAAGGCCCAAAAATAAGAATGATCCCCCTGGATCGGATCGATCCGAATCCGCACCAGGCAAGAAATGAACTTGGGGATATCGCTGAATTGGTGATGTCAGTAAAGAACAGGGGAGTCCTAGAGCCGATTTTGGTCCGGCCGAAAAACGGACGGTATGAAATAATAGCCGGTGAAAGGCGTTATATGGCCTCGCAGAAAGCCGGAATCGAAGAAGTTCCAAGCATTATCCTTGATGTAGAAGATTCCGATGCTATGGAAATTTCACTCATAGAAAACCTGCAGAGAAAAGATTTAAATGTATTCGAAGAAGCAGATGGCTTAAAAGCATTGGCAGAACTTTATGAATATAACCATATTCAGATTGCAGAAAAGATTGGAAAGGCACGCTCAACAGTAACGGAGATCATTAATTTGAGCCGCATCCCTCCTGAAATAAGAAAAATATGCAGCGAAAAAAACATCACCAGCCGTTCAACACTATTGGAGATATCAAAACAGGAATCCAAAGACCATATGATGAATTTGATTCAAGCCATTCAGGCACGAAACCTCAGGCGTGAAGATACACGGGATCTGTCAAAGAAAATAAAAGGAAAAGAACAATCCCGAAATAAGAGATATGTCTATAATTACAAACCTAAAAACGATGAAACTTGCCGGATACGAATAGAATTTAAGCGCAAGGATGTAAAAAAAGAAGAAATTGTAGAATTGCTGGAAACCCTTCTAAAAAAACTCAGATCTGAATAATTCCTGAAAAAAAAAAAAAAGTAAAGAAATTAATATAAATTTGATAAAGTTTACATAATATACCTTATGCGACATTATTTTATCTATGTTTTTATTTCTTTTGTTATGTTTTGTTTAGACTTTTCCTTTCCCTGTGAATTTCTATGCTGCTCAGATTTTATGCAATTGTGGAAATGTTATAGTTTGGGGCGGACCTTTTCTGCTTTTATCCATTCCTGCACCCAATCCGGCACTGGTTTGTTCCAGGATTCATTACCGAATGCTTTCAGGACAGTCTGTGCCGGGATAAGACCCTTTTTATCTCTTAATCCGGCTCTTATGACCGCTTGGGAGCAAATCTTTCCGCATCGAATGGTTTCCTGTACGAAATAAAACCAGCACGCATCACGGCCGGCTAAACGGCTTTTTAAAATAAAATGCTTAAATGGTGGAAGCCTGCGGCGGAAACGAACACTCACGCCGGCCACAACAAAGTTCCATCTTTTTCGACCGGCCATTTTCATTATACCGCTGCGGAAAGCCAAATCATATCTTCCCAGATCCATGAGTGTTAGATGCCGGCCGTTATTCATCTCAGGATAGGTATCGCAATCATTAGGCCATACCCGCAGCTTAAGTTCGCTGACACCGTTTAAATCAAGTTTTTTTTTGAACACAGCTGAGGTCAGGACCCTCAGGACCCGCAGATAGGGATACATGGATACCTCCCGTAATTCATTGTATATATCCAAGGATATGACCGCAACCAAGAGAGAAAAATATTTTGCTTTTCTAATGGTGTGGGGATAAGATGTGAATCAGGAAGAAACGACATAATGATTTGGTGGAGACAAGGACTGCACCGGCTGCGCTGCTTTATGAAAAACTGGTCTTCCGTCAAGGACCGGCAATACCACAACAATCAATTCAGCTCTGCGGTTGATCAGCCTTTCCGCTTCAGTTATACGGGGTATATCACTATCCGGCGGTTTGCGGATTTAGCCCTTCCCTATCTAAATGAATGCCGCCGGGTGCTGGATATCGGTTGCGGCACCGGAGAAATCACATGTGAATTGGCTTCCCGTCTGCCGGAGGTCCGTTTCACGGGCATAGATCACAGCCTAACCGGACTGCAGCAAGCCCGAAGCCATGCTGAATTTTTGGGCCTCAAGAATATAGAATTTGCAGAAGATAAGGCAGAATCATTCATACCAGGGGCCTCCATTGATTTAGTGATGATGTTCGATGCGTTCCATCATCTGGAACATCCCCGCCGTTTTATCAAACATATGGAAAAATTCACCTCCTCCTTTTTGCTGATTGAGCCTCACGGAAACTGGAAAGGCGGCTGGGACCGCAATTTAGATTTAGACTGGATTGTACTCGAGTTGGACAAAATCAGAACCCGGCTGAATCAGATATTGGATGAAGACAGCCACCAGAAAAGAATTACATATAAATCCAAACCCGAAGGAGACCCGGTTGAATACCGGTATTCACTCCGGGATTTCAAAAATATTTTTCGGGGTTACGGTTTGGAACTGCGCGGCACCGTGTCCGGGCTGGACGCATACCCGCCGGATGCGACCGCCTCCGGACAATTGCGGGAATTGTATGGAGAATGGATTTATAAGTTTTACAAAAGGATCGATAACTATCTGTTCCAATCCAATCTGGATTTTTGGGCTAAACACTGGCTGATATGCGCCTGTAAAGGAAAACAGCACAAGCTGCGGAAACCGGCGGCCAAACCGCCTCTGTCAAAAGAGATAAATAAAGAAATACAAGGCCCGTATCAAGTCACCTATATCAGTCATTCTGAAATCAATGAAACCGTTCCCGGAGGGGCTGGTTTTCAATTATCTGTTTCCCTCAAAAATACCGGATTCATTACCTGGTCTTCCAAAGTCAAAACGCGCCCTGTGTTTATCAGTTATCACTGGCAGGACTCTTCCGGGAATACCCTTATATTTGATGGTGAGAGAACAGCATTTGACCATCCGGTTGGACCGGGCGGAGAGGAAACAGTGACCCTCAACGTAAAAACACCCGATTCCAGAGGCCGTTTGATTCTAGCCGTGGATATAGTGTGTGAAGGTGTGACCTGGTTTTCCCAGACCGGAAGCCGCATGCTTCTCATTCCTGTCCGGATTTCCTGAGCTGCTCGGTCACTAAACCGAAGTCCCAATACAAACCACTTCCCAAACCGGCTGCATATACTGAAAACAGCGAGAGCAGACCCCGGCTACCTTCTATCCCGGTGTGCAACACCCAAAATAAAGCCGCAATTATTTGTGCGGCTTGAACATTTGACCGGTCCAATATTCTTCTGCCCAACGGAAAAATGCTGCATGGCCGAGTCGACAGCAAAGAAATAAGAGCTCACTTTTCCCAACAGCATGAGCGTTTGGAAATGTTGATTGATCAAATTTCCATTATTCCGGTTTATTCAGAGCGGGAGCCTAACACCGTCATCAGGATGTATGCATGACTAGACCTTGACAGCTGATTTGGCCTGGATTATTCGCGGGCCGAGATTGCCGATTAGATATACCGTGGACACTCTTTATAGAAACTGCAGAAGCGGCACTCGCCCGCGTCTGCGGCAAAAGCGAACCGCTTCTCGCTTGCCCGGTTGGATTCGCTGTCATCCAGCAGATCCAGCATCGCTGCAATGGAATCCCGGATATATTTTTGAGATTTTTCCATTCCTAACTGCTTCAGGGTTGCAGATTCTTTCCGGCCTGATGCTAAATTGAATTCCGTTATCCGGATATGTTCCGTGTCCGCATACCACTTCTGCTTCGCATATAATCCGTAACAAGCCATCTGCACCTGCCTCTGCCTATTATTCTCTTTTCCGGTTTTCCAGTCATAAATCCGGATGCCGCCGCCCTCACGGCAGGCTAGATCCAGCATGACATAGACTTTAATGCCATGGTAACTGAAAGAGGACAGGGTCTCAATTTCGAGCCAGTTTTCATCCGGAAGCTTACAAATATCTTGATAAATCTGCGATTTAAAAAACAGCTTTAAACAATGCATGACATGCCCGGCATTGTCTTTCCATTCTTGATTCGAAACCGGCAGATTATATTCATGCTCAAATAAACCGCAGGTTTTGGGATTCTGGCGGTATGTTTTTTTCCGGGAATTCAGGAATTCTTTTCTCATCTCCATTATGGTCCGGTCAATGAGCCTGCTTTCTCTAACCGGAAGACCATTTTTTACCCGGCGAAGAGCTGACTCAACCGCTTCATGGACTTTACGGCCCGCCCACATCTGCCGGTTCTGCAGCTGCTTGAGAATATAAAGCCGGCGGCTGCGCTCCCCTGCTTCGGACTCCCATCCGCCCCAGGATCCATAGTAATGGAAATAATATTTGCGGGGACATGACTTGAATATCCGGTCCCGGGAAACCGACCAGGAAAATTCGTTTTTCACTACAGTCATAGCCTTTTATCTGTCACTAAACCTGACCTATTATGACACGAAAAGGTCAGCATTCGCTTTGTTATTATACACATGATTAGTACCTTTTAAAATGAGACTCACCAGGGCCAGCCCCTTCCATTGCGCTTTATGTCCATTTGACTAAAATGAGCAGCTTTGATATAAATTTAACCCATGACTCGAGAAGAGTTATAAAATTTGACATTTGCCATTAAAGGGAGATATCGCATGGATCTTTTTGATAAATGCGCTGGAGACGGAGGCTATTTTGGGAAATTTCGCGCCCAAGATGATTTCTTTTTCACCCGTCCGATTCTTGAACCCCATCCGGGTACAAAAATGATCTTTGACGGTCAAGAATGTATTCAGTGGTCAATTAATAATTATCTTGGTTTAGCTGAAAACAAGGAGATAAAGGATTTTTCGGTAAAAATTGCTCAAAAATTCGGGACCTCCTCGCCGATGGGTTCCCGTATGATGACGGGTAATACCATTTATCATAAACAACTTGAAGCCGAATTGGCTGCCTACACAGATAAGGAATCCGCCATTTTATTCAATTACGGCTACCTTGGTGTTTTGGGAACAATCGCTTCTCTAGTAGATAAAAACGATACCATTGTCATCGACAAGCTTTCTCATGCGTCTATGCTGGACGGTACTTTTTTAGCCCCGGGAAAATTTCGTGCATTTCGTCACAATGATATGGACAGCCTGGAGGGTCATTTAAAACGGATTAACCGTGACCGTAAAGGCGGCATTATGATTGTCACTGAAGGCGTATTCGGAATGCGCGGCGACTTGGCTGACCTTCCGAATATTTGCGCACTTAAAGAAAAATATGGCGCCCGGCTATTCATTGACGACGCGCACGGATTCGGTGTTATGGGAGAGCAGGGACAAGGGACAGCGTCCTATTTCGGCGTTCAGGATAAGGTGGATATATATTTCGGAACTTTTGCCAAGGCCTTTGCATCTATAGGCGGTGTTTCCGCTGGGTCGAAGCCGGTCATCGACTGGATCCGGTACAATGCCCGAACCCAGGTCTTCGCTAAAAGCCTGCCCATGATCTATGTGGAAGTTCTCAAAAAAACCCTTAACATGGTCCGGAATGGAGACAATCTGCGGAAAAAAATGTTCGAGAATGCCGGCAAACTGAAAAAAGGGCTGCAGGAGGCGGGTTATCTCACCGGCGGCGGAGCATCCCCGATAACAACGGTCTATGTGCCTGCCGGAGATCTGAATATCGCCTTAACCATAATTAAGAGAATGCGAGAACTCGGTATTTTCATCACCGGGGTTATGTATCCGGTGGTGCCAAAGGGAATCATTCTCTTTAGGATGATACCCACAGCGTCCCATTCGGATGAAGAAATCCAGGCGACGGTTAAAGCCTTTTCCAAAGTCCGGGATGAACTGAAACTTGACTTGGATGCTGCTCAGCGCGCTCTGGCTTAAACCGGATTGTGACTTAAGGTCTCTCAGTTCAACGACCGCTTAATTTTTTTATTTATAAAATTTAGAGGTTAATTTTGTTCAAAGAAGTCTTTTTGGCATCCATCCTGACAGGCACCGGATATGCGGCTTATTACTTTTTCACTCAATCTTCCTTTGCTCAATCCCATATTCATATGAATCACGGGAAAGCAGAATCAAACATATCCAAAATCTTATTTCAGCGCGGCGTCGGTCTGCTTTGCTACGGAATCATCCCCTTTTTTATAATACTGACAATGGGCAAACGCCCGATATCCGATTATGGCCTTGCTTTCGAAAATTTGGATAAAACATTCCATTGGACGATTGCCCTGGCTGCTGGAATTATTCCATTCGGGATTATCAGCGGAATGCGTCTTTCCCGGCAAGAAAATTACCCGCAAATCCGTCAGTCACATTGGTCTATCAGCCTTGCGGCTGTCAGCGCGGTATCATGGTCATTATATATATTTGCCTATGAGTTCATTTTGAGGGGATTGTTTTTCTTTTCCTGTTGGAGAATATTCGGCATAACAGCCGCCGTTTCCATAAACATAGCGGTCTATGCGCTCTTTCATATTCACAAAAGCACTCAAGAAATGATAGGATCCTTTTTTTTTGGTGCCGTTTTGTGTTCTTCCGTGTATTTTAATGGAAACATCTGGCCGGCCCTGGCGGCCCATATAACTCTAGCCCTTTCAACGGAATGGTCTGCGATTCATTTCAATTCTAAAATGAAAATGAATTGGAATTGGAGGATCTGATCCTTATGACTTGTTTTGTGACCGGTTCAACCGGATATGTCGGCCAGGCCTTGGCCCGCCGGCTAGCTGGTTTAGGCTTTAACGTTCATGCTCTTTACCGGTCGGATTCAAAGGCCGGCGTGATTTGTCTTCCCGGCATCCGGCGGTTTCGCGGAAACCTTATGGACACGGATAGTATAAAACAAGCCATGTCCGGCTGCCGCTATGTGTTCCATACCGGAGCAAAAACCGGAATTTGGTGTAAAAAAAAACATTTATATCAAGAAATCAATGTCCAGGGAACAAAAAATATTCTTAAGTGCGCATCTGAGTTGGATGTGGAAAAAATGATTATTACCTCTACTGCGGGAGTTTTCGGTCCCTCGTCAACGCCGCTGGATGAATCTTATGGCTATGCGTCCCGCGTGTTTTCTGAATATGAACGAACCAAAGCTGAAGCGGACCGGATCGCCCAGTTTTATTCGGGAGATACAATGAAGATAGTAATCGTTCACCCGACCCGGATTTACGGGCCTGGTCCTCTTAGCCAGAGCAACAGTGTGACCCGGATGATCCAGCTTTATATCACCGGCAAATGGCATTTTCTTTTAGGGAATGGGAAAAAACGGGGGAATTATGTTTATATTGACGACGTGGTGGACGGCCATATCGCTGCACTGAAAAAAGGGCGCTCCGGAGAAAATTATATCCTGGGTGGAGAAAATAGTACCTACCAAAGATTTTTTGATTTATTGAGCATCATTTCCCGGAAAAGCCGTTTCCTAATACGGATACCCATCCCCGTCGCTTTAAATTTATCCAGGATGATGCTTTTAACCGCAGAATTATTCAACATTCCTCCGGCTTTGACCCCTGAGATGGTGAAAAAGTTAAATTCCGATTGTGTAGTCAGAAGCAGCAAGGCTGAAAAAGAGCTTGGGTACTCCCCTGCTTCTCTTCATGACGGCTTACAGAAAACCGTCAATTGGATTCTCGCCGGAGAGGATAACAACAATAATGGCTCAAAATAACATTAGGCTGTTTACATTGATCACAGGCGGAAGTGAAGGCATTGGCAAAGCCATGGCTTTTGAATGCGCTTCACGGAAAATGAACCTCATTATCGCTGCATTACCTGACAATCATCTTGAAGAGACCGCGAGGCTGATAAAATCTGAATTTAAGGTCGATGTAATCACCTATGGAATAGACCTGACTGCGCCGGATGCCCCAAGGAAAATCTGGATGTTCTGCCGGGAAAATCATCTGATTGTCAATATTCTTATCAACAATGCGGGCATCACCGGCAGCACGGTTTTCGAAAAAGCTTCACCGGCTTATATTGACCTTCGCATCCAGCTGAATATACGAACCCTGGTTATGCTGAGTCGGTTTTTTATACCGGATTTAAAAAGATTGGAAAACGCTTATATCCTTAATGTCAGCAGCATGTCCGCCTTTTATCCTGTTCCCTTCAAGAGCATTTATTCAGCCAGTAAAGCCTTCGTATTGAATTTCAGCAAGGCGGTCCGCGAAGAGCTCAAAGATTCCTGTGTTTCAATCAGTATCCTTTGCCCCAGTGGAGTCAAGACCAATGTGCAGTCCTTTTCCCGAATTGAGTCGCATGGTTTTTTTGGAAAACTCACTCAAATTCCGGCTGATAAAATCGCTCAACTCAGCCTGGATAGAATGTTAAAAAGAAAAAAACTCATTATTCCTGGATGGTTCAACCGCCTGTTGTATATTTTTGGACGGGTACTGCCGGAAGGAATTAAATTGAGTCTCCTTTCTCATGAATTCAAGAAAGAATTGACCGCCGGACAGGGAGAAAAACAGTGAAAGTCCTGGTCACAGGCAGCGGTGGATTTATTGGCAGTCATATGACGGAAGCATTGCTGAATAAAGGACATGATGTATATGTGCTTTTAAGAAAAAAAAGTGTCAGGACATGGACCCGCCGGCTCAACATTCAACCGGTTTACGGCAATTATGATGATCCATCAAGTCTTCATGACAGCGTATCCGGAATAGATATCGTTTTTCATTTAGGAGCAGTGCTCAATGCTGCGGCATGGGATACATATTACCGTGCAAATACGCTGGGAACTCAGCATCTTCTGCAAGCCTGCGCCGAAGTCAACCCGGAATTGAAAAGGTTTGTTTTTGTCTCAAGCATTGCTGCAGCCGGCCCCACTCAAACCAGAGTTTTTCGTGATGAGACATCCCCCTCACATCCTGATTCATTTTACGGCAAAAGCAAACTTCTTGCTGAAAAAAAGGTTTTAGCATATCAGGATATTTTTCCTGTGACAATTGCCCGCCCTCCCAATGTCATCGGTGTAAGGCAGCAAGAACTGCTCCTGATATTGAAGCTTTTGAAAAAACGTATTTTCCCACTATTGGGAAATGGAGATATACAGACCAGCCTATGCTTCGTTCAAGACTTGATTGAAGCGTTAATTCTTATGTCTGAAAAAGACGAAGCCTGTTCGCATACCTATTATGTAACCGACAACAAAGGCTATTCTTGGCGGAACGTGATGGAAAAAATGTCCCGCTTTCTGGATGTTTATCCTCTGGTTTTAAAAATTCCCTATCCCCTGCTTCTGAGTGCCGCATGGCTGTCTGAACTTTACGCATCCGTTACGGGACATAAACCAATGATAGCCTCACGGTACATCATCAGCACCCGTAATAATTACCATCTCTACCGCAGTGAAAAAATCCAGCATGAATTAGGATTCACAACAAAAACATCATTTTCACAGGGAATGCAGGATATCATCCAATGGTACGAACAAAACGGAATATTGTAAAATAATAATTATGGCAGAATGAGCGGAAAGGAAAAAAATATGACTGTAAAACTCATGGAAGTAAGGAGCAGGAAAGACCTGAAAGAATTTGTCCGGATTCCCTTTGCACTTTACCGGGATAATCCTTATTGGGTTCCTCCTTTAATCAGAAACGAAATGAATACATTGAATCCGAAAAAAAATCCAGCTTTCGAGTATTGTGAAACCGCCTATTGGATTGCTTATAAAAACACTCAGCCCGCGGGACGCATTGCTGTTATTTTAAACCGGAAGTTTAATGATAAATGGAACCGAAATGATGTTTCCTTCAGCCGCTTTGATTTTATTGATGATGAAGAAATTTCTCTTTCCTTGATGAGAAAAGCTGAAGAATGGGCCCGAGAGATGAAAGCCGACAGGATTCACGGGCCCTTGGGTTTTTCCAATTTTGACCAGCAGGGAATGCTGATTAAAGGTTTTCATGAAATTCCCACCCTAGCCTCTGTTTATAATTATTCCTACTATCCTGAACACATGGATAAAATGAACTTCCATAAAGAAATCGATTATGTGGAATATGAAGTAAAAACCCCGGAAGCCGTACCGGAAAAAGCAGTCCGTATTTCCAATATCGTATTGAAAAGACTTAATTTACATCTATTCAAGGCCAAATCAAGAAAAGAACTTCTGCCTTTCGCGGAACAAATTTTCGACGTTATCAATCAAGCCTATAAAGACATATTTTATTCCGTGAAACTTTCTGAAAAGCAAATCCGGATGTTTAAGAAAAAATATTTGTCTTTTATCGATCCCGAATTTGTCTTGCTGGTATTGGATTCACAGGAACGGGTCATCGGTTTTCATATTGCAATGCCTTCTTTGTCGCAAGCATTCAAAAAAGCCTGCGGCCGGTTGTTTCCCTTTGGATTTCGGCATATTTTACGTGCCCTTAAAAACCCTTCAAAACTTGACCTTTACCTCGTCGGCATTCTTCCAGAATACCAGAATAAAGGTATAAACGCGGTATTCATGACCGACCTGACCCTAACCGCCATAAAGAATGATATCATATTGACAGAAACCAACAGTGAACTTGAGAGCAATAAAAAAGTTCAGGCATTCTGGAAATATTATGATGCCAGGATGCACAAGCGTAAACGCATATTCATCAAGAAACTAAATTCCTGAAGTATACTATGCTGTGAGATTCGGGCCTGCCCGCAGGCTATGCATTTTCAAGTTTATGGGTTTCTTCAGACGGAAAAAGCTGATAATCCTCTCCGAACTGAGCCAAAAAGTCCACTGAAAAAGCCCTGAGTGTATACCAAACCGGCAACGTGGCAACTGTTCCGATATAAGGAATAATCAGGATAATCCAACCCACACAACAGGTCAGTAAACCTGCCAGAACCACGACTGCGATAAAAATAACCATGATGACAAACACCAGTATACCAAACCATAAAAAATGAAATGGGTGTTTTCTGAATAATGATAAAAAACGGCTCCAAGCTTTTGTGCTTTTCAGCCGATGCTTATACATAATTGGAACCACGAACCCGTCAAGAAAAAAAGCAGCATACGCGATCAACAGCATGGAGAAAAGAAAAACCAAGCCGGTAATGAGGACAAACGGCAGGGAAAGACCTTCTTTACCGGACTCATATAAAGCTGAAAGGGTGATGAAAATAAAGAACAGGAAAAGGATGAAGATCAGAAAAACAATAATCGCGAATCCCAGCCGCCAGAAAAAGAGAGAATCCCCTTCCCGGCTGAATTCCTTCCATGGGTTTTTAACTTCAGCACGGCCTTGGACAACATTGTCCAAGAACAAAAATTTCCCTCTTGAGCTCAACCAAAGCAAAACTAAAAATATTACAACCCCAACAATCATAGCCAGTAGAATAGCGGCAAACAGCCAGGGATGATTGATCAACCAATTCCAAGCTGTACTTGGAAAATCAAGAAATTCCCTTAAACTTCCGCCGCCATCGCCGGCCCGGCTTCCGCCTCCCGCCCCATTGCCGTCAAGGAGACCGGCCAAAAAAGCATTAAATCCGATAATCCCCCATTTTTGAAGATCGAAGGGACTGAATAAAGCCGTTTTCATGCGATTCCAGGCTTTTGTAAAAGGAGAGATGAATTCTATGGTCATAACCGCAGCCTCCATACAGTGATAAGGTAACCTCTTTTTTATATACGGATTTCTCCCTAAAAGTTTAAAGTGTTTCGGTCCGGCCCGCACCGGAAGGAAGCCACTTGTTCACTTTTTACTTAACGAAGCAGTACAAACTCATCACATCGTTTCTCTCCGCAGGAAAACAATGAATTAAGTTGGACTTCCCCTTCGCGGATACATCAAAGAGTTTGACTTGTTTAATAAAGGACTTCCTCTTCCCCCAAGGCTTCTATTCTTTTATTGATCCAGTCAATAATTAAATCGCGTCTCAAAAGTGCCGCTTCAATTTCATCGTCTTTAAGATATTCTCCAGTGACTTCCCTAATCACGTCAAAATTTAAACTCTTCATTTTTTCAACCAGCGTCCTTGGGAGCTGCTTCATGAGACGGGGGCCTTCATGGTATTTTTCATCATAGATCAGCTTTTTTGTAAATTTTTTGGAAGTCCGGAAGCTCCGGGAATGGTCGATCAGAATAATCCGCCAATCATCAGTAATGAGAAATTGGTTTTGATGCCGGTCTTCATTGGCAATTAAGTTATCAAAAGCCCTCTGTAAATAAAGAGCGCGGTTCCAATTGAATACCCTATAGGAAGGAGTATCAATTTTTTTGTCATATTTGTCTTTCAAACTGATTTTATAATCTACGATCAATTGGCAGGAACCCCGTTTTCCCTTAAAACGCTTTTCTATAGTTGGGGGCACCATGTTCAATCCCAGGTATTTATCCAGGCGGTAAGAAGCGATTTCCCAGCGCCAGTTTTCTATATACCCCCGCTGCCGCCCCTCTGGATTTTTCCAGATGGCTTGCTGCTGTATCCCGTCTTTTTCCAAGGTCAATTTCCAAGGCTCAGTTACAGCTTCCCGCGGACTCCAGGGCTGCTTTGAATCAATAATTTCCGCTTGTTCTAAATATTCTTCCCACTTGGCTCTTTCCGCGATTTCATCCGGATTGAATTGACCCAGCGAAAAAAGACATAGCCCCAAAAACATCCAGATAAATAACCCCAAACATTTTTTGTTATTCATTCTATCCCCTCACTCCTGTATTTTAGCCGAAAAATAATGAATAAAGAAAAACACACCTCTTCAGCTTATAATTATTGAATTCCCTTTTTTTGAAAATAACAGGAGAGGCCTTGGATGTCAATACAAAATAAAAAATCATTTCTAAGGTTCCAGATAGCGCCTGGCGCCAACAAACCTGCTGCGGAAATATGGACGTTCCAGCCGGTCTTTACGAATTCGTGTGTTTCGTCCCGGGGCATGGATGAAACGGCCGTTTCCAATATATATTCCGACATGGGATACTCGATAAGGAGAGCTGCCGGTTGCAAAGAAAATCAGGTCACCTTTCCTCAGAGCAGATCGCCTGACCGCTTCCCCAGTCTTGAACTGCTGGCGGGAACTCCTCGGGAGGTTAAATCCATTGAGTCGATATACCGTCATGGTCAAACCACTGCAATCAAACCCATCGTCAGGTGATGCTCCCCCCCAGGCATATTTAATCCCCAAAAAACTCTCCGCCGTCGCAACTATCTTTTCTCTCAAATAACCTGGTCCATAGATATCCGCTTTAGCAGCCGGGTGCTCTTCGGGTCTGACGATATAATAATCCGGTATAATATCAGCTTGAAACAGCTCCACTGCCCGAGTTAAGGCCTTTTCACGGGAAGAATAATCTCCAAATCGAACTTTATATAGCCCTGAGGTATGCCGGAAATAATATGGATCCAGGCCTTTCTGCTCGAGACTTTCAGTCATCCTGACTGCGTTGTCAAGAATTGAAAAGGCGCCGGCCTGAATCACATATCCAGTCCGGACAATTTTTTCCTTTTTGCTTTCCGGTTGAAGATGTATACGGCTGCGGCATCCGCTCCAAAACATCAAAAAAAACATTGTGCTTAAAGCAATATATACGTTTCTTTTTTTCATAACTGTATTCCATAACCTGGATTATTCACGGGCCGGGATTGCCGCACGGCCGGGTAATAGGCCAGATATAACACATCCTTTATGAAAAATAAAACATTATGGTTGTACTTCTTGTAAAAATCAGGCATATTCAAGATAAGGCATGCCGTTATGAAAACAATTCAGCTCCGGGAAATGGAAATGGGATATTTATGTCATCCGAAAATATTATTTTTCCTGTTTGGAATAATCAGCTTGGCTCTCTTGAGCAGTTGCGGTGCATCCGGAACATTTACAGGAAATTCTTCAAGAAATAATGCCGACGCTTCCGCTCAAATCCAATCTCCGCCGGAAGATTCTTTCCAGCAAGGTTTAAAGGATTTTCAAAATTTTAAATACACTCAGGCCAAAAAGAATTTTGACAAAACGCTCACCGCCAATCCCCGTCATCAAGAGGCCTTATTCTACCGGGGCAGATGTTTTATAAAAATGAATAATTTAAACCAGGCCCTGCAGGATTTCAACAGAATTTTAAGCCTGAACAATCAGAATGCCCAGGGATTGGCTGGGCGCGCTGAAGTCCTGATGGAAAAAAAGAAATTATCCGAAGCTATGCACGAAATCGAAAAAGCTTTGGATTATGACATGAACCTTGCGTATGCCTGGTACCTTAAAGGGCTGATATTCGGGTATCAAAATAAGCTGGATAAGGCTGTTGCCGCATTTAAAACCTGCCTGGATAAGAATATGAAATATGCCTATGCCCACTACCAATTAGGTCTGGCCTATAATCAAAAAAACCGTCCCGATCTAGCGGTCATACATTTGGAATTGTTTTTGGAACTTGCTCCAAATGCTCCCGAGTCCGGCAAAGTCAGAGATCTATTGAACAGGTTACGTTTTCCTTAAGGAGTTAATGATATGAAAAATAAGGTTTTTTTCTTTTCGATCGGATTATTGATCTGCACCACATGGCTCCTGCCGCAAGCCAAGCACGCCCAGATGCGTTGGGAAATAATGAACCAGATCCGGCAGGATAAATTTGATATTATTCTACCCAAGGTTATGAGAGAAAATAACATCGACATGTGGATAACAGTCATGCGGGAAGGCAATTACGGCCCGCTCTATTATGACTTAGGCGAAGGCTATGTTTCAAATTTTGGGTATTATATTTTTTTTGATAAAGGCGATGAGCGAATCGAACGTATTGCATTGGGGATCCATGGGTACCTGATTGAACGCAGCGGCGCCTATGACAAATTTGGTCCTGCTTCCGATTTAGCAGAGATCGTCGGCGAACGTAATCCCCAACGCATTGGGATTAACACGTCTGAACAAATCGGAGCAGCGGATAGTTTGACACTCACGGCTTATCAGCATCTTAAGAAAACCCTGGGCAAGACTTTTTCTGACCGGTTGGTTTCAGCCGAAAAGCTGGTGTCTGACTTCCGGTCGCGACGTGTGGCGGGAGAAATTGCCGCATTTTCTCAAGCGGGTATCATCTCTAAGGAAATTGCGGAGAGGGCCCTCTCCAATGAAGTCATTGTTCCAGGCCAAACTATGCTGGAGGAAGTTGCCTGGTGGATCATGGAGCGGCTTTTCGAACGCGGGCTCAATGCATCTTTCGGTCTCCCCTCGATTTATATAACCGGCCCTGAAGGAATTGAAGCCACTTCAAATAACCGGATCATTCAACGTGGTGACTTAATTATGATTGACTGGGGAGTCGGTTTAATGAATTTTTATACCGACATGAAACGCACCGCTTATGTCCTGAAGGAAAATGAAACCCGTTTGCCAGGAGGATTCCAGCATGCATTTGATCAGGCGCTTAAAGTCCGCCGTATTATTAAAAAAAACATAAAACCCGGCCGCACCGCAATTGAGACTTTGGATATTCTCAATCAAAAAGTGAATGAAGCCGGTTTCGAAATTATGGAAAACTTTAATCAGCCCGGCGATTCCACCAAAACCGATGTCATAATCGGATGCCATTCTGTTGGTAATTGGGGACATGGAATCGGACCTTCCATCGCATGGTTTAATCCCCTGCGTTTGACATACACTCTTCAACCTACTAATTTATTGGCGATTGAATTCTTTGCCTACACGCCTGTGCCTGAATGGAATGGGAAAAAAGTCAGAATTCCTTTGGAAGATGATGCTGTTTTAACTTCGGATGGAATGGAATGGCTTTATCCGCCAATCGAAGACATCATTTTGATTCGTTAGCCGCAGTCTTACAGTCCTTTGCTCATGGCATTGAGAAAATCGGCATTGGTTTTGGTTTTCGAAATTTTTTCCTGAAGGAGCTCCATAGCCTCGACTTCCGTCAATTGGCTTAGAACTTTCCGCAGAATCCAAATCCGGTTCAAGTCCTTATCGTCGATGAGCAATTCTTCTTTTCGAGTCCCGGAGCGGTTGATATCAATAGCGGGGAAAAGCCTCTTGTCTACCAAACGGCGGTCCAGATTGACTTCCATGTTGCCGGTACCTTTAAATTCTTCAAAAATCACTTCATCCATCCGGCTTCCGGTGTCGATCAAGGCTGTTGCCATGATGGTCAAGCTGCCGCCTTCCTCGATCTTCCTGGCTGCGCCGAAAAATTTCTTGGGTTTATTAAGGGCATTGGCATCGATTCCCCCTGAAAGTACTTTTCCTGAGGGAGGAATGACCGCATTATGAGCGCGGGCCAGTCTTGTAATGCTATCCATTAAAATCGTGACGTCTTTCTTGATCTCAACCAAGCGTTTTGCTTTTTCCAAAACAATATTCGCCACTTGCGAATTCCGGATGGGAGGCTCATCAAAGGTAGAGGCCACAACTTCACCTTTAATGCTGCGTTGAAAATCTGTTACTTCTTCAGGTCTTTCTGCAACTAAAAGAACAATCGTAACGACTTCAGGATGATTTTTTTCAATTGACTGTGCAATTGTTTTTAATAAGGTGGTTTTCCCTGCCCGCGGCGGAGAGACAATCAACCCTCTTTGTCCCTTTCCGACAGGAGTTAATAAGTCCATGATCCGTGCATTCAAATTCTTGGGCTGACCATCTTCTAATTTGAATCTTTCAAACGGATATAGAGGCGTTAATCCATCAAAATGAACACCTCTCCTTTGGTCGATAATCTGATCGGGATGCATAAAATTGATCGCTTCAATTTTAATCAACGCAAAATACTTTTCTCCATTTTTGGGAGGGCGAACAACACCAGATACTGTATCTCCGGTTCTCAATTGGAATTTTCTAATTTGAGAAGGAGAAACATAAATATCATCCTGGCTCGGCAGATAAGAAAATTCCGGTGCCCGCAAAAAACCAAATCCATCCGATAAACATTCCAAAACACCTTCAGAAAACAACAATCCGTTTTTCTTTGCTTGAGCTTCAAGTATCTTGAATATCAAATGTTGTTTTTTTGAATATTTAAATTCATTGTCGGGTACATTCAGGTCTTTAGCGATACTGACAAGTTTGTCAACTTTCAACTCTTCGAGTTCTGCTAAATTGTACTCTTTCATTTTTTACCTCACTATGATTGGATTGAATTGGATTAAATTTAACCCGCGAGCCTGGATTCCCGCTCGTTTTTATTCAAAATTAAATCAGTTTTAATGTGTTACTGTAGGGTCTTGAGATTCTTCCCCTCCGTCTTTGGATTTAGAGGAATCCGATGATAAATCTACATCAACATCGTCATCGTTGTCGTCATTCCGGGATTTTTCAGGAAGGTCTCCGGTAAGGGCGATTTTCAGTACTTCGTCCATTGTCTGGACAAAATGGATTTTCATAACTTTTTTGATTTTCTTGGGAAGGTCATTGATATCGCACATATTGTCCAGAGGAAGGATGGCTTCAAAAATGCCTTCACGGTGAGCAGCCAATAGTTTTTCTTTGATTCCGCCTACCTGCAGAACTTTGCCCCTTAAAGTCAGCTCCCCACTCATAACCACCTTTTTTTTGACAGGGATGCCGGTTAATAAGGAAATAATTGAAGTGGCGATTGTGATACCTGCAGAAGGGCCTTCTTTAGGAGTGGCCGCTTCAGGAACATGAATGTGAATATCAAAGTTTTTATGTAAATCCCTCGCAATATTTAATTCAAACATCTTCCCCCGGACATAGCTGAAAGCGGCTTGGGCCGATTCCTGCATTACTTCTCCCAATTGGCCGGTCAAAGTAAAATTTCCTTTCCCATGTACCTTGGTTACTTCAAAAGTGAGAAGTTCGCCCCCGAATTCCGTCCAGGCCATTCCGATAGCAACGCCGACTTCATTCTTTTTATCAATAGCGCTTCGGCGATACCTAGGAATTCCCAGGTGGTCTTCAAGATGGCGTGGGGCTATGGCTTCTTTATGTTTTTTTCCTTTGGTCACAACTTTTTTGACAACTTTCCGGCATATCTTGGTTAATTCTCTTTCCAGATTTCTCACGCCTGCTTCCCGTGTATATTCACGGACCAGTCTGCGCAGGCTCTGATCGGACATTTTTAAGTTGTTATCTGACAAACCATGTGCTTTAACTTGTTTGGGAAGCAGAAACCTCTTTCCAATCTGGAGCTTTTCTTCTTCCGTATATCCAGGAATGCGGATCACTTCCATCCTGTCTATCAGAGGTCTGGGAATAGTGTCCATGACATTAGCAGTAATAATAAACATAACTTTGGATAAATCAAATTCCGTGTCAATGTAATGATCAAGAAAAGTATTGTTTTGCTCCGGGTCTAAAACCTCCATGAGTGCTGATGCCGGATCTCCACGAAAATCGACACTCATCTTATCAACCTCATCCAAAAGAAAGACGGGGTTATTGGTTCCGGCCTTTTTTATCATTTGAATAATCCGTCCGGGATAAGCGCCGATATAAGTTCTTCTATGCCCCCGGATCTCAGCTTCGTCCCTGACTCCTCCTAGAGACAGACGGACAAATTTTCGGCCGGTTGCACGGGCGATTGATTTCCCTAAGGAACTTTTCCCAACACCTGGAGGTCCGACAAATCCAAGAATAACGCCCCGGGGATTTTTCACCAATTGGCGGATGGATAAATATTCGAGAATTCTATCCTTGACCTTATCTAATCCATAATGATCCTCATTTAGGATATTTTTAGCTTTTTCTATGTCCCTCTTTTCCCGGGATTTTTTATCCCATGGTAAAGCGGTGATCCAATCCAGGTAATTCCGGCAAACGGTCGCTTCCGCAGACATGGGAGGCATGACCTCCAATCTTTCTATTTCTTTGTACGCTTTTTCTTCTGCGTCCTTAGGCATGTTCGCTTCTGCGACCTTCTTTTTCAATTCTTCAATTTCGTTGTTTTGATCATCTTTTTTCATATTCATTCCTGGAGTAAAAACTTTTTGTCCGGGCTCTTTAAACGGAGATTTGCGCCTTTGTGATGTTTTTCCGTTCTTCCTCAATTTTGAGTGTATTTTCAGGATTTCATTTTCAAGAATAAAGATTAATCTTCTTAATCGTTCTAATGGGTTGACGGTTTCCAATAAATTTTGTTTCTCTTCCACAGGAAGATATAAATGCGAAGAGATAATGTCGGAAATCCGGGACGGTGTATTTTCCCTCAGGGCCGGAATAATTGATTCAAAATTTGCATGCTGGCTCAATTTCAGATAATCCTCAAACAGGGACAGAACCCGTTTCAGGGCCTCCTTAATGGAATTATCATCAGCAATTGGAATTTCAGAAATCTCCTTACTTAAAACTTGATAATAAGGATAAGTATTCAGATATTCCAGAATCCGGGCCCGCCGTTTTCCTTCGACAATCACCTTCATGTTTTTATCGTCCATCTTGACGACACGGATAATTTTTGCAACTACACCCAAAGAATAAATATCTTTGGGCCGGGGATTATCCAGGGACGCATCCATTTGAGAAGAAAGAAAAATCATTTTATCCTGGGAAGTGGCTTTTTCCAGGGCTTTGATCGAAGCTGGACGTCCAATAATAAAGGGAACCAGCGTAGAGGGAAATACGACGAGATCGCGCAACGGTATCAGCGGAATTTTTTCAATCTTTTCTTTAACTTCAGGATTGTTCATAGTCACTCCCCAACTGCTTTTTTAAACTTGTCATAATTTAGAATATTTTCATCAACCATTTTTTTTGTGACTTTTATTGTCGTCTCCTGCTTGCTGGAAGGCAAGTGAAACATAATATCAAGCATCAGGTCTTCAATGATACTTCTTAAACCGCGAGCTCCCAGACCACGCTTTAAAGATTTTGCTGCAATCGATTTAAGCGCTTCAGAAGTAAATTCGAGCTTGACATTTTCCATTTCAAATAGCTTTTGGAATTGTTTCAAGATTGCATTTTTTGGCTTGGTGAGAATATCTACCAAGTCGTTTTCAGACAAATCTGAAAAAACGGCGGCAACAGGAATGCGGCCGACGAGTTCAGGAATCAAGCCGAACTTTATCAAATCCTGCGGAATTAATTCACGCAGAATGTCCTCTTTATCTGCAGATTCCTTCGGAACACGGCGGGACTGAAATCCCACAACACTCTTCCCTATCCTCTGCCTGATGATATCTTCAAGACCAATAAAAGCGCCCCCCATGATAAAAAGAATATTGGTTGTGTTTACGGGAATATATTCTTGCTGCGGATGTTTTCGCCCACCTTGAGGGGGTACATTCGCCGTCGTCCCTTCAATAATTTTCAAAAGGGCTTGCTGAACCCCTTCTCCGGATACATCCCGGGTAATGGAAGGGCTGTCACCCTTTCGCCCTATTTTATCTATTTCATCTATATAGATAATTCCTTTCTGGGCCTTAGCTAAATTACCTTTGGCGGACTGAAAGAGCTTGAGAATAATATTTTCGACATCTTCACCCACATACCCGGCTTCGGTCAAGGAAGTGGCGTCAGCTATAGCAAAAGGAACCGATAAAACTTTGGCCAATGTCTGTGCCATCAGGGTTTTTCCAGTTCCGGTCGGACCTATGATGAGGATATTACTCTTTGTTAATTCGACATCATCGATTTTTCCTCGATAATGAATTCGCTTATAATGATTATAAACAGCTACCGCGATTCTCTTTTTTGCCTCATCTTGCCCAATGATATATTCATCTAAGGCTTTTTTTATCTCAAACGGGGTCGGGAACTTTTCCTTCTTTTCCTCTTCACTTTTTTGGTCTTTTTCAGAAAAAATAATCGAATGGGCCAACTGAACACAATTGTCGCAGATATATACACCGCCGGGTCCCGCAATTAATTTTTTAACCATTGGCTGCGGACGGTTGCAAAAATTACATCGTGTCTGCTTATTCGTGTTCTCTTTCATATTTTTTTCTCAATACATTCGTTGATTCCGGCTAAATGGAATAAGACGTTACGGTTTAATATTTTTCTTATCCGTAATGATATCATCTATAATACCATATTTTTCAGCTTGTGCGGGAGTCATGATAAAATCCCTCTCGATATCCTCTTGAATTTTTTCTTCCGGTTGCTCCGTATGTTTAACCAGAATTTGATTGATATTTTCCCGAATCCGGAGGATCTCTTTTGCCTGAATTGCGATATCAGACGCCTGCCCCTTGAATCCACCAAAGGGCTGGTGAATAATAATCCTGGCATTGGGAAGGGAATATCTTTTCCCTTTTGTTCCAGCGGCTAAAAGGATGGCGGCCATGCTGGCTGCCTGGCCGACGCATATGGTCGATATAGCTGAATTCAAATACTGCATGGTGTCATAAATAGCCAGCCCGGCTGTAATGCTGCCGCCTGGTGAATTGATGTAAATTGAAACGGGTTGTTCCGGCTTTTCTGCGTCAAGGTACAAAAGCTGGGCGACAACTGAATTGGCCACAGCATCATTAATTTCAGTTCCGATAAAGATAATATTATCTTTAAGCAGACGTGAATATATATCATACACACGTTCATTTTTGCCTTCTCGGTCAACAACAAAGGGGGTTTGAGTCATGAGAAATTTTATTCCATTATAGCTTGTTCGGTCAAAAAGTCAACCGTCTTACGAAGAAGCATATTCTCTTTCATGTTGTCTTTTCGGCCTTCCTGATTCATATATTCCACAACTTTAGGAAGCGGCACATTATTTTTTTCAGCCATGGATTTAAATTCTTTTTGAAGCTCCTCTTCTGTAACATCAATGTTTTCTTTTTCTGCGATTTTTTTTAAGATCAAATGATTTTTTATCGTTTTTTCTGCCTGGGATCTGGCTTCTTTTTTTACATCTTCCACTTCTGATTCTTTCAATGTCTGCTGCTGCTGCTGCATTTGGGACGCTAACTGGCGGAGATTGGCGGCCGTTTCCTGGTTAATGATAGAGTCAGGAAGATCGATTTTTGTTTTTTCGGCAATTTTTTCTAATACTTCCTCCGTAGCCTTTCTCTGGGACATATCTTTTTTGGCTGTCTGAAGCTCTTTTTTGATTTCATCTTTCAATGCCTGGATATTCTCAAACTTTCCCATATCTTTGGCGAAATCATCATTCAGTTCAGGCAGTTTCTTCTGCTTAACTGATTGAACTTTAAGATTATATTCGATTGTCTTGCCTGCTACTCTTTTATTGGATACATCTTCCTTATGCTCTATTTCAAAAACTGTTTCTTCTCCGGATTTCAATCCAAGAAGGCTTTTATTCAGCACCGGATCATTATCGGGATGTCCGGCCTTAATGACTGTTTTTTGGGTTGGGAGAAGTTTTTTTGACTCCTTGTCTTTCCCTTTCAATTCAGCCATAACATAATCCTCTTCCTTTATTCCCCTGCCTTCCACAGCTTCATACTGAGCGGATTTTTCTCTCAATTCCTCCAAGGACTGATTTATATCTTCCTCAGTTACATCGGCTTTATCTTTTTTGACTTTGATTTTTTTATATTGGGGGAGCTCGAATTCAGGCCATAGTTCAAATTCCACTTTTAGCTTCAGCGGTTTTTCCTCTTGAAAATCAATATCCGTAATGACCGGTGAAGCAACCGGCTGAATGTTCTCTTCTTTGAGAATGTCATTTATTTCCTGGGGAGCTATATTTTGCACCACAGACTGCTTGATGTCGGCGTCATATTTCTGTTTCACAAGATGTATCGGCGCATTTCCTTGCCGGAATCCTTTTATGTCCGCCTGGAGAGCGTAATTTTTAAGGACCCGCTCATACTCCGCTTTCGCTTGAGCAGCAGGAATTTCAATTTCCAGTTCCCTCTTGATGTCATTGACTTTATTAATCTTGTGATTCGTTCCTTTGATTATATGTACCATGATTGAACCTTTTTCTGGGATAATTGGGCAGAGCGGGACTCGAACCCGCAATCCTTCTTCAGGAACTAGGTCCTAAGCCTAGCGCGTATGCCAATTTCGCCACCTGCCCTCATGCACGGAATTGCGGTATACGGATTTACCTTCTCGAATTATTATGAAAAAAGACCGGGTCGAATGTATGCCGAGAAGAACATTTTTTACCACAGCCCGGATTATTTGTCAATTCAGACCTCTTCACCGGTATGCCAAAAAGTAAACGGCCGCGAATCCTGGTACAAATAAGTTTTCCGCCCCATCAGCGAAAAACCGGCTCTGCACCCGGTATCCGCGGCTGTATCGTTTGCCGTAATCAGCGGAAATACTTAAGCAGCTTCTGCGCCATACTGGGATCCAGTTCTTTTAATTTCATATAAGCTTGTCTTGCGCTGGCATTATCTCCCATATTCAAATAAACAATTCCTAAATTATAATACGCCAAGGCATAATCCGGCCTTAGCTCAACCACTTTCCTCAAGGGTTCGACAGCGGATGACCATTTTTTCTGCTGCATGTAATTCACTGCGATATTAAACCAGGCATTATCATTTTCAGGAGTAATCTTGACTAATTCTTGAAAGGCTGAAATCGCATTGCTGAACTGGTTCAGCTGAGAGTAAGAATAACCTAAATTCATATATGCGTATTCAAAAGAAGGACGCAGATCGATCGCCCGCTTAAAAACATCTACAGCCTCCTTGAAACGCTCCTCTTTAACATACATATAACCCAAGTTGTAAACAGCATCCGCATTTTCGGGATCCAGATCTACAAGGTCCTTGGCTGCGGCTATGGCCTCATCCGGCATATTTGCTTTATCATACATTTGCATTATTGTATTGTAATAAACTCTGGCTTCGTCAGGGTTAACCTCCGCTAACTCTTTGTATGTGTTTTCCGCTTTTTCATATTGTTCCGCTTCCTGGTACGCCTGGGCCAGTTTATACTTAATGCTGTCTTCCTGAGGATTATTTTCAACAGCTTTTTCAAGAGAATCGATAGCGCCGGAAAAATCTTTGATTTCCATTTGGGCAAGCCCCATTTTCAAATAGACATCTTCCGGATTTTCAGGATCAGATTCAGCAAATCTCATATAGGCGTTCACAGCTTTCTCAAAATTTTTCTGTTCTTCATAAGCCCGCCCGATAAAATAAAAGGAGCGTGTTTCCTGAGGATTTAATTCCACCGCTTTTTCCAGGGCGGGAATGGCCTCGTCCCAATTCCGCATATTAACATAAACATTTCCCAACTCCAGATATGCGGACGCCCGGCTGGAATCCAGCTTGATGATTTCTTTATAGGTTGTGACCGCCGAATTATAATCTCTCTGTTTGGTATAAACTTCAGCCAGCATTTGTTTGATTTCAATGTCTTCCGGCCGCTGTTCACTCAATTTTTCCAGAAAATTTTCAGCAGCAACCGTGTTGTCCAAAGCAGCAAAAGCACGGGCGGCCAACTCGATTCCTTCGATAGTTGAATAATATTCGATCATATCTGTTTTCTTCAGCTTTGTGGAATCCTTTTCATTCGTGTTCATTCCAGTGATCAGCTCCGCGGGAAGAATGAATTTTGATGAACGGTTCGGATAAACGACAATTCCGACAACAATTCCATTTTCATCAAAAGCCGGGGCACCGCTGCATTCGTCAACGGTTGAGGTGCTTATATCTGCAACTTTGTAATCATCCACAAACTCTTGAATATTTATAATTTTCCCGTCGAATCCCTTCAATTCGCTGACTTCGTTTGATCCAATAATGAATATCTGGCTTCCGAATTTAACATTGTTGAACCCGCCCAGTCTGACCGGCTTGTTCTTGCTTTTAACTTTAAGGACAGCCAAATCATATTTCTTGCTGACATCAATAATACCTTCGATTTTAACTTTATCCCCGCGGTAATCCACCCCTTCAGCTTCTTTGGCCTGGCTGACCAAGTGGTAATTGGTAACCATTACTTTCTCGTCCAGCATAAACCCCGTCCCCTTGAAAAGGACTTGGTCATCATCGCCGTAAGCGGTAAAGGCAATCACGCTTTCTTTATTATTTTCCATCACCTCCAGGGCTTCCGACTCCTGAGCTTGAAGCAAAGAAGCAGAAATAACGAAAAGAGCCAAACAAAACATAATGGATATTGTTTTTTTCATGGAACCTCCTCTATTGTTTTATTGATTATTAAAATATGTAATATTTGCATACCATAAAATTTACACTGTAGAGAAAAATTAGTCAAATTTTCTTCCAGGTCATTCAGAGGGTATTTTCTGTGCAGCAGGTCAGGTATAATATATGCCGAACAGAAAGATGAAAACCGAACATATAGTTAAAACTGTTTTTACCGTTACACTGACCGCTTCGTTTTTTTGGATGATTCTTATCAGTTTATCCCCGTTTTTGTATGCCCGGGATTTCTCTTTAGCTCCAGGAATATATAATTTATTCAAGTCCATCTGTCACCAGATGCCGTCCCGCTGTTTTCACCTGTTCGGCTTTCCTATGCCGGTTTGCACGCGGTGTTTCGGTATCTACGCCGGCTTTTTTTTTGCAACGGTTCTCTACCCCAAAACAAAAGGATGGTTATCTCTGTCTATTCCAGACATACACATCTTGACAGCTTTCAGTCTTCCTATAGTCATTGACACGGGGGGAAATTTTTTATTTGCCTGGCAGACTCCCGGAGTGGTTCGTTTCCTGATCGGCATGCTGTGGGGTGTCCTTCTCCCTTATTATTTCATTCCGGGGATATCAGAAGCTGTCCTTATGCATCGTAAAAACAAGTGAATCAGAAAAAATATGCTTGAAATAAACCCCTTAAAAACCATAGAATGGAGAAAATCAAGAAAAGGAGGCCTCCTCAATGACAACAAATGAACAAAAACCGGGAATGTTTGTTCCAGCTTTGATAGGAGGGGGGATCGCCGGTTTACTATCAGGAATTCCTCTCATAAACTGTTTATGCTGCTTATGGATTATCGGTGGTGGAATTACGGCTGCCTATTTCTTTAACCGGGAGTCCATCCGTCCAATGACTCCCGGAGACGGCGCTATTGTCGGCGTTTTTGCCGGTTTGATCGCCGCTGTTGTGGACTTTTTAATCAGTATTCCGTTAGCTCCCCTCTCGAATAAATTTATTCAGCGCTTTCTTGATCAGGTGGCGCAATACTCTGAAAATTTACCGGAAGGGTGGGAGCAGATTATGGAACGCGGGGGCATGGAAATGTCCGCCTCTATGATGCTTCTTGATTTCGCTATAAGCGCTGTTGTCTTTTCCTTGTTCGCAGCCTTAGGCGGTATTATTGGAGTCGCTCTCTTTAAAAAAAAGATCAGTAAAGCAGAATCCTCTGATGTTCCTGAAGACAAAACAACTTCTCAAAACTCAGATAATCGTTAATCCCGTATCAGACCAGGGCCGGACAGGGAGAAAATGGAAACAAATCAAGGAAATCCTGCATAATTTTTTCGCGGAATTTAAATGTGAATTCACAGAAAAACCTATGCAAGCGACCGAATTGTGCCGTTCTGCGATTAAAGAGGGTTCCGAATTGATCATTGGAATCGGCGGGGACGGGACAATGAATGAAATCGCCAATGGGTTTTTCGAAGATCAAGCAATCATTAATCCCGAATCCGTATTGGGCGTGGTTCCCTCAGGGACCGGATCTGATTTCAGCCGCAGCCTCAATATTCCTTTCAGCTTTTCTAAATCCATGAAAATTATTTCCGAGGCCCCCAATCGATATATCGATCTAGGCCGGGTCTTTTTTCATAATAAGGAAGGGATTAAAGAAAAAAGATATTTCCTGAATATCACAGACTTTGGAATCGGTGGTGAGGTCGTTAGAAAAGTAAACCAGATGAGACTCAAACGTAAGGCTGGATCATATTTATTCTGTTTGATTTCGGTTATCGCGGCATTTAAGCACAAAACGCTGAACATTGAAATAGACGGCAAAATCCTTCCCCTGGAAAAATACATGATTGGAGCGGTATCTAATGGCCGCATATTTGGAAAAGGAATGAAAATTGCTCCGCATGCGGTTTTGGATGATGGCTTATTTGACGTGATCTTAGTCAAAAGTATGCATTTAGCTGATTTCTTTTTGAACGCGTGGCGGCTTTATGCGGGAAAGCACTTGAGTCATCCAAAAATAGATTGGATGCGCGGAGAGGAGATTCGTGTTTATTCAATGGAAACCGGCAATCAAGCTTTAATTGAAGTTGATGGTGAACAATTGGGTCAGACTCCGATTAAATTCGATATGCTTCCCGGCCGGTTTCCCGTAAAAGCTTTTATTTAATCCGATGTTTGTTGGCCCTATATAATGCCTGGTTATTAGTGAGAACCAACCGGCCGTCTTTATCATAGTATCTGTATATTTTTGTCCTTGTATGAACATCCTTTCGCCCATATGAAGATTTTACTTTTTCAATATAATTGATTGTTTCCGGATAGGGCGGGATGCCTTTATATTTTTTGATGGCTTCCTGTCCCGCATTGTAAGCAGCCAAAATCAATTCCAGGTTTTGATCATAAATTTTTATCAAGTCTTTCAGATATTTAGTTCCACCCTCTATGTTTTCAGTCGGATCGAATCTATCTTTCACACCATATTGTTCAGCGGTCTCAGGCATCAACTGCATCAGACCGGCGGCCCCTTTGGATGAAACCGCATAGGTGTTATAATTGGATTCCGCTTTGATTATGGAATGTATCAGTTTGGCGGGCAAATCATATTTTTGGGCGGCTTTTTCGATGATATAATTATATTTTCCTGAAGGAGGAGGGGCATCCGCCGGGAATAAATACGCAGTTGTCAATATCAGGATGGATGAAAATATAAGCAAAAGATTCTCCCTGCAGTTTATCATCTTTCCATAATTAACTAACTCAAAGCCTGCAATCAATCCCCTTTAGGGGTGAATTTTATCTTTATCCATCAAGAAATGACTTCAGAAATTCAAAACCAGCCGTAAGGGCCTGATCCATTTTTCCTGGGTTCGATCCTCCGGCCTGGGCAAAATCCGGCCTGCCTCCCCCTCCGCCGCCCACAACCGGAGCAATTTTCTTTATGATATCACTGGCTTTTACTCTTGCCGTCAGGTCGCTCGTGACGGCCGCTACCAGCAGGGCTTTCCCTTCTGTAACCGTTCCCAAAATCACTACTCCGGAACCAATCTTTTGCCGGTGCGTATCAGCGAGGCTTCGCAATTCAGGCTGACTTAAACCGTCGATCCGCTGGGTTAAAATTGAAATTCCATTGATATTATGGATGTTTTTATTCTCTTCCCTGCCGCTTATATTGACAACTTTCCGTCGCAATGATGCGCATTCATTTTCTTTTTCTTTTATGGTTTCCTGAAGTTTTTCTACCTGACTGACTAAGTCCATCCGTGGAGCTTGCAGCAAATCCTGGATTTCCTTCAGCACTATTTCATTTTCATGAAAATATGACAGGGCGCATTTTCCAGTTACGGCTTCTATCCTTCTCATTCCAGCAGCGATACTTCCTTCGGATTTAATTTTAAATACACCGATCTCTCCTGTGCGCCTGACATGCACTCCTCCGCACAATTCCTTGCTGAAATCATTGACGGTCACTACCCTGACTTTTTCCCCATATTTTTCATCAAATATCGCCGCCGCTCCGGATTTTATACCTTCCTCCAGAGTTGTCTCTTTTATATCTACCGGGATGTCCTCCTGAATTTTTTCATTAACCACGGCTTCCACCCGTTCGATTTCATCTGCTGTCAACGAGGAGTAGTGAGTGAAATCAAAACGAAGCCGATCAGGTGAAACAAGAGATCCTGACTGCTTAACATGAGATCCCAATATTTTTCGCAGGGATGCATGCAGAAGATGTGTCGAGGTGTGATTTTTGCTGATGGCCCATCTCTGAGATTGATTGATTTCCGCGTTCACTTTATCTCCAGAATGAATCTCTCCTTTTTTTATTTTAACTTTATGTGAAATCAATTCAGGAATGGGAAAATAAGCTGTTTGGACATCCGCCCGGCTATGTGCGGAAAATATTCTTCCTTTATCCCCGACTTGCCCCCCGGCTTCCGCATAGAAAGGCGTCCTGTCCAGAAAAATTTCCCCCGTTTCTCCCTCGCTAAGGGCATCCACGGATTTTCCGTCTTTTAAAATTCCAAGAACCTCCGCTTCAGAAATTTCAGACTGGCCGTACCCGACAAATTGAACTTCCAGGTCTGAGAATGGCTCGTAAATCTGTCTTTCTTTTTGTTGGGCGTCTCCTTTCCAGGACTTTCTTGCCCGGCGGCGCTGCTCTTCCAGAGCCTGGAAAAATCCTTTTTCATCCACAGATAAATCTTCTTCTTCAGCCAATTCCCGTGATAAATCAATCGGAAACCCGTATGTGTCATACAATTTAAACAAATGATCACCGGAAAGGACAGATTGTTTTTTTTCTTTGGCTTCAGCGATAAAACGGTCGAAAGTTTTAAGGCCGGATGTTAAGGTGTTGGTAAATCTTTCTTCCTCCGCCAGGCAAACTTGAGAAATATACTCAGCGGATTTCATTAATTCAGGGTAGCTGTCCTTCATTATATCGCAAACAACGCTCACCAAAGAATAAAGAAACGGATTATCTAATCCCATTTTCTGGCCGGCACGAAATGATCGTCTGATCAGCCTTCTCAAGACATAGCCTCGACCGTCATTGGCAGGCATTATCCCGTCACCGATTAAAAAAGTCACAGCCCGCATATGGTCTGCAATGATTTGCAAATGAACCCGGTTTTTATCATCACTTGGGAATTCAATTCCAGCGACTTCAGAGGTTTTTTCAATCAGAGGGACAAACAAATCAGTTTCATAATTGTTTTTTTTCCCCTGAAGCACGGCCGCCATTCTTTCCAATCCCATCCCCGTATCGATGGATGGAGAAGGTAATTTCCGGATTGATCCATCCTTATTCCGGTTAAACTGCATGAATACTAAATTCCATAATTCAACAAAGCGTTCATGTCCTTTCTCAATCAGCTCTTGGGGATTCCCCCCCATCGACGGGTCTAAGTCATAGTGAATTTCCGAGCAGGGCCCGCAAGGGCCTGTCTCACCCATGCTCCAATAATTGTCTTCTTCTCCCATGCGGAATATCATATCCTCGGAAACTCGTATTCCCTTCTTCCAAATATTGTAAGCTTCCTCGTCGTCCCTGAATACAGTGACGTAAAGCCGGTCTTCAGGAAAGCCGTATTCCTGCGCCATCAATTCCCATGCCAAAGAAATCGCTTCTTTTTTGAAATAATCTCCAAATGAAAAATTTCCCAGCATTTCAAAAAACGTATGATGCTTGCTTGTTTTTCCAACCATTTCCAAATCGTTATGTTTTCCGCTGACCCGCATGCATTTTTGCACGGAAACCGCCCTCTTGTAGCTTCGTTTCTCCAATCCCAGAAACACATCTTTGAATTGATTCATCCCCGCATTTGTAAAAAGGAGGGTGGGGTCATCCTTCGGGTATAGAGACGAACTCTCGACAATTTTGTGGCCCCTGTCAGAAAAAAAATTCAAAAAACGGTCTCTGATTTCCTGTGCCTTCATATATATCCTTCTGTCCGTATGATAAGTTTATTCTTCTTCCCGGTCCATGTTCCCCATTTCTTTTTCCATATCTTCCATCGCAATATCACGTGAAGCTTGAATGCCCATAACGCGAAGCTTGAAATTATCAGGGCTGGATGAATAACGCATTCCCTGTTCGTATGTTATATACCCATTTTGATATAATTTATAAATGGATTGATCAAATGTCTGCATTTTGTATTGGGAAACACCGGAAGCGATAGCATCCCGAATAAGAACGGTTTTTTCTTTATCTTGAATGCATTCTGCAATATAGGGTGTATTGATCATGACTTCAACAGCCGGCACCCGCCCGTTTCCATCTTTGCGTGGAATCAGACGCATGGAAATAATGGCTTTGATGATACTGGCAAGCTGCAGTCTCACCTGACGCTGATGGTGGGGGGCAAATACCGACACCACGCGGTTGATTGTCTCCGGGGCATCGGTTGTATGCAGAGTGCTCATCACGAGATGGCCGGTTTCCGCTGCTGTTAAAGCTGTGCTGATTGTATCATGGTCACGCATTTCTCCGACCAAAATAATGTCCGGGTCTTCGCGCAGGGAGGCCCGCAATCCACGGGAAAATGATTTCACATCAAAACCAACCTCTCGCTGACTGATCGAGCTTTGATTATCCGGATGGAGATATTCGATCGGGTCTTCAATCGTGATAATGTTTTCCTTTCTCCGCTGATTGATATGATTGATCATCGCCGCTAATGTGGTTGTTTTTCCGGAACCGGTTGTTCCGGTGACCATGACCAATCCCCGGCTTTCATTTGCAATGGTTTCCAACACTTCCGGCAAGAGAAGCTCTTTTATTGTCATGATCTCAAGGGGAATAATCCGGAGCACCATAGCATACGAGCCCCGCTGGCGGTAAATGCTGCCTCTGAAACGACCGAAACCCGGCAGGCTGTATGCAAGATCAATATCATGATTCTTTTCTAAATCGGCCATCTGGTATTCAGTGGTTACCTGTTTTACCAGTTCTCCCGTCATCTGAGGGGTTAATTTTGGATACTCATTTAAAATCTTCAATTCTCCATGTATCCTGATAACCGGATGGTTTCCCGCCTTGACGTGGAGATCGGAGGCATCACTCTCAATAGCGATTTTTAATAATTCATCAATATCCATGGCTTACCCCCCCTTGTTGGTTTTTTCATCCTTCATTATATAACCGTGTCAACCACTTATATGTATCTTTGCGCTCCCCGCTGATGTATCCAAAAAAGGCTTCTTGCAGCTTTTCCGTTACAGGGCCGCGCTTTCCTTCTCCGATTTCGATCTTGTCAATCGACCTGACAGGGGTTATTTCTGCAGCAGAACCGGTAAAAAAGATCTCATCAGCAATATAAAGCATTTCTCTTGGTATTTCGGTCTCGATGACCGGCATATCCATTTCCTTTGCGAGGATAATGACTGAATCTCTGGTGATGCCGGGAAGAATGGAAGAAGACAAGGGAGGAGTATAAATGCTGCCGTCTTTCACCACAAAAATATTTTCTCCGCTTCCCTCACTTACAAAACCAGCATTATTAAGTGCAATGCCTTCAATATAGCCTTCTTTGACGGATTCCATCTTAATCAATTGGGAATTCATATAATTAGCCCCGGCTTTGGCTAAAGCGGGAAAGGTATTCGGAGCCATTCTTTTCCAGGAAGAAACCCGGACATCCACGCCGCTTTTAAGTGCTTCTTCCCCCAAGTATTTTCCCCATTCCCAGACCATAATAGCGCAATCTACGGGGTTGGGAAAAGGATTGACCCCCAGTGTCCCGTATCCCCGGTATACGATAGGCCGGACATAACATTCTTTAAATTGGTTCAGCTCTATACATTCAATAATAGCTTGATTGATTTGCTCCTGGGAGTAAGGAATCTCCATCCGGTAAATTTTACAGGAATTAAACAATCTTTTAACGTGGGCATTGAGACGAAATATGATTGACCCATTTATAGTTTTATAGGTCCGGAAACCCTCGAAAATAGAGCTTCCATAATGAATCACATGAGAAGCAATATGAATGTGGGCGTCTTTCCATGGAATAAATTCTCCATTCATCCATATTCGGCTGTTTTCATTAAAAGGGCTCATCATCTCTCCTTTATGATTTATTCCTGCCGGCCAATGCAGGCCTTTATTAAATATAATTATGGAATATGCAGGCTAATTTTTGAAATTTCATCTTATCCGAATAACATTTCCAAGTCAATTTTCTTCATTACAATACGGGCACCGGGTTGACTTGTAGGGAAGCGGTTTGCGGCAATTCCAGCAGCATGCATTTTGCCTGTGCTCCCTGGCCTGAATCCTCCGGCGAATATCGTCGATTTCAGTTTTTTTTGCATCCTTTCCCCGGAAACGTTCCAATGCTTCAATGATTTCTCCAGCCCCTTGATATCTGTTTCCGGTATCAGAATGAAGACATTTCATGATTATGGTGTCAATTTCACGGGGCAAGTGGCTGTTTTTGATACGAGGAGGGGTAATCTTACCTTGTTTGGCTTTTTCTAAGATTTTGAAAGGGTCCGGATCAAAAATCGGCGGCCTTCCGATTATCATTTCATAAAAAATACACCCGATTGAATAAATATCGGATTGAAAGGAAGCTTTCCCCAAAAATTGCTCCGGCGCCATATAGGGCGGAGAACCAATCCTAGTTGAGGCATAAGGAACCTTATTCAACCAGGCGGATGTTCCAAAATCTGTTATTTTCACCGTATCATCTTCATTGAGCATAATATTAGATGGACGAAGATCGCGGTGAATTATCCTGTTTTCATGCGCATGATATACCGCATCACAAATTTGGAGTATATATGCAGCGGCTTTTTCATAATTTAAAATTTTTTCTTTTTCGAGAACTTTTTCCAAAGTTTTTCCCCGGATATATTCCATCACCATAAAGAAAACTTTGTCTTCCTTTTCCGCCGCCAGCATTCTGACTATATTCGGGTGATTCAGAGCAGCCTGCAAACGGGGTTCTTTGAGAAGTTTAAAGAGTTCCACGGATTGTTTATGCGGAACTTTAATAGCAACAGGAATATTCAGCCAAGTGTCTTTAGCTAAATAGACCGCGCCAAAACCTCCGCTTCCCAATGATCGTAATATCTGATATTTTCCGACTTTTTGTCCCTGTAAAAACATCTCAACTCATCCAGAAGTGAGAAATGATGGCCAAACCGCTGATCGCAGCTGTTTCCGATCGCAATGTCATCCGGCCTAAACTGGCCATTCGGAACCCGTGCTGAACTATAGTCTTTTTTTCCGGGTCTGTCCAGTCTCCTTCCGGCCCCACTAAAAGCAGAACATCATCTTCAGGAGGAGATGAATCAAGAATAACATCTTTAAGAGTGTTATCCGCTTGCTGGCTTAAGCAAAACCCTGCTCCGCTATGTTTTGCTTCCAAAAAGGCCGTTAACGGCACAGGTTTTTTTATCTCAGGCAAATCCGTCCGGCCGCTTTGCTTGGCTGCATCAAGAATAATTTTTTTCCAGCGTGTTAGTTTTTTTTGTATATTCCCTTCGAATTTAACCACAGACCGGTCGGTGACAACCGGTGAAATGCATGCAGCGCCCAGCTCCGTGGATTTTTGTATGACAAACTCCATGGCTTTAGCTTTAATTAAGGCCGGCGCCAAAATTAATTTTAGATTGAATCCATTGGGATTAAATGATTCCAGAATGCGGAGCCTGGTTGTGGAAGAATCGATATGCTCTATCCGTGCCGAATATAAAATTCCCTTATCATCAAAAATTTCAATTTTTTGTCCAGCCTGTATCCGGACAACCCGGCTGAGATGATGATGTTCCCTTCCCTCAAGAAAAATATGCGGCGGTTGGATTTGACTTGCCGCAGCGAAAAAACGTTTAGCTGTCAATGAAATAGATTCTTGATTTTATTAATAATATTCTTATTCACCTCTTCCAGATTTTCTCCCCTGGATTCAGCAAATTTTATTAATAATTCCTGCTGTTCCTGTGTCAGCTTTTCAGGTGTATCCACATGAACCTGAATGAATAAGTCACCTTTTTGATGATTATTAATATTGCGGATCCCCTTTCCTTTCATCTTTAAAATTTTCCCGGATTGCGTGCCGGCTGGAATTTCCATGGTTTCATTTCCGTCCAAAGTCGGCACTTCGATTTTGGTGCCTACAGCGGCTTTCGGAAATGAAATATGGGTTTCGCAATATAAGTCGCTTCCCTCCCGTTGGAATATTTCATGGGGTTTCACGCGAATGATCACAAACAAATCTCCCCTGGGCGCTCCTTGCGTCCCGGCTTCTCCCTCACCGGAAACCCGCAGCCGCATTCCATCTTCAACCCCAGGCGGAATTTTAAATTCAACCGATTTTCTCTTTTTCACCTTCCCTGTCCCATTACATTCTTTGCAGGGATTGGCTATGACATCTCCGGCTCCATGACAGCGGGGGCACTCCCGGGCTACTGTAAAGAATCCCTGTTGATATCGGATTTGACCTTTTCCGCTGCATTGGGGACAATTAATTCTTTCAGTCCCCGGCTTCATGCCGCTTCCGTCACACGCAGGACACTGCTCAGCCCGGTTCAGCTTAACATTTTTTTCAATGCCGAAAGCAGCCTCCTCAAGAGTAAGTTTAACTTCAAGCGCTAAATCCCGGCCGGCCTGAGACCGGTGCCTTCTTTGTCTTCCACCTCCAAAAATATCACCGAATCCAAATCTGAAAAAATCTCCCAGGATATCTTCAAATCCATGAAATACGGACGAATCAAATCCGGAGAATCCTCCGAATCCCTCCCCCTTTAAACCGGCCTGGCCATACCGGTCATAAATGGACCGTTTTTCTGTATCAATAAGAATGCTATAGGCTTCGGCAGCCTTTTTAAATTTATCCTCAGCTTCCTGGTTTCCCGGATTTCGATCCGGATGGTATTTTAAGGCCTGTTGGCGGTAGGCCTTCTTTATTTCTTCGGATGACGCGGTTCGCGCGACACCCAGCACTTCATAATAATCTAAGTCATTCATTCCCGGAATTCTCCTCCTTACCTTTTTCGATTTCAGATTTTTGTGCAGTACGACGTATTATCGTATTGATTTCATCTTTGCTTAATCCTGATGACGGCTTGACTTCAATTTCCTGCCTATGTCCGGTCGACATATCCATGGCGGAGACTTTAACCAATCCATCTGAATCTATTTCAAAAGTCACATCTATCTGCGGCACTCCAGCCGGAGCCAACCCGATTCCCACCAAATCAAAAACAGCCAAGGATATATTTTTTTCCGCTTCTTCCTGATCGCCTTGAAGAATATGGACCCGAACCCGCCGCTGATTATCTTCTACAGTGGTGAATGACATGGTTTTTTTTGTTGGAATAGTGGTATTCTTGTCAATAATGCGCGTAAAGCCCCCTTTTTCTGTTTCAATTCCCAGGGACAACGGAGTCACATCCAGAAGGAGCACCAGATCGGTCATCTTTCCTTGAAGAATTCCTCCTTGAATTGCAGCTCCCATTGCGACAATTTCGTCCGGATTGATTTTTTCTACCGGCTCCTGGCGGTAATAGTCCGCTATCATTTTTTTTATCAGCGGCATCCGGGTTTGCCCTCCAACCAGCAGTATTTCATTTATATCTTCCGGTTCCAAGCCGCAGTCGGTAAAAGCCTGCTCCATATATGGAAACGTTTTTTCCACCAAATCCCGGGTTAATTGTTCCAGTTTCATGCGCGTCAGTTTTCTGCGGATATGTTTGGATACCGAGTTTGAAGAACATATAAAGGGAAGGTTAATTTCGCTCTCCATGGTAAAAGACAGCTCCCTTTTTGATCTTTCCGAGGCTTCTTTTATCCGCTGCAGCGCCAATTTATTCTGGGCAAGGTCTACTCCGGTTTCCTCCTTGAATTCCTCTAATATCCAATCGAGAATGCGGTTATCAAAATCCTCTCCGCCCAGAAAAGAATCACCATTGGTAGAGAGAACATGAAATATTCCGTTCTCAATCTCCAAAATAGTTATATCAAATGTTCCTCCTCCTAAATCATATACAGCTACTTTCACATCTTCTTTTTTGTCCAGACCGTATGCCAAACTTGCGGCAGTAGGCTCATTGATTACCCTTAAAACTTCCAAACCGGCAATCCGGGCGGAGTCTTTGGTAGCCTGGCGTTGATGATCATTGAAATGAGCCGGCACGGTGATTACGCATTCCGTAATCTCTTCACCAAAGTAAGATTCCGCACATCTCTTCAAATATTCCAGTATATACGCTGAAATCTCCTGGGGACTTATCACTTGGTCCCCTCTTTTAACCATTACATCGCCGTTAGCCGCCTCAGTTAATGTGTATGGAATTCTTTCCTGGGTTTCCCGTGCCTCTCTGGAGTCAAATTTACCCCCAATCAATCTTTTTATAGCAAAAAATGTATTATCGGGATTTGTAATGGCTTGGCGCAGAGCCGGGTTTCCCACCAGTTTTTCACCCGAACTTGTGAAACCGACGACAGACGGAGTTGTCATAAAGCCTTCCAAATTGGGGATAACCTTCGGCCGGTTGGACTCCAGGCAAGCGACGCAGGAATATGTTGTCCCTAAATCAATTCCAATGACTTGACCCATGGCTTATCCCTCTTTCTTCGGAATCTTTACTTTCACCAAAGACGGGCGCAGCAATCTATTATGGATCATATATCCCTTTTGTAAAATTTCACTCACCTCCGGTTCATCGACATCCGCTGATTCTTCACTGGCAAATGCTTGATGAAGCCTCGGGTCAAATTCTTTTTCTTTTATTTCAATAGGCTTGACTCCCTGTTTTTTCATCACATCCATAAATTGGCGGTAAATCAGTTCAATCCCTTCCCGGAAACTTTCTCCGTTTTTCTCATCGTCACTTTCCAACGCCCTTTCAAAGTTATCCAGTACCGTTAAAAAGTCTTTTATTATTTCACTCAGGGCATATTGATAAAATTCACTTTTTTCTCGCTCCGTTCTTTTTCTGAGATTTTCATTTTCCGCCGCCGCCCGGAGATATTCTTCTTTGAATTTCTTTGCTTCTTCCCGGGCCTCATCCAAATCTTTCTTTAATGTTTCCGGATTGCCATCCTGCTCATGGTCATCACGGTTTTCATCCTGAAAGTTTGATTCCGGCTCATCGATGTATTCGATCTCAACATCATTTTCATCCTGATTCTTGGTTTTTTTTATATCAGTGTCGTCCTTTATTTTCTTGTCCATAAAAATGTCCTCCTATTGATTACTGATTATAACTAAAGGTTTGGCTTAGTTTTTTGGCAACGCACTCCACTAACGGGATGATTTTTTTGTAAGGAAGTCTTTTCGGCCCTAAAATTCCTAAACTTCCAAGTATCTGATTTTCCGTTCCATAATGAGAAAGAATCAAGGAACACTCGGAAATATCGGGAATGTCAACTTCCGTTCCTATCAAAACTTTCACTCTGTCCAAACTAATAAACTCAGATAATAATCTTGCCAGCTTAGATTTTTCCTCAAAATTACGAAAAAGGGACTGGAGCTTTTCCATGCTGAACAATTCTGGTTTTTCCAATAATTTTGATGTTCCCTGCATAAAAATATCGCTCCGATTACATTCTTGCTTAAAATAGGCCTTAATTAAGATTGATATTTTTTCTAAACCGTCCTCGAACTTCACTCGATATTTCGGCACCTGTTCCATGAGGTAACCTTTAACGAATTCTAATGTCCTTCCTTGGAAGTTCTGATTCATGAAATGGGACGCCTTATCCAGTTCTGTTTGAGAAAAATAGGCCGATGTCTCTACAATCTCATTGACAACCATATTGGATGTTGTGATTAAAATCAGGAGAATCTTATCTTCACCGATTTTAATAAAACGCGCGTGTTTAAAGTTTAACCGTGAAATCCTGGGAGATATGACAAATCCCATATTATTTGAGTATTCTGATAACATTTCTGATGTTTTATTCAAAAGAGAGCGGAAATCGAACTTTTTCGAACGAATATCATCCAGAGAATAATCAACAGCATGAATATCTTGGAATGCATCTTCCAACAGGCTGTTTACATAGAACCGCAAACCTAAATCCGTCGGCACACGGCCGGCGGAAGTATGGGGCTGCTTTAGATAGCCCCGGTTTTCCAGCTTGACCATAATATTTCTAACTGTTGCAGAGGAAACGTCCACCTTGTCCTTATCCGCAATTAATCCAGAGCTGACAGGTTTTCCGATTTTTAAGTAATTTTCAACAATCAGTTTAAAAATGTATCTGTCTTTATCTCTAAAATTTTCGGACTTCAAGGGTCTTCTCCTCCTGTTTTTATAGCATTTATGCTGAAAAAAAGTCAACATACACATCTGCAGCCAAATCAGAGAACAATCTGATTTTTTGCTCCGCCTGCTCTATGACTTATTCTGAATTATTCAGACTGGCGGATACGAATGCCGGCATACCCCACAACTTCATTATAATCGCCGGTAACATCCCCCGAAGTTTGATATTGAATCAATTCAGCCTTTTCGGCACCTAATACCTGGGCTGCCACCATAGCTGCAATCGTCGGCTGAAATCCGCACATGCTGATATTATTTTCCCGTACAACTTCGTATAATTTTTCAGGCTGCATTTCCAAAATTTCATCTATTGCCATAAAATCATGTTCTTTAGCTGTTTCTTGAGAAACTTGATGGCTCATATCCGTGCTGGCAACAATCAATACATTTTTATCATAACTATTAACGCTTGCTGCTATGGCTTTACCCAATTCTATTAAATCAGAATAATCTGCATTATAGGAAATTAATATTGGAACCATGGAAAACTCTGGTTTTAAATATTTTATAAGCGGCAGCTGCACTTCCAGAGAATGCTCCCGGGCATGAGCTTCGCTGTCTTCTTTGACCCAGGAAGCATTTTTTGTGATATCCGCCGCCAATTGATTTTCCACAGGAATATCCCCTAATGGGATTTCCCATTTTCCGTTGGTCATTATAGCCGCTTTATTAGGCATATATCCATGGCTGGGACCAAGCAATATTATTGTATCCGGCATTTTAACAGAGGAATAAACCGCGCCGGCTACTTTGCCTGAATATATTAAACCAGCATGGGGACATATCACGGCAACAGCATATTTTTTTTCTAAGCGTAAATCAATATATCCGGAAACCATATCACTCAATTCTTTTTTTCCGGAAGGATAGAAATACCCAGCTACATATGCTTTTCTTTTCATTTTTTCTTCCTCCAAAAAAGTGAGTACATAATATTTTACCATGAATTCATCATGAGAATAATTCACTTCAAATAATGAAAATGACCCCTATGTCATTCCCGGAGGGAAGCAGCGGGAATCTTAGACAGCATCGTTATGCTCGCTTCGCTCGTGCTCATCGCGTACTTTTAGTCCATCTAAGCTTATCTAGGTCTGTTCAATCTGTTCGGTCGGCTCGCTTTATTATGCTTCTCCGTTGCCCATATCCGGATTAGAACGCTTGGCTCAAGGACGAAAGCTGCGCTGTCGTTTCCAAACGAGTAAAGCAGGCTAATAATCCAGCTTATGTGAGCTGTTCTATTTTCTCTTTAAAAGAAATCCCTTCCTGTTCCATTTCCTTGAGGAGCGGCAAATAAATGTCCGGAGTGACAGGAATATGCACTCCGGTTTTCCGGATGGATCCTTCCAATATCAATTTTGCGGCCGCCGCAACCGGCAACCCGACTGTCCTTGCCATAGCGGTACTTCCTCCGGGAATGCCGAAATCAAGGAGAGTAGACGTAATTTTTTCTCTGGAGCCATCCGGATAAGAAACAGAAAAGGAATGTTTCAGCGTTATCATATCCCGCTCTCTGGCTTTATATTTAAGTTTATCCTCCATCAAATGAACCATAATATCCAAAGGGGAACCTTTTCGCAGAGGCAGGGTTTTTTTACTGAACAAGTCAAGATATTCCAAACAGTGTATGAAGAATGAATCCGGTTTTATGTTAAACTCGGATGCTATTGCAGCCCGAATATCTCCGGCGGCGCCGATCCCGGTAACCAGCCGCAAAAATTCTTGATGTGAAAATCCTACCCAGTCCATTTCATTTTCGTTCAGAAGGCCGCTGGATTGAGCCAAGTCCATGAACTCACACCATCCCGGATATCGAAGCGTTCCGCGCAGCATGGTTTTCACATTGGGAATACCGTAGAGATTGATATAAGAAAGTGAATTGCGGTTCGGATAGCCTTCCAGCTCTCCGATGTTTTCTACCGGTATCCGCATGGTCTGTTTAAACAACCGGTTGGCTGGGATATGCATTTTACGCCCGTCAAGTAAATAATCGGCGTTATTTTTTCCCGCCAGCAGTACACCCCGGGGGCTCCATGAGAATTTGTACCCGAACGGATTATCATTGGCGTCGGGAGCTGGAAGTCCGCCGCAGAAAGAAAGAAATGCCTCAACTTCCCCTTCATTTTTCTGAACCCGGTCAATAATCCTTTTGGCTTCCATATGATCAAGTCCGGGATCCAAGCCAATCTCGTTCAGGAAGAAAAGTCCCGCTTCTTTCACCTCACGGTCCAGGCTTTTTAATTCTTCACTGACATAGGATGCGGTGAGTAAATTTTTTTTGTGCGTCAGGCAGGCTGCAGCTATCCGTGAATGAAATGTGTAAGGAAGAAGGCTGATAACAATATCCGCTGAAGAAACCGCTGCCTGCAAATCCTTGTCTTCCTGAATATCTAAACATACAGCTTTTCCGGAAGGATGCCCCTCAATTAGCTTGTCAGCCCGTGTCCTATACTGATCGGCCAGTATAACTTCGATTCCGGGCTCTTTTAAAAAATAATCAATCACCGGTGGTGCGACGGATCCGGCTCCCAAAACCAATACTTCATGTTTATTTTGTGATTTTGTCATAATGGTATCCTTTAGGCTCAAATGAATTTATTCAAATACCGGTAATCTGGAGTCAATTCTCCTTTATAAAGCACCACGGCTCTTCGAATTGGAGCCGGCAGCTCAATATTCTCAAAGGCCTTTGAAAAATCGCTTCGAGCGAGTGATGGGAGAAAAGGCTTCAATGCTTGGCTGAAAAAAGCGGATGACTCCAATGGAATTTCGGCCGGAAGGTTATCAATTGTCATCAATGCAATCCCTTTATGGCGAATGTCATTGGATTTTTTTCTTTCTACAGGATCATAGATGTAAAAAGGCTGGTCGGGGGTTGTTGAATAAAAGTTACACTCAATAGAACCTTCAATATCACAAGATATATCACCAATCACCTTCAATCTGGGGAGCTCACTGTCTCTGAATAGCCTTTCCAAGGATTCCTGAGTAATAAAGCGTGGATATTTGGGAGTCCAATATATACAATTAACCACAGCGCTCAAATATGGGAGATAGCTGTCGAACTTAGATCTGTATTTGCCGGGAGACTGGTAGTAATCTTCCAAGGAGAAAGGGATGTCCGTACTTTTTGGATGAACCATATCTTCTTCTTTAAAAACAACTTTATAGAAACGGTGAGACGCAAAATCACCGCTTTCCATAAAGGACGGCAGATCAGCAGGCTTGATTTCTTTATGCGGCAGCAAATCAAATATTTCCTGAGCCCCAGCTGATGTCCGGCCGTATCCGGCAAATCCGATGATAACGGGTTTGAGCTTAGGATCCAGGCCGGAGTTATATATCTCCCACCCGATTTTTTTGATTTTTTCTTTTATCTCAACCAGGCTCTGATATTTGTGCGGCTGGTCAATTCGAATTAAAGGCGTATCAATTCCTTCCACGGCCCATTTTTGTCCTAATGCATGAAGAACTTCCACCATTCCTGCTTGGCCGGCCTGAATTCCAAAGAATAACAAGCGCCGGCCGCTTCCATCTGTAATCTTCTCATACTCGATTAACGTGCATTGTTTGTCCATTAATATCTTCAGCATGGGCATATTTTGCGACTGCCCTTTAATAGTATGAGAAAAAAACAGATAAACCTTGCCCTTCATGATCAGTTCGACCGGAATTTCTTTGACAGCCAGGATGATGCTGCATGGAGAAAGATCTTCTTTAACATCCACTCCTTCCCGCCTGTAATCTTCGTCCGCGAAAACCCGGGTCCGGGACGGCTGAATCAAGATGCGGATCCCGTGCTCCTGAATAAGTTCCCGCGCATGGGATGGAATCAGGGGAACCCTGCGCTCCCAGATGTTTTTGTCTTCACGGCGGATACCTATGATGGTTTGATTTTTTTCAGTATTCATTAAATGATTCCCTTCAAAAAATAAATTATGGCATAACTGCAAACTCAGGGTCAATAAATTTTAAAATGATGTTGACCTTAAAGGAAATATTTTCAATAATAAAAAATCAACAGGATAAATCATGATTAAATTTTTCAACACCTTATCAGGAAAAATTGATGTTTTCCATCCGCTTAAAGCAGGTGAAGCCGGGTTATATACATGCGGCCCTACAGTTTATGACTTTGCTCATATCGGAAACTTTCGTGCCTATGTCTTTGAGGATCTCTTGAAACGGTTTCTGCAGCATAAAGGTTTTAACGTTCATCATGTCATGAACATAACGGATGTGGATGACAAGACTATAAGAGGGGCTCATCAGCGAAATCAATCTCTCGGTGAATACACCCGCAATTATATCGAGGCTTTTTTTAATGATATCGACACTTTGAATATATCCCGTGCTGATCAATACCCGAGAGCCACTGAACATATTCCGGAAATGGTGAATATCATTAAAGCCCTCCTTAAAAAAGGATATGCTTACCAAAAAGAAGGGTCCTATTATTTCGATGTATCCAGCTTCAGCGATTATGGACGTTTGTCTAAAATCGATAAGGAACAACTTAAATCCGGAGAAAGAGTGGAATCGGATGAATATGAAAAAGAAAATATTCAAGATTTCGCACTCTGGAAGGCACCTAAGCAAGAAGAACCTTTTTGGGAAACAGATATTGGTCCCGGACGGCCGGGATGGCATATCGAATGTTCAGCCATGAGCTCAAAATACCTGGGAGATACGTTCGATATCCATTGCGGCGGGATCGACAATATTTTCCCCCACCATGAAAACGAAATCGCTCAGTCTGAAGCCGCCTCCGGCAAACCTTTTGTACACTACTGGATCCATTGTCATCACTTGATCGTCGATGGTGAAAAAATGTCTAAGTCCAAAGGCAATCAATATACAATCAAAGACCTTCTGAATAAGAATATCGATCCTGCGGCTTTGCGTTTTCTCTTGCTGTCCACACATTACCGGAAAACACTCAATTTCACTTTTGACGCACTTGACCAGGCCCACGCCTCCGTTCAGCGAATCAAAGATTTCGTGTATGAATTGGACCACCGTTCATTTGAACCCGGAAAAAATAACGATACCTCCGTGTTTATAAAGGAGGCAGGTGAAAAATTCGATTCCGCATTAGAAAATGATCTGAATATATCTATGGCCTTATCTTCGGTTTTTGAGTTTATAAAAAACATTTATAAGAAGATGAAAACAAACGAAATCCTCGAAGGAAACGTCCGGGAACTCAAAAACCTCATCTACACCTGGAACAATGTACTGGCTGTATTGCCCGAGGAACAAGATGTCCAATTGCCGCCGGAAACCCTGAAAAAAATTAAAGAACGCAATAAAGCCAGGGCTGAAAAAAACTTCACCCTCGCTGATAAACTCAGAGATGAATTGCTCCAGGAAGGAATCATCCTTGAAGATACCAATGACGGGGTGCGCTGGAAAAAGAAATGACAGCCTGGTTTAAAAAAAAAGCCTGGATGAACGTCTCTCCGCATAACCTGGGACGCAAAGGTGAGGAAATCGCGCTGGATCTTTTAATAAAAAAAAATTACAGAATCATTGAGCAAGGTTTCCGCTTGTTTAGAGGGGAAATTGATATCATTGCCGCTAAGGATGGCGGGCTGGTTTTCGTTGAGGTTAAATCCCGCCGCGGCAGCCGCTTCGGTCATCCGGAAGACTCGGTAACCTTTACAAAACAGTGCCAGATAAAAAAAATCGCCGCTGGATATCTGCATAAACATAATATTGAAAATATGCCCTGCAGGTTTGATGTCATAGCCGTAATTTTCTTGAAAGATAAAGTGGATGTGACCCACTTTGAGGAGGCTTTCAATTAAAAAGGAGCAATAATGAATATAATAAAAAAAAGATTTTTTTGTTTTTTCATGATCTGTTTGACCGGTGTTATGTCTGTTATGGCTCAGGTTCCGCCACCGGAGGATATTCTAGGATTTAAAGTCGGCGCGGATTATCACCTTGCCACCTATGACCAAGCGTTGCAGTATTTTCAGGTCCTGGATGAAAATTCTGACCGCATTCGTCTGTTCAAGGCTGGAAAAACATCAATGGGTCGGGACATGATTTATGCCGTCATTTCCCTGCCGGAGAACTTGGAACAGCTGGATAAATATAAATCAATTTCCCGCCGTTTATCTTTGGCTCAGGGCCTTTCGGAAAAAAGCGCTCTTGACTTGGCCAAGCAGGGAAAAGCCGTAGTCTATATAGACGGAGGATTGCATGCCTCCGAATGTGCTCCCGCACAGCATAATATTCAGCTTGCTTACGACCTGGTTACCGGAAATGATGCGAAGACCCGGCGTATTCTTTCAGAAACAATATTGGTCTTGGTCTTTGCTAACCCAGACGGCATGAATCTTTTAGCTGAATGGTATCACCCTCATGTCGGGACTCCTTATGAAGTCTCCCCTATGCCCTGGCTTTACCATATATTCGCCGGGCATGATAATAACCGGGACTCTTATATCGCCAATCTGGTGGAAACCCAAAATATAACCCGGCTGGTTAACCAGGAATGGTTTCCAGTCATTTTGTATAATCACCATCAAACCGCTCCCTTCCCGGCCCGAATCTGGACACCACCCAACGCCGAACCCACAAATCCTAATGTGCACCCCTTGGTAGTCCGATGGCAGAATATGGTGGGATCCGCCATGGGAGAAGCTTTTGATGCTGAAAATAAAGAAGGCGCAATCTCCCGGCTCATTTTTGATACCTGGTATCCGGGGTATGTAACCCAGGTTGTTGATTCTCATAATATTATTTCCATTTTGACTGAGACGGCTTTATACCGGTACGCTACTCCGCATTTTTATACAGTCCGTGATTTCCCTGAAGAATATCAGGATATGACCATGTCTGCTTTTTACCCTAATCCCTGGAAAGGCGGCTGGTGGCGTATTGGCGATGCGGTGGATTATTGCTTAACCGCGTCCAAATCGGTTCTGGATGTTGCTTCCCGCTACCGGGAAAAGCTGCTGTTTAATAAGTTCAAAATGGCTGAGGATGTGATTTCACGCTTTCAAAACGAACCTCCCTACGGCTGGATTATTCCCAAGCAGCAGAATGATCCCGGGACAGCCGAATTGCTGTTAAAAAAAATGCAGCTTTTGGGCATTAAGCTGTATGAAAGCCAGTCGAATTTTGTTCATGAAGGTATCCAGTATCCCCAAGGCACATATATTATTCCAGCTTCCCAGCCATTCGGCCTTTTTGCCAAAAATATGTTTGAGGAACAGGAGTATCCGGATTTACGTAAATATCCTGCCCTTTGGCAGGGAATTATCCGTCCGGTCGAATTTGATGGTGCTCCGCTAAGCTCATATGACCAAATGGGATGGACCCTGCCCTACCAATTCGGTGTTCAAACCAATGCTTCCCGCAGCCCATTAAATATTCAAATGACTCAGGTGAACAATATTGTTTTCCGGAAGGGGAAAATTTCCGGCCGGCCGGGTTATGCTTATGCTCTCAGCCATCAGGAAAACAATTCCTTTACAGCCATGAACAGGATCTTAAAAGCCGGAGGGCGTATTTTATGGGCGAAAGAACCCTTTTCACGCAATAATCAAAATTTTCCAGCCGGAACCATTATGGTTTTATCCAACAGTATTGATCGCTCTGTCATGGAAGCCATCGTTGAAGAGCTGAATTTGGAAGTGACTGGGATTTCCGGAAAACCCGGGACTGAAACCATGGAAATAAAAACAACCAGATTAGGTTTGTACCAATCCTGGGTGGCAAATGCAGATGAAGGCTGGGTGCGATTTCTCATGGAACAATATGAATTTCCTTATTCCGTATTGCATGACGCTGAAATCCGGGCCGGACAGCGTTGCAAAATACGCCAAAGAACACCTGCTTATGAGCGGATGGATTCACGGAGAAAAAATTATCCGGGAAAAAAGCGCGATTCTGGATGTTGCCAAGGGACAAGGCCGGATCATTCTTCTCGGCTTTCCAGTCCAGTTCCGTGCACAATCCTACGGAACGTTCAAGCTTCTTTTTAACTCGATTTTTTTGGGAGGGAGATGAAATTCACAAAAGCAGCCGCTGCCGGCAATGACTTCATTTTGATCGACAATCGAAAAAAAAGTCTAAGCGGGGCGGAAACGGATTTTTTCCGGGACATCTGCCGGCGCCGTCATTCTATCGGTGCAGATGGAATCATTTTGCTGGAAAACAGTTCCCGCGCTGATATTCTTTACCGGCATTATAATTCCGATGGCCGGCCTGCAGAAATGTGCGGGAACGGTGCCCGCTGCATCAGTCGGTACGCCTACGAAAAACAATTAACTAGGGACAAACTTTCTTTTGAAATAAATGGAATCATTTATCTTGCGTTTTGCCGGGGTGACTCTGTCACCATCTCTTTTCCCTATCCCAAAACCATTGATCCGGATAAGCGGATTTTTCCTCAATCAGACAATCAGGAAGCCGGATATATCAACACCGGGGTTCCGCATTTTGTTGTCTTTACTGATAATCTCGATGATTTGGATGTGGAATCCGAAGGAAAAAAATACCGCTTCCACCCGGAATTCAACCATGGCACAAATGTTGATTTTGTTGAAATCCTTACCCGAAAATCGATCAGGGTCCGTACTTTTGAGCGGGGTGTAGAGGCTGAAACTTTCAGCTGTGGAACCGGAGCCGTTGCATCAGCGATTTTGGTTCATCTGAAAAAGGATTTTTTACCGCCGGTGGAGGTTTCGACTCAAGGAGGAAGAATGGAAATCGATTGGGACAAAAAAAAACAAAAGGTTTTATTGACAGGAAAAGCGAAGTTGATTTACGAGGGAGAACTTATTCCGTCATAATCCGTAACTTGTTATGATAAAGACGCTAGTAAAATCGGGGAATTTGAGAGACATTGTCGATACAGAATGAGATACCACCTTGGTTTGGGAAGCAACATGGGAAACCGGGAATTCCATCTTAAGAGAGCATTATCATTGCTGGCGAAAAAGGGAGTCATTATTGTCAGGCTTTCCTCTTTATACGAGACCGAACCAATCGGATTTCAGGCTCAGCCCATGTTTTTGAATATGGCTGCTGTCGTTGAATCGGCGCTTGATCCGGCATCTCTTCTCAAGGCACTCAAATCGATTGAAAAAAAAATAGGCAGAAAACCGTCCCTTCCGGGTCATTCCCGCTGTATAGATATAGATATACTTTTAGCTGAAACCCTTGTTTTTTCCAGCCCCGGCCTGATTATTCCCCACCCTCGAATGCATGAGCGCCTGTTTGCTCTTATACCGCTGGCTGAGATCGCACCAGATGAGATTCACCCGGTCTTTAACTTGACCATAAAGAGCTTAAAAGAAAATTGCGATGAACCCGGGTTTATAAAAAAAACCGGAACTCCGGATTTCTCTAACCTCTAACCCTCGCTTTTTTTTTTCATATCTGGCATCATATGTTCATGAATCAGGTGGAGATGTGGCGGATCAAAGAATTGATCCTTATCCTTAATGAGATTGCTGGAATTCTGCGGCGGGGAAACAACCGCGAATGGGCGGCTGTTTTTCAGCATTATAAAATGGAATCCCAGGAGATTCTCAGCGGAAGAAAATTCGGTTCTCAGGAACTAAAAAACTTGATCCGGAATATACGCTGCGGCATAAAAGGCCCCCATTTCTCGCATTATCATATTGATATCGATGTTCCCCATAATGAGCCTTCGATATTCGAAGACTTCCTCCGCTGCAAGACCAGGCTGAATCAAATTCTCGATGAAATGAACAGCCGTTTTGTAGAATATATTAACTAACCAGGCCGAGTGAAGCTGGTGTGGCCCTTCGCTGCGAATTAATGCTTAAAAGGAATAAGCCGGGCGAAGCACCAGCTCAGGATTCGATAAGGTCGAAGCTTTTCAGCATGCGCAGCACCGCAATCGTTATCCAGAGGTGATCTTCTAATTCCGCTTTTTTAAACCTGGCTTCCCAATATCCCTGCGGCCTTTGTTTTCGGAGCAGCCACTGCAGGGCCGATTGGATAATTTCATTCTCAGGAGAAAATCCTATTTTCGACAAGGAATCCAAACTGCTTAATATATTTGTTCCCCAAAATGGATAGGATAAATCTTTCCACCCGGCAGCGCTTTTTTGCTCGGAATAATAATCCGGTTTAAAAAATTCCTTTAACAGAAGGGCTCCCCCCTTCTTTGTTTCTTTACGCTCTCTCCATTGAGGAGAAGCTGCCAAAGCCCGCAATACCATTCCAGTTACTACATTTGAAAAGGGTTTTGATGTATTTGGTTTTATAGGTGCACTGTCATTTTCGTTAGCATTGTTCTTTCCATATCGATTTTCAAATACTTTTTTTTCAACGGTCCTGTACGGAATCGCCCAGCCGCCGTCATCTTGACGGTTTTTCATCAGCCATTGAAATCCTTTTTCCGCTTCGGATGCATCATGAAATCCAAACAAACTGACAATTTCTAAAATCAGTGCATGATAAGTGGGAGCATACTCATGGATGTAAGCGCCCCGGAAATCCCCTTCTTTGGTTTGCGTTGAAAACAGATAGCCTGCTCCCTTTTGAATTGCTTTGTCTTTTTTAGAACATCCCAGGTCATAAAGCTTGAAAAGGTTTCGCAGAGTTTCTACGGTTGAATGGGTTTTTTCCAAGGTGGGATGACCGATATATTTTTTTTCACACCAAGACCCTTTGGAGTTTTGTTCTTCGAGAATGCGGATCCTGTCAGCATATTTTTGCAGATTTTTAAATTCTCTATCCACAGGGACTTCCAGGATGTCCTTTTTTAACCAAAACAAGATGGGAAGGTTTCCCCTAGCCAATAGAAATTCAATCGCCCTGTTGATTCGTTTTTTCATCGCCTGTTCCTTTATCAGGATTTTCCTTGATTAAGGATGATACAAAGAAATTGAAACGGCTGAGAATTAGTATTTTTGAATTGATGCTTTTCATTTGCCGGGATAAAAAGACTGTTCCCCGATGAAATCTGGTATTCTTTACCCTCCTTATCGATGACAATTCCATTTCCGCTTTCAATTTTAACAACATGTTCGAAATCATGGGAATGACAAGGAGTATTCCCGCCACTTTGAACAATAAAACGCCTCATAATAATTCGGCCAGAACCGTCTTTGGTACCGATCAGAACTTTTTTTCTCACTCCCCTGATTGAATCATCCTCAGGAATCGTGCTTTTGATTTCATCCTCGTTCTTTATGATCACATCAATTCTCCTTTAATCCCATTCTAAAAAATATCTTCAGTCTTTACCCATGGTTGGGGAAAAGCGCATTTGAAACTATAAATTTTAGTCTAATTATAAAAGTCCGTCAATTTTTCTTCCCATAAAAACAAAAAAACATTGGATATTCATATAATGTTTTGTATAATTTTTTTCTAACCTGAATTATTCACGGGCCGAAAGCTGATAAATAAGAGATTGCAAAAACACCGCAATTTTTTATGAATTAATTATGTGTATAACACACCCGGAACAATGAAAATAATTCAACATGTCATCCTGAAGCCTGCGGCGGCAGGCCGTGAGGATCTTATGCTGCTTCGCAAGTGGATGGAACCGATTCATCATGCGAAACAGGTCAAAATCCTTACGCCGCTTCGCTCCTCAGGATGAAATGGAATCTTTATTTTCAAAGTAATAAGTCAGGCTAACCTCTTTTGGAGAATATATATGGAAAAATTGATTTATCTCGATAACGGGGCAACATCCTTTCCCAAGCCTGAGGAAGTTTACCAGTTCATGGACAACTTTTACCGGAATTTTGGTGTTAATCCGGGCCGTTCCGGCTATGACCTTTGTATGGAAGCCGGAGAGGTGGTTGAGGAAACCAGGAATCTTTTAACGGAGTTTTTTAATGGTGATGATCCCAACCGGCTTTGCTTCGGCTATAATTCAACGGATGCCCTTAATTTAATCATTTGGGGAATTCTTAAAAAGGGAGATCATGCTGTCACCACTACCCTGGAACACAATTCCGTTATTCGTCCTCTTTATCATTTGGAAAAGTATCATGGTGTTGAGGTTGATCACATCCCATTCGATAAAAATGGTTTTGTCGATCCGGATGATTTTAAAAAAGCCATTAAATCAAATACAAAATTGGTCATTATAAACCATGCCTCAAATGTTATAGGAACCATCCAGCCGGTTAAGGCAATCGGCCGAATTTGTCATGAAAACGGCATTATTTTTGCCGTCGATGTCTCTCAATCTGCAGGGAAAATTCCCATTGACATGCAAGACTCGAATATTGACATTTTGGCATTTACAGGTCATAAATCCCTGCTGGGACCGACCGGAATAGGAGGATTATGTGTCCGGGAAGGCATCGAAATTCGTCATACCCGGGCTGGAGGAACCGGAGTGCGGTCAGCGGTCCGGACCCATCTGGATGAATATCCCTACCGCCTGGAATACGGCACGCTTAATTCCGTCGGCGTGGCCGGACTCCATCGAGGTGTTAAATGGATTTTAGATAGAAGCCTTCACGATATACATAACCATGAAATGAAATTAACTCGAATGCTGCGGGACGGTCTTAGGGATATCAAAGGGGTTGAGCTATATATCCAGGATGACTTAACGGATCATATCGGTGTTTTAACATTTAATATCATGGGTATGGAAGCCTTGAATACCGGAACGATTCTGGACGTGGATTATCGCATCGCCTGCCGGACTGGACTTCATTGTGCTCCCCTGGTACATAAACAAATCGAAACCGATAAACTCCACGGTTCTGTCCGCTTCGGCATCGGTCCTTTTAATACGGGAGAAGATATTCAAACCGCAATTGAAGCCGTCCGCGAAATCGCACAGATGCGAAAATGAGATGAAATTGACCCCCGTGTCATTCCGGGGAACGAAGCGGCGCCGGAATCTTAAAGACCTTTGTCTGGAGAGACGAAACCGTCTTATTCGCCGAAGCAGCATAAAATCCTTGCGTCGCTGCTTTCCTCAAGACGATTCATCAGGGCCATTTTTGAAATGACAAATCAGGCAATGGCTTCGGCGACCATTTCCGTGAGTGTCTTGATTTCTATATTCAGTTTATAATGCTTGTTCAGTTCCATAAGCTGATCAATGCAGTTATGGCAGGGTGTGACCACAATTTCGGCGCCGGTCTCCCTGATTTGATCCGCCTTGATGCGGCCGGCCTGCATCCTTCTTTCAGCAAACCGGGTCATCGCCAGCTGACCTCCTCCCCCGCCGCAACAAAAATTTTTCTCCCGGTTTGGATACATTTCAACGAAGGTTTTCACACTATGAGACAGCACAAACCGCTGCTCCTCTATAATTCCGCCTAAACGGACAAGATTGCAGGGGTCATGCAGCGTGACTGTTTTTGAATTTTTTTCAGGATCCAACCGGAGACGTCCCTGCCGAATATAATCAGCCATCACTTCAATAATGCTGCGGACAGGAAATGAATAATGCTTTTGCAGCCATTCCGGCGCTTCCCAGCGGTTGGAGTTAAAGCCGTGGCCGCATTCGGCCAGAATTAATTCCCGGCAATTGAGTTTTTGCAGAGAGTCGGACAGCCTTTTTGACATTTTACCTGCGTCCCGGTCGCTTCCGGAGTACAATCCATAATTGGTTACATCGAAATTTTCACTGGAAAAGGTCCAGCTTTCCCCGGCTGAATAAAAAACCTTTGCTGCAGCCGAAATGGATAATGGGAAAAACATGGCTTCACGGGGATTTATGGTATAGAGAAACCGGCTGTTCTTTACATCCACCGGAATAGAGGCTCCGGAATCATCCATATCGTCCTGCAGTTCTTCTTCGAGCCATTCCACTGTTTCCAGCCAGTCCTCTTTGGAAATCCCCATATTATTTCCTTTATCCAAGGCTGTGGTCACTGTGGATTGAAGTCCGACCGGAACCAGCCCGGCGGCATCCAAAGATCCACGGGCGGAACGAATAAGGTGCGGGATGTTTATTCCCATGGTGCAGTTTATGACGCAGCGTCCGCATAATGTGCAGCGTCCGAATAATGTATCGATCCATTCATTTACTATTGTTTCGTCCAAATAGCTTTTTCCTGCTTTCTTTTGTAATTTATTAAAAGCACGAACAAGAAGATTCAATTTATATGCCGGGGTGTTGTGAGGATGAGCTTCAGCAATATAATAATGACATGAGTCAGCACATAAACCGCAACGGGCGCAGGTTTGCAAAAAAACGGCCTCATCTCTTGAAATGCGCCGGATAAATTCCTTTTCAATTAACTTTAAGCGTTCCTCATTAAGATCAGGCTGCCGTTTCATTTTAAGTCCTATACTCTTCTTTTATGAGGGTAAACTCCCCTTCGGCCGAAAAATTTTCCAAAAATAATGCGGGAATAGAAAAAGAAAAGACAATGTCTTATTTTTCCAAGAGGAATGTAAACCAGCAATGCAATGGCTGAAAAATAAAGAAAAGGCAAAACAACTGAATTCCAGGTGTTCAAAAATGCTGCGAACAGAAAAATATCAACCAGCAAATTTGAGATATAGTCATCAGCCAAACTGATTGTCCGCATGTATTGTTTGGACAGCCGTTTTATCAGCAAGCCGCTCCCTGCGGCTAAACCTGAAACCAGTAAAATACGGAAAACATTCAAAAACGGAATATTTACAGAAATCAGCCGGAACAGCAAGACAACGAATGCTGTAAATATTCCAATATGATAACCAATTCCTGCAAAATAGGTCGGCAAATGTTTTTTGGCACTTTCCTTTTCCCAGGGAGTCATCCCTTTCCCAAATGCATAAAATACACCTTTTTCCGATTCCCCTGCTGGTCGGGAATGCATTTCCCTTTTTCCTAAGGACTGGGCCCTGGCTGATAATAATACCATGAAAACAATGGCATATACGGCGGCCGCAGCGACTCCTAATTCAAGTGCGGTCAGCATTATTTTGCCAAAAATTACACACAACCGTCCGGTTTAGGCAAACCGGCAACTTTGCACGCTCCCTTGGCAGGGCCGGAAGGAAAAAGCTCAAAAATATACTTGAGCTTAAATCCGGTGTTTTTACATACTTTACGTACCATGGGCGCCAAATTTTTTTCATTATAATAGTCCCGGATATAATGAATGACTTTCCAATGATCTTCAGTTAATTGATCGATTCCCTCTTCCTCTCCGGCCAAAATTTCCGCCGTCTCTTCATTCCATTCATCCGGATAAGCTAAAAAGCCTTCTTCATTGACTTCAAATTTCTTTCCGCGTTTTTCAATAAAAGGCATTTTCTCCTCCTTAAAGTTTACATTAACTTGCTCAGCCCCTCTGTGAAGTCATCTTAGGCCCTGCACAATAATAAAGAACCTGTTGTATTTTATCAAAATTAAAAAAAATTATAACATATTGCGTTCAGATTATGGTGGATTATGTTCATGAGGAATTCAAAAACATTGCGGGGTTCGCATCTTCTCTGCAGCAATTTAAGCTCCTGAATAACTTAGCCTGAATTATTCACGGGTCGAGATTGCCGCAGATGCGAGGCGCAGGGTATGAAGCTGTGGCACTTCACCGCGAATGCCCTGCAACAAAGCAGATGCGGTGAGATTCGGCCCGCCCAAAGGGGTAAAAAATTGCGATTATAATATAAATATGAAAATGAAAAACTTTCCATTTGAACTTTCAATAAAAATCATGTTAAACGTTGATAAAAAAGGTATTACAAAAATATCGCAATATTTTTATGAATAATTAAGGTTAGGTTGGCTGTGCAGATTAATGGAAATATAAGAAGATAGCGGATTATTCTTCGTCGCGGTGATGCTTTATTACCCGGCCGCTGACAATAAAAATAACATCTTCACAAATATTAGTGGAAAGATCGCCTATTCTTTCCAGATTATTGGCAATGCGGATAAGATGGAAGGCCCTCTCTATTGAGCTCGGATTCGAAGCAATATACGTAAATAATTCCCGTTGAATCTGGTCTTTAAGATCATCGATAACTTGATCGCGTTCACAAACATCTTTGGCCATAGCCGCATCTTCTCTGACAAAAGCATCAATGCTGTCTTTTACCATCTTAATAGCGATCTCTCCCATTTTTGGGATATCTATCAATGGTTTCAGCTGGGGATGCCGGATCAAGTACAGGCCGCTTTCCACAATGTTTACCGCCTGATCACCCATGCGTTCCAAGTCATTGTTCATCTGGTCTATACGTAAAACAACCCTTAAATCTTTGGCCCGCGGCTGATACTTGGCTATCAGTATCATGCATTGTTCTTCTAATTCTATTTCAAATTGATTGGCTTCAGGTTCATCTTTCTCAGCCACTTCTCGTAATAGGGCTTCGTTCTTCTCTGTTAACCCGGCAACACTTTTATCAATCATCTTTTCAACAAGACCCGCATATTCGATCAGCCGTTTTTTCAGCTTTGTGATTTCCCCGCTTAACATAGTATTTTCTCCCTCAATATTTAATTCAGGATTATCCGAACTTTCCAGTCAGATAATCTTCCGTCATTTTGTTTTTTGGAATAGTAAACAGTTCATCCGTAGTAGCGAATTCGATCATTTCACCCAAATACAAAAAAGCCGTGTATTGAGATACCCGGGCTGCCTGCTGCATATTGTGGGTTACGATAACAATAGTATAATCTGCTTTCAGTTCTTCAATAAGTTCTTCAATTTTCTTGGTTGAAATCGGGTCCAGACTGGCACAAGGCTCATCAAAAAGAATTACGTCCGGTTCTACAGCGATACAGCGGGCAATACACAAGCGCTGCTGCTGGCCCCCGGATAAACTTAGTGCATTGTCCTGCAGCCTGTCTTTGACTTCCTTCCACAAAGCCGCCTTCTCTAAGGACTCAATGACCCGTTTTTCAATTTTATGCCGGTTATGCCAACCGTTTATTTTCAAACCATAACTCAGGTTATCAAAAATACTTTTCGGGAAAGGATTAGGCTTTTGAAACACCATGCCTACCCGGCGGCGGATATCAACCACATCTACTTTTTGGGATAAAATGTTTTCATTATCCAGGAAAATCTTCCCCTCCGCCCTTGTTTTTGGCACCATGTCATTCATGCGGTTGAACAACCGGATGAATGTGGATTTTCCGCAGCCGGACGGTCCTATAAGGGCGGTTACCTGGTTAGCATATATATCCATATTGATGTTTTTAAGGGCATGATTTTTTCCGTAAAAGAAATTGACATTCTCGACTTTTATTTTGATGTTTTTACTCATTTGCGCCTCGCTGCCGCTGCCGGATAACAATCGCCGCTGCGGAAATGGATAATACCAGGAATAGTAGAATAAAAGCGCAGCCGTAGGCGATCTCCGTTTGCTGCTCCGGATGGGTTCCCTCTGTCATCAGTGCATAGATATGATACGGTAGAGCCATGACCTCCGAGAAGAATGATTTAGGAAAACCCCGGGTGTAAAAAGTCGCCGCCGTGAAAAGGATTGGAGCGGTTTCTCCGGCCACTCTGCCGATGCTCAAAATTACCCCGGTCATGATTCCCGGAGAAGCGGTAGGAATGACAATATTTTTAATCGTCTGCCAGTGAGTGGCTCCTACAGCCAGAGAGGCCTCCCGGTAGGATTGAGGCACCGCCATAAGCGCTTCCTGTGTCGCAGAAATAATCTGGGGCAAAACCAGGATTCCCAGCGTCAGGCTTCCTGATAAAGCGGATACCCCAAACCCGAACATTTTGACAAAGATGGCAAAACCGAACAAGCCGAATACAACCGACGGAACTCCCGCCAGGTTATTTATGCTCATACGGATGATGTTGACCACATAACTGCGGGGAGAATATTCAGTAAGAAAAATCGCACTGGCGACTCCCAGCGGCAAGGCAAAAACAATCGCCCCTAAAACCAAATATATCGTTCCGACGATGGCCGGTCCGACTCCGCCGGCGGTCATGGCGTCTTTAGGTACCGCCGTTAAAAATTCCCACGATATGACTTGAATTCCCCGCGCTGCGATAAAATAGAGAATGGAGCCAAGAAAAAAAATGGTTATGGCAATAGCAAGAAAAAGTGTGCCGAAACCAATTTTTTGTGAAATTTCGCTTCGTCTCATCGTCCCAATCCAAGCTTAAGCCGGAATCTGCGGCTTATTATTTCCGCAATGATATTGAACCCCAGGGTGATAAAAAACAGAATAAGCCCGATGGCAAAAAGGGCATGATAATGAGTGCTTCCCATGACAGCCTCTCCCATTTCCGCAGCAATGGTTGCCGTCATCGGACGGACAGGCTGGAAAAAGCTTTTCGGGATGACAGCCGCCCCGCCGGTTACCATCAAAACGGTCATGGTTTCCCCGACAGCCCGGCTCATTCCCAAAATAATTCCAGTGGAAATGCCGGATGCCGCAGCAGGGATCACCACCCGGGTGAGAGTCTGCCAGCGGTTGGCTCCAACCGCAAACGACGCTTCCCGGAATTCTTTGGGAACAAAACTCAGGGCATCCTCTGATATACTGCACACAGTCGGCGTCGCCATAATTCCCAACATCAAACTGCCGGTAAAAGCGGTTAAACCAATGGGCAGGTTCAATAATTCCTGAATAAACGGGGCCACAATGACCATTCCGAAAAATCCATATATAATGGATGGTATCCCGGCTAAAAGTTCGATAATGGGTTTGAGAAAAGCCTTGGTCCTGCGGCTTGCCAGCTCATTAATAAACAAGGCGCTTCCCACACCTAGCGGGACACAAATAACAATGGCTCCGAAAGTCACCCACATAGATCCCAAGATGAGGGGCAGAATGCCGTATTCCGTTTCTCCATGGGTTGGATACCAGGATGTTCCTCCGAGAAATTTGAAAAAATTGACCTCTTTGAATACAGGTCCTCCTTCCAAAAAAAGGGTGAGAGTGATTCCCACCAGGAACAGAAGAGACGCAAAGGCCAGGGCGGAAAATATGAACTTATAAATGCGCTCTTTAATCCGCCTGGCCTTTGCTGTCATTTTATGTCTCCTCAATCACCTTGCATCAATTTTACTTGAATGCGATAAATCCTTGTTTTTCGACCAGTTTCTGGCCGTCTTCGCTTTGAACGAAGTTGATAAATTCAGCCGTTGCACCTTTAGGCTGGCCGTTGGTGTACATGAACAATTTCCGGGCAAGAATATAAGAACCATTAACAACATTCTGCTTGGTGGGAGCGATGCCGTTGACTTCCAAGCCTTTGACAGAGTCAGAGAGATATCCCATCCCTACGTATCCAATAGCTCCTTTAGTCCGGGATACAGTCTGTGCCACAGCCTGATTGGAGGCCTGAAGTAATGAATCAGGGCGTACCTTTTCCTTGTCCAAGGCGAGCTCGTTAAAAGTTTCAAAGGTTCCGCTTGCGCTGTCCCGGGAAACGACTACGATCTTTCCTTTTTTTCCGCCGACTTCGCTCCAATTGGAAATTTTTCCAGTATAAATACCCTTGATCTGGTCTTTGGTAAGTCCGGAAACCGGGTTGCCGGGATGCACAATGACCGCGATACCGTCAAGGGCAACGACATTTTCATGCAATTCATAGCCGTTTTCCTTGGCCTTGGCAAATTCCTTGTCCTTGGCCGGACGAGAGGCATCTCCGATATCCGCGGTACCGTCGATAACGGATGCGATTCCAACTCCTGAGCCTCCGCCCTGTACGGAAATGTCTATATCCGCATGCTGATTCATGAAAACTTCAGCACAGGCTTGGGCGATGGGAAGCACAGTCGTGGATCCCTTGATCGTGATAGTTTTGGCTGCGAAGGCGAATCCGCCGGCCAGCAAAGCGATGCCGGCCGCTACAGCCATGACATTAAGAAACAGTTTGTTTTTCATTGTAATACCCTCCTATTGGATTATTTAAATTTTAAGAAAAATGTCAAGTTGGCATAGATATCGGCATCGGGTTTGTCTCCGAATTCCGGTTCATCATAAAAAGCATACTTGACATTGGGAATCAGCCAGAAATCTTTGAACACTTCAAAACTGACACCGGCGATAATCAGATTGGTTTTGACATAATTAGCCATGGGGATGTAAGAAAGGCCCTGGCCTTTGAAAGCGGCCTCCCAGCCGTCTCCCATGGTTTTATCATAGCGGGCGATGATATCCACGCCGCCGCCGGCGGAAATCACGGCAAACCCGGAGAGGATGCCGAAATCCCAGCTCATGTCTCCAGCACTGACATGTTCATTGGCATAATGGAGCCCTGCGCGCCCCCAGTCACCCTGGTAACCGGCAAACCCTTGATACACCATGGAACTGACATCATTTTCTTTGGTTTCATAATCGCCGTAGGCTTCCAAGACAAAACCTTCCGCCGGCTGAAAAGTCAACGCGCCGTAAATGATTTTGCTGTTATTGGTCTCGCCCTTATTGGAAGAACCGTTGCCGTACATCAGCGTGTAGCTGACAGTTCCACCTTCATCCAGGTCACCTTCCAATGCGACACCGTGATCACGGGACGATCTGATTTTGAGCAAGTCTAGGGGTGTTTTTTCAAGCGAGCGGTATCCCCAAAAATCTTCAATGGTTTTTCCGAAAGTCGGCGGAGAAATCACACCACCTTTGATTGCGTGATTCCCGAACGAATAGCTCAAATACGCATCCTTAACCACCGGAACCATTTTGTCTTTACTGGTAAAATCGCCCGGGGAATCCATTTCAAACCGCAGCCGCATTTTCAGATTGTCGGTCAGCTTATTGTTGTAGGTGAAATAAATCCGCCGGAACCAAAGCCCATGACGCCCTTCATAGTCGTCCACATTGTTGCCGGCCACATAATAATAGTCGCCGAACATAAGGCCTTTAAACTCACCTTGAGCTTGTACAAGGCCGGGAAAGAGAGAGATGGCTACTGCAGCCATCAAAACTAAACTTACTTTTTTCATCCTTGTTTCCTCCTTGAAAATAATTGTTTTACTATCTTTAAATACACCTTTATCATTTTCTATCCTTGACTCATTGCGCCTCCTTAGTCAAATTCAATGTCATTTTCGTAGGGTTTGATTAAATAGAGATAAAGATTGTGTTAAATATTAGTTAATCTGAAGAAAAATAATTAATCTGGGTTATGACTTAGCCTGAACTATTCATAATAAAATTGCGATGTTTTTGCAATCTCTTTGTTATAAGGGACAAACAAGGTTTTCGCGGTGAAGTGGCGGTCTTATCGCTATACCGCTAATACAAAGCAGCAAGACATCCTTTATCGCGGAACTCCTCAGGACGACATTGAATCAAACCAATGTCGTCGTCTGCGGCAATCTCTGCCTATGAATAATCCAGGTTAAAGAAAGCAGTAAAGAAAGAAGTGAATGAAGGTGAAGAGAAAAAAACGAATAAACAACGTTATTATTCATGCATAATTCAGAGGTAAAGTGATGACAAAGCGGGTTCCGATTCCAGGAGAGCTCTCCACGGCTATGTGCCCGCCGTGCAGCTGGATAATATGCTTGACGATCGAAAGACCAAGTCCGGTTCCGCCTAAACTTCGGGAACGTGATTTATCCACCACATAAAACCGTTCAAAAATCCGGTTTAAATCGGGATCGGGTATGCCGATTCCGGTATCTTGAACAGACAAGAAAAACTCATGCCCCGAATAACCGAGGTCAATTGTGATTCGGCCGCTTTCCGTATATTTAACGGCATTATCGAGGAGATTAATCAAAACCTGTTCCAGCATAAAAGGATCCGCATATATGCGCGGCAGTCCGGATTCAGTATTGATGATGATATCCAAGTTTTTTTCCTTTATGCGCGGCTGAAAAATATCACATACATCCCGGATAAACATTTCCGCATCAAACAGTTCTTTTCTGAAGGGTTTTTCCTTGTCTTCAACTTCCGAGAGTACCAGTAAATCTTTCACAATATAAATCAAACGGTCGGTATTCCGTTTCAGTGTTTTCACATAATCCAAAGGCCGTCCTTTTACTTCTTCTTCCAGGGTTTCCAAAAAACCTTTGATCGCGGTCAAGGGTGTTCTCAATTCATGGGATACATTGATCACGAAGTCCCGCTTGATTTTCTCAATATTTTTAACCTGCGTGATATCATGAAATGTGATCACCATTTCATTCCGTGTTTCCAAATAATTTATTCTGCAAAAATACATCCGGTTATTAAGTTCAAATTCCTGCGTATAGCGGCCGCCTTTTTCAGATGCCGCTTTGACCATTTCACTGAATTGGGGCTCCCGGATCACCTCCCAATAGTATTTACCTGTTTCGACCCGGCTTTTGCTCAATTCCTGAAAACTCTGATTGGATAAAACGACTCTGCCGTCTTTGTCTAGAACCAGCAGGCCTTCTTCCATGGACAGGAGGATGCTCCGCATTTCATCGTTTTTGTGAGAAATGTCTTGGAATAATTTTTTAATCTGCCCGGCCATAAAATTAAAACTCCGGGCTAATTCCTGAAGTTCATCCTGATTCTTTATGAGCACTTTGACATTAAAATCACCGGAACCTATGCGGTTGGCCGCCCGGCCGAGTTCTCCAAGGGGCCGGGTGATTGACCGGGTTACAACCAAGGCAGCTATGATGGACAAGGCTAAAAGAATAAGAACAAACTGGAACAGACTTTTTCTCAGGCCTGACAGAAGGATATTTATGTCACTGATATACCGGCTTAACCGCAGGACAGCAGCCACTTCCCCGTCCTGCATGACCGGTAAGCCCACATAAAGCATATCTTTCTGCACGGTTTTGCTGAACCGGACGGATTGTCCCGGCTCCCCTCCGAAAGCGCGAATGATTTCCGGGCGAAACTTATGATCATCCATCACTGCGGGGTTCTCATCCGAATCCGCTAAAACCCGGCCTTGTTCATTGACCAATGTGATCCGGGTGTCTATTTCCCGGCCAAAACGCTCAAAATATTTATCAAGCTGCTCCGCCCCCTGCTGCTCCCATAATTTGATGATTTCCGTTTTGACAGCGGTCCCAAGGGTATATAATTCCTGGGCTATGGAATCAATGTAAAATGATCGGGTTCTGTTAAAAGTAAAAAATAAAACAGCAGCGGAAAAAACCAGAATCAGGACAAGAAAACCAGCAGAAATTTTAAAGAAAATCGTTTTTTTCATTCTTCTAATTTATATCCGACTCCCCGTACGTTTTTTATCATCGAGGCCGCATCACCCAGTTTTTCCCGCAAGTGCTTGATGTGAACATCGATGGTCCTGTCCACGACAGCTTTTTCCTGTCCCCATAAATAATCAAGAATTTTTTCTCTTGAGAAAACCCAGCCCTTTTTGGATAGAAGCAATTGCAGGATACGAAACTCAGTGGAGGTAAGATCAACTTTACGGGATTGAACTCGAACCTCATGTTTGTCCGTATCAACGGATAGTATTCCAGCGGCGGACAAGACTTCCGTGGGCATTTTTTCTTGTTTCCGCCTGAGGACAGCGCGGATTCGCGCAACCAGTTCCTTAGGAGAAAAGGGCTTGGTGACATAATCATCCGCCCCCAATTCAAGTCCCAATATCTTATCCACTTCCTCACTTTTGGCAGTCAGCATAATCACCGGAATGGAATCCAGGGTGTCTTGTCTTTTTAAATATTTACATATTTCCAAGCCGTCCATATCAGGAAGCATCAAATCCAAAACGATTAAATCAGGATGGGAATTTTTTAAAAAATCCATGAATGATTCCCCATTTAAAAAGACTTCTGAATGGTAGCCGTTTTTCTCCAGATGAATAGAAATCAATTCCAAAATATCGGGTTCATCATCCACAATCGCGATTAATTTAGACATTATTCCGTCCTTTCCCCATTCTGAACTAAATCCAGCCTCCTGCATTATATATGCATCCAAAAAATTATTCAATTCAGGGTTTTATTGAATCATAAAAAAGAAGATGAAGCTTAAAAAGTGAGAAAAAAAGAGTTTGCGGCCGGGGCTTAAGCCCCGGCCGCTGTGTATAGTATGGATGAATAATTGGGGATATTAACTTTCTTCAGCGACTGTTTCTGCTTTTTTTTCTTCTCCGGAAGGTAACTCCAATCCATAGCCCTGATGTTTATCAGCCCGTTTTAATTGGAAGGCCAGAAAAATGGAGATCACTCCCAAACCAACCAGCATGAGAATGGGAATGGTGTAGTCATATGTAGGGATTTCCCCTGTCGCGCGCATAACCTCTATTCTTTCCCCCACTTCCGCCCTGGATAATCCCTGGGCAAGAAGCTTTTCGCGCATGGCTTGGATCGTCTGCACCACTTTGGGATTGGACCAGTCGAGAACCTGCCCAATGCCCCAGTAAAAAGCGGACAGCCCATAGTTTTGAACGGTAAACATCGTGGCATATGCAGTGCCCAGCCGGTTTTCGGCTACAATTTTCGCCACTGAAGGCCACATGGCGGCTGGAACCAAAGAAAATGCGATGCCTAACGCGAACAGGCCGGTGTAGCCCAAAATTGCGCTGTTTAAAAGCGACAAGGTGACATGGGCGTATATGAGCAGCAGAGAACCCAGTATCATGAGAGAAGCCGCCTTTCCCTTTTTATCAACAATCTTTCCGAAAATCGGAGTGAAAATGATTGTGCCCAAGGGAATAAGCCCGCTGATTTTCGGTCCATTCTGCAGATAGGCCATGATTTTTTGCCACAAAGACATTCCACTCATGTCCGGCATGGAAAAAGTCAATCCGAATTTATTTACCAGTAAATCCGGAGCATATTGGAGGAAAGGAAAAACCGCCGAATAAAACGCCACACATAAGAGGGCGATATAAATAAACGACCGGTTGGTCACCAGCTCGACTAAGTCTTTAAACTTGAATTTATCTTCCGGAGACGCCTTCGCCGTTACCTTCATCTGCTTATCCAGCCTGACATCAAACATGAGATAAGCCAGAAAAAGAAGAGTCCCGACACCAATGACCGACGCGGCGGCGAACAAAGCATTACTGACTCTTCCAGCCGCTATATCCAGACCGAATGAAATGGCAAAGAAACTTCCCAGCCGGCCCACAACCACATTGAGACCCATGGCGAAAGCCAGTTCTTTCCCCTTAAACCACTTAACTATGATCCTCTGTATTAAAACACAGGTTGTTTCCAATCCTATGCCGAATAAAATCCGGCCGGCCATCATTGAAATCAGCATAGCTTTTTCACTGGTTCCAAAAACTCCCAAGCTTCCAAGGGAAACAACAAAAGCACCGGCTGTGGCAAGAACGGCCAGAATCACTCCAACCTTCCTGATGCCCCAGCGGTCCAAAGCTATACCGCCGACAATGATCATTAAGGCCAGATTCGCCCATGTGGTTGAACTGATCAATAAACCGAATTGAGAACTCGAAAACCCCAACTGGCTTTCGAACAGTCCTTTTAAGGGACCGAGGCCATCTTGAAACCAGTATGTCCCGAACATCAGAATACTGATCATTCCGAGAACAGTGAACCGTATCGAGGCTGACTCCTTAAGTAACTGCTTAGCCTTTTCCATCAAATTTCTCCATTTTTTATAGTTGTACTATATACTATCTTTTCGTGATGTATTGTATTAAAAAATCGTCGATTGTCAAAATGTTTTTTTCTTTGTAACCTTCTTCAATATTAATTAAAATAAATAAAAAGGAGGATTTATGTTTATAAAAATTCTTATTTATTCTTTAGGGCTCATTATGATTTTTATGGGAACGGCTTCCGCGCAAGAATTTCAATCCGATATCGTATCCACTTCACAAGGTGAACTGGAAATGACCTTCATTGGGCATGGAACCCTGATGTTCACATATAACAACATGATTATTCACATCGATCCGGTCAGCCGTTATGCAGATTACACTCAATTGCCTGCGGCTGACATAGTGCTGATCACTCATGAACACGGCGACCATCTGGATCCTGACGCACTTGATAAAATTGTCAATCCGGATACTGAAGTCATGTTGACGTCCGCATGCAGACAGAAATATGATTATGGACAGGTAATGGAAAACGGTGATGAAATTATTTGTAAAGGCATAGAGATTAAGGCCGTCCCGGCTTACAATATCCAGCATATGCGCAGTCCCGGAAATCCATATCACCCTAAAGGAGAAGGAAACGGTTACGTCCTTGCTTTCGGGGATACCCGTGTCTATATTGCCGGGGATACGGAAATTATTCCTGAAATGGAAAACCTTTTAGATATCAATATTGCTTTTCTTCCCATGAACCTGCCATATACCATGGACCCTGAAATGGCAGCAGAAGCAGCCCGGATGATCAGTCCCGCCATCGTGTATCCCTATCATTATGGACAAACAGACCCGGAAGAACTTGCTGATCTGTTAGCGGATACAAAGATTGAAGTCCGAATAAGAAATCTGCGCTGAAAGCTATTCAGCCTGATGCTTCGCAGGCCTCAAGATGACCCTGGCTGGTCACTTTCGAACTGCTCGGTCAGGCTAATAAAGTAAATATTCCGTGCGGAGTTTTCGGAATGTCTCGAGATCCGGCTGAAATCCGTGAATAATCTCTGAGGCTGCTAAACCTTGTATGAGCGCCTCTCTAACCAGCCTTGTACCCATGATCTTGTCAAAGTATTCCGGATGAAATTCAAATTTCTCCGGGTACATTTTTTTTATTGTTTCAATAATATACAGTGTACACCTCAGAGGCTCAAACTGATCCCGGTCAATAACATGGATCTGGCATCCGCCGCATAATTCGCCTTGGTGTTTGGAAAAAACCGGAGTAAACCAGGCTTCCCTGAACCGGACTCCGCTGAGCTGCAGTGAATTGAGGGTGTCTGCCAGAATCCTGCCTTCAATCCAAGGAGCGCCGAAAAATTCAAACGGACGAGTGGTCCCCCTTCCCTCTGATATATTTGTGCCCTCAAGAAAAACTTGTCCGGGATAAACGGCAGCCGTTTTCAAATAAGGCATATTGGGAGAGGGTATGATCCATGGCAATCCGGTCTCATCGAACCACATATCCCGTTTCCAGTTCTGCATCGGAATAACATGCAAATCAACCGGGGTTTCCAAAAATAAATCATTAAACATTTGGGCCAGTTCCCCAGCAGTCATGCCGTGACGGACCGGAATGGGATACAAGCCGACAAATGAGCTGTATTCAGGATATTCCAAAACCGGCCCCGATACGGATATCCCGTTTAGGGGATTTGGCCTGTCCAGAACAATAAAAGGAATACCGGCCTGCGCACATCTTTGCATGCAGTAGGCCATGGTGGCGATATAAGTATAGATTCTGGTCCCGACATCCTGAATATCAAAAATCATTACATCAATATCCCCGATCATTGTCTGGTCCGGGATTTTGCCTGCATCCTGCGTATCAAAAGAACGCATATATTGGTCTATATTTTTCAGCATCCCGGGAGGGGGTTTTTGAGTCTGTCCGTATAGACTGAAAACCGGCAGCCCATAATGGCTGTCAAAGGTAAAAGGGATATATTCACCAGCTTGGGCATTCCCTCTTACCCCATGTTCAGGTCCGTAGAGGGCGGTTAGATCAATCTCCGGATGGCGATAAAATAATTCTAAATCACTGACCAGCCGGCTGTTGACCCCGGTTGGATTAGTGACCAATCCGGCCCGCCTCCCCCGGACGAGATCCAGATGGTTTTCCAAAAATACTTCCACCCCCGGCCTAACCTGTTTATGCAGATTTTCTGAGAGTCTGCCCTCGTTTCCAGGCCCACAGCCCCAGATGCATATCAGGCCCAACAATATGGCAGCAGTGCGGGCAGCCGGTTTAATAAGATTTTTCATCAACGGATTTTTAATAAAACCGCTAGATTCGCTTCCGGAGTGATCTCCAGGTCTATTTTTCCTTCCGCGGATGTCATAAGTGTGGTGAAACCGGGGCCATGCCCTGCGATCTTGGAGTTGCTGTGAGCAATTACACCAATGGATACAGCGCCTTGCTTGTAGATGCGTCCGTAGGTATTATCTGCATCCACAACCGCCACTAAGTCACCGAAACGCAGAGTGTCTAAATTGTATTCCTTAACGGTTTTTTCATCGAACATTTGAATATCATAATCCCCTCGGTAAACATGACTGCTCCCCAAGCCGGAGCCCATGATTTTTGCAGGAACTTTATGGGTGACCGGGACATTAATGCGTCCATCAGGGGATATCCGCATTCCGGCTTCAGACAAAGCGTCCATGAGAAAGGGGCTCATATTCATGACTTCGACACCTGATACATTTTTCAGGGTCATGCCCACACCATAGGTGTAAACCTGCATTTTGTCTCCAATGACCAATTTATCGAAAACGGATTCATCCATAAAATCGACCATAACATGCTCGGCTCCTCCATGTTTCCCTATGACCCGGCCGAATGCCCCTTTGGCCTCACCGGAGATGATTTTGACTTTATTGCCGATGCATGACAGTAAATTGAGGCCGGCGCTTTCTGAGCTGGACCTGCTGCCGGTGGTTCCGAGATTGTAGAGGGTGACCGCCGGCTCAACATGGTCACCAGCAATGTTCACAGCGGAATCCCCGGTGCGAAAATTATATGTAATGCTTCCGGTTCCTGGTAAAACAAAAATTTTTCCTTCAGGATTGATGCGGTAAGGAGAAGAGCCTCCGCCGGGTGCAGCTATATAACCGACTGCGGCCTGGCGAACAAGCTCATTCCGGTTAAATTCAACCTTTTGATTCCCGTCCCGCTGCTCCGCGGTCATCTTGCTTCCAGGCAGCAGAATGAAAATGGTAACAGCGATAAAAGCCATCATTTTTCCAAACAGACGAATATGAATCATGTTCCTTTCCTCCTTTTTTTCTTTCTGATACCAGCTGTTTGTATTCAAACCAAGGTTTATTTAGCAACAATCAAGGGTGAAAAATAAATCAATACCAGGGCGATAATAATCACCACGGCAATAGAAAGAGCGACATCCTTATAATTCCAGCTGGCTCTTGATTCCGCCTTTTCTTCCGCAACCGTCGTTCCATATGTTAAACCCTGAATCTTACGGAAAGGCGGCAGTTCCGTTACCATGCTGATAACAACCATCGTTCCGATGCAGATAAGGAATAAATAAAAACTGAAATACAGAAAATTCAAATCTGCGACATCATACAGAAAACCGCTGAGGCTGGATTTGATCAGTTCCAGGAATAACCGGGTCATTCCGATGACAAATCCCCCGATAAGCGCTGTAACAGCTCCTTTTGCATTGATCTTTTTCCAAAAAATTCCCAGCAGAAACACCGCGGCGATTGGTGGAGCAAGGTAAGACTGAACGCTCTGGAGGTAGTGGTACAGCTCCCCGGAAATAAATTTCATTAAAGGAATCCATAAAATTCCGCTCACCACGACCACTCCGGTGGCAATCCGGCCTACCATCACCAGATTTTTTTCAGAGGCTAAAGGACGGAATTTTTTATAAATATCCATCGTGAAAAGTGTGGAGCATGAATTAAAAACAGCGGCCAAAGAGCTCATCAGAGCAGCCAAAAGGCCGCCGACGACAATTCCGCGAATCCCAAGCGGAAGCAGAGTTTTGACCATTGCCGGAAAAGCCTGGTCATATTCCGCCAGGTTGAGCTGACCGGTTTTGGTTAAAGCAAAAGCAATGACTCCAGGGATAATAAAAATCCAAAAAGGCAGCAGTTTCAGATAAGCGGCGAATATTGTACCGCGCCGCGCCTGGGTTTCATTCCGGGCGGCAAGTGTTCTTTGAACAATATACTGATCCGTACACCAATACCAAATTCCAACGATCGGCGGTGCCAGAACCATACCCAGCCAGGGAAAATCCGGATGGTCAATAGGCAGAAATAAATTAAGATGCTGTCCGCCCACCACGGAAACCAGGTTATTCCATCCCCCGATTTTTATTAACCCAATCACCGTAACGGTTACGGAACCTATGATTAAAACAATCGCCTGTAAGGCTTCTGTGTAGACCACCGCTCTTAATCCTCCGATGACGGTGTAGATTCCGGTTAAAATCACAGTGATCAATGCCCCGGTCCAAAACTCAATGCCCATCAATGTCTGAAAAACCACGGCCCCGGCATATACGGTGACCGAAACTTTCGTGATGACGTAAGCCACCAAGGAAATAACCGAAAGAAACCAGCGGGCGGTGGAATTATATCTTTTTTCCAGGAATTCCGGCATGGTGAATACCCGGCTGCGCATGTAAAAGGGAACGAATACCCATCCTAATAACAAGATGGTCCAGGCGTGCAGTTCATAGTGCCCCATTGCGACTCCGCTTTTTGCGGCGGTCCCGGCTAAGCCGACAATATGTTCAGAGCCTATATTGGAAGCGAAAATCGATGCTCCGATAACAAACCATCCTACATGGCGTCCGGCTAGAAAGTAATCCGCGGCGGTATCCTGCTTCTGTTTCATTACCCACCATGCGATACCGAATAAAACAGCAAAGTAAAGTGACAAAAACAACCAATCTAAAAACTCCAGGCCCTGCATAATAACCTTCCTTTATCAAAAAAAGTTAAGGGAAATCATGGATCGCAGTTCGATTCAGCTTTGATAATAATCAATATTTTCTTTTGTGACAATATCCAACGGCATCATGATCTTTTTTTTCACAGCTTCGTTTAACAAAACATATTTATACAAGGTATATATCCCCTCATATCCCTGTTTTTCCGGCTGCTGGCTGATTAAAAAATCAATCACTCCGTGTTTCAGCAGGCTGACATTTTTATCTATGAGGTCATATCCAATAACAGGAACTTTATCCGGCATGTAATGATCTCTAATATACTCAGCGATTTGGTGTGTGCTGGCATTGGTCACATAGATACCTCGCAGCTTTTCATTTTCTTCAAATATGCGTTTAAAGACCTTGAGACGGCTTTTTGCTTCCCAATGTCCGTAAACTTCATAAATCTTGGGCGTGATTCTTTTACATTTGCGGCAATAATGGTGGAATCCGCTGACCCTGTCTTCAATATGGTAATCTTGAGGAAGCATCTTAATAACGGCAACCGTTCCGGAAATTTCCACCATCAGTTCCATAAGTCGTCCGGATAAAACGCCGCTTTGAAAGGAATCAAGTCCAATATATGAAATATAATTTGCATCGGGAATAAAGGAATCAAAAAAAACATACGGCAGTTCTGGCGGGATTTCCTTAATATAATTTTGAAACATCTGAGCGCTGACCGGAGCGATCAAAAGGCCGTCCAACGATGATTTCAAGGTTTCCCGGCTTTCTTTTTCAAAAGATGCTTCCGAGTGCTTATCGTAATAAAAATTTTGCACCTGGATTTTTTGCAGCGCCAAAGACTCTCCTGCACGGGTGATTCCCCGGGCAGGCAGAGTCCAATACATGCTGTCCTGTGAGGGTTTGGGCATCAAAACCCCAAATATAAAATTCCGGGAAAGTTTTAAGTGTTTGGCGAAAATATTGGGCTTATAATCCAGTTCCTCTAAAATCCGCCGGACATTTTTTTCGGTAACCGGCGAAACCCGGCCGCGGTTATGAAGAACCCGGTCAACCGTAGCAATAGATACTCTAGCCCGGCGGGCAATTTCTTTTATAGTGGTAATGACACACCTCCCAAGCCAATGTTCGATAAAGACTTCAAACAAAACAAATAATTTTTTTATTATGATAATTAATCTTGAGAATTTCAAATATTTTTTTCAGTATGATCAAGAAAATTTTGCAAATGTTAACGTTAACCCAAAAATTTAAGATTTATTGCAATTAATGTCAAATCTGACCTATTTCTTAGCCTGAATTATTCATAAAAAAAAAGCGATGTTTTTGCAAATTTTTTTTATCAGCGATTAACATAATTTTTATTGAAAGTTCAAATGGAAAGTTTTTCATTTGCACATTTATATTATAAGCGCAATTTTTTTACCCTTCAGGCGGGCCGAATCTCACCGCATCTTCCGGCTTGCAGCTCATCGTAGTGAAGTACCACGACTTCCTCGCTGCTAACCGAAATCTGCGGAAATCTCGGCCCGTGAATAATCCAGTCTAGAAAATGACTCGCCAGGGTCATCCTGAACAAAGCGAAGGATTTCATTCTGCATCGCCGGATCAAATGTCAGCGTCTTCATATAAAAACCGTTTCCCCATGGCAATAAATAAGGGCCATATCCCGCCGCCACGCGTCTGTCCCCAGCGAGGACATCCGCTCCGATTCCGGCCTCGCTCTCCTCTCCCGGGAAGAGGAACCGTGCCCGCTCGGCCTTCATACGGGCCGGCTTGGACATGACCCTTATCCATTGCGGCCGTTCACTGTGAGATTTTCATCGTTCCGTGTGTGTTATGCACATGTTTAATTCATAAAAAAATGGCGGTGTTTTTGCTATTTCTTTTCTAGTGGCGATTAATAAGATTTTTATTGAAAGTTCAAATAGCTTGACCATGGCAGCGCTTCCGTGTACATTTCAAGGAACGGCAAAATTGGATATGCATAATTCAAACGTGGAAAAACAACTGCTGGCTGACATCACCGATATTTTCAATCTGCTCAATAAGACTTTCTCTCAGATGAAAATATTCTCGCAAGATCACGATAATGTTCGCAGTTTTACAGACCAGCTCTATGAAAAATTTAAAGACTTTCTGGACCGCTACTGGAAAATGGAAGTCACGATTGATGAATTTTCATTTTTTCATGGTGATGAACCTTTTTTCACTCAAACCCAAATGAGTAAAAGCCTGCCTTTTTTGTTTTATAAGGACGGAATGAAAAAATTGTTTTTTTATAAGGGCCTTACCAAAAATGAATTTTTTGAATTCTTAAATCTGCTGATAAAAGAATCCAATCTTCCCCCGGAGGAGAGCGATATTGTCAGTGCGATGTGGGAAATTGATTTCAATCATATCCGGTATTTTGCACCCGATGAGTTTCTCGAAAGTAAAATCGGAGCCGGAATGGAAATACCGGATTACCGGGTGGATAAAAAAACGCTTTATTCAGGGACAATCGACTTAAATCCATCCGACCGAAACGAACTCGACAAAACAACCGGCCGCGAAATAATTCCAACCCAGCCTGTCGCCTCAGAAACAAAGGATATTCATATCAATGAAGAAGAACATTTGCGATTGGAAGCCCTTATCCAAAAAGAGCGGCGCAGCTCTGAAGAAGAAGATTTTTTTTCGCTCCTGGTGGAAATGCTTTATCTCGAAAAAGATCCGGAGAGGCTGGTTTTTTCGCTTAATTCCATGCTTTCCTATCTCAGCAAACATAAAGAAGAAGGCGATTTCGCTCCTGCGCTGACTTGCCTGGATGAAATAAACGAATTTCGCGCATCTCTTTCTGCCGGCGATCCGCGAAAAGAACTGGTCGGTCAGATCTTCACCCGGGAACGGATTTCTATTTCTTTTGCCTTGGGAAAAAGCCTGTTGGATAAAAACCGAATCCAGGATTTTAATGCATTCCTTGATTATCTTCGATTAACCGGAAAACCCGCGATTCCCCTCCTCGGTTACATCTATCAAAAAATCCCTGATCCGCAGATAAAAAACCAGGCGGCTGAAATTATAAAAAAGATAGGACCAGATTTTCCGTCTGAGCTGGTCAAGATTGCCTCAGAGGAAAAACCGAGCTTGACCAGAATTATCATCGAAGCTCTCAGCTTATCTCAAGAGGAGAGATCAGCAAATTATCTTGCCCAGTTTATAGGGTTCCATGATCCATCTATTCGCGAATCTGTCATCCGGGCTTTAGGAAAGTACGGTACGCAAACAGCTGTAAAGATACTGTCGGCATTTTTATCAGATGAAAGGGAAGAAATCCGCTGCCTGGTCCTGGATAACCTTGATTGCAGGACGGGAATCCCCATTCCCAAGCCGGTTTCAGAGACCATCAAGGAAAAACAATTCCACAAAAAAAGCTCAAATGAGAAATTCCATTTTTGCCTGTGTCTCGCCCGCAGTGAAAATCCAGAATGCTTGCAGTTGATTCGTGATTTGCTGGATCAGGCCGGCCGTTTATCGCCCGGCTCAAAAATTGAAACCGGTCTGGCCTGTATTTCCGCTTTATCAAAAATTTCATCAAAAACTTTTCTCCCTATTTTAGAAGAATTCTCTCGCAAAGGGCATAAAAAAATCCAGGCAGCCAGCCAAATAGCATCCCGTCAAATAAAACAACAAAATGATTAATAACGGAAACACAGAAAAAAACGTCGAAATTATTAAAGATGCCGTTAATTTGGTTAACCGGTTCAACCGTGCCGTTCGCACCTCGAAAATATATGATTCAAATAATTTGATTTATCGCCGGCAAATTGATCTGCTCCAGCACCTCATCGAAAAATTCCTGAGCGTTTACAGCAAAGTTCAGCTGACTTTACGGCAAAATGGTGTCTATTTTAATGACATAAAACTAAAATTCGGGTTTTCCAACTATTACCTGCAGCAGTTTATTGAAGAAGAATTTATAAAAATGGATATCGGAGAATTGGAATTTCTCCAGGGGATTGATACGGATGAGTTGGACAAGTTCATTCATCTCCTGACCCAAAAACCTGAAAAAGACAATCCTCATGAAGAGTTTTGCCGGAAGCTTCAGGAAAAGCAGATTCGAAATATTTCCGTGGAAGAGATTCCTTCATTTCAAAAATCAGACAATAAAAACCGCGATACCAAACGAATATTTTTTCTTGGCTTGACCCATTTGAAGGAATACTTTGAAGACCGGCAGTCCTTGTCAAATAAGAGCTCCCTTTATACGACCAAACGGTTAATGCAATCTATTTTCAATCATTTATCGGAAAATGAATCATTCCTTTACGGAATGACAAATATTAAGAATTTTGATGAATATACCCTTAACCACTCCGTGAACGTTTGTATTCTCGCGATTTCACTGGGAAAAAAACTCGGACTGGACCGGAACGAACTCGTTGACCTCGGGTTAGCTGCATTTTTCCATGATTTCGGAAAGCTGGACATTCCCAAGCAGATACTGCTGAAGCCCGGCAAACTGGATGCCGAGGAAAGAAAAGAGATAGAAAAACATACATTTTACGGTGCCATGAAGCTCATAAAAATCAGACAGTCCAGTTATCTTCCAGTCAAAGCCTTGAATGTGGCCATGGAACATCATTATGGAGAAAACAGCCGCGGCTATCCGAATTACACCAAAAAAAAATCCATCAATCTCTACAGCAAGATTGTTAAAATCGTCGATGTATTTGATGCTATAACCACCCCTCGTCCCTATCGAGATCATGATTATGCCCGGGATGAAGCACTCAGCTTCATGCTGCAGCGGTCAGGCACTGATTTTGATCCTCTTATCCTGAAAGTATTTATTAATATGGTTGGAATTTATCCGGTAGGCTCCCTGGTCCTGCTCAACTCCGGGGAAATTGGAATCGTATTCGAAACGAATCCCGATCCGGACGCCCGGTTTCAGCCTAAAGTCAAAATCATCACTGATTCCAGCGGGAAAAAAACCGACGGCGCTGTCATCGACTTGACTGAAACCAACCCGTCGGCTAACCGACCGGCCCGTTTTATTGTCAAAACACTTAATCCCAAAAGCTACAATGTCAGGATTGCGGATTACTTTGTCGCCGAAGCCGAATAATCAGTCTATACCTTAGAAAACGCTGCCTACGCTGACGCTCATCGTGTCAGGCAGGCCTTTTGCTTCTTTATAAAGCTTTGATTATCTGGGCGCTTCTTATCTGCGGACATCCCGCCCCATGAATAGACCCGGTCAAGTTTGACATATGAGGTCAATTCACTATAATAATTTGTTCTATCTTGGGTAGAGACGGTCGCGGCCAACTTTACAAATAATTCCCGGCTTCACTTGCGGCCAGTCAAAAAATAAAAAAGCGAGATCACAATGGCATGGCTGTTTAAGAAAAAAAATAAAAAACGGGCTTGTGTAATAGGATTGGACGGGGTCCCTTTTACTCTTTTAACCGATTTGGCCAACAGGGGGATAATGCCGGCATTCGCTGAATTGATTGAATCCGGGCATCTCCGCTCCATGAAGGCCAGTTTGCCGGAAATCTCTTCCGTGAGCTGGACGGATTTTATGACAGGCAAAGATTCAGGCAGTCATGGAATTTTCGGCTTTACTGACTTGAAAAAGAATTCTTACGATTTGCGATTCCCTAATTTTCATGATGTTAAGACCCCTACTTTCTGGAGTTCTCTGGGTGAGCATAAAAAAAACTGCATTATAATCAATCAGCCGTCCACGTATCCGGCTAGAAAAATCAATGGTATGCTGATCTCGGGATTCGTTGCCATTGAACTTGCCAAGGCTGTATATCCATCATCGCTGAAACAGCGCCTTGACGATATGAACTACCGTATTGATATCGACACATTCCGGTCCAGGGAAAACCATGCCTTTATGTGGAAAGACCTTCACCGCACCCTTGAAGGACGCGAAAAAGCATATTTGTCATTCTGGAAAGAAGACTGGGATTATTTTGAATTCGTTATAACCGGGACCGACCGCCTCCAGCATTTTTTGTGGAATGCTTATGAGAACGACCAACATCCGGAGCATCGGCATTTTCTTGAATATTACCGTAAAGTGGATGAATTGGTTGGAAAAATTACAAATGCCTACCGCAAATATGATCCGGAAATGGAAGGATTATTTCTCTTGTCCGATCACGGCTTTACCGGGATAGAACAAGAAGTTTATCTGAACGCCTGGCTGATTGATGAGGGATATCTCAGCTTCCAATCGCAAACACCCAAGGATTGGAATGATGTATCTGACGACAGCCGGGCATTTGCCATGGATCCCAACCGGATTTACATTCATACGGAAGACCGCTTTCCACGGGGACATGTCAAATCCTCCGAAGTTCCGGAATTAAAAAAGAAGATTTTGGAAAAACTCAAGACACTGCAATATGAAGGGCGGCAGGTCATAGATTCCGTCTTTGATACAATGGAAGTTTACCATGGCCCTTATGTTAGCAGCGGGCCTGATTTGATTGCTGTCGCAAAGCCCGGCTTTGACATAAAAGGCTCGGTAAAGAAAAAAAATGTTTTTGACCGTTCTAATCTTCAAGGAATGCATACTTGGGATAATGCCTTTTTCTGGAGCCGGCAAGAAAACCCCGGAGAACTAAGAATATCAGGATTATCCGAAATAATTCTTAAACATTTCGAGTAAATCATGAAAAAAATATACCTAGTGTTTGCGTTTTTCCTTATCGTGTTTTTTGCCTGGGAACCCCCCCTTCATGCCTATGTTGGACCCGGAGCGGGATTTGCTTTTCTTTCCTCCTTTTTAGTTCTGTTCCTGACCTTTTTTTTGGCTGTTTTTTCTCTTCTTTCTTGGCCGTTTCGATTTTTATTCCGCCTGATCCGGGGGCAAAAATCATATAAAAACAGTTTGGTAGATCAGCTGGTTATAGTAGGTTTGGACGGTCTGGAACCGACTTTAACGGAAAAATTCATGCAGCAGGGAAAGCTGCCCAATTTAACCCGGCTGAAAAATTCCGGTACTTATTCCCGCCTGAAAACCACCACCCCGGCTATTTCTCCGGTGGCCTGGTCGTCATTCATGACCGGCTGCCATCCGGCCAAGCACAATATCTTTGATTTTCTCAGCCGCGACCCGAAGACTTATCTTCCCGATCTTTCTTCAGCCCGTATCGGAGAGCCCAAGCGGTTTTTCAAATTAGGGAAATATAAAATCCCGCTTTCCAAACCGGTCATCCAAGGCCTCAGGAAGAGCATCCCTTTTTGGAAAATATTGGGGGATGAAGGTATTTTCAGCACCATTCTGAGAATCCCCATTACTTTTCCACCGGAAAAATTCAAGGGCCATTGCCTCTCCGGAATGTGTGCCCCCGATCTTAAAGGAAGTCAGGGGACCTTCACCTTTTACACATCGGAAAGCAAGAATATTGAAGAAGGCGGTGTCAGCATCCCGGTGCAGGTCTATGACAATCAGATCGAGACTTATATCTCCGGACCGGTTAATTCCTTAGCCGAGGGCGGAGATGAATTAAAACTGCCCCTTCTGATTTCTCTGGATCACCATAAAAATGAGGCGCGCCTGGATATATCCGGTAAAACCATCCGGCTGAAGGAAAAAGAATTTTCTGATTGGATTAAAATCACTTTTCGGCCGGGTTTAGGCATGAAAATCAGGGCTATCTGCCGATTTTTCATATCCGAGATGTCGCCGCAATTTAAAATGTACTGCACCCCATTGAATATTGATCCGGAAAAACCGGCCCTTCCCGTTTCTCACCCTTTTATTTTTTCGGTTTATCTTTCCAAGCTCTTCGGCCCTTTCACCACCCTGGGGGAAGCGGATGACACATGGGCCCTTAATGAAGGCATCCTGGATGAAGATACGTTCATCAAACTGTCGTATGAAACCAACCTGGAAACAGAAAAAATGCTGAACAACGCCATCAAAAAGAACCGGAGAGGCGTCGTTGCCTGCTGGTTTCAGGCCACTGACAGCCTGCAGCACATGTTTTTTCGCTATCTTGACAAAAACCATCCGGCCCTGGAACACGGTTCCCGTACTAAGAGCAGTCAGGTTATTGAGGACCTGTATATCCATATGGACAAAATGATCGGACGGATAATGGACCGTCTTTCCCCAAAGAGCGGTCTGGTCGTTATGTCCGACCACGGGTTTAAATCCTTTCGACGCGGCGTTCACCTGAATTCTTGGCTGCACCGGAATGGATACCTGGCGCTTAAAGACGGAAAACAAGAAAGCGGCGAATGGTTCAAAGATGTCGATTGGACGCGGACCAAAGCCTACGGGCTTGGCTTGGGCGGATTATACATCAACCAAAAGGGCAGGGAAAGCCAGGGGATTGTCAAGCCTGGAGAAGAAACCCGTCAATTAAAATCTGAACTGAAAGAAAAACTTGAATCCATCGTGGATGAGAAAACAGGCATTAAGCCCATCAATAAGATTTATATCCAGGATGACATACCTCCCGGACCATATTTGGGTAACTGCCCGGATATCATTATGGGTTATAATGAGGGATACAGGGTTTCCTGGGATTCCGTAACCGGAAAAGTTCATTCGGATTTGTTTGAAGATAATGTCAAAGCCTGGAGCGGTGACCACTGCATTGATCCGGATTTGGTACCGGGAATTCTCTTTTGCAACTACAAGATCAACCGAAAAAATATCAGCATTACGGATATCGCCCCCACCGCACTTACCATTTTCGGTATCTCCGTCCCCGGTCATATGGACGGGAAATCCATGATCGACCGAAACACTTTCCGCCTGGCAAATGAAAAAGAAAAACCAAAGGCAAAGTCAAAAAAATAACCGGTTTTTTATCCAAATCGGGGTCTACACAATAATTGGGCTCCATGCTACAATTGATAGTTATTAAATAAGAATCGAACAAGGCTACATGATTTTTCAAAAGGAAACCTGTCATGACACAAATAAATCGGCGTGATTTCCTGAAAATGGGACTTGCAGCCGGACCCGCCCTGATGATCGGTGGTCCCGGAGCAGTCACCCGGGTTTTCGGCAAAACGGCAACACCGAAAAAAATGATTATATTGGGATTTGACGGTGTCGATCCCCATCTTTTGGAAGTCTGGATGGACCAGGGTAAACTGCCGGCTTTTGACCTTTTACGCAAGACCGGCAGTTTCAGCCGGCTGCGCACAAGCATTCCTCCGCAAAGCCCTGTCGCCTGGTCGAATTTCATCACCGGGCTGAATCCCGGCGGACACGGTATCTTTGATTTTATGCACCGGAATCCGGAAAATTATCTTCCGGAATTCTCTGCATCGGAAACCACAGAGGCCTCTAAAATTCTTTCCCTTGGGGATTACCGTTTTCCCCTTTCCGGGGGAAAAGTCAAGCAAACCCGTTTTGGAAAGGCTTTCTGGCAAATCATGGAAGAATATGATATTCCGGCAACCATTTTTAAGATCCCATCGAACTATCCGCCCGCTCCGACAAAACAAAGAACATTGTCCGGCATGGGAACTCCTGACATGCTGGGCACATATGGAATATGTAATTACTACACGACCCGTCCCAAAGATATCAATGAGGATATTGGAGGAGCACGGGTTCATGAGGTCTATGTTATCGGGCATCAGGTCCAGAGTAAAATTCCAGGACCGCCGAATACTTTCAAAAAGGACAACCCGGAAACAGACGTCGAATTCAAGGTATATATAGACCCGGTGAATCCGGTTGCAAAAATTACCTTTCAAGATCAGGAATTTATCCTCAAGGAGGGAGAATGGAGCGGATGGAAACAATTAAAATTCAACCTGATTCCAACTCAAAGTGTTTCCGGAATATGTTATTTTTATCTTAAAGAAGTCCGCCCGGAATTCAAACTCTATGTTTCTCCGGTCAATATCGACCCGGCTGACCCGGCCTTGCCCATAGCCACTCCGGATGACTATTCAAAAGAACTGGCTGCGAAATTCGGCCCGTTTTTTACCAAAGGCCTGCCGGCTGATACCAATGCCTTGACGTTCGGCCTCTTGGATGACGAGGAATTTCTAAAGCAGGACGATATGGTATTCCAAGAACGAAAGGCCATGTTCGATTATGAACTCTCCCGTCTGGATTCCGGGCTGCTTTTTTATTATGTTTCCAGTACCGATCAGAGGCAGCATATGTTTTGGCGCCATCTTGATAAGCAGAGCCCTGTTTATGACCCGGAGCAAGCGAAACATTTCAAAGACTCAATTTTTCATATTTACCGGGAAGCCGACCGAATTTTGGATAAAGCCCTGCATAAGGCGGATAAGGACACTGTCATCATAGCTCTTTCCGATCATGGATTTTCCCCCTTCCGCCGGGAATTCAACGCCAACACTTGGCTTAAAGAAAATGGATATCATTCGCTTATCAATGAAAAAAAACAGGGCGAGGACAGCCTGTTCATGAATACGGATTGGACTAGGACAAAAGCCTATGCCATGGGATTGAATGGCTTGTATATCAATCAATCCGGCCGTGAAGCCGAAGGAATCATTTCATCCGGACCGGAGAAAGAGAATCTTATCCATGAACTTGCACGGAAATTGGAAAACTACCGGGATCCTCAAACCGGAAAGCAAGTGGTTTTAAAAGCTTTTCCGGCGAATCAATTTTATTCTGGGAAACAAGTCCATAATGCCCCGGATATTATACTCGGTTTCAATGCCGGTTACCGGATATCCTGGTCGTCTCCGCAAGGCCGGCTGTCGCAAACCATTTTACAGGACAACATGGACAAATGGAGCGGAGACCATTGCATGGCCCCGCAAGTGATCCCCGGAATCCTCCTGACAAACCGTAAATTGATGTCCCCTTCCCCTGCCTTATATGATTTAGCCCCGACCATCTTAAAAGTTTTCGGTATAAACCCACCGTCCGACATGGTGGGGAAACCTGTATTCTAGGAGACAATAATGGCAAAAACAAAAGTCAAACTGGACAAAGACCTGATGGAAAAAGTCAAAAAATTTGCTGAAATTTCCGGCTATTCCTCTCCGGAAGAATTCGTCACTCACTGCCTCGAGAAAGAGATCTCTCAACTTGAAGAATCCGATTCAGAAGAAGAAGTCAAAAAAAAACTTAAGGGTTTGGGTTATATTTCCTAGTTTAAATACGCGCTCAATGCGCTGAAAGCTTTGTCAAATGACAGTGATCAATTCTGTATTCAATAAACTATTTACATTTTTGTTTTTTCCTTTCCTGAATGGCGGCCCCTGGATGCCCATGATCACCATATCCCTGCTCACGGGGATCCTTATGCTGTTTATATTTAAACACACATCCAATCAAGACGGTATTCGCCGGACAAAAAACCGGATTAAAGCCCACCTTTTAGAGATGCGCCTGTATAAGGACAGCTTGACCACGTCTTTCCAGGCCCAAGGTAATATTCTAAAAGCCAATCTGCGTTATATGGGTCATTCATTCAAGCCTCTCCTTGTCATGATCCTTCCGGTTTTACTGATATTGATTCAATTAAACTTCTGGTTCGCCTATACACCCCTGAAACCCGGTGAAAGCACCCTGCTTAAAATAAAACTCGTTGAAGGTTATAACCCCATGGAGGTTGATATTGACCTGGAACTTCCTCCGGAAGTATTAATACAGACTCCTCCCCTGCGCATAACTGAAGACAGTGAAATCGATTGGCGTATTGCCTCTCTGGAATCCGGAATTCATGAAGCCGTGGTTAAAATCGGATCACACCGGTTCTCAAAAAAAATCTACAGCGGGGAAAAATCTTTTATGCGTATATCACCGCTGCGGCAAAAGCCGGGATTTTTGCAAACCCTGCTTTACCCGGTGGAGAAACCGCTTCCAAAGGATCAGCCGGTTCAGTCCATTGAAATCTATCACCCTGCCGGCGGACTTGATTTAATCGGAATAAACGTCCATTGGCTGATTGCATTTTTCGCCCTATCCATTATTTTCGGTTTTTCGCTTAAGGGGTTTTTCGGCGTCGAAATCTAGCCTGGGTCATTGCTCTTTCTGACCTGTCTTCTTTACTCTTTCCCCATTCGATTGAACCAAACAATTTCGTCCATGGATTTCCGTTTACGCTCCCGGGAAGGCTTTTTATCATAATATCCCAGCGCTAAAAGAGCGGTTATTTTATATTTTCGCGGAATATTAAAAAACTTTCTGGCCTTTCTATTATTGAACCACCCCATCCAGCAGGAACCGAGGTTCAATTCTTCCGCTTGTAAAACTAAATGCTCTCCTGCTATGCCGATGTCAATAAGATGAAAAGGAATATCCTGATACCAGCGTCCTAACCGGTGAGTGATAATATTCAAACGGGTCATGATAAGAATTAAGACTGGAGCCTTGGCAGCAAACCGGGAAACCTTATACACACCGGTAAAAACTTGTCCGGCAAAGCGGTTTTTAACATCCGGATCACTCAAGACCAAAAAACGCCAAGGTTGAGCGTTTTCGGCGGACGGAGCCAGGCGGGCGGCTTCCAAACATGTCAATATATCCTCTTTGGCCACAGGACGGTCATTAAAACGCCGGATACTTTTCCTTTTCGCTGCTAAATTTAAAAAAAATGTATCCTTGATTATTTCATCTGTCACAAGACATTCTCCTTTTCTTTTCTTTTGCCAACTTTTACCTATTCAGTCTATCCCTTGTCAAGCCGCCTTACCCTCCAACCAGATTCATTATACTTTTCCTGATCTATTAGTTCAAAAATGACCCGTCAGGGTTATTCTAAGCGAAGCAAATGATCTTATTCTGCCGCGTCTGATTAAAAGGTCAGCATATTCATATAAAAACCGTTTCCTCATGGCCGGCTCGTGAATTATTCAGGTTAGAAAATATTTGATTTCCGGCGGTATGAATGATTATGATAAAAACACCAGTCTGAATAGAAAGGAAGATCATGAAAATATTTATCAATGTTGTCAAAGGATTCAAAAAAACTATCCGTGTGAAGCGGCTTGTTATATTTTTATTTCTTCTTAATCTAATTTTCTCCCTGTTCTTAGCGGTACCGATGTACCATTCTCTCCGGAATTCCTTCGGAGACAGCCTGGTGGGCGACAACATGCTGGAAGGATTTGATTATCTTTGGTGGGAAGAATTCCGCGATCAGAGTGAAGGTTTAGATAAAACATTTGCACCTGGAATTATCGGCGGCGGCGCTCTTCTCATTAATTTGGAAAATCTGACCAGAATGCGCTTTATGAGCCTTCCTCCCGTTTTGCTTGTTTTTGGATTTATGTATATTCTTTTCCATACTTTTCTTGCCGGAGGGATTTTGACTATTTTCCAATCTGAAAATCCTTCTTTTTCTTTGAAATCCTTTTTTTCCGGAGCCGGATATTTTTTCCCCTCTTTTGCCGCCTATATGCTTCTCTTTTGGATTTTATTTTTTTTCCTGGCCGGCTCACTGAACAGATGGTTCATCCAAATTATAAACCGGATTTCTGAAGATGCTTCCTCCGAGATTCTTCCCTTCATCGTGGAACTTATCTTCAGTGCGGTTATCCTTTTCCTGATTTTTTTCTTTCACATGATATTTGATTATGCCCGCATTAAAACTGTCCAAATAAATAAAAGGACGGTTTTTGAAAATTTCTTTTCCGCGCTTAAATTTGTAATGAAAAATCCCGGCGCTTCACTGGGATTATATTATTTTATTTTATTCGCCGGCATTCTTTTTTCCATTTTGTATGTCATTTTGACCTCTCTTTTAAATCAAAGCAATTTTTTTTGGATTACGGTTGGATTCATTATTCAGCAATTATTTATCTTTGGGATCATATGGGTTCGGTGCTGGCTGTATGCGGGGGAACAGGAACTTTATCGCTATATCTACTAGCCTGGATAATTCATTCCTAAAAAAAATTTCATTTGCCCGGAAGTCACGTTTCTGATATATTCACCGGGAGTAAATGATTTAAAATAAGAAAAGGAGGAATCGATGAAAAAATCTACAGCGGGTATGGCGGTTTTATTTTTGATCGCACTCGGCTTAATTTCCTGTGCCCCTGGGGAAAAAACACCGAAGGCAGGCACAGCGGAATCCGTGGACATGCTGGAAATGCTCCCGGTTGAATCGCAGGGTGTTTTTGTCATGAACGCCAAGGAATTAATGGCCATCGCGGCGATAGAGGAAGCCATCCAAAAAGATGAAAACTATCAAGAATACCTTGATTTTGTTCAGGAAACCGGAATTGATCCCCAAAAGGACATCTATTATATAGCCGCTGCGATGCTTCCCGGGGATGAAGAAACCAAACAAAAAGGGGCCGGCATTATTAATATGAAATACGATCCGGATTCCCTGCTGGCTCTGATAAATGAAAAATCCCAGGAAGAAGGCACCGCCGTAACCGAGACTGAATACAGCGGGCATACCCTGTACATCATGGAATCAGAAGATGCAGGCGATAACCAGTCAATGGCTTTCCTGGATCCATCCAATATAGTGATTGGAAATGAAATCGGTATCAAATCCATTATAGATGTGGTCAAAAATGACAAGGACAATGTCTATAAGAACCAGCCCCTGAACGATTTGCTGGCGAAAACATCCAAAGACACGATGTTCTGGGGCGCGATTATAATCCCGCCCGAGGCTATTGCCGATGCTGCATCTCAAAACCCGATGCTGCAGTCTCTGAGCTCTGTTCAAGCCGTCACCATGAATTTTGATTTTAAAAACCAGAACATGTCCGCTGTGATCAAAATGATGAGCGCAGACAGTGAAAAGAATGCACAGATTGCCGAATCCCTGACCGGCATAAAATCTTTCGGCCGCATGGCCGCTCAGGAAAATCCGGAAATCGGTGAACTGCTGGATAAAATCAGTATTCAATCCAACCAGGAAATGGTGGAAATTTCAGCAAAAATTCCAGAGGAATTGATCAACAGATTGAGAACGAAAGCCTCTGCAGACACTGAAAAAGAATAAACAGGAGTATCTTTTAAAGCCCGTCCGATCTCCGGACGGGCTTTTTTTTTAATCCTCCAAGATATATTCTTTGAAGGTGAAGATCAGGCAGGCCAATGCCAAAAAAAAGACGGTTATGATAAAAAGGATGACAACAGCCTTTAAGGGTGGAGTCGGTTCCAGCCGGATGAGAAGGAAAGAAAATCTTTCGGAAGACGCCTCCGGCAGCAAAGATTTCAGATAGTGCGCAATAGTAAACTTTTGTGTGGAACCAGGAAAATATTGAACGACGCTTTCCCAACCGAAACCGAATATTAAACCAAAAAGAATCGACCGTTTTAAAAAGGTGCCGATAAATGCAAAAAACGCCGTATAGCAAATGATTCCTAAAAATAAGACACCTAGGTCTCTGAACAAAGTTATGTAATCCGGCCAATGGGTCAAGCGGTTTAGATTCAATAAAATAAATGAAAAAACAACGCCCATGCTGACCATGAAAATTTCCAAGGTGATAAACGCCGCATATTTCCCTAAAATTATGGAGGTTTTGGAAATCGGGCGGGTCGTCAGGAAAGGCAGGGTCTTGTTTTCCAATTCTTCCAAACAAATAGATGTCCCATAGAAAAGGGAAACAATGATGATCAAGAACTGCATATATAAGGCCATAATCAAATTGTTAAAGAGATAATGACCTGGGACCATTGTCTGTGCCGGATTCAGCAGCTGATAAAACTTTATGATCAAGGCGATGATGACAGGAATAAAACTAAGCAGGAAGAAAAGCTGGGTCCGCTTGGACTTCCTGCTGTTAGAATAAAAAAAGACAAAGACATCCCTGAATGATCTGAAAAAACGTTTTAATCTCTCTGCTGTGGTGTCTGACATACTAATCCCCGATCAAATAGTCAAATACAGCCTGTAAATTATCATCAGGAGACAGGATTTCTTCAACTTGAATTCCATATTCCATAATCAGGCCTGGAAGCTTCTTGAAAAACTCATCCCTGTTATCCGTTTCAAAGCGCAGAATTTTTGAACCGAAACCAAAATCCACTTTTTTTATATATTTCTCCTGAACCAGGCGTGATGCAAGCTCCCTGGATTTATCACTGGAAATGGAAACTATATGCGGATGAGTTTCAATCAAATCCCGGATATAGTGAATATCTCCTTGAGCGAAAATTTTACCCTGATGGATCAAAATAATATTGCTGGTCATAGCTTCAATTTCAGGCAGCACATGACTTGAAACCAATATGGTTTTGCCCTCGTCGCGGTAGTGTTTGATCAGCCGGATGATTTTTCTGCGGCCAAGCGGATCCAGGCCGTTCAGGGGTTCATCCAGAATCAGCAAATCCGGTTCATGTGCGATCGCCTGCGCAAATTTAAGTCTTTGCCGCATGCCCCGGCTGTATGACTTAATCCTCCGGTTTTGATCTTTAGTTAGATTGACAATTTCCAAGACTTTTTCCAAACGGGTCTCGATTTCAGAGCCGGAGCAATGCTGCAAGCGCAGCAAGCCCGCTAAAAACCGGCGGCCGGATAAGTCATCATAAAATGAATCATTTTCCGGGCAGAATCCTATGCGTGTAAAAAGTTCGGGGTTGTTCCATACTCTTTCACCGAATATCTCGACTTCTCCAATATTTGGTTTGATTTGCCCGGTCAGTAATTTCATGAGAGTAGATTTACCGGCGCCGTTCGGTCCTAAAAGCCCGGTTATCCCCGGCCCGATTTGCACGTTCACCTCACTTATACCCAAAACATTTCCATACCATTTCGACAGTTTTTTCGTTTCAATAATGACACTCACTTGACCACCTCTACTCCGCTCACCCGCTTATTGATATAAATACCGGCCATCATACTGAAGGCGGCTAAAAACAAAAAAGAATAAACCCAGGGGACTTGATATTCAGGTTTTACGCAAAAAAACGCAGCGCCAACCTGCTGAAGGTTAACCTTGATGGACAGCAGGCTCAAATAGGGATTGTGGAATATGCCGTGAAAAATACCAAATATGATATCTGAAATCAGGTATAATCCGAATATGATCAAAGAAACATACCGCCGGTTTTGACTGAGCGAAGACAAAAAGAGCGTGTATAAGGCGAAAAACAACGTTAAGAACAAAGAATATCCTAAGACAGAGAGAGGCAGCCAGGGATACTGCTTGAAAAAATCAAAATTGCCTGCAAACAGCATCTTGGTCCCCCAAAAAAGCCACCCCGGAATCAACGTCAAAATCACAAGAAAAAAAGCGATGACGGATGCCTTCCCCAGCAAATAATCCCATTTGCGAATCGGACGAGAAAAATACAACTGCAGGGCGTTGTGTTTCAAATCTTCGGAAATCAAACCCGCTCCGCAAAAAATCAAAATTATAATCATCATGAATAACAAAAAACTACTGGTCAAATAATTTTTAAAATAAAGCGGTGTTATCTGCAAAAAATTCAGCATTTCGATATCATTTGTCATAAATTCAAAGTCTTCCAATAGTTCCGATATATAGATTCCAGCTAAAAAAGCAAAGGCAGGAATCACAGCCAGAAAAAAAGTAAACTTGAAAAATTTTTTTTTGAATGTGATTATAACGCCGTTCCAGGTTATAGGCAGCCAGGGAAGTTTTCGTTTCTGAAGCTGTCCATCCCAATGTGTATAGCCTTTTTTCTTTATACTCATCACTCTTCACCCACTGTCTTGGCAAACAAATCTTCAAGTGACGTTTCACTCCTGACAAAATGCCGGATTTGAGTACCTTCCTCTGCTGCAAAACGGAATATTTCCCGGGCTTGCTTTTCAGGCGGAATAAAAACTTTGATGACATTATCTTCCGTTTTTTCAATTTTAGATCCCATTTCATCTAATCTTTGAAGAAAGGCCTCTTCATTATCCAATATTTTTATTTCATAGAGACTGTACTCCACCCGCTTGAGTTCCCGGATGCTTCCTTCCGCAGCAGTCTTCCCCCTGTCAAGAATGACCACATAAGAGCAAATACTCTCTATATCCGCCAGGATATGCGATGATATCAGGACCTGAATGTTTTTATTTCCGGAAATATCTTTTATCAATTCCAAAATATCCACACGTCCCTGTGGATCCAATCCGCTTGTCGGCTCGTCTAAGAAAATCATTTCCGGGTCGTGCACAAGCGCCTGGGCTAATTTCAGCCGCTGCTTCATCCCGCTGGAATATGTTTCCAGATTGCGGTACCGGCTTTCTTCAAGCCCGACATAGAACAGAACTTCATGGGCTCTTTTCATGGCTTCCTGCTTGGGCATTCCGGATAAAATTCCCAGGTAAACCGTGAAGGATACGGCATCCATCTCGGGAATCAAACAATCATTTTCAGGCATATATCCTATTTTCCGCCGTAATAACGCCTGATCTTTTAGAATATCGTATCCCAAGACTTTCCCTTCCCCCTTGTCCGGTTTTAAGAATCCTAAAAGAATCCGGATCAAAGTGCTTTTCCCGGCACCATTGGGACCCAGCAGCCCAACCGCACCGCCGGTTAAATTCAGATCGACTCCTTGCAAAGCATTGACATCTCCATATTGAAAATGCAGGTTGTTAACTTGAATACTCATTTGTTCCTTCATATATTCATTTTAACTTCATACGTATATATTCCTCAGAAGTTCCATCAGCCTTGAATAACAGCTTTCCTCCCTTGTCCCTCAACCAGCGCCCGGTAGGCTTTTTCCACGCGGTCCCAGTTTTCTTCCCTGTCAAGGGCCCAAAATCGCCCCATAACCGTAACCACCTTACCCATTCCCAATGTCCTGCAGCTCTCCTGAACCTTTTCGACATAGGCAGCTCCGCTCTCCGGTTTTTCACCGCGTCTTCCAATCAAAGAATGCACATAGACGTCCTTGACACGCCTGTCCCGTGCCATCCGGAGAAGGGCAAAAAGATGATCAATGGTTCCATGGGAACTGTAATGGGATACGATGCCCAAAATATGCAGCGCTTTATTGTCCCGCTTGGCCCCGTCCATAGCCCAAATAAACGCATCATTTTGAAAGAAGGTTCCATTCTCAACAGCCCGGTCGATACGAACCCTGTCTAAAAACACCCTGCGCCCTGCTCCCAGGTGAAGATGTCCGGATTCGGAATTACCGACAGTACCCGGCGGCATTCCAACCGCTTCCCCGGACGCCTTAAGCCGGGAATGAGGAAATTTTTTCCAGATCGCATTAAAATGAGGCGTTTCGGCTTCGGAAATTAAATTTCCTTTTTTCTCGGAACGCAAACCCCATCCGTCTAAAATCAAAAGCAGTAATTTTTCTCTTTTTTCCGTTTTACCGGCCTGGGCGGCCAGTAAAGACATGCCTTCCATTTCATCCGGCTTAGGTATCCCAAGCAATTCCAAAACCGTTGGAGCAACCCCGGTCAACTCTCCTTCTCCGTGAAATTCAAAATTTCGATCTTGAGAAAAATCCACCAAAACGAATGGAACAGGATTGCCGGTATGGCCGGTATTGATCTGCCCATCCGGGTATAACCACTCTTCAACGGTTCCATGATCCGCTGTAACCAGAAGGGTGATTCCCTTCTCCCGGCAGCAGGAAATCAGCCGGCCGAGCTGTTCGTCGACTGCATTCACCGCTTTTAAAATGGCATCCTTATCTTCCGTATGGCCGACAACGTCCACATTAGCCAAATTCGCGATGATCACTTCTTTCCCTGGATTCTGTATCCGGTCGATAACGGAACCGGCAACTTGAGCTGCACTCATTTCCGGTTTGTCGGCAAAATTCGAAAAACTATCCGGCGAAGGAATAACGATTCTCTCTTCCCCCGGAAATGGGTGTTCATTTTTTCCATTCAAGAAATAAGTTACATGGACAGCTTTTTCAGATTCTGCAATCTTGCATACCTTCCATCCGTTTCTGGAAAGAACCTCTGAAAGTGTATTTTTGACTTTCGCCTCAGGGGGAAATGCAACCTGGACAGGCAAATCAGAACTATATTCGATCATGGTGACAAAATTGAGTTGAGTCTCCGGCTGAACCGGGAACGCCGAAAAACCAGGATCAGTCAAACTTTGAGTGATCTGAATTTCTCTTTCTCCCCGTATGTCATAAAAAATAACATATTCGTTCTCTGACATCCGCCCTACTGGATTATCCAGTGGATCATATGCCACAATAGGCTCAAGCGATTCATCCTCCTGACCCTGTTGATATGCTTCCAGGACAGCTGCAGTCATAGGTGACACATCGTGCTTATTATTTGACATGAGCATTTACCTTTCCTTGTTTTCTTCCAAAACGAGGCTGACCAATGAAATGGGGTCAACCCTGCTTTCCCGGATTTTAACACTCCAATGAAGATGCGGACCCGTTACCCGTCCGGTGGCACCCACCTCCCCAATCACATCTCCCTTGGATATCATTTCTCCCCGCTTGGTCTTCAATTCAGAAAAATGACAATAAATGGAGAACAATCCCATTCCATGGTCAATAATGACCGCATTGCCGCTATAATAAAGATTGGCTGCAAGAACAACCCTGCCTGAATTGGAAGCGGCGACCGGAGTCCCGGTGGGCGCGGAAATATCCACTCCGGAATGCTGAGAACGGGGTTTGTTATTAAAAATACGTCTTTGACCAAAATTGGGAAAGATTTCGCCTTCACATGGAATGATAAAGGTTCCATCCCCCAGCCATTCTTCGGAATAAACAGAATAGATCGAGCTTAAAAGCTGCCTTTCTCTTTGGATTCTCTCTGTGACTTCAGCCGGAGGTGTAACAAATTTTTCTTCTACCCATAATTTTTTTACAGGAAATTCCTTGGGGTTAATTTCCAAGTGGCGGACAAATCTCACCCCGGTCCCGTCCGCTTTCCCCACCAGAACGGATAAAGGATAAGATCCCGGCTGTATACCCAGATCCAGGCCAATCGGAGTAATATACTCTCCCCTCAGGACCTGCAGATTGTATGTTTCTCCCTGAAACCGCATCTGCACACTTTTTATGCCGGGAAGATCTCGAAAACCGGCCCATATCACCTCACCGGGCTGAAGAGATCGATAGGACAGGGATAAAAACTGAGAATAATCGGTTTCTGCATCCGTTTGAGACATCAGGAAGCCGGCTGCAAACAAGACTGAGAATAAAAGATTGATCGATTTTTTCATTTCACTGTATTCCTTAAAACCCGCCCGGGAAGCCGCCCGGTATGTTCTCCCTCTTCAATAACGGGAAGTCCATTGACGAACACATAGGGAATTCCTTCCGGATATTGATGCGGATTCCTGTAAGTGGCCCTATCTTTGATCTTATCGATATCAAAGAGAACGAGATCCGCATAATACCCTTTTTTCACCAAGCCTCGATAGGGGAACCTGAACCGGCCGGCGGGCACTGCTGTCATCTTTCGAATCATCTGCGGCAAGGGGAGAATTTTCTCTTCACGAATATACTTCGAAATCACGCGGGGAAAAGTACCGTAACTCCTGGGATGCGGTTTACCCAGACTTAAAGGTCCGTACGGAGCCCGTACAGATCCGTCGCAGCCGATGCCGACCAAAGGATGCGCTAAAATCTTTTTCAAATTTTCTTCACTCATCACAAAAAGAATCATACCGACTTGATCCCGCTCTTCTATGAGGAGATCCCGCATAAACACAAAAACGTCCTTTCCGGAATTCCGGGCGCACTCTTGGATGCTGAGGCCTTCATATCCACGATTTTTTTGGGATGCTACGCTGGAAATAAAAACTTTATCCCAGGATCCAAGCTTTTCTTCCCGCTGTTTCAGATACAAACTCAGTTTTTTCTCCAGAGCCGGATCTTTCAGCCGGTTCAGAAAATCATCCGTTGTCCCCTGCTGCGCCCAAAGCGGGAAGTTTAAACTGCTTAAGCTTGTCGCTCCGGCAATATAAGGATACCTGTCGCAAAATATGTCCATCCCAGTTTCAGATGCATTCTGGATAAACGCAAGCGCACGGTCAAGTTTACCCCAATTTCTTGGGTATGCACATTTTAAATGTGAGATTTGAAGGCCGGCTCCAGACCGGCGTGCAATCTCAATTGTCTCTTCCAGGGATTCCATGAGAGCATCTCCCTCGTCTCTCATGTGAGTCGAATACAGTCCGCCGGCTGACGCAGCCGCCCGGCAGAGGGAAATAAGTTCATCCATGCCGGCATAACTTCCCGGGGCGTATTCCAGCCCGGTTGATATCCCCAAAGCTCCGGATTGGGTGTATGCTTTAACCAGAGTCTGCATACCTGCTAATTGTTCCGGAGAAGCCGGCTTGTCTTGCAAGCCGGCCACAGCGCCGCGCACGGTCCCCTGGCCGACAAATGATGCATAATTCAAAGCGGTTCCTGTTTTTTCAATCCGGCTGAAAAATCCTTTTATGTCTCTCCAATCCAAATCAATGTCATACGCGTTTTTCAGCGAATCCCTGGTTTGTTCATATTCGGCATCGCCGATGGGAAACGGTGAAGACCCGCAGTTTCCGCTGACCAGGGTTGTGATGCCCTGCCGGATATGGCTCTCCGCTTTGGGGTTCACAAACAATCCCACATCGGAATGATCATGAGCGTCGATAAAACCGGGACAAGCGGTCAGACCCCGGCCATCAATAATTTTCTTGCCGTCTTTCTCAGCAATCTTTCCGATTTCAGCGATTTTGTCTCCGCTGACAGCAATATCCGCTTCCCGGGCATCCCGGCCCGTTCCATCACAAAGAATACATCCTTTAATAACCAGGTCGTACACTGTATTCCTGCTCAGCCCCTTCAATAGAAGCCCGCTGTTCATCCCAGCGGCTGCACAAGTCAAGGCCGAATTCTTGATAAATTTACGGCGCGTTATGGCTTTTGTCATCATTGTTTGACCTCCAGGTCATCAACCTTTTTATTTACACTTCTTGGTCTGTCCTTTCAACGTGAACTTCCGGTCATATATTTTTCAATTGTTTCAAGGGTCACTCGAGTTGCACCCCGGAGTGAATCCAGGACCCGCCTGGCGGTTTCACCGCGGGTCCTCAATGAAGCATCTCCGGTTAAAAAAATTTCGCGGCAATCCTCTGCATTTTTGACTATTTTTGCCGCACCGGATAATACGAAAAGATCTGCCAAATGAGCAAAATTATTCATATGCGGACCAAAATGGACCGGTTTACCGTAAAAGGCAGGTTCAAGAAGATTTTGCCCCCCATGGGGAACCAGGCTCCCGCCAACAAACGCATTGTCGCACAGAGCATACATACGGCCTAATTCACCGAACGTGTCCAAAAAAAGGACTTTCCAATCCTGGCTCATTTTTACCCGGGTCCGTCGTTCACTTTTTACACCCAGTTTTCGGGCTGTATTTTCCAGATCATCAACCCGGTTAATATGGCGGGGCGCCAGGATAAACCGCAATCCGGGATGGCCGGGGCTGATTTTTGCAAAAACCTCGAGCAGGTATTCGTCTTCACCTTTATGGGTGCTTCCTGCTAATATCACCCGGTCAGACGGATGAATATGCAGCGATGCCTTATACGAAGAAATCATATCCAGCGTCATTTCCGGCAATTCGACTTCCGCCTTTAAATTGCCGGCGACCTGAATCCGCCGGGAATCCAGCCCGATATCCTGTAACCTTTTTTTATCCTGTTTAGTCTGAACCAGAAAACATTGTAAAGGATGAATAATCCAGCGGATGATGAAAGCAAATCGCATAAACCTCCGGTAAGAACAGTCGGAAATACGGCCGTTGACTAAAAGCACTCCACGGCAATATTTCCTTGAGGTCCGGATAAGATTGGGCCAGAATTCAGACTCCGCAAGGATAAATACACGAGGCCGGTAGGTACGAAAATATCTTTTTACGATAATTGCAAAATCCAAAGGAACAAAAAAAAGATTATCTATACGCGGCAGTTTTTCCTTGGCCATCCGGTATCCGGAATTTGTCAGAGTCGATAAATGAATGAGCCAGCCGGGATGTTTGTCTTTGATTTGATCGATCAAATTGCGAAGGGAAAGGACTTCCCCAACAGAGACAGCATGAATCCAAAGAGAAGGCCGCCGTGAACTTGTTTTGACAAGCCGCAATCCCATTCTTTCGGGCAAGTGCAGTTTTTCATTTTTCAGAATCCTCAGGCGGACAAAATATAAGGGCAGATATAAGAATAAAGCCAAGAAAAGTAATATGGAATATAAAACAGCCATGTCCGCCAATATACAAAATTTTACCGCCGCTGTCGATGTTTGACTGTCCGGTCCTCATCCATTGCCGATATGAATCGCTTTTCTCAGCAATACGTATTTATTTTTTTTTGTTTTTTTGATATGCTTAACAAGAGTTCAAGCGATAAATCTATATTTTCCGAAATATTTGCGGGTAAATCCCGATTACGGTCAATACGAGAGGAGGTATGAATTCTGAAATGACTGAAGAAGAAACTAAAAAAGCGGAAGAAAAAAAAGAAACAAAAGACGAAAAAACACCCCCGCCTGAAACGTCTGAACCAAAGGAAAAAAAAGAGGAAGCCCCGGCTCAGGTGAAAAAAAAGATCAACAAAATGACCCACGCTGAAATTGATGCCAAACTTAAAGAAATCAAAGAAACCATGGGTGGATGGGACTCAAAATATGCCCAGCATCTTTTGAAAAGAAAAAACAATCTTTCATCAGAAAAATCGGAGTGAAATCTTTTGAAATTTACTTTGCCTGGACTTTTTGATACCATAACCCTTTAAATCGGATTGATTGTGTTTCAGGGTTGATATGTATGTAAATGTCCATTTCGGGTTATTTAAAACGGACAATTCCGTTTTCATAAATGGTTCAGGTAAAAAAATATGTAAAAAAGGAGAAGACATCCGTGCTGAACAAAGAAGAAAAAAACAAAATCATAGAAGAACATCATGTTCACGCCAAGGATTCAGGTTCGCCTGAAGTCCAAGTCGCCCTCATCACCAACCGGATCAAATACTTGACTGAGCATTTTACCCAACATAAGCAAGACCACCATTCAAAAAGAGGATTGATGAAATTAGTCGGTCAACGGAAAAGATTGCTTCAGTATTTGAAAAAAAACGATCCCAAGAGATATGAAAATCTCATCAAAAAACTAAATCTCAGAAAATAGGATTAAAAGCGTATTGAATATCATGACAAATCAGAAAATAAAAATTGAAATAGCGGGAAAATCTCTGGAAATTGAATTGAATAAATGGGCACGCCAGGCTGACGGTTCCGCTGTGGTCCGTTACGGCGATACGGTTATGTTCGTATCCGCCTGCGGTAAAAGCGAAGCTCAGGAAGGCCGCTCCTTTCTCCCCCTCACTGTTGATTATCGGGAAAACACTTATGCCTCCGGGAAAATACCGGGGGGATTCTTCAAACGGGAAGGCCGCCCGTCTGAAGCGGAAATACTGATAAGCCGCTTGATCGACCGTCCAATCCGCTCTCTATTCCCCGATGACTATTATTGCGAAACCCAAATTGTGGCTCTCCTTTTATCCGCAGATATAGAAAATGAGCCTGAGGCCTTGGGTCTTATCGGGGCTTCCGCTGCGCTATATTTCTCGGACATTCCTTTCACCACCCCTATCGGCGCCGTTAAGGTCGGTCTGATCGCTGATAAATTAGTTGTCAACCCGCCAAAAAGCGCTATTGACGAAAGCCCCTTGGATATGATTGTTGTTGGAACTGAAAAAGGCGTTGTGGTGATCGAAGCGGATGCTCAAGAAATAGATGAAGAAACTATTGTTAAAGCTTGTGAAATCGCTCAAGAGCCCATCGGGAAAATTATTCAGGCGCAAAAAGACCTCTACCAGAATCTTCAGATAAAGAAACGTGATTATGACGCCCCTGAAATCAACCAGGACTTGGCAGATAAGGTCGAAAAAATTATAACACCGATGTTATCCGATGTGATTTTTACGGCTGATCAAACAGAAAGACGCACCAAAAACGAGGCTATGGAAGAAGCCGTAATGACGGAAATCCCAGAGGAAAATGAGGATGAAAGGCGGCAAGCCAAAGAAATCATTCATTCTCTTTTAAAAAAGAAAGTCCGCGAAATTATCCTGAATGAGCAAAAACGCCCGGATGGACGGTCTCTTGATGATATCCGGGATATCCGTATTGAAACCGGAATGCTGCCGCGAACCCATGGCTCAGCCATTTTCACCCGGGGGGAAACCCAGGCTTTGACTACCGTTACGCTCGGAACTTTCGAGGATACACAAACCATTGATGCTTTAGGTGAGGAGAGCGAGAAGCGTTTCATGCTCCATTACAATTTTCCTCCCTTCAGTGTAGGTGAAGTCCGGTTCTTACGCGGTCCGGGAAGACGAGAAATCGGCCATGGCGCCCTGGCAGAAAAATCCATCCGCCGGGCTATTCCCGAGGATGAGGGCGAATTCCCCTATACTATTCGCTGTGTTTCCGACATACTTGAATCCAACGGCTCATCCTCTATGGCCTCTGTATGCGGGGGTGTTTTAGCCTTGATGGATGCCGGAGTTCCTCTTTCCATGACCATTGCAGGAATCGCCGTTGGGCTGGTCACGGAAAATGACCGGTATTCTCTTCTTACTGATATTGCCGGATATGAAGATCATTTTGGCGACATGGACCTGAAAGTAGCCGGCTCAGAAAATGGGATTACCGCAGTCCAAATGGACCTGAAAGTTCCTTCCATCTCGCTTGGAATCCTGAAAGAAGGATTGCTGAAAGCCAGGGATGCACGGTTAAAAGTCCTGGCAAAAATGAAAGAAGCCCTGCCCGAGCCCCGGGCTGAGATTTCCATATATGCGCCGAGGATTGTCAATGTCTTTATTAATCCCGAAAAAGTCGGTGCTGTAATCGGACCTTCCGGCAAAGTGATCAAGGGAATCGTCGCTGAAACCGGCGTGAAAATTGACGTGGAAGAAGATGGAAAAATCACGATCGCCTCTTCGGATATGGAAGCTGTAAAAAAAGCCGAACAAATGATAAAAGACATCACGGAAGAAGCGGAAGTAGGCAAAATCTATGAGGGAAAAGTTGTCCGGCTCGAAGACTATGGAGCTTTTATCCAAATTCTTCCTAATTCGGACGGTTTACTGCATATTTCCGAAATCTCGCATGAGCATGTAAGAAATATCCGGGATGTGATGAAATTAGGCCAAACTCTCAAGGTTAAAGTCATTTCAATTGATGAAAACAACCGTATCCGCCTCAGTAAAAAGGCAATTGAGCGCAATGCATCCGGCAGCCGGAACAACGACACATATGATAAAAGACCGGATCGCCGGTCTGACCGGAGACCGGACAGGAATTGGTCTGATAAAAAACACAGCCAAAAAGGACGCCGTCCGGACAAAGGACCTCCGAAGAAAAATCGGTATTAACCATTCTGCCGGCGATACCGCGCAGCTTAGTGAAGAGTAATTCAGTTAATATCAACCTGGATTATTCCAGCGGAATAAATATGTTTAAAGCAAACCCCCGTCAAAAAGGATTTACCCTTGTTGAAATGCTGGTCACAATGACCATTATTTCAATTTTGGCCGGAGCCGCGATTCCTTTAGCCAGAATTTCCGTCAAAAGGCAAAAAGAAATCGAGTTGCGGCGAAATCTTCGCCTGATCCGCCAGGCCATTGATGAATACAAACGGCTGGCAGATGAAGAAAAAATAGAAATTGAACGGAACAGTGAAGGATATCCTCCCGACCTGGAAACTCTGATCGAAGGAGTTGAGGTCACAGAGGAAAAAGAAGGCGAAGAATTCATCAGGATGATTAAATTTCTCAGACGGATTCCCAGAGATCCGATGACAGAATCCTATGACTGGGGATTGCGTTCTTACCAAGATGATTATGACTCGGCTTCTTGGGGAGGTGAAAATGTCTATGATGTTTACACCCGGAGTTTGTCAACTGCGCTGGATGGAACCAGATACCAGGATTGGTAGAAAAATGATCATGAAATCAAGCATACGTCCCGGATTCACTCTGATCGAAATGATCATTGTATTCACTTTAATTGGAATTTTGGTCGGATTAGGGCTTCCTCAATTCCAAAACGCTGCAAAACGTGCCCGCGAGGCTGTTCTCAAAGAGGATCTTTTTCTCATGAGAAAATTGATCAATCAATACTATTTAGATAAGAATAAATACCCGGCTAACCTGCAAACTTTAGTCGATGAAGGTTATTTAAAAAAAATCCCGGAAGACCCTATCACGGGGTCTGCACAAACCTGGGTAGAGGTCCCTCAAGACCTGACCGATGATGAAATCATGGCCTATGTCATCCCGGGGATCATGGATGTCCGGTCCGGTTCCGATGCAAAAGCTACTGACGGAACGCTTTATAGTTCCTGGTAAGTGTCATCTTCCTTAATGAAAGCCATAAATAGATTCACACGTTGTCTCGACCCTGAACGGGAAGGATATACTCTTTTAATTGTTGTCTTTGCCGTAATGGTTCTTACAATTGGCCTTCTTGTCGCGATTCCAGTTTGGGAGACGCAGCTGCAAAGGGAAAAAGAAGAGGAATTGATTTTCCGCGGCCTTCAGTACGTGGAAGCCATCCGCATTTTTCAGGAAAAAAATCCCGGGCGTTTTCCTGAATCTCTTGATGAACTCTTCGATGAGGACAGTGATGAACCCAAATACATTCGGAAACTCTTTCCAGACCCTATGACCGAAGATGGTGAATGGAATGTTATTTTACAGTCCGACCAAACCGGCGGACCCCAGGGCGGAAATTTACCAGGCAAGCGCCGAACTCCCGAAAGAAACCAGCCCCAAGCCGGTGGCCTGCAGGGAAGCCAATCTCCAAAAAAAGTGCTGGTGGCGACTCAGTCTGCAGCCGATTCGCTTCCCAATCCTCAAATCATAGGGGTGGTCAGTTCATCAAAGGCATCATCAAAGAAAATATATCTTGAACAGGACAGTTATGATCATTGGCTGTTTTTCTATGGTATGGACCCGGAAAATATGCCTGAAGTCGAATATTTAAGCAAAAAGGAGGATGACGATAAAGAGTGAACCCGGTTTACCCGAACCATTCGCATTCCGGGATCACTTTTTCAGGTCAAATTGAAGATGAGATCAATCCTTATTATTGCCGGAGAAAGCTCAGGAGAAAAATACGGTGCCGGGATAATGCAGGCGCTGCAGATGCATATTCCGGATATTCACTTCTTTGGAATCGGGGGAAAAAGAATGAAGGAATCAGGAGCCGAACTCCTTTATTCTGTTTCCGATCTGGCCATTGTCGGAATATTTGAGATTTTTTCGCAGATTCCCAGGATTAGGCGAATTCTTCGTCATATTCAACAGGAAAGTGCAGTCCGGCGGCCTGAAGCCGCCATCTTGATTGATTCCCCTGATTTCAACCTCCGTCTTGCCGAAAAACTCAACAAGCAGGCTGTTCCTGTTTATTACTATATCAGTCCAACTGTTTGGGCCTGGCGTAAAAGCCGCTTGAAAATTATAAAAAAATATATCGATAAAATGTTATTGATATTCCCTTTCGAAGAATCCATTTACCGGGAACACGGCATACCGGCTGTCTTCGTGGGGCATCCCCTTTTGCAGCGAATTCAATTGACACTAAGCCGGGATGAATATTTATCCAAACATAGACTTGATCCGCATAAAAAACAAATCGTTCTGCTTCCCGGCAGCCGGGAAAGTGAGTTATCTCGACACATGCCGGTACTGATGAAAGCCGTCTCCCTGCTCAAAGACCGTTATGATCCCGAAATCATTCTTGTATTGGCTGAAGACCTTAAAAAAAAGATACTGTCTGCTTACCCTGAAGTCAGAGACGGTAATATAAGGATTCTGGAGGGCTGCCATTATGAAGCCATTGCATATAGTGACCTGGCCCTTTCTGCATGCGGAACCGCCACCTTGGAAACGGCTCTTTTGGATACACCATTAGTGGCTTTTTATCGTATAAATCCCCTCACTTTTTACTTAGGCCGTCCCTTTGTTCAGCTCACCCACTTCAGCATCGTAAATATTCTAGCCGGTGCAAGAATCATTCCTGAGCTGATCCAGCACCGCATGACCGCCCATAACCTATTGAGAGAATCCTCATGTATTTTAGATTCACCCGAGCTCCGCCAAAAAATGATCAATAAATTCCGTGAAATCAAACAGGATCTGGGAGAAAAAAATTCATATACAAACGCTGCAGAAGAAATTGCAGAATTCCTGAATCGGGAAGCTGCACAGCCGCCGAAAAGACGAGGCGAAGAGAGGTGCTGAAAACCTGAACGGCTCGGCAATCCCGGCCCCCGGATAATTCAGCCTGGATTATTCACGAGCTGAGACTGCCGCAGACGACGACAATACGTTAATTTATTGTCGTCCTGAGGAGCATAGCGACAAAGGATATTAGCCGGCGCTTGCACGAGAAGACGATTACGCTTCATTCAGCGAAAAAGTCTACGATCCTCACGGCCTGCCGGCGCAGGCCTCAGGATGACATTGATTCAATCAAGGTCGTCACTTCACTACGACGAGCTGCAAGCCGGAAGATGCGGTGAGATTCGGCCCGCCCGAATAGGTGAAAAAATGTGATTAATTTATAAATGTGCAAATGAAAAACTTTCCATTTGAACTTTCAATTATTATCATATTAATCGCTGATAAAAAAGAAATTGCAAAAACATCGCAATTTTTTTATGAATAATTCAGGTTGGGTTAGGCGATCAATTAATAACAAAGTCTATACGCTGCTGCAGTTTAAGATCATGACATTCCGCCATCCCTGCTTTAAGCTCCAGAACATACATCGCCGGCAAATCCGGTGCATAGGAAGGACAATCACGGGTTTGACAAGGCGGAACCCGTTCTTCAATATGAACAATTCTTTTTTCTTTATCCAGCCACAAAATATCTATGGAAAAACTCATGTTTTTCATCCAAAAAGAATGATAGCTTTCTTCTGAAAAGATAAACAGCATACCCTGGTCTTTGTAAATGGCGTCACGATACATCAGTCCCCGCTGTCTTTCCCAATCAGTGACAGCCAGCTCTGCTGATATAAGGGTTTCGTCCGGCAAAAAAACTTGGATGAACTCTTCCGCATGTACCGGTAAAAATAAAAGAATAACAACCAGCGTCCATTTCGTGAATTTTTGAGTCATCATTCCTTTTCTCCTGTCTTTATTGCTCTTTTGTCATAATCAGTGGGAAGAAAGCAAAGGGACAAAACGGACCGGAAGGAGTTTCCGGCGGGAAAATTTATCCTGTTCGCGTGTGATAAGAACCAGTTCTTGAAAAGCCTGTCCAACCGGGATGACCATCTTTGCTCCAATTCCCATTTGTTCTTTTAATTTTTCCGGTATTGAAACAGGTGCAGCCGTGACCATTACCGCATCATAGGGAGAATGGCTGTCCCATCCCTGCGTCCCATCCCCAATGCGATAGTGGATGTTGCTGTAGCTAAGCTTATCAAGAATTTTTTTGGCCTTTTGCGATAAGTCTTGGTGAATTTCGACCGTATATACCTCAGCTGCCAATTCAGCCAGAACGGCCGCTTGATATCCGGACCCAGTCCCAATCTCCAAAACCTTATCGTTTTTTTTCAGATCCAGCACGCTGGTCATATAAGCCACAATATAAGGTTGAGAAATCGTTTGTCCCCCGCCTATGGGAATAGGCTCATCATTATAAGCATGTTCCTGCATATTATCCGGAACAAATTCATGACGGAGAATTTTCCGCATGGCATCCAATAAGTTTTCATCTTCGATTCCTCGAGCTTTGATCTGGGTTTCAACCATTTCTACACGCTTTTTATGTAAGAAATCTCTCTTCATCGGGTCCGCCTTTACAGTGGGATTATTTCCGGATGGCTATAATATTTTTTATGATACCTGGATAAACTAAAGTTGGCAAGCGGTCTTTCGCATCATAGACCTTTATGGGAAAGAGAATCTCATGCAATCTATTCACTATTCACTTGATTCGGGCGGTCCTGCAAATCAGTATGATCTTGCAAAATAGACGATGTTCCCCTTCTTCCCGCACAGCGCACACGGGCCTGCACCGGCAGATTCCAAGGGCACAATTCGAATTGTGGCTGAGGTCTCTTCCTTTATTTTTCGTTCACAATCGGGATTGCCGCACCAAGCCGCTTCAATAAAACCGCGCCTGTCGTCAATGGCTTTTTTAAACTCCGCCATGGTTTTCGCCGGGAAAATGTTCTGTTTTTGAAACGATTGCGACATGGCAAATAAATTTTGCTGGATTTCTTCTAAAAGGTGACCAATCCGTTCAGTTGTATTTTCGCGGGCCACACTTTCTTTTCCGCCTGTATCTCTCCGCACTATGATCACCTGGCTGTTTTTTATATCCCGCGGGCCGATTTCAATACGAAGCGGGACTCCCCGCATTTCCCATTCCGAGAACTTCCATCCCGGAGTGTGTTCTTCCCGGTCATCCAATTCCACCCTGAATCCGGCCTGTACCATTTCTTTTTTTATCTCCTGCGCCGCAGGAAGAACACTTTCCTTCCACTTCCCGACTGAAATGGGAACGATAACGGCTTGAATCGGTGCAATCCGGGGAGGTATTTTCAATCCGGAATCATCTCCATGAGACATGATCAATGCCCCCACCAGCCGTGTTGTCATTCCCCAGGAGGTTTGCCAGACATACTGTAATTCCTGGCTGCGGTCTTCAAACCGGATATTAAAAACCTTGGAAAAATGCTGTCCAAGAAAATGCGAGGTGCCCATCTGCAGGGCCTTTCCGTCAGGCATTAGGGATTCAAGGCAATATGTATCAACGGCTCCGGCGAATTTTTCACTTTCAGTTTTTTTCCCGACCATGACGGAAACAGCCAACTGGTCTTCCACAAATTCCCGGTAAAGCTCAAGAATTGTCATAGTTTCCTTTTCAGCTTCTTCCCGGGTTTCATGTGCGGTATGGCCTTCCTGCCATAAAAACTCCGTCGTTCTCAAAAAAAGTCTAGTGACTTTTTCCCAACGGACAATATTCGCCCACTGGTTGATCAGGACCGGAAGATCACGGTAGGATTTTATCCATTTGGCATACATGTTTCCGATGATGGCTTCGGAAGTAGGCCTGACAGCCAGCCTTTCTTCCAACTCATCTCCCCCGCCCTGCGTGACCCAGGCGACTTCCGGTGAAAACCCTTCCAGATGTTCTGTTTCTTTCTGCAAATAACTTTCCGGAATAAATAATGGAAAATAGGCATTCTTGTGTCCGGTCTGCTTGATCCTTTTGTCCAGAAATTTTTGAATATTCTCCCATATGGCATATCCATACGGCCGAATAACCATCATGCCCTTCATAGGAGCATAATCCGCTAATTCCGCCCTTCGAACAATTTCCACATACCACCGCGAAAAGTCTTCACTTTTGGGGGTGATTTGAGTAACAAGACGCTCATCATCTTTCACTTTCTTCTCCTGCAATTTTTGCGCTAATTCTATCGGCTATCCCTGTCTCTTGTCAAGAATACCACAACGGACGGAAAGAAATCTCACCCCGAATTTCACCGTAAAAGGTGATTGTCATAGAAGCATGTTGTGAGAATAATATGTACAGTCTGGATAATTCTTCTTCCAGGCATATTGCGGTTGGCGGTATGAGCCGATAGAAAAAGAAGATAGGAATACTCTATGCCGAAAAAAGAATTTAAAGCCCGATTAAAGAATGAAGCTACAGAACCGGGGTTTAAGCTTCCCCTCAATATGATCGTCGAAGGGGAAGACACATCCGGAAAACCTTTTAATGAATCAACTACGCTATCCTACATCAGCTCCAGCGGATCTTCTTTCATCCTGAAAACTCACGTTAATGCAGGAAGCGATTTGCGGCTCAAGATAGATCTTCCTGAGCAATTGGCGGATGATAAAAACCTGAAACTCATCATTAAAGGAAAAGTGATATTTCTAGAAAAAATCAGTGAAGAAGAATCCGGCCAAAGGATTTCACTGCATTTTGACAATAAATATATTATTGAAGAAGAAGAAGATTAGCCTGAACTGTTCAGCCTGGTTTCGGATTTCCGCTGTCCTTTATAATCTCTTTTTTCTATTTCCTTTATTTTATAAGAAGATGTCAATACCACATCAACAATCTGTCCTCCGCCGTTTTCCGAATCCCTGCGAACCCTCGCGACTTCTCCGGAAATAAGCAGCATTAATTTATTTTTAAGAATTAATGTTTTTGGTATGTTCAGCTGCAGCTGTAACTTTGAGCCGACAATGATTTTATTTCCAAGTGAAAAGATTGCTATCTCTGAACTAATATTCTTAAGCCTGGTTCTTTCATTAAATATATTCCCGGCGGCATTTTTTCCTTTAACGCACACGGGAACGGAAATATCAAATATTTTCTCACCCGGTGGAGGAATTCCTTGGCCTGCCGGCTTATTATTTTTCATATTTAATCATATTTTATATCAACAACATAAAGCTGCCATCGCTATTCAAGATGATATTCAGGGGTGAATTTGATATTGAATCTATCATCTTGCAGGATTAATTGAACAGACCTTGGCTGCTTCAGGGTGCTCAGCTCCGGAATTCATTTGCTTTGCTTGACAAGGGTAAAATGATTCTATAATATGTTTTCAAATCATATAAATGTATTTTGAATCGAGGGGGTTAAAACAAACCCACAATGAATACCCAAAAAAATGCAAAAGAAGAATCAGGGAAAATTGAGGTCCTCATTTACAGCCCTTCTGAATTAATTTTGGATGGAATAAAGAATGCCTTAAATACCGGAAATGACATCAAAACAGTTGGTGTAGAAAAAAGCACAATTGAGTCTTTTATCGAAACAGTTAAGGAAAGAAATCCCGATGTCATCCTTTTCGCCAACTCTGAACCTCTTCCTAATATGAAAGAGATCTGCAAGGCGATAACAGGTATTTCCGGAGATAAATCCAAAACAAAATTATTGCTCATCGGCAATATCCCCAGCCACGAAGAGATTGTCGGCCTAATGAATGTCGGCGTTCGCGGTTATTTTGATTTAAATGAACCCGCAGAAAAACTTATCGAAGCCACCCGCTCCATCAACCGGGAAGAAATATGGCTTCCCCGTGATAAGATGAGCAGTATTATGGACCGGATTATTTCCGTCGTCGGCAGAGACCTCAAAGAAAAAACCCTTGATCAATTAACGCCCACAGAATTTCAAGTCCTCCGGCTTATCGGCCAGGGAAAAAGCAATGATGAAATTGCTAAAGCCATGTTCATCAGTAAAAATACGGTTAGATCGCATATTAAAAGCATTTATGCCAAACTAGATACCCACAGTCGCTTGCAATTAGCTTTATATGCTATCAATTCCGCTCTGTTTTGACGATGTGAGGCAAAAATGACCGACAAAACACACCATGAAAATTCAGAATATAACTTCAAGGATATATCTGAATTAAAAAAATTGATCAATAACAAAAGAAAAGAATGGCGGCTGTCTCTTCCCCTTTCCGGTGTTATTGAAGGAAAACTCCCCGACGGCGAACCTTTTAACGAACCGACTGTCATCGATAATATCAGTTCAGACGGAGCCTATTTTCAACTCCAGGCGAAAGTCACTATTGGCACAAAAATCCATTTAACTCTTGACCTGCCTTCCCGTTTAACCGAAGGAAAGCCGACTAAGCTGAGGCTTTCGGGGGTGGCTGTTAGGGTCGAAAAATCGCCAAACTCTTCAAAAAAACAGGGGGTTGCAGTCGAGTTTGATAAAAAATACAAATTCCTTGACCCTCCCCGCTGAGATTTTTGAATTTGACTATGCCCGAAATTCTTCGCGTCGCCCTCACAGGCGGAATAGCTTGCGGAAAATCCTTCGCAGCGGAAATATTTGAGAATCTCGGATGCTACATTCACAGTTCCGATGAGGCTGCCCATAAATTAATGCAGCCCTATTCACCTGCCTGGATAAAAATTACAGACCATTTTGGAGAAAAGATATTAAATCCCGATCAAACTATTAACCGCAGCCGTTTAGGTAACATTATTTTCAAGGATGATTCCGAAAGGGTTTTCTTAAACAGAATTTTACATCCATTAGTCATGAAGAAGAAGAAAAAAAAAGTGGCTGAACTAAAAAAGGAAGGCCGTGTTAAGATATTCATTTCAGAAGCCGCCCTTACCATTGAATCAGGATACACTGATTTTTACCACAAAATCGTGGTTGTATATTGTCCCTTACCTATTCAGCTCCAGCGGGTGATGGAAAGAGATCAAATCTCTTTCAGGGAAGCGCATCGAATAATCGATTCTCAGATGCCGGTGGAAGAAAAAAAGCAATTTGCCGACTATATTATTGATTCTTCCGGCACGCTTTCTTCAACCGTTGAGCAGACAGAAAAAGTTTTTCGCTACTTACACAGGGATTATGAGCTGCTTCAAGAAAAAAAATTATCCATCCAGTGATTTTAACGCTGCCGCCACCAGGGGAAGCAGAAATTCATGATGCCCGATAAAATAATATCCTTTACCTGATCCGCCTGATACCGGACGTTTGGCTACGTTTTCCGCGGGACGGTAATGGTGGATAAAATCAAATACAGCCGTAGAAAAATCATTAAGCGAATTTCCCCGGTTGCGAATGTAAGTCACAGCTTTAAGAAAGACTTCGGGCAAAATGACTGCGGAACCGGCATTAATGAAGACACCGCCCCCATCCAATTCTTTAACCATCCCGGAGAATTTAAAAAAATCCCGCAAGGACAAGCCTCCGAGAACGTCTCCCCTGGCATCCGGGTGAAAATGAATGATATCCGTTCCTATTGCGACGTGAACAGTCACCGGAATCCCTTCTTCATAAGCAGCGGCCATCAAACTGAATTTTTTAAACGGAAAATTGGATTCATAAATCAATCCGGCAATGGATTCTCCCAAGCCCTTTCGGTTTGCCCATCCTTTGTTCATGGTTTGATTTAGAATTTCACCGGTCTCACGCGCCATACCGAAACGGCCGTCCAGCAATTGGGCTGAAACATCTTCCGAAGTTTTTCCGCTGTATGCGATTTCGAAATCATGGATGATTCCGGCTCCATTCATGGCCAATCCCTGAATCCAGCCGGATTTAATAAGATCAATAATAATAGAGCTCAATCCCACTTTGATCACATGGGCACCAAAAGCAAAAAGAACCGGTTTTTTTTTCAACCGGGCCGATTTCAATTCAGCAATGAAGTCTTTCAGCTGCTTTCCCGCCAAAATATTCGGTATAGACCGCCAAAAATCTTGAAAGGACTGTTCTTTTTCCAACGGTGCTGCGAAATTTTTTATATCGACTTTACTGGAGCGGGATTCGAGCGAATAGGTGTTGATACCTGAATCTTTGATGTTGTTTGTTTTTGATGTCATTAACCTGACCTATTCATGTTAGCTTATCCTGCTTCGCCGTATGAAATGTCATCGTATTCATATAAAAATCGATCCCACATGGCAATAGATAAGGGTGTTCACTTTGAGACTTTCATCGTTCAGGATATATTCTAACACATGGGGCATTACTTAGCCTGATTTATTCATAAAAAAATTGCGATGTTTTTGCAATTTCTTTTTTATCAGAGATTAACATGATTTTTATTGAAAGTTCAAATGGAAAGTTTTTCATTTGTACATTTATATTTTAATCGCAATTTTTCACCCCTTCGGGCGAGCCGAATCTCACCGCATCTTCCGGTTTACAGCTCGTCGTAGTGAAGTGACGACCTTGATTGAATCAATGTCATCCTGAGGCCT
>CAZDJZ010000003.1:0-235719 GCA_964505785.1 uncultured Eubacteriales bacterium
ATTAACCGGAAATTTTTACTTTGCTAAAACCGGAAATTATCACGTTGCTGCTACATAGCCAATAACCGGCTTCCTCTGAGGTAACCCGTGAAGTTAAGAGTAAAGAGCCCGAAGTGAAGAGCAAAGAGAAATTGAGTTGAAAGTTAAAAGAAAAAAGTTAAACGTTATCCTATGGAAATCAAAAATAAACCAAATCTGATAATATTTCCCAGCCTGGATTATTCACGGGCCGAGATTGCCGCAGACGACGACAATACGTTAATTTATTGTCGCCCTGAGGAGCATAGCGGCAAAGGATCTTAGACGGCGCCTGCACGAGAAGATGATTACGCTTCATTCAGCGAAAAAGTCTAAGATCCTCACGGCCTGCCGGCGCAGGCCTCAGGATGACGCCTCAGGATGACATTGATTTAATAAAAGGTCATCACTTCACTTCGAGGAGTTGCAACGCAGCCGATGCGGTGAGATTCGGCCCGCCTGAAAGGTGGAAAAATTGCGATAAAAATATTAATTTTTATAAAAAACCATTCATATCGCAATTTTTTCATGAATAAGACAATCAATGGGCGGTACTGGATTCGAACCAGTGACCCCCTGCTTGTAAGGCAGGCACTCTTCCGCTGAGCTAACCGCCCGAATTCCATATGCCTTAACAATAGAAAAAGGCGTCCGGTTTGTCAACAGGATTCAGACTGCGTTGACATATCGCCGGCTGAATGTTATTTATATTTATTCTATGGGTTAATGGTCTGCAATAAAAAAAACGAGGTTTGAGGACACTATGTCAAAAATGAATATCCTTGTGGTGGAAAATGAGGTTATTGTTGCACACGACATCCAAAATATGCTGATAGGCATGGGATATAATGTCATGGATGTCCTTTCTGCTTCCGAAAAAGCCATTCAAATTGCTTCTGAGAAAACCCCGGACCTGGTTTTAATGGACATCATGCTTGAGGGCGACCAGTCCGGTGTAGAGGCCGCCGATTATATATACTCACGGCTTAATATTCCCGTGGTTTACTTAACCGCATATGCAGATAATATCACCCTCCAGCGGGCAAAGAAAACAGCCCCGTTTGGTTATCTGTTAAAGCCCTTTGAAGAACGGGAACTGCAAACCACCATTGAAATCGCCTTGTATAAATTCGAGATGGAAAAGAAATTAAAACAAAACGAGCGCTGGTTATCCACAATATTAAAAAACGTGGGCGACGGAATAATTGCGACCGATAAAAAGGGGCAAGTCAGCTATATGAATCCTTTGGCCGAGTCATTAACAGGGAATAGAATGAAAAACCCGTCCGAACTCACACTCCAAGATATCTACCCTGTCAAGGATGAAAATACCGGCAAGCCGCTTCACCTCCCAATCGATGATATCCTTAATGGGGAAAAAAACAATCTCAGGAATGAAGTCCTGCTCAAGGCATCTAATGGAAATACCATTCATATCAGCCAAAATATAAATCCAATTATGGATGGAAATCACGGTATTTCAGGGGTCGTTTTGACCTTTACTGATATTACGCAGCGAAGGAAAACGGAAAAAGCCTTAAAACAAAGCTGGGAGCAGCAAAAAAAGGCTATGGAAGGCACCGTTCAAGCCATGGCCTATACCATCGAAACCCGGGACCCATATACAGCTGGACATCAAAAAAGAGTCACCAAATTGGCCTGCGCCATTGCCAAGGCCATGGACCTTTCATCAGACCGGATCAATGGAGTCAGGCTGGCAGGCGGACTGCATGATATCGGAAAAATCTACGTTCCGGCTGAAATATTGAGCAAGCCCGGGAAAATTTCTTCGGTAGAATACAACATTATCAAAACGCATCCCCAAGTCGGATTCGATATCCTAAAATCCATTGATTTCCCTTGGCCTGTGGGAGAGTTCGTTCTCCAGCACCACGAGAGACTGGACGGAAGCGGTTATCCAAAGGGACTTAAAGGGGAAGAAATCCACCTGGAAGCCCGAATCCTAGCCGTAGCGGATGTTATTGAAGCCATGTCAACGCACCGGCCATACCGTGCCGCACTCAGTATCGAAACCGCTTTAAAAGAAGTGGAGGATAATCAAGGACGTTTATATGATCCTGATGTCGTCAAAACGTGTTTGAAATTATTCCGTAAAAAAGAATTCACTTTTACATGAGTCAAAAAACCGAGTTGAAAGAACTCTGGAAGGCACGGGGCCTTTTAGCAGCCTCCATCTTAGCTGCAATCGGGGGGATTGCCGCGTTTATTATACTCTTCATACCGGATTATAATATTTACTGGTTTATGCTGACTCCCATCATCCTGGCCTTTTATGTCGCCCCGGCGGCTTTTTTATTCAGGCTTTACCGCCGGAAAATGAAGGCCGTTTCCGGCCATAATTCAGACCCAGCCGTTTCACATAAAAATGAAGAAGATGAAATCAATCCCAGTTAACTTGAATTATTCTCGGGTCGAGATTGCCGCAAACGACGACAATTCTTAGAATCAATGTCGTCCTGAAAAGTGAAGCGACTTAAGGATCCTTGCGCGGATTCGCATGATGAATCGGACCGTCTCTCCTCCCGAAGCAGCATAAGATCCTCACGGCCCGCTGCCGCAGGCCTCAGGATGACATGCTGGTTCATTTTCATCGTTTTGGGTGTGTTATACACATATTTAATTCAGATTATTTATAAAAGAAAAAAAATGGCGCTCCCGACGGGATTCGAACCCGTGTCGCCGCCTTGAAAGGGCGGTGTCCTAGACCTGGCTAGACGACAGGAGCGCCTGGGTGGTGAGCCGTGCTGGATTCGAACCAGCGACACCCGGCTTAAAAGGCCGGTGCTCTGCCGACTGAGCTAACGGCCCACATAATTTTTGGCTAGTTATGGGACTCTATTTATAAAGGAAAACGATAAAAGAGTCAACGCCCGGCGTCAATCGAGCGATTCAAACCGTATGATGATCCACCGTCCGTTATGGGTGATATTGGTCGTGGGGTCGGTCAGTTCATACTGCCGCATAAAAACACGGTACATTTCTTCCGATCCCTCTTCAGTCGTCACTTGGAGGTCCACTGTTTTTTTGTTGACGCTGCCTGTGAACTGACGAATAGCAGGGTAGTTGCCTCCCAATGAAAACAGGGCGACTTCTTCTTCTTCTTCAGCAGCAGCCTTGGCGTCGTTGTATTCCTTCTGAAGCTGCTTCGTTTGTTCGTACTGCTCATCATATTCGGCTTGCAGCTCATCCACTTTTTCCCGGTTGGCACGTGTCCGGCGATTTTCCAATTCAAATTTAGCTTCATCCAGTGCATCCCTGGCTTCCAGCGTTTTTCCTACGGAATCGTCGACCTTTTTCTTAAGCTCATTGATTTTCTGGTCCATCTCGGGAAGCTTGAATTCCGCGGTCTCCACCTCAGATACTTCGACGATTTCCCATGATTTGAAATCAATTTCAGCCGGTTCAATAGCCATTGTGGAAAGTGTTTGCAGATCATTCAGGGAAAGAGCATTGAAATACCTGTCCAAAAGCCCTTGCTCCGGATGCGACGAGCAACTATGGATAATCAAACATAAAAACCCGATCCCTAAAATAGAAATAACTTTTCTATTCATGTTTCCTCCTTCCCATGCAAAATTTTTTCTAATTGTACTCTGTTTTCAAGCCAAAAAGCAAGTTTTAATAACTTTATTTCCTGAAAAAATTACCCAATAACCTGAATGCCAAGCGGTAATCCTCCCTTTCCCCTGCCCATTCGAAGCGAAAGAGCGGGAAGGCCATTTTTCCAACTCGGACACCCAATTCACTATTTTTTGAAGCTGGGCTAAAAGCTCCTTCTTTTCTTCTTCAGACAAGTGCAGCTTGATCCATCCGCAAATCGATTCAAATTCAGAATTGAAATCCATGAAAAAATTATAGGATTTTTTGTTGACAAGCGCAAAATTAAAAAATAGAATGATTTTCGCAGGAAGAAGAATTGTTAGTATTATCAACTTAATCGGCGTATTTATTAATTGATGCAGGGATTTTTTTTGTTTATTAAGGCTTTCTTTTAGAGAAGAATTGCGTTTTTTTGCGCAGTTTGCGAGCTTTATGATGGCATTAACGGCGGGAAAAAAATTTTCTCCTACAAACTCTATCACACACCTGAACTCTGCCGGCTTCTCCTTCTTTCTTTACTCGGCGACAGTATCCGGATCAGGTCTTGACACTATTTAATATAAATCAAGTCAAACCTTGTTAAAGGAGGTTAAATGGGTATCCAAGAAAAAGTCGTCTTGGAAGAAACACTGGACCATCATTTTATGGAGGAGATCAAAACCGGCAGCCACAGCGAAAGCCTTGACCGCTGCATCCAATGCGGCACATGTTCCAGCTCCTGCCCCTGCGTTGAATACATGGATTATTCACCCAGAAAAACCATAGCCATGGTCAAGAACGGATTCCGGGACGAAGTTCTCAAAAGCTTCACTCCATGGCTATGCGCGTCCTGCTACACCTGCCAGGTCCGATGTCCCGCCGACATCAAAATCACGGATGTCATGTACACCATCAAGCGGAAGGCCATCGCAGAAGATGTATATCCATCGCGCTTTTCCATCCCGGTGATGGATAAAGAAATGCACCGTATTCTCACTTCCAGCGGCCGCAGCTCTGAACTATGGCTTATGCTCAATCTCTATTTAAAAACCAGAAAACCATTCGGGCTAATCAAAATGGCTCCTTTGGGATTACGTATGTTGAAAACCGGACGCATGAGCTTGAAGAAGGAATCCATCAAAAATAAGAAGCAATTGAGAAAACTTCTTAAAGCCGTGAAGGAGGAATAACCATGCATGATTATATTTATTATCCCGGGTGTTCGGTCAAAACCAACGCCAGGCATTATGAAGAATCCATCCTTCCGGTTTTTGAAAAATTGGGAATGCATCTGGAAGAAATGGATGACTGGAACTGCTGCGGAGCCACGGCCACACTGTCTATTGACACCGAAAAAGCTGCAGCCTTGAACGGACGCATCCTGGCCATCGCAGAAAAGACAGGAAAGAACATCATGGCCCCTTGCGCCGCATGTTACCTCTCTCTTAAAAAGGCCAACGATTTCCTGGTATCTGCTGAGCCTGAAGCCCTGCGGATTCTGGATGAGATGAAAAAAATGGATTTAGCCTACAAAGGGACCGTCAAGGTCAAGCATCCGGTCGAAATCCTGAACCGGGAGATCGGACTTGACCGGATCCGGAATGAAGTCCAGCGGCCGCTGGACGGGCTCCGGGTTGCCGTTTATTACGGATGTCAGGTGGTCCGGCCCTTCGCTGATTTTGATGATCCGGATTACCCGGAATCCATGGACCACCTTATGCGTGCAATCGGCGCGGAACCGGTGGAATACAACGCCAAAACCCGCTGCTGCGGGGGCGCGCTCACCGCCAACCTGGATGACTTGGGAGCAAAGCTCAATTATATTCTGCTGAAAGAAGCCGAAAAGAAAAAAGCGGACGCCGTTGTGACTCTTTGTCCACTGTGCTTGTTTAACCTTGAAGCTGCCCAGGTCCAAGTCAGGAAAAAATACGGGGAAAACTACCGCATGCCCATCCTGTTTTTCAGCCAATTGATGGGTTTTTCATTCGGATTTTCCAAGGAGGAAATGGGGTTTTCCCGTTCCCTCATCCCCATTCGTTCATTCCTGACTAAAATCGAGGAAGGAGGCACCCATGTCGCATAACGGCCAACCGAGAATCGGTGTTTTTATTTGCCACTGCGGCGCTAATATCGCCGGTAAAGTCAATGTATATAACGTCGCTGAATTCGCATCTCAACTGGACAATGTGGCCGTAGCCAAGGAATATAAGTTTATGTGTTCCGACCCCGGCCAGGAGCTGATCAAGAACAGCATTAAGGAACATAACCTCGACCGTGTCATCGTTGCTTCCTGCTCTCCGCTCATGCACGAACCGACTTTCCGTGGCGCAACCGCGGAAGGGGGCCTGAATCCGTTTTATTTTCAAATGGCTAATATCCGGGAACATGTGGCCTGGGTTACCAAAGACCCCGAATCCGCCACAAGAAAAGCCAAAGCCTTGGTTTCAGCCGCTGTCCGCCGGGTGGCGCTGCATGACCCCTTGATCAAAAAAGAAGTGCCGGTCCGGCCGGAAATTCTTATTGTCGGAGGCGGAATAGCAGGGATACATGCCGCCTTGACTTATGCCAACTCCGGCAAAAAAGTCTACCTGGTGGAAAAGCAATCCTCTGTTGGAGGACACATGTCCATGCTGGACAAAACCTTCCCGACCCTGGACTGTTCAGCATGTATCCTGACCCCTAAAATGTCAGAGGTCGGCAAGCACCCAAATATTGAGCTGCTGACCTGGAGCGAAGTCGAAGAAATTTCAGGATTTGTGGGGAATTTCAAAGCCCGCATCCGTAAAAAAGCCCGCTATGTGGACGTTGAAGCATGCAACGGCTGCGGAATGTGCTGGGAAAACTGCCCTGCCAGCATCACCCCCTCGGAGAGGATTATCAAGCGAGGTGAAACCATCATCAAAACCATTCAAAAAGAACACTGAAACATGAAGCTGCGTGAGATAAAGAAAATTCTCCAGGCTGAACTGATTTGGGGGAAATCCCATCTGGATGACGAAATCGAGTTCGCCGGCGGGTCGGATTTAATGAGCGATGCCCTGGCCTTGGGCAAACCCGGTATTTTGCTGCTGACCGGTTTAACCAACTCTCAGTCCGTTCGCACTGCGGATATCATCGAAGCTAAAGCTATTGTTTATGTCCGGGGAAAACGGCCGGATGAAGACGGCATCAACCTCGCCCGGGAAAAAGATATTCCGTTGCTTACCACTAAATTGATGATGTACAGCGCCTGCGGATTGCTGTACAGGCATAACCTGTCCGGAGTCAACAGAATGCCATCGGAGAATAAATGAATATCCGGGATGTGCTGCTGTCAGAAAAATTTTATATCAAAGGCAATGATTTCAGTCATGCCGGAAATATATCCGGACAAATAAAAGAACTGCTGCAGGACGTGGGTGTGTCCGCCGACATTATCCGCAGAGCGGCCATCGCTTCCTATGAAGCGGAAATGAACGTCGTTATGTATGCAGATGACGGGATTGTCAGCCTCCAACTGACTCCTCACGCAATCCGGCTGCTGGTGGAAGACCACGGGAAAGGCATCCCGGATATCCGGCTGGCCATGAAAGAAGGCTACTCCACAGCCACTGAAGAATACCGGGAAATGGGTTTTGGAGCAGGAATGGGACTCCCCAATATCAAAAAAAATTCCGACCGTTTCAAAATCAGATCCCGGACCGGGTCCGGAACCACCCTTGATATCACGCTTTTATTAAACCACACAGAAAAAAAATGAATCAATATCTGCACTTTATAAGGATTGAGGAAGAACACTGCCGGGGACGTATGCGATGCATGCGGGTTTGTCCGACAGAAGCCATCCGCGTCAGGGAAGGCAACGCTGTTATCAATGAAGAAAAATGCATCGACTGCGGAGAATGCATCACCGCTTGTCCCGAAAGCGCTATTGTCGCTTTAACCGATCCGTTCGGAGAATTGACAAAATTCCGGCACACAGTGGCTATTCCATCTCCGGCCCTCTATGCTCAATTCGGGCATAAAATCCTGCCCAAAAAAATTATGGAGGGATTGAAACAGCTGGGATTCGATGACGCTTTTGACCTTGCCCTAAGCTGCGGGGAAGTCAGTCTTGCCATTCGTGAATACCTTAAGGAAAAAAAGGGGCCGCGTCCGCTGATCATCAACACCTGCCCGACTGTTGTCCGGCTGATCCAGGTCAAATATCCTTCCCTGATTGAACATATCACGCCCCTGGATATCCCTCGGGAAATCGCCGCCCGCCAGGTTAAACAAAAAAAAGCCAGCCAATATGGATTGAAAGAAAAGGAGATAGGAGCTTTTTACATCACACCCTGTCCCGCCAAGATGATATCCATCAAACAACCGGCGGAAAAAGAAAAATCCTTTTTAGACGGCGCTATTTCGATTTCAGACATCTATGGCCCCCTGCTCTCCGCTATGGAAAGTGTTGAAGATCAAATTTCACATAACTCTCTCGAAAACATTTGCATGCTGGGCCTGGGCTGGGCTATGGCCGGAGGAATCATCCGAACCCTGCGGTTAAGAAACTCTTTGACTGTTTCCGGGCTGTCTGAAATTTTGAAAGTCTTCGACGACATGGAACGGGGGAAGCTCAAGCATATTGATTTTATTGAGGCCTACTCCTGCTACCAGGGATGCGTTGGGGGGTCTCTGACAGTCGAAAATCTGTATATCTCTTACAATAAAATCCTCGGTCTGCTCGATGAAATGGCCCTGAAAAAAATCAAAGCCTGTGCAGACGCCTATGAAGTAAGAAAAAAATATCAATCCGGCTTCTATTATAAGAAAAACAAGCTGCAGCCCCGTCCTCTCCGTCCCCTAAACCACGATTTCTCCGCAGCCGTAAAAAAACGCAAGGAAAAAGAAGAGCTGCTGGAGATTTTACCTAAAATTGATTGCGGCGCCTGCGGATCGCCCTCCTGCTCCGCTTTTGCTGAAGACGTTGTTAAAGGAGAAGTTTCCCTGTACGACTGTGTTTTCATGCTTCCGGAAAAATTTAAAAATTTATCCCGGGAGCTGGCATCCCACTTAAAAAAATCCTATCCCGAACCTCCCTCCTCCAAGGAAAGCCGCCATAAAAAGAACGAGGATAAAAAATGAACCTTGCAAACATCATTGAAAAAATGAATCTTACGGTTTTCTCGGGGAAAGAGCTGCATAAAATTACAGTAAAAGGAGCTTATACCAGTGACCTCCTGTCCGATGTTATGGCGCATAGCCGGGAAAAGGACCTATGGATCACACTGCAGATCCATCCCAATATCATCGCTGTGGCCGGATTGAAAAACCACGCAGCCGTTATTCTGGTCAACGGCCGGCAGCCGGAAAAGGATACCTTATCCAAAGCCAGGCAGGAAAACCGTCCGGTCCTGGGAACGGAAGACAGCGCTTTCACTGTTTCCGGAAAAATTTATGCTCTTTTCCAGCGGGAGGATTTATGCTGAAGGAATATCGGGCCGACCTCCATATCCATACCTGTCTCTCTCCATGCGGCTCGCTTAAAATGTCCCCTTACAATATTATCAAAGAAGCCGGTCATCATAACCTCGATGTCATCGGCATCTGTGATCACAACTCCGCCGAAAACGTAACGGCCCTGGCGGAAGCCGCCGGGCAATCCAATGTTACGGTTCTTCCCGGACTTGAGGTCACCAGCCGGGAAGAAGTTCATCTTCTGGCGCTATTCGACCAAATTCCTTCCGCACAGCAACTGCAGGAAATCATATTCAGCAACCTGGAAGGAAATAATGACCCTGAGACATTCGGAATGCAAGTGGTGGTCAATGCAAAAGGAGAGGTTCTGGGATTTAATCCCCGGCTGCTTATCGGGGCGACTTCCCTATCGATTGAAGCGCTGATTTCCCATATCCATCAGCTCAAAGGATTGGTCATCGCCGCCCATGTCGACCGTGAATCCTTCAGCCTAATTGGACAATTGGGCTTCATACCGCCTGACATGCAGCTTGATGCCTTGGAAATATCTCCGGCTATGCCGATCCTGGCGGCAAGAAAAAAATATCCTCCGCAATTTCCCATCGTTTGTTTCTCCGACGCCCACTTCCCGGGGGAAATCGGTAATTCCAGCACGGTCTTCCGCCTTAAGGCCGTCAGCATTCAGGAAATCAGGAAGGCCCTGCAAAAACAAGAAGGAAGAGATATCGTGCATTAGGATTGACCATGGAAGATTTATCATTGCATATACTGGATATCGCGCAAAATTCTATCAAAGCTGAGGCGGATCAGCTCAAAATCATTATCGATGAAAAACCCAGCCTGGATTCTGCATTTCTTGAAATTATTGACAACGGAAGCGGTATGGACCTGCGGACATTGCGCCGGGCCGGCGATCCCTTTTTCACTACCAAAAAGGGAAAACGGTTCGGCTTGGGGATTTCCCTGCTGGCTCAGGCTGCTGAAGCAGCGGGAGGCGCCTTTTCCATTGAGTCCTTTCCCGGAAAAGGGACACATCTTAAAGCCAGCTTCCAAGCCAGCCATATCGACCGTCAGCCCCTTGGAGATATCCCTGCGACAATCACGACTCTTATCGCGTCCCATCCGGATATTGATTTAATCTTTATTCATCAATATGAGGATAGCCGGTTTACATTTCAAACCGATGACATAAAATCCCGGATCAATGGTGCCGCTATTGATTCGACGGAAGTATTAAAATTTATTCAGTCCTACATTCAACAAGGTATAGACGAAATAAGGAGGAAAAAATGAGCCAGGAATCCATTATTGACATCATCGGCAAATATGAACCCGCTCCCACATCGCTGATCGCGGTGCTGCAGGATACACAAGCGCAATATGGTTATTTGCCGAAAGACGCTATCATCCAAATTTCCAGGGAACTGCAGGTTCCCTTAAGCCGGGTTCTCAGCCTGGCAACCTTTTACAGCGCCTTCAGCCTTGAGCCCAAAGGAAAGCATCCAATCCATATCTGCATGGGAACCGCCTGCCACGTCCGGGGGGCTCAGCCCATGCTGGAAGCCTTGGAGCGAGAGCTGAAAATCAAAAACGGCGAGACCACTGAAGATGGAAATTTCAGTTTGGATACAGTCCGCTGTGTCGGGTGCTGCGGATTAGCTCCGGTGGTCATGGTGGGTGAAGAAGTCCACGGAAAAATCACGGCATCTAAAGTAAACCGGGTGTTGAAAAAATACCGGTGAAAAGGAGGAGATTATGCCTAAGCTGACGCTTGAGGACCTGGAAAAAATCCGGGAAAAAACCAAGAGAAGAACCGACCTCCGGCAGGGCGGAGAATACCGGGCAAAGGTCACCGTTCATATGGGAACCTGCGGCATTGCAGCCGGCGCCCGCAAAATTATGTCCGCTTTTTTAAAGGAAAAAGAAGAAAAGGGAGCGGATGATGTTCTGCTCACCAATTCCGGCTGCGCCGGGTTATGCAGCCGGGAACCCATGGCGACTGTGGAAGTTCAAGGCCAGGCGCCGGTCAAATATGTTGATCTGACCGAAGCCAAGGTCAAAGAAATTTTCGATAAACATGTTCTGCATGGAAGGATCGCTGAATCCTATGCCTTAGGGATAGGAAGCGAATCCACCGACCATTGAAAGGAGTCCGCCAATGAAGGACAAAACGCCGGATACCCCGTTCCGCCTGCACCTTATGGTGTGTGCGGGAACCGCATGCGTGTCCAACCGCTCTTTTGAGATCAAAAAGGCCCTGGAGAAAGAAATAAAAAAACAAGGCCTTGAAAATGAAGTTCTGGTGGTTGCCACCGGCTGCAACGGATTTTGCGAACGAGGGCCGCTACTGGTGGTTCAGCCGGGAAATATTTTTTATCAAATGCTGACTTTAAAAGATATTCCTCACCTGGTGGAGGAACACTTTCTTAAGGGCCGCCCGGTCAAGAAGCTCATGTATACTCCACCCAAAGAAAAAACCCCCATTCCGAAATTAAATGATATCAATTTTTTTAAAAAACAACTTTTAATCGCTCTCCGCAACCGCGGCTTGATCGATCCGGAAAGAATCGACGAATACATCGCCCGCGACGGATACGAAGCCATGGCCCGCGCCCTGAGTGACATGTCCCCGGAAGATATTATCAGGGAAATTAAAAAATCCGGCCTCAGAGGACGGGGAGGCGGCGGCTTTCCCACCGGGTTGAAATGGGAAGTCGTCAGCAACGCCAACGGATCCAATGGTTCAAAAAAATATATTGTCTGCAACGGGGACGAAGGGGACCCGGGCGCTTTTATGGACCGGAGTATTTTGGAGGCCGACCCGCATGCCGTGATCGAGGGAATGGTCATCGGGGGTAAGGCTATCGGAGCCGTACAGGGCATTGTTTATGTCCGGAATGAATACCCCCTTGCTGTATCCCGTTTGGGTACGGCTTTAGAACAAGCCCGTGAATTCGGGCTGCTGGGAGAGGACATCCTCGGGACCGGATTCGACTTCGACATCCGGGTCTCCCGGGGAGCCGGGGCCTTTGTCTGTGGTGAGGAAACCGCATTGATGGCCTCTATCGAAGGACGCCTGGGAGAACCGCGCCCGCGGCCGCCTTATCCTGCGGAAAAAGGCTTATGGGGCCATCCGACCTGTATAAATAATGTGGAAACTTGGGCCAATGTCCCGGTTATCATCAATAGGGGCGCGGACTGGTACAACTCGATCGGAACCGAAACCAGCAAGGGCACCAAGGTTTTTTCTCTGGTCGGGAAAATCAATAACACCGGCCTGGTCGAAGTCCCGATGGGCATCACCCTGCGGGAAATCATCGAAGACATCGGCGGCGGAATCCCGGACGGGAAAAAATTCAAGGCTGTGCAGACCGGAGGACCGTCAGGCGGGTGTATACCAAGTGATAAAATAGACTTACCCATTGATTTTGAGAGTCTGACCGAAGCCGGTTCCATGATGGGTTCGGGAGGCATGGTGGTTATGGATGAAGACACCTGCATGGTGGACGTAGCCAAGTACTTCTTGTCTTTTACCCAGGATGAGTCCTGCGGCAAATGCACTCCCTGCCGGGAGGGCACTAAAGCCATGTATGAGACATTGGTCCGGATAACCAAAGGCAACGGAACCGAAGATGACCTGGAACTGCTGGAAGACCTGGCATCATCCATCAAGGATTCCGCCTTATGCGGATTGGGCAAAACCGCACCTAATCCGGTCCTCACTACACTCCGCTACTTCCGGGATGAATATGAAGCTCATATTAAAGATAAAAAATGCCCCGCTCACGTCTGCCGGGAGCTGAATACATATTTTATCGACGCTCAAATCTGCGAGGAAACGGGACACGGGTGTGACTTGTGCCGGAAAAACTGCACAGCGGAAGCTATAATGGGCGAACCGAAATCACCCCATAAAATTATTCAGGATAAATGTATAAAGTGCGGCGTTTGCTATGATGTTTGCCGCTTCGGCGCCGTCAAGGTTGAATAAGGAGGAAAACAAAATATGGTCCACCTAACAATAGACGGAAAAAAAGTTCAGGTCGAAAAGGGAACCACCATCCTGCAAGCCGCAGAGCAGCAGGAAATTCACATTCCTTCGCTCTGCTATCATCCCCTGATGGAGCCCTATGCAGCCTGCCGGGTTTGCGTGGTTGAAGTGATTCAAGGTAATGAGTCCCGAATCGTCACTTCCTGCAACACTCCGGTCCGTGAAGGCATGGAAGTTCAAACGTCCTCAGATCGTGCCTTGCGGGCAAGAAAGATGAACATAGAGATGTTGATGGCGCAGGCACCCGCTGCGGAGCCCCTCAAGGAAATCGCAAAAGATCTGGGCATCGATAAAACCAGGTTTCCAATTAAAGACCCAGAAGAAAAATGCATCCTGTGCGGCCTCTGCGTCCGAACCTGTGAAGAAATAGTAGGCGCTAATGCCATCAGTTTTGTTGAACGGGGTTCAAACCGCAGAGTCGAGCCTCCATTCGGGGAGGAATCCGAGGCATGCATCGGGTGCGGAGCCTGTGCCCATTTTTGCCCGACGCAGGCCATTACGGTCGAAGATCTGCACGGACGTAAAATCATCCACAGCGAACTGGAATTGGGGCCGTCCACAGCCGTAAGAATTCCCATCCGCCAATCCGTTCCCATGGTGCCTTTCATTGACGAAGAGGCCTGCATCCATTTCAAAACCGGCGGCTGCAAGCTGTGTGAAAAGGTCTGTGAGAAAGAAGCCATCGATCATGAAGATGAAGACCGGGAAATCGAATTGGAAGTGGGATCCATTATTCTCGCCTCCGGATTTAAATCCTTTGACCCGAAAAGAATCCCTGCGTACGGCTATGGACGTTTCCCGAATATTCTGACCGCATTGGAGTTTGAGAAGCTGGTCAACGCATCCAGTGAAACCGGCGGAAAGATTTTATTGGCCGATGGGAATGAACCTGAATCGGTGGGGATTGTTCATTGCGTCGGATCCCGTGATGAAAATTATAATGAATATTGTTCCCGGGTCTGCTGTATGTATTCGCTGAAATTCGCGCACTTACTGAAAGAAAAAACCAATGCCCGGATTTATGATTTTTATATTGACATGCGCTGCTTCGGTAAAGGATATGAAGAATTTTATCACCGGCTGCTGGAAGAAGGCACTCAATTCATACGCGGAAAAGTATCGGAAATAACCGACCTGACCATGAGTGAAAATGAAAAGGGGAAGCTGATCATCCGGGTGGAGGATACTCTGGTCGGGGTTATGCGCCGCATCCCGGTGGATATGGTGATTCTTGCTACAGGCCTTGAGCCGGGTTTAGACCAGAATCAAATAGCAAAAATCTTCAACATATCCTGCAGCCAGGATTCTTTTTTCCTGGAGCGTCACCCGAAATTAGCGCCGTCCTCCACCTTTTCAGATGGTATCTTTTTGGCGGGAACCTGCCAGTCTCCCAAAGATATCCCCGACACGGTGGCACAGGCAGGCGCCGCTGCCTCCGAAGCCCTGGCATTAGCGGACCTGGGTAAATTCGAATTGGAACCGGTCACAGCTTCTATTGATGAAGACTTGTGTTCGGGATGCAGGCTGTGTGTAAGTCTTTGCCCTTTTACCGCAATTACGTATAATGATGAAAAAGGAATATCTGAAATAAATGATGCTCTATGCAAAGGCTGCGGTACTTGCGTTTCAGCATGTCCCTCAGGCGCTTCTCAACAGCTGCATTTCCGGGATAATCAGATCTTCGCTGAGATTGAAGGAATATTTATCGAATAAGTTTTTAATAAATAAACCTTTTAAATTATTTAAGTTTTCACTATAATGTTATGTTTTTCTTCCCCTTTGTGGAGAAAAACCCTATAATAGGAGGCCGGTTATGAGTAATGAATCTTTTGAACCCAGATTAATAGGATTTTTATGCAACTGGTGTTCGTATACCGGTGCCGACCTGGCCGGTACTGCCCGCATGAATTATGCTCCCAATGTCCGTATCATCCGGGTGATGTGCAGCGGGCGCGTTGACCCTCAGTTCGTCCTGAAAGCCTTTAAAGAAGGGGCGGACGGCGTTCTGATTTCCGGTTGTCACCCCGGAGATTGCCATTATCAGGAGGGCAACTACAAAGCCCTCAGACGACATCATCTTCTTTCCCGAATGTTGGAGCAATTGGGGATCGAAGAAGAGAGATTCCGGTTGGAATGGGTATCTGCGGCTGAAGGAAAGAAATTTCAAAGCGTATGTAACGATTTCACCGAAAAAATCAAAAAACTAGGTCCACTAAGTTTTAATGGAGGCAAAAAATGAGCAATGATAAGCCTAAGGTTGCATTCTATTGGTGCGCATCATGTGGAGGCTGCGAGGAAGCAATTGTCGACCTTGCCGAAGATATCCTGAAAGTCACGGCGGCTGTTGACATCGTTTTTTGGCCGGTAGCCCTTGACTTTAAACGCAAGGATGTTGAGGCAATGGAAGACGGCTCCATTGCAGTCAGTTTCATTAATGGAGCGGTCAGACTGTCCGAGCAGGAAGAAATGGTCAAGCTGCTCAGACAGAAATCAGGTTTGGTCGTAGCCTTTGGAAGCTGTTCGCATCTGGGCGGAATTCCGGGATTGGGGAATTTTTGGAATAAAAAAACAATATTTGATTATGCCTATCTTAATGCTCCCTCAAACGATAATCCCGATAAAACCGTTCCCTTGGAAAAATACGATCTTGACGGCAAGGAGATGGAACTTCCCCGTTTCTATGACACTGTGTATTCACTGGACCAGGTCATTGATGTGGATTATTATCTTCCCGGCTGCGCCCCGCCGAAAGATCTTATTCTTAATGCTGTCAACGCTATCCTGGAAGGGAAGCTTCCCCCCAAGGGCGCCGTGCTTTCCCCCAACAAATCTTTATGTGAAGACTGCGAGCGCAATGATTCCAAGCCGGATAAATTGATGATCAATGAAATCAAACGGCCCTCGGAAGTCGAAATGGACCCGGAAGAATGTTTCTTAGCGCAAGGCATTATCTGCATGGGGCCGGCGACACGGACAGGATGCGGTGAACGCTGCATTATTGGAAATATGCCGTGCAGGGGCTGTTTCGGACCGACGGACCAGGTCCATGACCAGGGATCTAAGTTTTTATCCGCCCTGGCTTCCATCATAGAGACCAATGATGAAAAGGAAATCCAAAAACTCGTGGATACCATTGTGGATCCGGCAGGGACCTTTTACCGGTTCAGCTTGCCGTCGTCAATTTTACGAAGGAAAAGAATGGAGGCCATTAAATGAGTGAAAGAATAACCATAGATCCGATTACCCGTTTGGAAGGACACGGCAAAATCGAGATATTTCTTGATGACAGCGGGAATGTCGACCGCGCTATTCTGCAGATTCCCGAACTGCGCGGATTTGAACAGTTTGCCGTCGGCCGTCCTGTAGAAGAAATGCCCCGTATTACACCCCGCATCTGCGGGGTCTGTCCAACGGCCCATCATATGGCCGCGACCAAGGCTGCCGATGCGGTGTATCATGTCGAACCGCCGCCGGCCGGAAGAATGATCCGGGAGCTGATTTACAACGCTTTTCAATTCGAGGATCATACCCTTCACTTCTTTTTCCTGGGAGGCCCGGACTTTGTTGTCGGGCCGCAAGCTCCTGCGGGACAAAGAAACATTCTCGGCGTCATCGGCGCTGTCGGGGAAGAAGCCGGCTTAAAGGTGATCAAGGCCCGTCGGCAGGCAAGGGACATGATCAACCATCTTGGAGGCAAAATTATTCATCCGGTATGCGGTTTGCCCGGAGGGGTATCCAAGGGCCTGGATGAAGAACACCGCCTTGAATTCCTGGAACAGGCAAAAGATATCGTGGAATTCGCCAAGTTTTCCCTCCAGGTTTTTGACGACATCGTGCTGAAAAATGAAGAATATGTGGGACTCGTCACCGGAGATGCCTATCAGATAGAAACCTATTACATGGGCCTGGTCGATGATAGCAACAAAGTGAACTTTTATGACGGGGATATCCGGGTTGTTGACCCCAGCGGAAAAGAATTCTCAAAATTCAATGCCAAGGATTATCTTGAACACATTTCCGAACATGTCGAGCCCTGGACATATATTAAATTCCCCTTCTTGAAAAAAGTGGGATGGAACGGTTTTACTGAAGGCAAAGACAGCGGCGTTTACCGCGTTGCTCCTCTTGCCCGGCTCAATGCTTCCGACGGAATGGCCACACCTCAAGCTCAGGAAGCCTACGAAAAAATGTATGAAGTCCTGGGAGGAAAACCTTCCCATCATACTCTCGCTTTCCACTGGGCACGCCTGATTGAAGCCCTTCAAGCAGCGGAAAAGATGGTCGAACTACTGGAAAACAAAGACATCACCAATCCCAAAATCAGGAATATTCCTACGGAAAAACCGGACGAAGGAGTGGGTGTTGTGGAAGCCCCCCGGGGAACCTTGTTCCACCACTATAAAACAGATGAAAAGGGTATCATTCAAGAAGCCAACCTGATTGTCGCTACAGTGAATAATGCCGCAGCCATCAACATGTCCATCGAAAAAGCCGCCAAATCATTTATCAAGGATGGAAAAGTCGACGAAGGACTGCTGAATATGGCGGAAATGGGATTCCGTCCCTATGACCCCTGCCATGCCTGCGGCACACATTGCCTGCCTGGAGATATGCCCCTGATCGTCAACATTTACAATAAAGAAGGAAAACTAGTAGACCAGTTGAAGCGAAACAGGCGTTAGTGAACCCGTTACTCTTATTGACCGGCTTAAAATATTAAAAAGGGCCCGCTGAAATTCAGCGGGCTTTTTTTTTACAGAAAAAGTTTAAATGGAAACACCACATTTTTCTTTGCGAAAAAAAATCATCCTGAGTTTTCTGCTTGTCATTTTATTCGGCGGCATTGTCTCGCTTTTTCTGGGATACCGGCTGGTAAGGAATACTCTCATTTCCCAGGCTCAAAACAAGGTCAAGCACGACTTATCCGCTGCCTGGATGGTCTTTAATGAAAAACTCAATGATATAAAAGAAATCATTTCATTAACTGCGGTACGGGAAGAAATACAACGCACTCTGGAAAGCGGGAACCCGCAGGAAGCTTTTAAATATTTAAGTCAAATCCGGCGGGAATATGATTTGGATATACTCAACCTCACGGATTCGGAAGGGAAGGTCATGGTCCGCACCCGTAATCCCGACATTTACGGAGACGACCAGTCCGGCGACCCCATGATTCAATGGGCTGTACAGGGCGGAACTGTTTCAAATCCTCAAATCATGCCCCAAAACGAGCTGGAAAAGGAAGGCGCAGAACTGGCGAAGCAGGCCGCCATCAAAATCGTCTCCACCCCAAACTCCTCAGCCGCCACTCAAAGCCATGTGCTCAGCGGACTGGTACTGAAAGCCGCTGCTCCGGTCCGGGGAAACAATGACCGCATTCTCGGAGTGCTCTACGGCGGCGTTCTGCTTAACCGCAACTACGAAATCGTCGACCGGATTAAAGAAACCGTTTATAAAGAAGAAAAATACCAGGGCCGGGAAATCGGAACGGCCACGATCTTCCAAAATGACTTAAGGATATCCACGAATGTAAAAAATAAGGACGGGAGCCGTGCCATCGGCACCCTTATCTCCGAAGATGTCAAGAAAACCGTTCTCCAGAAAGAACAATCATGGATTGACCGCGCCTTTGTGGTGAATGACTGGTATATAACAGCCTATGAACCTATAAAAAATATTCAAAGCCAAAACATTGGGATTCTGTATGTCGGGATGCTGGAAAAGCCGTATATCGATACCACTAACCGGGTTATGGGCACGTTTGCCCTGCTTGCCGGGGCGTGTGTTATCCTCTTGCTTATCCTGCTGGACTTTTCGACCAAAAGAATTATCCATCCCTTACTTGATATGGTAAAAGCTACAGAAAAAATCGCCCAGGGTGACCTTTCCCATCAAGTTACTGTAGAGTCTAATGATGAAATCGGTTATCTGGCCGACTCATTCAATAAAATGACTGTGGACTTGAAAACCGCGAATCATAAGCTCTTGGAATGGGGAAAAACCTTGGAAAAAAAAGTAGATGAAAGGACCAAGGAATTAACTGAAATGCACGCCCACCTCATTCAATCTGAAAAACTTGCTTCCCTTGGAAAATTGGCGGCGGGCGTTGCGCATGAAATCAATAATCCCCTTGGGGGAATCCTAATTTACAGCCACCTGCTCCTGGAAGATATGGATAAAAGCGATGTCAATTATGACAACCTCAAAAAAATCGTCAAAGAAACCACCCGATGCAAGGATATAGTCAAGGGGCTGCTGGATTTCGCGCGCCCTAAAGAGCCGGAAACAACCGCTGTCAATGTCAATGATGTGGTGGAAAACGCCATGTCGATTATTGAAAGCCAGGCACTCTTCCAAAATATTGATATTCAAAAAGAATATGCGCCCAACCCGCCTAAAATCACAGCCGATGCCTCTCAGCTCCATCAAGTTTTTATCAATATTATTCTGAATGCGGCAGAGGCGATGCAGGGAAACGGCACTCTGACCATCAGAACCTTTCTGGATAAAGAAAAAAAGAATATTAATGTTCAGTTTTCCGATACAGGACCCGGTATCGACAATGAGATCAAGGCCCGGCTTTTTGAGCCGTTTTTCACAACTAAAGAAGTAGGAAAGGGAACGGGGCTGGGATTAGCCATCAGTTACAGTTTGATCCGAAAACACCAGGGCAGCATCCACGTTGAGAGCCAGGTGGGGAAAGGCTCGACGTTCACGGTAAGGCTCCCTATCCAGACACAGGGCTCTGACACAAACCATGAATGACAAAACCCATATTCTAATCATCGATGATGAAGAAGCCATCCGGGATTCGTGTACCCAGGTGCTGCAGCGTGCAGGCTATCATGTGGATACAGCCGTGGATGGACACGAGGGATTGAAAAAATTCAAAAAGACCCAAGTGGATGTGGTCCTGCTGGATTTAAAGCTTCCCGGCTGGCATGGACTTAAAGTCCTGAAAAAGATAAAACAGGCCGCTCCTGAAATCCCGGTCATCATTATCACCGGATTCGCCTCTATTGAATCTGCAGTCGACACCATAAAACAAGGAGCTTATGATTACCTTGCTAAACCGTTCAGTCCTGAAGAACTCAGAGTTATGGTGAAAAAAGCCCTGGCCGGGAAAGAATCAAGGGAAGAATTTCCATCACAGACCGAAGATGGATTCGAAGACTTTGATATGGTTATCGGCCAAAGCCGGGAAATGGCCAAAGTCGTTGATATTGTTAAACGTGTCAGCACCACCGAAAGCACAGTACTGGTGACCGGAGAAAGCGGAACCGGGAAAGAGCTTCTGGCCCAGGAAATCCACAAACACAGCTTGCGCCGCAACGCCCCTTTTGTGGTGGTCGATTGCGGCGCCCTGGTTGAAACTCTGTTTGAAAGTGAACTGTTCGGGCATGTCAAGGGATCATTCACCGGAGCACATGAAACAAAACACGGACGTTTTGAAGTAGCCAACGGCGGAACAATTTTTCTGGATGAAATCAGCAATATCGGCATGAACATTCAAGCTAAACTCCTGCGGGTCATCCAGGAGCGTGAGGTTACCCGGATCGGCAGCAATAAGCCTATCAAGGTGGATGTGCGCATTCTGGCAGCCACAAATGTCAGCCTGGCGGAATGCGTAGGCAAGGGAGAATTCCGGGAGGACTTATTTTACCGCTTGAGCGTTGTTCCTCTCCACATACCTCCGCTGCGTGACCGGAAGAAGGACATTCCGCATTTGGTCAAGCACTTTTTACAGAAGTATAATCAGAAGGCCATGAAAAGGATTCAAGGTGTTTCCGCAGACGCGATGAAGGCATTGATGGAGTATGATTGGCCGGGTAATATCCGGGAGCTGGAAAATACGATTGAACGCGCTGTGGTCTTATCAATAAGCGATGAAATTAATTTACAGGACTTGATCTATCACGGAATCGGCTCCGCTCAATCTTTTCTCCCTTCAACAGGGGACCATTATAAATCTTTGAAAAACATGGAAAAAGATTATATCCGGGCTGTCCTGCGGGCTCAGCATGGGAACAAAAGCAAAACCGCCCGGATTCTCGAAATTGACAGGAAAACTCTCCACGCTAAAATAAAAAAATATAAAATAAAGACAGATGGTAGGTGAAAAAATAACCACCACCTGTGGAAATTTTACCCACTTTTCTGCTTGATCTCTCACATCAAAATAATCGCTGATACTATTTTCTTTTTTTTCAGCAAGATAAATTCTTAAAAAAAAACATTTTTTCTGCGTCGGTAGGCATAGAATTTGCATACTACATATAAGTCGTGTTGCGTTAGTATGCCAGCAACGACATGAATTCATATTCTTCAATAAGGAAATCATGTGATCAAAGGATGTGTTAAATGAAGATTGTAAAAATTAAGAAGGAAAATCTGTTTCCCTTTTTGGAAGCTGTTTCCAAAGGAGCCGATCTCTGGGCGCCGGTAAAAACGAAGTCCGACAAATATGCCTTTGAGATCATCAAAGATTACCAGGATATTGAACTGGACTATAACCGCACCATTATTCCCCCAAGAAAAATAATACTGCCTCCCTCCCTTCAAATGTTTGAAGCCATCGGAACCGAATACAAGCCTGACTTTTCCCATGTTACAAAAAAGATTATTTTCGGAATCCATCCCTGCGACATTCACGGCCTGAACATCATGGATAAATTTTATAACCATGCCTATTATGATCCCTATTACATGGATGCAAGAAAGAACACCTTGATCCTGGGCCATTCCTGCTGGCCGGATGAAAATTGCCTCTGTAAATCCACCCGTACACACATCGTTAAAGACGGTTATGACTTATTTTTCAGCGCTCTGGAAAAAGACTATATGGTATGGATCGGATCCAGCCGCGGTGATGACCTTATTCGTACTGCACCTGAGTTGTTTGATGAAGAAATTCAGCCGGAAGATATCGAAGAGTACCAGAACTGGAGTGAAGAACGGGACGAAGCATTTCAGGCGGAAATCAATTTTGACGCCATGCCCGACATGATGGAACTGAAATACAATGACCCGGTTTGGGAAGAAGTCGGCAATGCATGTCTGGCTTGCGGCTCCTGCACGAATGTCTGCCCCACCTGCAACTGCTATAATGTGATCGACCGGCCGGATTTATCCGGACAGAAATCTTCCATTCTCCGCTGCTGGGATGCATGCACTCTGGAAAATTATTCCGAAGTCGCAGGCGGAGAGGATTTCCGTGAAGCCCGGTCCTCCCGGTTGAAACTCTGGTACACCCATAAACTGCAGGCCTACATATCCAAGTATGGAAACCCGGCTTGTGTGGGATGCGGCCGATGTGCTGCGACCTGTCCGGTTGATATCAATGTCCTGACAGTCGGGAAAGCCTTGGAAGGGGAACCGGTTGACTGTTACTGGAAGCGTCTTAACGCCAAAATGACTCAAGAGGTGACCAAATGACCACCGAAAATAAATGTTTCCAAGAATCCAATCCCTTTATTCCAGTTCCGGCCAGAATTGTCCGGACTTACCCCTTGACAGAAGATGTTAATTTTTTCCAGGTCCGCATCGCGGATATGGATAAAGCCTTGTCGTTCAGGTATAAAATCGGACAATTCGCTATGATTTCCGTCCTGGGTGCAGGCGAAGCTCCCTTTTCCATTTCCTCGACTCCCTCGCGGCCGGGATTATTAGAATTCTGCATTCGGAAAGCCGGGACCGTAACGGACGCACTTTTTCGAATGAAAGAAAATGATGTTATCGGATTGAGAGGCCCTTGCGGGAACGGCTTCCCTCTGGAGCGAATGAAGGGCAAGGATATCTTGATCGTAATGGGCGGCCTGGGTGCAGCCCCGCTTCGCTCGGTTCTTCTCTACTGTCTGGATAACCGCGATCAATTCGGACGGGTCATTCTCCTCCACGGAGCCAAACGTCCCGCTGAAATGCTGCTGCGGGATGAATTTTTTTCTTTGAAAAGAAGAGAAGACCTGGAATGTGAATTAACGGTCGATCAAGATGATACCGGAAAATGGGCCGAAAACACGGGAGTTGTCACCACCCTGTTTCCAAAGATCAAAAACCTGAATCCTGAAAATACCTTCGGTTTGGTGTGCGGACCGCCGGTTATGTATAAATTCGTGCTGCAGGAAATGCTGAATATTAAGATTCCCAAGGATCAAATACTTATGACACTTGAGAGACGAATGAAATGCGGAGTGGGCAAATGCGGTCACTGCGCGATCGATTATATTTACACCTGCCTGGACGGACCTGTGTTCACATACTGGGATGTCACTCACATGCGGGAGCTCATCTAAGGGGGAAAACATGAGTCAAGACAAATTGAAAATTGGAGTTTACGAATTAACAGGCTGCGCAGGCGATGCCTTGCTTATCCTGGATTGTGAAAAAGAACTGGTGGATATTTTCAATGCGGTTGATATTCAATCATTTTCAATGGCAACCACTGGAAATATCGACGGAGAACTGGATATCGCCCTGGTGGAAGGATCTGTCACTACGGAAAAAGAAATCGAAGAGCTCAAAGATATCCGGGAACGTGCAAAAATTGTCGTGGCTATTGGAATCTGCGCCACCTTAGGCGGGATTCAGGCCAGGTTTCTTGATCCCAAAGAATGGGAAAAGAATTTTAAAAGCGTTTACGGCGATGTTGATTTTGAATTTAAAGCCGTTCAATCCAAACCCATCGACGCCTATATAAAAGTAGATGCGTACCTTCCGGGCTGTCCCATAAGCAAGGAACAATTCCTGGAATTATTTACCAGGGCGATAAAAGGAAATCCTCCGGAAAATTGGCCCCGCCCGGTTTGCGTTACCTGCAAATACCGCGGAAACGATTGTCTGCTGAACCGCGGCATCCCCTGCTTGGGACCGCTGACTGAGGACGGATGCGGATGCGTCTGCCCCAGCTATAATGTTCCATGTTTTGGATGCTGGGGACCCGTTAAAGGTGCTAATCTCACTTCGGAATATTACCTGCTCCAAGAAAAGGGATTTGACGTCGATGCCGTCAAAAAACGGATGGCCAATTATTCAGGAACCAAGCTGGCTGAGTTTTTTGAGCAGCTTAAAAAGGAGTCAAAATGAAAAAGATCAATATAGACCACCTTTGTCGAGTAGAAGGAAACGGCGGCATTACCGCCACTATTGACGGGAATGTTGTATCTGAAGTCAAATTCAATGTTTTCGAAGGCCCCCGGCTGATCGAGAAGCTTACCCTTGGATTAACCCCCGAAGAAGACGTAAGCATGTCTCCCCGCATCTGCGCTATTTGCACCTTATCCCATAAAAATGCGGTTTTGCGCGCCTTTGAAAACGCTCTCGACATCACTCTTCCTCCTAAGGCCCAGCTGCTTCGGGAATTAATGCATATGGGTGAGTTTATAGAAAGCCATTCTCTGCATACATTTTACCTGGCCCTGCCGGATTATCTGGGATTTCCCAATGCCATCGCCATGGCCTCCAAATACGGATTTGAAGTCAAGATCGCACTGGAAATGAAGCATTTCGGCAATCACATCATGAAGACCATAAGCGGACGCTATATTCACGGGGAAAATCCGATTATCGGCGGTTTCGGAAAATTTCCCACCCGGGAAGAATTGCTGTTTCTTAAGGAAAGGGCCTTGCAGTTCATGCCTTTCGTGCTGAAAACCGTTGATCTCTTCTCCACCTTGCCCTACCCCGATATTCCCGAAGATGAAACCGTTTATGCATGCTGTGAACCTGGAAACGATATGTTCGGATTCTGGGGTGATGAAATTATCCTTTCCACCGGGGATAAATTTTACCGGGATGACTATAAAAAAGTAACAAATGAATTCGTCGTTCCGCACTCCTATTGTAAACACAGCCGCTATCAGGGCAAGCCCTATTCCGTCGGAGCACTGGCCCGGATAAACGTTCTGGGCGAAAGACTTCAGGGTGAAGCCGGTCAGGCTTTTGAAAAATATTTCAATAAAAAATGGACAGTTAATCCCTTGTACCACAATGCAGCTCAAGCCCTGGAAATCCTTTATTCGTTTGAGCGCATCCCGGAAATCGTAGATGAAATGCTTAAATACAAAGATGATCCCGATCCGGTCGCTTACACAGCCGCCAACGGAAAAGGCACCGGCCTGGTGGAGGCACCCCGCGGACTGCTGATCCATCATCACGAAATTACCGACGGCAAAGTATCTCATGTGGACATTGTCACTCCGACAGCCCAAAACGCTGAAGATATCGAACATTACTGTTATGTGGCGGCCCAAAAGCTTCTTGAGCAAGGCCAGGAAGACCAAATCCGCGACCGCATGGACATCGTAGTCCGTGCATTCGATCCCTGCATCAGCTGCTCAGCCCACATGGCTAAAGTCGAAAAGGCTGGAGATGACAACTGGGCCAGCACCTGGAATGATATTCATAAACAAGGACAACCGGTTTATGTCGGCGTCGGGAGTTCGGACTATTCCGATGACCGCAGCGGGCTGGAATTGGCCCGCCGTCTCCGTGCATGCGGATACACTCAGGTCTGGACAGAAAACGAGATTCCCGGCAACCAGGAATTCCTCCAATCATCCCAAGAAAATCCTCTCATTTTTATGGATGCTCTTGAATTTTCAGATTCTCCAGGAAAAATCACCCTTATTCCCTTGGAACATGTTCTCAACCATGCCGGCCTGAGTCATAAATTCGTTCCTTTCCTCACGCATCTCTCCGATCAAAAACAACTCAAAAACGCATTTGTCCTGGGTATTCAGCCCCAGTCCATTGAAAAGGGAAGTGAAATCAGCGCAGAAGTTCAGGAAGCTATTGAAAAAATCCTCGCGCAAGTGAAGAATTGAACCCATGAGTAAAAAAAATCGTCCGGCAGTACGTTTTCTTTCCCGCCTTTTTCTTCCTGCATCAATCTTTCACGTCTCTGGACGATTTTTTCTTCTTTATATATCTACTTGAGGGTCTGCCGCAAGGCAGACCCTCCCCTCCATTTTAGGTCATTCATAAAAAAACTGTCGCCTCATCTATACTCCTCTCTTCATTATTAATCTTGATTATCATTTGTAAAAAAATAAATGAGACATTCACACTCTTTTTTTCCATTTAACAAAATCGCCAGTTTTTTTACCCATCGGGTGGGCCGAGCGGGCACACCGGAGTTATGAACCATGGGTGGGGAAAATTTCCCCTATTTGCTTCCAGCGTATACTGAGTAACAAAGCCTGTCTTTGAATGCATTTTTTATCTTCTTTATTATCAGATACATAATAAATTTACTGTTGCGGAAAAATTGATGGTCACCTTGGCACAATAATTGCATTTCTTCTTTCTATGAGGTATCATTAAATGAACCAAATAGAGCGAAAAATCTTGATCATCGATCCTGACAAGAATGAAAGAAAAGAATTGGCTGACTATTTGGCGCGTGAAAAGTATACGGTTGAAACAGGGTTGGGATTGGCTGATGCTGTAAAAAAACTGGCACAAAACCATTTTCCCTGTATAATAGTGGATGTTAACCTGCCGGAAATGAAAGGATATGATGCCGTTTCAATTATAAAAAATATTGAGCCCAGAACAAAGATCATTGTGACCACAAAAAAAAACTCAAAGGAGCTGGAAGCAAAGGTCCGAGAGCAGGATATATTTTTTTATTTCATCAAATCCTTCGGTAAGGAAGAACTAAGGCTTGCAATTAATAATGTCTTCAGCAAATAAAGGAGAAATAAAATGGACAAAGCAAAAGCCAAGATTATGATCATCGATGATGATCCGGATTTCAGAGATGCCATTACCCCTATTCTTCGTTCAGCCTTGTACGATGTTGTGACTGCTTCTAATCCCCAGGAAGGGAAAGAGAAAATTTTGAAGGAAAAACCGGACCTGATTTTACTTGACATCATGATGGACAGCCTTTTTGACGGTTTTTCCCTCTGTCACGCTATTAAAACATCCAAGGATTTCAAAGAAGTTCAGGATACCCCTGTTATATTTGTTTCCGCTGTCAAAGAGATGACAGGATCCCGGTTCAAGTTCAAAGGCGAAGAAGAAGGAATGTGCGGCCCTGATGATTATATGGATAAACCGGTTAAGCCGGATGAACTGATATCCCGGGTAGAGAGGCACTTACAAAAATGAATTATGGGAATTCTTCAACCACTCCCCCTGGCCGTTCGGATAAAAAAGAATCTCAGTTAAAGGAATCCTTTTTACGGCAGATCAAAAATATTCCCGGGGGCGAAAGCCTTAAAAAATGCATTCAATGCGGCACATGTACCGGGACTTGTCCGGTCAGTTACACCATGGATATAACCCCTCGTGAGATCATTGCCCTTTTTCGCGCCGGGGATATTGAATCCATACTTTCAAGCCGGACTATATGGATTTGTGCATCCTGCTATTCCTGCACCGTCCGCTGTCCTCAGGGTGTTAAAGTAACCGATATTCTTTACACATTAAAAAGGCTGGCGATTGAAAACGAAATATTTCCTAAAAAATTTCCTGTTTATGCTCTCTCCAACGCCTTTGTGAAGTTTACCAACATGTTCGGGCGAAGTTATGAACCGGGCCTTATTCTTGTTTATTACTTGCGGACAAACCCGCTTAAGCTGTTCGGAATGCTGCCGCTCTTTCTGAAAATGGCTCCTCGAGGCCGGATTGGACTGATGCCTCATAAAATCAAGGGAAAAAAGAATTTTTCAAAAATATTGAAAGAAGCCGATATCATGGAACATATAGTTCCCGCACAGGAATCTTAATATTCTTTTTATTTCACAGGCTTTCTTTCTTTTAACCACCGGAGGTGAAAATGCCGTACGCATATTATCCCGGATGTAGTCTAGAAGCTTCCGCCAAAAGCTATGACGAATCCGTTCATTTTGTTTTTAATTCCTTGGGAGAGGAATTAAAGGAAATTGAAGACTGGAACTGTTGCGGAGCAACGTATTATATGGCCACCAAGGAAACGATCTCCCTGGTCATTTCCGCTAGAAATCTCGCACTTGCCGAGAAACAAGGACTGGACATCGTTGCCCCCTGCAGCTCATGCTATACTATTTTGTATAAAACCAATGAAATCCTCAAAAACAATTTTATTTTGAGGGGAAAAGTCAATCAAGCCCTAAAAAAAGATAACTTGGAATACAATCTGAGTGTCAATGTCAGGCATCCCCTGGAAGTCCTGATCAATGATTTCGGAATCAAGGCCATCGCCGATAAAGCTGTTCGATCTCTAGAGGGAATTAAATTTGCACAATATTATGGGTGTCAGATTGTCCGCCCCGACCGCGGTCTGGATGATAAAGACAATCCCCAAATGATGGATTCACTCTGCGCGGCACTTGGGGCTGAAAACGTCTATTTTCCTCTGAAAGTCGAGTGCTGCGGCGGTATGCTTATGACGACATATCCAGAAGTGGGACTGGACTTGAATAAAAAAATTCTGAATTGCGCCCGGGACAACGGAGCGGACGCAATCGTTACAACCTGTCCCCTTTGTCAAATAAACCTGGAAGCGTATCAAAAGAAAATCAATAAGAAATTCAAAACCAAACACCATATGCCGGTCTTGTTTTTCACTCAGGCTGTAGGACTGGCATTGGGAGGAAATCCAAAAGAGCTGGGATTGCACCGCTCTCTCATTCCTTTTGAAAACACTCAAACCTCAACGGAGAAAACAAGATGACGGAAAACAAGCAAGACATTCGTATCGGGGTTTATATCTGTCACTGCGGCTCCAACATCGCAGGTGCGGTTGACGTAGAAAAATGCCGGGATGAAATGACCTCCATGAAGGGTGTGAAAATCGTCCGGGATTATAAATTCATGTGCTCGGAACCCGGTCAGGACTTAATTATTCAGGATATTAAAGAAAGCGGGCTCAACCGGGTAGTCGTCGCATCTTGTTCCCCTCTGATGCATGAACCTACATTCCGCAAAGCATGTGAAAAGGCCGGACTGAATCGATACCTTTTCCAAATGGTCAATATTCGTGAGCAGTGCTCTTGGGTTCATAAAGACACGAAAACTGCAACGGAAAAAGCCTCTTCCTTGGTCCGCGCGGCCATTCAGCGGGTCGCACGCCAAGAGCCCCTGACTCCATTTAAAGTAAAGGTCCATCCGGACACATTGGTGGTGGGAGGCGGAATCGCTGGAATTCACGCCGCCCTTGAAATCGCCGAATCCGGAAATAAAGTCTACCTGGTGGAAAAGGAATCATCCATCGGCGGGAAAATGGCCCGCTTTGATAAAACCTTTCCTACCTTAGACTGTTCCGCATGTATTTTAACCCCACGGATGGTTTCAGCCAGCCAGCATGAGAATATCGAACTTATCAGCTACAGCGAAGTTGAAGAAGTCGAAGGCGCCATGGGGGACTTTAAAGTGAAAGTTCGGAAAAAGGCCCGCTATATCAAAGATGACTGCACTTCCTGCGGTGAATGCTCCCTGGTCTGCCCGGTCAAGGTTCCCAATCCGTTTGAAGAAAACCAATCGCAAAGATCTGCCGTTTATAAAACTTTTCCTCAGGCCATACCCAATACCTATGTCATTGAAAAGGAAAGCCGGCCTCCATGCCGGGAAACCTGCCCCATAGATCAGGAAGCGGCCGGATATATCGGCTTAATCGCCGAAAAACGGTTTGAAGAAGCAGCCCGATTGATCCGGCAGCAGAATGTTCTTCCTTCCATATGCGGACGGGTGTGCTATCATCCCTGCGAAACCGAATGCAACAGGAAATTCGTGGATGAACCGGTTGCAATAAAAAATCTGAAGCGGTTTGTTATTGACTGGGAACTTGCCAACATAGGAACCCCGGCTGTCCCGGAAATAAAAGAAAAACGAAAGGAAAAGGTAGCGGTCATCGGATCCGGTCCGGCTGGATTGGTTTGCGCCCACGACCTCGCTATGCAGGGATTCCAAGCCTCCATTTTTGAAAAACTTCCTGTCGCCGGGGGAATGCTGGCTGTCGGGATCCCCGAATACCGGCTCCCCAGCTCCATCCTCAAAAGCGAAATTGATGCAATCAAGCAATTAGGTGTGGACATAAAAACCGGCATGAGTTTAGGAAAAGATTTCACTTTGGAAGAACTAAAAAAGAAAGGCTTTAAGGCTGTTTATCTTGCAACCGGAGCCCATAACAGCTTGAAAATGGATATCCCCGGTGAAGCCGAAAATGAAGGCGTTTACCATGGTGTGGATTTTCTGCGGAATATCAGCCTGAACCAGCCTCAGCCAGTCGGCAAAAGGGTTGCGGTCATCGGCGGCGGAAATACGGCCATCGATGCCGCCCGGACAGCGCTTCGTTCAGGAGCTGAAGAAGTCAATATTCTTTATCGCCGGACCCGAAAAGAAATGCCGGCGGAAGAAGTGGAAATTCAAGCGGCGGAAGAAGAAGGAGTCAAGATCCAATATCTCACGGCCCCGGTTGAAGTGATCGGCCGCGATGGAAAGCTTACTCAGCTTAAAAACATCAAGATGGAACTGGGCAAGCCGGATGAAAGCGGCCGGCGCCGGCCGGTTCCGATTGAAGGCAGCGAATATGAAATGGATATGGACACGGTCATCATTGCTGTAAGCCAATCCCCCGAAATGGATTATGTGGATGATAAAACAGGCCTTAAATTAACTAAATGGAATACTATTGTGGTAGATCCGGAAACGATGCAGTCCGATTTGGACTGGGTTTTTTCCGGCGGCGACGTTGTTCACGGCCCGGATGCCGTAATAACCGCCATGGGCGATGGGAAACGTGCAGCCGAGTCCATCGGAAAATTTTTGCGGGGAGAACCCTTAGAGGATTTTCGAACACGCCGGCGTCCTGTTCTTACTGATCGTGATGAAAACAGCCGCCCGCATAGTTATGCCCCTCCCTTCAACCAAACGAAAAGAATCCCCCGCACAAAAATGAGTGAACTGGACCCGGAAAAAAGAAGCCGGAATTTCGATGAAGTCGAATTGGGTTATTCTGAAGAAGAAGCCGTGCGGGAAGCAAGGAGATGCCTGCATTGCGGCATCTGCATCGAATGTCATGCTTGTGAGGCCGCTTGTGAAGCGCATTGCATCCATCACGAAATGAAAGACGAAATTCAGGAAATCAATGTAGGGCAGGTCTTGGTGACCACCGGATATCAAACCCTGATGGAACCGGACGTATTAAAACCTTACGGCTATGGAAAATTCGATAATGTTTATTCCAGTCTGGAATTTGAAAGAATCGTCAGCTCAACCGGGCCTACGGAAGGTTCTATTCTGATGAAAAACGGAAAAGAGCCTAAGTCCATCGGCATTGTCCACTGTGTCGGGTCACGCGATATCAATGCTCACGAATATTGTTCCCGGGTATGCTGTATGTATGCCTTGAAATTCGCGCATCTGATCAGGGACCGCACAACCGCCGAAGTCTACCAGTTTTATATTGACATGAGGGCGTTCGGAAAGGGTTATGAAGAGTTTTACTCGCGGATTTTGGAAGAAGACGTGAATGTCATTCGCGGCAAAGTGGCCGAAGTTTACCGGCAAGGACACACCCAAAACAGCGATTCTCCCTTGATCATTCGCTGTGAGGATACTTTGGCGAAACGTTACCGTGAAATTCCAGTGGATATGGTCATCCTCTGTAATGCCATCGAACCTGAGAAAGATGCAGAAAAAATTCAGCGCCTGTTTTCCTTGAGCCGCAGCCCTGACGGATTTTTTCTTGAAAAACATCCCAAGCTGGATCCTACGGCTACCGCCACTGACGGCGTATTTGTAGCCGGATGCTGCCAGGGGCCCAAGGATATACCGGATACAGTTGCTCAAGCGAGTTCAGCCTCCGCCCGCATCCTGGCCAACATCGCTAAAGGTGAAATCGAAGTGGAGCCTATCCAAGCGATTATAGACCCCGAGCTTTGCGCCGGATGCAGGCTGTGCAACGACCTTTGTTCATACGGGGCCATCTACTTCGATGAAGAAAAGGGAGTCTCCGTAGTCCGGGAAGCTTTATGCAAAGGATGCGGCACTTGTGTTGCCTGCTGTCCTTCTTCCGCAGCGGCAGCCCAGCATTTTTCCGATGATCAGATCTTTGCGGAAATCGAAGGAATCCTTAAAGATTCACGCTGAGAGACGATAGTCATCGCTTTTTGAGTGATGATAATGACGCCGGATGTCATTATCTAAGCCGTGTAATAAGTCAGGTTTGTTTTGACTGGACATTGTAGGGCTTAGGTATATAAAATAGGTAGTAATTCAGAAACAGAACCGGAAGGATAATTCTATGCCGCAAAAGAGACGTTCAGTCATTATTATTGACGATGAAGAATCCATGCGTGACTCATGTGCGATGATTTTAAAAAAAGATGGATTCGAGACCATAACAGCAGATAACGGCGAAGAGGGTTTGCAAAAAATCAAAGAGACTGATCCGGATATCGCGCTCATTGATTTAAAAATGCCGGGAATCAGCGGGCTGGACGTCCTCGACAAAATCAAGAAAATTGCGCCCGGTATTTTACCGATTGTGATAACTGGCTACGCCACGGTTGAATCGGCCGTTGACGCCATGAAAAAAGGGGCATATGACTTCCTGCCTAAGCCATTCACACCGGAAGAACTGCGAATTATCATTCGCCGGGGGCTGGAAAAACTTGAGCTGTCCCGTGAAGCAGAAGAGTTGCGGCGGGAAAAAAAACTGATAGAAGAAAATTTCATCACGATGGTTTCCCATCAGCTCCGAAGTCCATTAGTAGCTATCGCACAATATTTTGAAACCATCATGTCCGGAGCGGTGGGAGAGGTTTCGTCCGAGCAGGCAAATATGCTGAGGAAAGCCAAAGAGAGACTGGAAGGATTGCTGTCTCTCATAAACGATTGGCTGGATATCGCAAGGATGAATACCGGCGAATTAGTCAAGAAATTCAAACCGGTTCCCTTGCACTCATTAATAAAAAAACAAATTGATTTTCTTCAACCCTTGGCCGAAAGAAATCAAGTGACCCTCAATTTGGCCGCACCTCAGGGCAGCGACCGTGTACTGGGGGACAAGGACACTCTGGAACAGGTTTTTTCAAATTTGATTTCCAATGCTGTCAAATATAACCGGGAAGGGGGAGAAGTCAACATCACCATCCGGGAAAATCAGAATACAATAACAACCGACGTCAGTGATACAGGAATCGGAATACCAAAAGACAAGATGCCCTATCTTTTCGAACAGTTTTTCCAAGTCACCCGGACCTCAAAAGGCAAAGGATCGGGACTGGGACTTACAATCGCCCAAAAAATCGCGGAAGCTCATAACGGGAGCATTGACGTCACCAGCGAAGAAAACAAGGGCAGTACTTTTTCCGTAACTCTACCCAAAGCCGGTGAGGAAGCCTGAATTTCCTTCCGATGCAGGATTGATCAGCAGCATGACTTATTCACCGGCCGGAATTTCCGCAAATACGAGGCGCAAGGCATGAAAACATTAATTTTAGGACTCGGAAATGATCTCTATGGGGATGATGGAATCGGGCTCCATATCATTAAGCGGCTGAAGGACAACCCTTCTCTTCTGGAAACCGGCGCAGCGGGAGGCGGTCAGCCGGACCTCCAGCCCTGCTGCCTGACCGGCCTGGCAATTTTAGATGAAATTGTCGGATATGATAATCTGATTATAATCGACACCATCAAACGGGAAAAACCCGTAACCGGAAGGATCAGGATCATGGGGGAAGGGGATATCCGGCATATTCCCGGGCCTTCACCCCATTATGTATCCCTTCCTCAAATGATAGAAATCGGGAGACGTCTGGGCTTGAAAGTGCCGGGCACAATAAAAATCATCGCTGTGGAAGCAAAAAATATCTACAATATGGGAGAAAGCTTGACCCCTGAAATGGAAAAAGCAATTCCTGATATCCTTTCCCGGCTCAAATCCATTTTAAGGACATTGCCCCATGAATAAAAAAGAAGTGATGGTGCTTGAAGACCTTCTTGGTTCCAACAAGAAAATCGCAAATGAAATCCGGAAGAAATTATCCGACAAAGGCATCCTGGCCGTAAATATTCTTAGCTCCCCCGGAGCCGGAAAAACCACTCTTCTGGAAAGCCTGTCCGGACACTTAAATCCGGAATATAAAATGGCCGTGGTAGAGGGCGATATCGAAACGGAACGCGATGCAGAGCGTATTCGTGCCAAGGGGATTCCTGCCTGGCAGATAATAACGGGCGGAGCCTGTCACCTGGAAGCCAAAATGATAGGAAAACTTTTTTCCGAAATTCCGCCGGACCTGGATTTCCTGTTTATTGAAAATGTAGGCAATCTTGTCTGCCCGGCCAGCTTCGACCTCGGCGAATCCTTGCGAATTGTGGTTTTGTCCGTGCCGGAGGGGGATGATAAACCTAAAAAATATCCCAAGGCTTTTTTGACATCAGACTGCCTGGTCATCAACAAAATCGATCTTATACCGGCTCTGCCTTTTGATCCGGAAAGAGCCCAAGAAGAAGCCCTGGATATGAATCCCCGTTTAAAAGTATTCCAAACCAGCGCCGCATCCGGAGATGGAATGAAGGAATTATCCCAATTCCTTATTCAATCTTTAAATAAATTGCGGGCTTAAAAAAAATGCATGAGCTTTCTCTTATCGCTAATCTCTTCGAAATCATGGAAGAAAAGGCCAAAGAGAAAAACGCCGGGAAAATAACCCATATCGAACTCCAGGTGGGACTCCATGCCGGTGCTGTCCCGGAATTATTAAAAAGCGCATTTGATATATACAAAAAAAATACAATCGCTTCCGAAGCGGAACTTGAAATCGAAACCATCCCGCTTAAATTCCGCTGCCGGAATTGCGGGAACACAATGGTAAAAGAAGACCTTGTCTTTTCCTGCGACATATGCGGCTCGAACCAGTTAGAGACTCTCGCTGGCATGGATATGATACTCAAAAAAATGGAGTTGGAAGTGGACGAATAAGATGGAAAAGAAATCATTAATTCGCCGCTTTTTAAATCTCCCGCTGCGTTTAAAATTCACCATAAGCTTTTTGGTGGTGATATGCTTCGGAGGGATTATCACCTTAATTTTGGGCACAAGGTTGGAACACCGAACGATCATTTCCCTGGCGCAGGCTAAAGTTGGACACGACCTGGATGCCGCCTGGATGGTTTACCAGGAAAAACTCAATGACATTCGTGACCTGGTGCGCTTAAACACCATGCGGGAATCCATTCAAAAGGCTTTAGAAAGCCAGGACTTGGATATCCTTTACCGCTATTTGAATAAAGTCCGCCTTGACTTCAATCTGGATGTCTTGACGATCACAAATAAGGAAGGAATCGTTATCCTGCGCACTTCCCAGCCGCAAATGAGGGGTGACGACCAATCCCATGACCCCCTCGTTTATTCTGCCTTGCAGGGCCATCTCCAAGCTGCCACCCAAATAATCCCGCGCACGGAATTGCTGAAGGAAGACAAAAATCTGGCCGAAAAAGCTTATGTAAAAATTCTTCCTACTCCAAAGGCGGCACCTCAAGAAGAAGCAGCCGAAGAAGACGGGATGGTGATAAAAGCCGCTGCACCGCTGAAGAATGAACAAGGAGACATAATAGGAGTTTTATACGGAGGCATCCTGCTGAATCGTAATTATGATTTGGTCGACCGGATAAAAGAAATCGTTTATAAGGGAGAAAAATATCGAGGCCGGGAAATCGGCACGGCAACTATATTTCAGGAAGACTTGAGGATATCCACCAATGTAAAAAATGAACAAGGAAAACGCGCCATTGGGACCCGGGTTTCTCAGGAAGTCAATCAGGCCGTATTAAAACAGGGGCAGCCATGGATTCACCGGGCATTCGTAGTCAATGACTGGTATATCGCAGCTTACCGGCCTATTAAAAATATTCATGATGAAATTATCGGTATTTTATATGTTGGAATGCTGGAGCAGCCTTATATAGACTTAAGAAACAGGGTTATGCTCAATTTTACAATCATGGCGGGTTTCAGCGTGGTGATCCTGCTGATCCTCATGTATATTACGACTTCAACCATTGTTCATCCACTGCGGAAAATGGTCACCGCCACCAAGCAGATCGCCAGGGGCGACTTAAATCATAAGGTCGATATTTCAATCCAGGATGAAATCGGAGAATTGGCGCAGTCATTTAACCAAATGACGGAAAATCTTAAATCCGCCAACAGGAAATTAGTACAATGGGGAAAGACGCTGGAAAAGAGAGTGGAAGAGCGGACAAAAGAATTAAAAGAAACACAGGATTCATTGATTCAATCTGAAAAGCTTGCTTCCCTGGGAAAAATGGCGGCGGGAATCGCTCATGAAATCAATAACCCATTGACGGCTATTTTGATCAACACGCATTTGATGCTGGAAAAGACCAATGAGGAGAATCCCTTCCATGAAAACTTAACCCTGGTGGCAGACGAAACCTCCCGCTGCTCCACTATTGTTAAAGGCCTCCTTGAATTTTCCCGGCAGAATCCTCCTCAAAAAGATTTCACTGACATTAACGCTTTGCTGGAAAAAACAATCAACCTGGTAAAGAATCAGATGTCTTTTCAAAATATTGATATCACGCAGCGGCTGGCTTCCAATCTTCCTCAGATCCAGGTAGACCCCGGACAAATTAAGCAGGTTTTCTTAAATCTTTTAGTCAATGCAGCTGAATCCATGCCCCAAAAAGGAGATCTGTTCGTTAAAAGCGAATATGTATCTTCCCAGAAAAGTATCCGTATATCAATTCAGGACACAGGTCACGGCATCCCGGAAAATCATCTCAGCAAGTTGTTTGATCCGTTTTATACCACCAAAAGCAGCGGTACAGGACTGGGATTAGCTGTAAGCTATGGAATCCTTAAGCAGCATCAAGCGGATATTCACGTTGAAAGCACGGTGGGAAAAGGCTCAACCTTTATCCTGGACTTCCCCATCTCCGGGAATGAATCAAACAAGCAAGATGCGTCAAAAGTATAAATAATGCAGGAAAAGGAGGAAAAAGATGGTGACCAGCAATAAAAGCAACCGAATCCTGGTGGTCGATGATGAAATAAATGTCTGCAAAAGCATTAAAATGGCCATTCAGAATGACCAGCATGACATCGACACCGCTCTCAGTGGAGAAGAGGCTTTGAAGAAAAACCGGGAGAAAACGTATGACCTGGTCATCACGGATTTAATGATGCCGGGGATATCCGGACTTGATTTACTTAAAGCCCTATTGAAGGAAAATTCCGATACCCGTGTAATAATGATCACCGGTTATCCCACTATCAAGACAGCCGTTGAATCGGTTAAATTCGGTGCTTTTGATTATATCCCCAAGCCTTTCACGCCCAATGACTTGCGGGATATTGTCGCCCGTGCCCTTAAAACCAACCGCGCTGTCCCGGGAAAAAAAGAAATACGGCCGCTTCAAATCCCTCCGGGTTATTTTTACTTAAGCGGTTTTGCCTGGCTTCGGAGAGAAAAAGAGAATCATGCCTTAGTCGGAATTATGCATGAATTCATAAAATCTATTGACGGAATTAAGGAAGTGGATATTCCTCCGGTTAATAAAAATATTTATCAGGGAGAGGCATTAACCCGGGTTATCGATGAAAAAGACCGGATCCACCGGGTATGGGCTCCGGTATCCGGCCGGATCATTGAAGTCAATACTCTCTTGCCGGAAAACCTGAATTGGCTTATGGAAAACCCTTATGAAAAGGGATGGCTGATACGCATGGAAATGTTCCGCCCAGAAGAAGACATTAAAGGATTGATGAAATCATAACTCGATTTTATGAATACTTCCAAGACACAATTCAGCATTGACCGGTTTGTGAATCAAGGCTTTGAACTGATCCGTGATTTTCCAGTTGCTCAGTTTGCCTTTCCATCCCATCAAAAAAAATGGCAGGAAAACCCCCTTTCTATTCCGGGCCGAATCTGTAATGATATTTTATTTTATCTTAAAATCACTCCTGAAGAAAAAAGCCGCAAACTTCTTGAGGAAATGTATGCTTTTCTCGATCCGGATACACATAAACCTGTCTTAGAGACCTGGGGCCGCATACTAAGAGATCCCGAAGCTCCGCTTTTCGAAGAGGAAACCAACTGGCTTCCTGTTGCCGGGAATGAGAGCAATACGGACAGTCTTTTATTTTTATTCTATATGCAAATAATCTGCAGCCGGCTCCACCTTAACTGCCTGCATCAGCTTGCAGAAAAAGAGGTCAAAGATTGGGACCGGCCGGCCAAAGAACTGAAAAAATCTTCTCACCGTCAGCTTCAGGCTGCGATAGACGCACTGCAGGGTCTGTCCCACCCGTCTTCTCCTCCCCCTTTTCTGCGTGACATTTCCAGGCAGGCAGCTGAAGAAGAGGTTTTTTTCCATGCTTTAGAATATCATCTAAAAAAAGCAGGATCTTACAGCCAAGGTTTAGAGCAGTATTCTCTCATCATTGAAAAAATCCGCCCTCCGATGGGAGTGGTTACCCACACATCACCGTCGCTGCTGCGGCCGTGTTCTTATATTTTAATGGATAAGCGCATTGACGCCGCCAGTGGAATTCCTTATAATGCCGCTCTTATTTTAAGTATTTTACAGGATATTCGCTGCACTGAAATCTGTTTGAGCGCCCTGCGAAAATGGCCTCCACGCCATACCAAAATCAGGGAAAACCTCATCTATACCTTAGGCCTGCTCCATGCGGACGCGGCTGTTCCTCACCTTATCGAAACCCTGAAGCATGCGGACCAGTATTCAGAATCCCGGAGCGCGGGAACCAGCCAGTCAGTTCTGCTGCGGGAACAAAAAGAAGAAGCTATTCAGGCACTGGGGAGAATCGGAGAGTCTTCCCTTAAGGCCCTGCCGGAATTGTGTATCTATGTCGATCATCCTTCTCTTATTCTCAAAACCACACTTGCCTGGGCCTTAGGTGAGCTGGGGAAGGCACAGAAAAATAAATACGGCGGTGTGGGAGCCAATATCTTGATCACAATGCTAAAATTGCTGCAATCAAAACACAAGCAGGTCTTTGAAGAGGCTGTCGCTGCATTAAAAAAAATAGGCATGCCAGAGTTCATCCATAGTCTTTATTTATATAATGTCGGAGCCGTCAATATCTTGGGTTTAAAACCCGCTCAGAGGGGGCTGTACGAACTGTCCGAAACTCTGCATTACTTGATCCGGACGCAAGGCCAGGCTGTGATCGCTGTCAACGGAGATTCGGGAACCGGAAAAACCTACTTTTGCCACGCCCTTCTAGAAGGATTCGCCGATATCTCTTCCAGTCAAATCCTCTACCTGATGCGGGACCGTACTCAGGACCAAAAGATATTCAACCGGATGCTGGGAATAAAATGGCTGCGGCAATATATTGAACCCTCCTATTACCAAGGATACCCGAAATCCGAAGATGAAGATGACCCGGAATTATTTTTCCAGAAATTTTTTTCCGAGAATTCAGACAAAAAACTGATCATTCTCGATGGATGCCGGGACCGGCATTATTTTCAGCGGGTGATTGACCTTTTCTATTTCCATGGAAAGCTCGACTGTGAAGTCAATTTCCGGGCGACACAATCCACCCGCCGCCGCAACCTGGAAGAACGTGAAATTGCTTTGGAGAGTGTGAAAAACCACTTGGCTTTTTTGGAGGAACCGGCCCTGGAGGATACCCATTTTTACCGGGAAGGATTTCTCATTCTATATGATTTGGATAATTCACTGGGATCCCGGCTGAACCGGGAAGAAATCCATGAATTATTCGGTAAAAGCCGGATTGAGGCATGGGGGGACCTGATTCGCCTGGGGGATTTTTCCGGGCCGAAAAAAATGCTGTCTGCGTCCGTTCAGCCCCTGTCCTTAAAACGGGAAAGCGCTGATACACAGCAGAAAGCTTACCCTGATTCCGAGGTCCAATCTTTTTCCGCTGCAGAACGGAAGTTTACCCCGCGCCTCAACCCCAACCTGACCGATGATCCCCATCTCTTATTGACTGTGGATATGGATGATCTCAAACTTCAATCAATTCGCTTTTATGCTCTGAATCAAATTGCCGGTACCGGAGCCGACGGAGACGTCTTTGTCCTCAGTTTTATCGATAACAGAATTTTTCATTTTCAGCCCGGCCGAATTCAGGCTCATACGCCTGTTTTATTAGGAAGGGACCTGTTTCTTATTTCAAAAAAAGGGAATATGCAGCGAATATCTTTTGAACGCGGCGTACATGAGAAATTCAAACCTGTCCATGCCCCGGTCTGCTGCGCATCTGTTTATTTGCGGGATATGATTGTCACCGGACATTCGGATGGGTCCGTTGCAGTCTGGAACATTCCCAAAAAACGACTTCATATTCACCAAGGACATACCGGAGCAGTCCAGTCGGTTGTAAGCGATCACTATGGATATATTTTTTCCTTGGGGGATGACGGTCTCTTAATCCGATGGCATCCGGAACAACCGGCACAACAGGTTCTTCATCAGGATACCGGGCCGACCCTCCGTCTGCAAATGATTCCCTGGAACCGTCTCCTTATTCACTCAGGCGGATCTCATCTGCCGCCGCTTTTAAAAATCCTTGATTTTTCAAAAAACCAAGAAAAGCTCATTTGCTTGAATGGGAACCGACCGGTACGGCAAACCTCTATCGACCAGCAGGCCCGTATTGTCACCGCCCTGGGTTATAATCCAGACGAAATATCCGGGACTTTGGCTGTTATCGATCCTGGTGCGGGGCAACCGGTCTGTCATACACTGAACGGACACTCCGGAGAAACGCTGGATTGCTTGGTAATGGGGCCTGAAATTCTAACCTGCGGCCGGGATAATACCGGCCGGTATTCCCTCCGCATCTGGGGTTCACCATTTTTTGTCAAGCGGGAACATACCAAACACCGTATTTCCTCAGCATACCAAGAACAATGAAAATGGCCCTGGCGGGTCATTTTCGAACTAACAGATCAGGGCTAATTAAAGATGCAGCCATTTATGTCCTTAGATACGACGCTCCGTTCACATCCAAAATGCAGCCGGTCATGTAATCTGTTCCCCTTGACGCCAGAAAAACCACAGCTTTGGAGACTTCTTCCGGGCGCGCAATCCGGCCCAGAGGGCTTTGCCTTTTTATGTTCTCTGCTTCGGCTCCAGCCATGGAGTCCCGGGCCATATCCGTCGCAACCCATCCCGGGGCCACGGCAAAAACAAATATATTATGGGTTGCCAATGCTTTAGCCAATGACTGGCTCAAGGCGTTCTGGCCGGCTTTGCTGGCGCCATAAGCCGGGGCTTCCGGCTCGCCCCGAAAGGCCCCCCGGGAGGTTACATTGATGATCCGGCCGCCTCCCTTTTTTTTCATATAGCGGGCCGCCCAGTATGCGGCGTTCGCTGACCCGGTCAAATTCGTATCCAGCGTACGTTTCCAGCAGTCCAGCCAGGCCTCATAATCTGTTTTAAGCGGCGGATGTTCTTCGAAAATGCCGGCATTGTTGACCAATACATCAATGCGTCCCCACCTTTTTATAACCTCAGCCATCATTTTTTCAACCTCACCGGCTATTGAAATATCAGCCTGTACCAGCAAATGCGGTCCCCCGCAAAGGGAATTCAGTATCGTTTGGGCTGCAGACCGGTTCCGGTTATAATGAACCGCCACCTTCGCTCCCTTTTCTGCGAACTCCTTTGCACACGCGCTTCCGATTCCACGCGATGCCCCTGTAACCAGAACGGTTTGATCTTTAAATTCCATATCCGCTTCCTCCTTTATCATTATGCCACGATTAATCCCATTTTACATCTTCCATCATGCCCGTCATAATAAATAAAAGAAATCTATTTGTAAAAATATTTATCTTTCATGGATCTGACTTTTCATTTTTTTACTTTTCACTGATGCTGGTTTAACCCTTTACTCTTCACTAGCCTGGATTATTCACGACTTGTTTTGCAGGCCTGAGGAGGGACAATGATGAAAATAATTCAATTTAACCTGAATGGGAAAAAAGCCGCCTTCCTCCACGCCAAACCCGACACCGCTGCTATTGCCGCAGCCCGTATTAGAGCCGAATATGATAATCCCCCTGAAGATCTCACCCCGGAAAATATTTTCACTCATTTGGAAGAATCCTCACCAGAAAAAGGGGAAACTGTTTTTGAAAATGGATCATTAGTTCGAAAATGACCCGGAAGGGTCGTTCTGATTGAAGCAAAGGATCTTAGACTGCTTCGCCGATTTTTTAATCTGGTTTGAATCTTTAAATTTGACATTGCCAGGAGATGAGTGTTAAAAATCCTTATACCTATTTAAGGAGAATACATTAATGCATAACCGGACCATTTTCGGCCTGATTTTATTATGTTTTACAGCAACAGCTTGGACTCTGCCTTTCCAGGCTGAAGCTCTCCATAAACAACTGACCTATGAGCAAGTCTATGAAAACGCGAAACCAGGGCTTTTCGGCGATCTGAAGAGGATCGGAAAATGGCTCGATGATGATCACTATCTGCTCTGGGAGCAGGAAAATAATGATCCGCCTAAATGGCTGGCAGTCAATGCCCATACCGGAAAGCAAGAGGTCTTTATCGATTACGGTTCCCTGCAGAAAGATTTTCCCAAAGGCCTCGATCCATCCCGGCATCTAGATGAAACCCATGACTATTCCGGACTATTGTACAGCTTTAAGGGTGATATCTATTATTATGCCCTGCCGCAAAATGAATTCCGGCGATTGACCGCTACCTCTGCTGAAGAAATGAATCCCACGCTTTCTCCGGACGGACGGTTTGCGGCTTATACCCGGGACCACAATCTTTATACCATAGATATTGAATCCGGCCTCGAGTATCAACTAACTTCGGATGGATCCGATACTCTTTATAACGGTTGGGCATCATGGGTTTATTATGAAGAGATATTAGGAAGAGGAAGCCGCTACCGGGCCTTTTGGTGGTCTCCGGACAGCAGCCGGCTGGCTTTCCTGAGATTTGACGATTCTCATGTTCCTGTCTTCCCGATATTTCACCATACAAAAGGCGTTCACGGGGAGCTGGAAAAAGAGCGGTATCCCAAGCCTGGAGACCCAAATCCTTATGTCAAACTGGGCATTGTCTCCGCCACCGGAGGAAAAGTGGTCTGGGCTGATATCGAAGAAAAAGCGGACCATTATGTGGCCTGGCCGTTTTGGGCCCGGGACAGCTCTACTTTAACGGTTCAATGGATGAACCGGGACCAGAACCACATCAAAATCTTAGCCGTTGATCCCGGCTCCGGGAAAACAGAAGATATTTATGAAGAAGAACAAAAAGCCTGGGTGGATTTTTTCGGGGATTTATATTTTTTTGAAGACGGCCGCGGTTTTCTTCTCCGCAGCGATCACGACGGATGGGCCCATCTCTATCTTTATGACTTAAGCGGAACATTGATACAAAGACTAACCCAAGGCCCTTGGGCTGTTACTGGAATAGTTCAAGTGGATGAAGACAGCAGCCGGGTATATTTTCATGCCCGGAAGGATGCCGCAACAGAGAATCATCTTTTTATGGTCAATATGGACGGAAGCGGACTTGAGCGCCTGACACAGGAACCGGGTTATCACCGGTGTTCCCTTTCTCCGCAAGGGAAATACTTTATTGACACCTATTCCAACGTCCAAACACCCAGCCGCCAGGAGCTTCGCAAAGGAGACGGGCGCAGAGTCCGGGTGATTGCAGACAGCCGCACTGGAGAAATGGACCAGTACAAACTGGCACAAAAAGAATTATTGGAGCTTCCTACTCAGGATGGGTGGATTCTCCCGGGGTATTGGATCCTTCCCCCTGATTTTGATGAGAATAAACAATATCCGGTTCTTTTCACCATTTACAGCGGCCCCGGTTCCAGCTCTGTTTCCAACACCTATCCTTCCCAATCCCAATTGTATTTTGCTCAAGAGGGGATTATTGTCTTCGCTCTCGACCATCGCGGGTCCGGCCATTACGGAAAAAAAGGCATGGCCTGGGTGCACCGCAATCTCGGGAAATGGGAAATGCATGACTTAAGCGAAGCCGCTGAATGGCTCCGATCCAAACCCTTTATTGATAATCAAAAAATCGGAATCACCGGGGGAAGCTACGGCGGCTACACAACCTGTATGGCTTTGACATATGCCGCCGATTATTTCACTCACGGCTACGCCCGGTCATCGGTTACCGATTGGGGGTTGTACGACACGGTCTATACGGAACGATACATGGACAGGCCTCAGGATAATCCGGAAGGATATAGGAACGGCTCTGTGATGACCCATGCCGAAAAGCTCAAAGGTGTACTGTATATGAGCCACGGCGCCATTGATGATAACGTTCACATGCAGAATACGGTCCAGCTTATCAGTAAATTTATGGACTTGGACAAAGAGTTTGAATTCATGATCTATCCAAACCAGCGTCATGGCTTCAGCGGAAAAAAACGGAGTCACTCCAACCGGCATTATGTTAATTTTTGGTTTCATCACTTCTTAAACCGCTGATTTCATGGAGAATGATTTTACCAACCCGCCGGCATGCCCCGCTTGTGGTTCCCTATCATTTATGCCTTGGCGGCGGGGACAAGTCAACCACGGCTTTATCGGCCCGGACGATATCAAAATCACGGACAAAGAATACGGCCGCACCTGGGATCTTTCAATTTGTAAAAACTGCAGGCATGTTTTTGCCGACCCTATGCCGACACCGTCATTCATCAACCGTCTTTACAGCCAAATCGAGGATCCCCTCTATCAAGAAGAATCCAAGGGCCGGGAAAAAAATTTCGAACCTATTCTCGATTTTCTGGGAAAGCTGCATCCAGGCCGTGGAATCCTGTTTGATATTGGGGCCGCCACGGGTATTCTTCTCAATTCAGCCCGGAAAAAAGGATGGATTGCGGACGGGATCGAACCAAGTTCATGGGCAGTGGCTGCGGCTGCAAAAAATTACGGCCTGGCTATCCGGCATAGCGATTTTGAAACCGCTCCTCTTCCGGAAAAAAAATATACAGCCGCAACCATGGTCGATTTTATCGAACATATACCTGATCCCCAGGCTGCGATCATCAAAGCCGGGAAAATTCTGACTTCAAGCGGAACACTCTGTTTGGTTACACCGGACCTGTCCAGCTTCATTTCCCGGACCGCAGGGAAAAAATGGTGGCATCTCCGCCCGGCCCATCTCCATTATTTCAATCCTGAAAGCTTGGTTTCTCTTTTGAAAAGAAACGGATTTGCGATTATAAAAATCCGCAGGTATGCCTGGACATTCAGTGCACACTATTTAATATCCAGGCTTTCCTGGTTAAATTTTTTATTAAAAAATCAAAAACTGGCTTCTTTTTGGAAGTCAATTCCGATAAAATTAAACTTCGGTGATTCTCTAGAAGTTTATGCCAGGAAAATGAAATGAAAACATACTTGGAAGCCATGCGCCCGGGCCGATGGCCTCGCAGCCTGGCTGTATTTGTCGGCAGCGCCGCATTTTTTTTTCTTCACCGGAATTTGACTGAAGATATGGCATGGACATCCATTCTGCTGCGGAGCGGCATGATTTTTTTTCTGACCTGGGCTATTTCAACCACAAATTATATCGTCAATGAAATCGTAGATGCCCCTTTTGATATTCATCATCCCGTCAAAAAAAACCGACCGCTTATCCGGGGTGATATCAAAAAAATTCCCTTTCTATTTATTGGGGCCGCTTTAACCTTGTTCAGCTTGACTGCAGCGTTTTTGTTATTCAACCGGCCTTTCTTTTTTTCTTTATCCGCTTTGCTTATCGCAGGTTTTGTTTATAATCTCCCCCCTCTAAGAACGAAAGATATTCCTTTTCTGGATTCCATTTCTGAGTCCGCCAACAATCCCATCCGTTTTCTCATTGGATGGTATGCATTCGCGTCCGCAAGCGAATTTCCTCCGTTGTCCCTTCTGATCAGCTGGTGGGCATTCGGAAATTTTCTCATGGTGGCCAAACGCCTTTCTGAATTCCGCATGCTCAAGGGAAAAGCAGGGGATTACCGTTCTTCATTAAATAAATACACAATCACCTCCCTGGTCACAGGCATGATCTTAAGCAGCCTGGTTTTTTTTCTGGCATATTTTCTTTTTGCCGTTAATTATAAAATTCAATCCTTTATCTATCTTTCTCCTCTGCTTCTGATCTATTTCGGATTGTTTTTTAGAAAAACACTGCAAAAAAATGAAGTTCTGGACGAGCCGGAACAGCTCATGCGTAAACCAGGGTTTGCTCTGATTACCCTCGCCCTGCTTGCTGTTTATCTCATTGCCTTTCTCATTGACCAAGTCCATCAATAAAAATAATGATTTTTACTTTTTACTTTTTACATGATAACCTGGATTATTCACGGGCCGAGACTGCCGCTCGCTGATAAAAATGAAATTGCAAAAACATCGCAATTTTTTATGAATACCCGGCTGGGCTAAGTTACTTTTGATAATCCGGGGAGGACATGCATGCAGCATTTGGAAATCGCATTAAAACTCCTGCTGGCTATTGCTTTGAGCGGACTGATAGGACTGGAACGTGAATCCAGTCAAAAACCTGCCGGTTTTCGTACGCATATTCTCATCTGCCTTGGATCGGCTATGATGATGGTCCTTTCCGGCCTGGTTTTAGAGGGACAGGAAAATCATGGAGGCGATGTGGTCCGGATTGCAGCCGGAGTTATCACTGGAATCGGTTTTATGGGAGCAGGAACCATTATCATTTCCCGGGGAATGATCATAGGGCTTACCACGGCTGCTGCCTTATGGGCTGTCGCCGGACTAGGCCTGGTGATCGGGGGCGGTTATTATCTCGAAGCTTTCATTTTCACCGCTTGTGTTTTGTTGGCCTTGGTAGGTTTCGGCTACTTTGAAGAACAGCATCTGAAAAAAACCATGTTTCGCTACACCATCAAAACTGAGCAATCAACACATATTTTGGTGGATATCAAAAAAATTGCGATGCACGAGGGAATAAAATTCCAGGAAATAACCTTGAGGCGCGAAAAAGACCGCTCTATTGTCTTGATCACATTTCCTGCTTCAGAAGAAGAAGAAAACAAATTCAACCATAGTCTTTCCAGTATTGAAGAGATCAAGGAAATAAAAATTGAGTAATCCTAATCCCGCATTAATGCTGGCCACGACCAATACCGGAAAAGTCAAGGAAATGCACTCGTTTTTCCGGGAGCTCCAACTCCGGATATATTCTCTGCAGGACGCCGGCATCAAGAAAGTTTATGAGGAAAGAGGGAAAACCTTTATGGAGAACGCCAGGGGCAAAAGTCTTTTTTACAGTAAAGATTGGCCGGGTTTGACTCTGGGTGAAGACTCCGGTTTAATGGTGGATGAACTGAATGGCGTTCCCGGCGTATATTCCGCAAGGTTTGCGGGACCGGAAGCAACCGATGAAGAAAATATCCGAAAATTGCTGAAACTCCTCCATAATCTTCCCGCCCATAAACGAAAAGCACGCTTTGTTTCCAGTATGGTTCTTTCAAAAGAAGGAAAAATTATTCATGAAATTGAAAAAAACGTCAGAGGACGTATCCTAGAGCATCCTGAGGGAGATCATGGTTTCGGTTATGATCCGGTTTTCTTTTATCCCCCATTTGGAAAAACCTTCGCACAGATTGATCCGCGGGAAAAAAATCTTGTCAGCCACCGCGGAAAGGCCCTGCAGGCTTTAAAGGATGTGCTTATCCGTCAACTTCCATATCCGTCCTGGGACAGGAAGATGTAAGCCCCCGTTGTCCTAAGACAGAAAGTATCATCATTTTTTCTTTTTTAATATCAATACTTTAGCACAAAAATAAATCCTGGCATGCCTTTTGCTGTATATAGGGCGAAAGGAGGCTTTCATGAATCAAACAATGTCCAAACTTTTTGCTGTGATCATGGTCGTTGTATTAACGGCCGCTTTGATGCCGGCGGGCGCTGCCGCAGAATTTTCGGCTGAAACAATTAACATCAATACCGCCGGCTCCGCGGAGCTTCAGCAGCTCCCGAGGATCGGGCCCAAAGTCGCCCAAAGAATTCTTGATTACCGCGAACAAAACGGAAAATTCGACAAGATCGAAGACTTGATGAAAGTGCGCGGAATTGGGGAAAAAACGTTCGAAGGCTTAAAAAATCTCATAAGCGTGGGCTCCGATTCCAAGTAAAAACAAGGGGGGAGGAGAAATCCTTCCCCCGCTTTTTATCATGTTCATTACCCGGCGGTAAACCATGAAAATCAATTCTGAAGCCTGAATTATTCACAGGCCGGGATTGCCGCAGATTTGAGGTGAAGTCCAATAAGCTGTGGACTTTCATACAATATTGCTTCGGGACGATTATGATTTCAAGACCGGGGATGGCTTTTTTTATATACGTCCAGAAGCTGTTTTAAATCCAGATGGGTGTATTTTTGAGTCGTAGAAAGGCTTTCATGTCCCAGTAGTTCCTGGATCACACGCAGATCCGCTCCCCGGCTGAGGAGATGGGAAGCAAAAGAATGGCGCAGGGAATGAGGACTGATCTTCCGCTTAACGGCTGTCTTCTGAAGATAGTGATTCACCTTTCGCTGAACAGACCGGACACTCAGTCGCTGGCCGCGGTTGTTTAAGAACAACGCATCCTTGTCGATTTCCCCCTCATGTATCCGGTAACGGTTTTGGATATATTCACGCAAAACATCCTCCGCCTTCTTACCGAAAGGCACCAGCCGTTCTTTTTTACCCTTTCCTCTGACACGGATCAACCGTTCACCGGTGTGAATGTCATCCAGATTCATCCCCACAAGTTCACTCACACGCACTCCGGTAGCATATAACAGTTCCATCATCGCCCGGTCACGAATTCGCAAAGGATCATTGCCCGGCGGAATGTCCAAAAACGCCGCTGTTTCTTCCTCGGACAAAAAAGACGGAACATTTTTATCCTGCTTGGGAGTGCTGACCACTTTCGCCGGATTCTCTTCTATCCATTTTTTCTGGAGGCAATACTGATAAAATGACCGGATTGCAGCGAGCTTCCTTGCGATAGTGGATTTCTTAAAACGCATCTGATAAAGAGAGGCCAGGAAACCCCGGATAATGACATTATCCGCAGAATCAAAAGATGTTTTCCTTTCAGATAAGTATATCCCGAACTGTTCAAGGTCTCTGCGGTAGTTATTCAGGGTATGGATAGAGGCGTTTTTCTCATAACGCAAATAGTCCAGGAAAGAATCCCGCTGCTTTTTCACTGTCTATATTCCGCCGGAAAATCAGGAGTTTTTTTCTTCTCCCGCCGGCGTTTCCGTCTCCTCTTCCTCCAATATTTGCTTAAAAGAACATTTATCGTTGCTGCAGTAAAGAAAAGGGTTTTTCCCTGCCGGCTTTTTCTTCAGCAAAAAATGCCGTTCGCACTCGGGACAAGACTTTTCAACCGGTTCGTCCCATGAGGCGAATTTGCACTTCGGATAATTGCTGCATCCGGTAAAAAATTTTCCTTTCCTGGTTTTCCGTTTAACCAAGGTACCGCCGCAATCCGGGCAGCGGATTCCTGTTTCCCGTATTTCTTTTTTTATATATTTACACTCGGGATAATTCGAGCATGCTGCAAAACTTCCATAACGGCCCTGCCTCATTACCAATTGAGATCCGCATTTAGGACATGTTTCTTCCAGAGGTTTGGGTTCTTTCTTATCCAGGCTTTTTTTATAATCACATTCAGGATATCCGCTGCATGCTTTGAACTTTCCATAACGCCCGGATTTGATCACCAGGTTCTTTCCGCATTTTGGACATTTTTCTTCTGTAGGAATACCCTGCTTTTTTATTCCTTCTTTTTTTTCCGCTTCTTTTAGATCCTTGTCTAATAAAGCGTTATATGATTTCAAATATTCCTGCCAATTCTTTTCGCCTTCACTGATCCTGTCCAGGTTTTCTTCTAATTTTGCTGTAAATTTGAACTGAAGCAAATCAGGAAAATTCTCAACCAGATAATCATTGACATATAACCCAACCTCGGTCGGAATAAAACGGCCTTTTTCCCGCAGTACATACGCCCTGTTCTGAATAGTGGCTATGATTGGAGCATAAGTGCTGGGCCGGCCGATCCCTTTAGCCTCCAGCTCTTTTACAAGGCTTCCCTCTGTGTAACGGGGCGGGGGCTGAGTAAAATTTTGTTTGGTTTCCAATTCTTCCAGTTTAAGTTTTTCACCCTTTTTCACTTGGGGCAATATTTTATCTTTATCAGAAGAAAGCCGGCTTGAACCGGAATAAACCGCCAAGAAACCGGGAAATTTAATGACTTCACCTTTGGCGGAAAAAAAATAATCCCCGGCCCTGATGTCGAAATCAGTTGCCTCTATACGGGCAGAGCTCATTTGAGAAGCAACAAAGCGTTTATATATCATGGAGTAGAGCTTAAACAAGTCCGTGCTGAGAAATGGCTTGATTTTTTCCGGAGTCAAATCCACTAAGGTTGGGCGGATAGCTTCATGTGCATCCTGTGTTTTCTTCTTGCTTTTATAACCCCTTGGGGATTTCGGCACATATTCTTTTCCATACATGCCGGTGATCTGGTCCCGGACCTTTTTTACCGCTTCGCTGGAAACCCGGAAGGAATCGGTCCGCATATATGTTATCAGCCCCACCAGCCCCCTGTCTCCGATTTCCATGCCTTCATACAACTTTTGAGCGAGGGTCATGGTTTTCTTGACGGAAAACCGGTTTAAGCGGAAGCTGTCCTGCTGCAGAGAGCTTGTGATATAGGGAGGCTGCGGATTTTTCTTTCTTTGCCTCACTTTTAAATCGTAAAGAAAAAAATCGGATTTCTTCAATTCTTCTTCGATTTTACGGGCTGATTTTTCATTCTGGATTTTGATTTTCTTCCCGCCGGATTTTTCAAGCTTGGCGGTGAAAGAGGGGGGAGCTGAAGCACGCAGCAAAGCGGCGATAGTCCAGTATTCTTCTTGTTTGAAATCCTGAATTTCCCTTTCCCGTTCACAAATCAAGCGCAGTGCAACGGACTGAACCCGGCCGGCGCTGAGGCCTCGTCCAATTTTCTTCCATAGAAGCGGACTGATCCGGTAACCCACCAGCCGGTCCAGAATTCTTCTCGCTTGTTGTGCGTTGATTTTATCTTCATCCAGATCATGTTTTTGCTTTAATGCTTCCTGGACCGCTCCCTTTGTAATCTCATTGAAAAGAATCCGGTGGATATTTGAATTATAATCCTTTAGAATTTCGGACAGGTGCCAGCAAATCGCTTCTCCCTCCCGGTCGGGGTCCGCAGCCAAAAGAATAGCATCGCTTTTTTTGGCTTCTTTCTGAAGCTTGGACACCAAATCTTTCCTTTTGGGTAAAATTTTATATCGGGGATGAAATCCGTCCTCTATGTCAACCCCCAGCGTCGTTTTGGGTAAATCCCGGATATGCCCCATAGAGGCTTTAACCTCGTAATCCGGTCCCAGATACCTGTTAACCGTTTTGGCTTTCGCAGGAGATTCAACTACAACTAAGTTCTTTGCCATTATGAAATCCTTTGAAAATATTTTCCCGGATACTGACTGACGATCCCTCGTAATTCCAAGTTTAAAAGCAGGGAAAGCAACTTGGACGTATTCATGCTGGTCTTCATCGCAATTTCATCAATATGAGTGAGATTATCCAAAGTTAAAGCGCCCAAAAGAAGCTGTTCATCCTTGTTCAGCGATGGGACAGCCGCTTTTGAATCATCATTCATTTGAAAAACCTTGCTTTTCACATCCGGAGGAAGTTCTTCAACTATGTCTTCCCATTCTGAAACCAGTTTAGCTCCGTTTTTTATCAGCCAGTTGCTTCCGCGGCTGTTCATGGATGTGATATTGCCCGGAACCGCCATGACCTCCCGGTTTTGCTCGAGGGCTAAACGAGCTGAAATCAAAGACCCGCTTTTCTGAGCCGCTTCTACCACGACCAATGCCATAGACAACCCGCTGATAATTCGATTCCGCATAGGAAAATGAAATCCCAGCGGAGCGCTCCGTAATGGAAATTCCGTAACCACAGCTCCCTCTTCTTTAATTCTATCAAACAATTTTTTATTCTCCTCCGGGTAAATCATCTCGAGTCCGGATCCTAAAACCGCCACAGTTCGGCCTCTTTCCATTGCACCCCAATGCGCCAGGGAATCGATCCCCCGGGCCATGCCGCTTACAATGACCAGGCCTCTCTCTGCAAGAACGCTGGCCAGCTTTGTTGCTGCGCCCCGTCCGTAGGGGGATGGCTTTCTTGAACCGACAATTGCAACCGACGGTTCCTGCAATACATTTTTTCTGCCGGCTCCATAAATAACACAGGGGGGATCATAAATTTCCCGCAAATACGCCGGATAATCAGAATCCGCAATAGTTAATATGAAATAATCATTTAAGAGCAAGCTGTCAAGTTCTTTTTCGGCTTTATCGAGATTTTCTTTTGAAAAAAGCTTCAGAACCAGCTCTTTATCAAGCCCCCAACCGCTGATTTCTCCGGCCGGCAAAGCAAAAAGTTCTTCTATCCGATTAATATTCTTCAGAACCCGGCGCGTCGAAGCCAGGTCTTCTGCAAATACACGATTAAAGGCTATCCATTGAATGTATCTTTCCCGTGCCGTCACTTTTTGCAAAAACTGGAAGGAATGGCAAAGACCGGAAATTGACTGCGGGAAATGACTTTTTCCGTGGTGCTCCCTAGAAAAAACCGTTCCACTTTCCCGGGACCGCAGGTCGAAATAACCACCAAATCAAAATGATTTTCTTGTGCGTAATCCACAATTCCTTCGGCAGCGTTTATCGCCCGGGTCACATCTTCAAATACCGGTACCGCTTCCTTCCTGTCCTTTCTGTTTTTCAGTTTCTTCTGCAGCGCTGTCATCATTTCCTCTAAAGTGTCTTCAGAAAACTGATAGTCATGCAGCTCCATTACATTAAGCAGCATTAACTCGGCATCCAATCCCTCCGCCAGGAGGAATGCATAATCACGTTCAACCTCTTCATGTTCGGAAAAATCCGTAGGAACTAAAATTTTCTCTATTTTGTGCTGAGTGGTTTTTTTCTTGGTGATCAGCATGGGAACAGAAGAATTACGCAAAACTCTCGTGGTGACACTCCCGATAAAAAACTTTTCGATAGCGGACTTTCCATGTTTTCCCATGACGATCATATCAATATTCTCTTCTTCAGCTGTTTCTATGATTTTATTGGCAGCACTGCCTTCTTTAACTATAGACGTAAACGACAGGCTGTTTTTCTCCCCGATCTCATTCAATTCCTTTTCTGCTTCCTGTTTGATTTCATCCACTCTGCGGACCAATTCCCCCTTCACCGACATTGCCGTATTGTATAGGGCCGGGGAAAAATCGGGTGCTACATGTAAAGCCAGCAGTTCGGCATCAAAAATCCTTGTGAACATCTCTGCATAGTACAGGGATTCCAAAGCTTCATCGGAAAAATCAGTCGCCCATAAAATTTTTTTAATAATCGGCATTTTTTGCTCCTTCTGGGACTAAATAGGGATGATATATTTATTTTATCAACCCCGTATAAAAATACAAGCCGGAACCGCAGCCGTATGACCTTATTTTGCCGGAATCGTTGGAGCAACCAGGGACGTCCCGCTGTCATACAGAGCGAAGCAAACCCAAGCAGCACCTTTCACCATTTTAATTCATCGATTTAGCCTGAATTATTCACGGGCCGAGATTGCCGCAGACGAAGACAATTCTTTTATTCATTGTCGTCCCGAGGAGCAAAGCGACGAGGGACCTCATTTCGCTCCTCAGGAAACGCCCGAAGGGGTGAAAAATTGCGATTTTAATAAAAACATGAAAATGAAAAACGTTCTATTTGATCTTTTAATAGAAACAATGTTAATCGCTGATAAAAAAGAAATTATATAAACATCGCAATTTTGTTTATGAATAGTTCAGGTTAGATCATCCCAGCAGAAAGCCGGCACCGGGAGAATAAAAAACGCCGGCCACTGCACCCGTGACAAGGCAGGCCAAAGTGGCGGCCAAAAGGGCCCGGAATCCCAGGCGGGACAGATCCTTCATTCGGTCCGGAGCAAGGGCTCCCACTCCGCCCACAAAAATGGCCAGGGATGCAACATGCGCAAAGCCGCATAAGGCATAAGATGCAATAATAGATGAACGGGGGTGCACCAGATTTCCTGCTGCCAGATAATCAGCTAAATGCTGGTATGCCACAACTTCGGTTGCAACTGTACGCTCCCCCAGCAGGCGCGCAATTTCAAGCGCATCAACAGGAGGAATCCCCAAAACAAGGGCAAAGGGGTAAAAAACATATCCTAAAATTGACTGAATGGACCAGGTGAATTGAATTCCCAGGATCTGGTTAAGATATCCCCCCATCCACCCGAGGATTAAATCGAGAAGGGCCAGCAGGCCCAGAAAGGCGATCAGAAGGGATATAATTCCGCCTAAAAGCTTGAGACCGCTGTTGGCTCCGTTGATAATGGCGGCAATAAGATTATCCTCCCGTTCATAATGGGGCTTAACATCCAATCCCAGTGTTTTAGGTGTTTTGTTTTCCGGGACAATAAGCTTGGACATCATCACTGCGGCCGGTGCAGATAAAAGGGATGCGGAAACCAAATGCCCGGCTATTGTCGGCAATTGCGCCTGCAGCTGCATTACATACAAGGCCAGGACAGTGGACGCTATCGTCCCCATTCCCGCTGTCAGGACCGTGGTCAATTCCGAACGGGTCATATCATTAATGTGAGGCTTAACCACCAGGGCGGATTCAACCCCCACAAATATATTGCTTGAAGCGGACAAAGACTCCGCTCCGCTTACACGCATCAAACGAGTAAAAATATAAGAAAATCCCCGAATAAGGGCCGGCATGATTTTTAAATAATAAAGCGCTGAGACCAGAGCTGCAAAAAAAATAATTGTAGGAAAGGCCTGAAAAGCCAGAACGTATCCCAGCGAGGTTTCTCCAGCTTCGTTGATTGTTCCCGGAGGCAGGGCCAGCCGCCCAAATACAAATTTTGTCCCGGCGGCAGCGCTGTCCAAAATCTGCACCACTATCCGGTTGATTAACAAGAAAAACTTGGATCCGGCAGGAATAACGAAAATAAAAAGTGCTGCCGCCAGCTGCAAAGCAATCCCCCAGAATACAACCCGCCAGTTGATATTTTTCCGGTCTGATGAACAAAGCCAGGCGAACCCGGCAATGACCAGAATTCCTAAAAAACTTATTCCATTGTAGATGCTCACGAGATATTATCTCCTCATGATAACAGATACGGGCTATCTCTCCCCGCGAGAACATCTTCTCTGTTTCCGGCTTTAGTTCCCTTTCTTTCAGAGAAAACCCATGCCCGTTCAGTCTCTCATGGGCCGGTTATGGCATGCCCTTATCCCTAGCAGTTGATAAGTGATGACCATCTTTCCCTGGTTCTAAAACCCATAAGCTCCATACTGGCGCAGAATTTGCTGAGCATAGAGAGAGAGAGACTTCACCAGAAAAGAATCGACAAACAGGATCAAAATAAAAGCCAAAACCGGCGTGATATCCAACCCGCCGAATTTATAGGGAGGAACGAGTCTTCTCAAAGGAGCCAGCACCGGTTCGGTCAAATGAAAAAGGACCACCTTTGCTTGATAAAGAGAGGGAACTTGAATCCACGAAAGCACAGCACGAATGACCAGAATCCAAAGGTATATCATCAAAACCACATGCAGTATTGAAGCCGCCGCATTCAAAAAATTGGCAAATAAAATCATTGCTTGTTATTTCCGGATGCTATTTTTATATTTCTCAAAAAGATCTCGCAGCTGAGCTTTGGTTAATATATACCCGCTGATATAAATAGACAAATTGGTTCTTTGGGGGTCATTGCTTTTTAACAGAATATATTCCCTTACCAATCCGGTCGAATTGCTGGACTGAAAACGAATTTCGACCTTTTTGGATTTTCCGGATGGAATTTTCAAGGTGTCCTGAATTTTCTCACCGTCATTCAAAAAAACCGCGCTCCTATGGGATAAATCAACTTCCAATTCCAGCTCCCCGGTATTTCTGATTTCAGCAGCGGTGCTCAGTTCTTCTCCCTGCAAAACCAGTCCCAGATCAATAGTGTATTTATTTAGGGCAATACGGGGCCGGGGCGGGACATCAATGGAAGCCTTCACCGTCAGCTGAACCTGAGGACGCTGCGGATCATTTGAGTGGACATAGACATATTTGGCTACGTTGCCGGCATAGCCGCGGCTATTAAAAGTAACCTTCAATTCTCCCTTTTCTCCGGGAGCCAGTTTTTTTTGGGAAACCAAAGCAGCCGCGCATCCGCAGGAGGTTCGCACCCGTTGAATTTCCAGGAGAGCATCTCCTCTATTTGAAAAAGAAAAAACATGAGTGACGACTTGCCCCTCCTTTATCCGGCCGAAATCCCCTGTCTCCTGTTCAAACGCAATTTCAGGCTGCTGAGCGGAAGCCTGCGGCGTAAAAAGAAATAATAAAGTCAAAAACCATCCCATAAAAATGGCTGATCTATTCATATTAAGTTCTCTCCTCTTTATAATCTTCTTTCCTTATTCGGCCTGTGAATAATCCAAGCTAACGGCCGGATAATTACAAAACCGCTATTTTTTATAAATCTTACCATTTTTTCTCTTATCAGAAAAGCGGCTTCGCTCTCATTTGGCGGACTAATCCTTCAGCTTGACAGGCCTGAAGATCCTTCTCTATAATTTCAATGGGCCTTACGCGGGCCAAATTGATGCAGAAACGAGGCGCAAATCATAATGAAATATACAAAACAGATTCATCTTATCGTTTGGCTGGCATTTTTTATATTTGTACTGTCCGTCTCCGGTCCTGCGGCTTCCCAGGATCTTAAATTAAAAGTAGTCACTGAAATCGCCAATATCCGGTCTCAACCCGATATAGGCAGTTCCATTCTCTATCAGGCTGAGATGAACTCCCTGTTGGATTACCTGGACCAAACCGGAGACTGGTTTAAAATCCGTTTGCAAACGGAGGGAAAAGAACCCTTGACCGGTTATGTTCATAAAAGCCTAGTCATTGAATTATTCCCGGTTCCCCCTGAGGCAAAACAAAAACAGGAGGAGCGAAAAGAACCCCTGCTTGAAAAAGAAAAACCTCCAAAAATCGAGAGCATCACTCCGGAAGAAAAGCCAGATCATACGGAAAAAGTTCCGCCGGCGGTTAAAGCAAAGCAGGCTCCATATTACCTTTCCTTCAAAGGAGGCTTCCATTATTCTCACAGCGGCGATCTCAATACGGGGGCTTCAGGCTTGGCGGATTTCTACCAGGATCAGATGAATGCCTCCAATCCCATACAACCTGATCCCCATCATGTGAATTATATGTTTGGAGCCGACATCTCATTCCCGCTTTCTCCCCGGTTCTACCTGGGTATCGGAGGTGATTATTATTCAGGGAAAACCGGCACCGAAATAGCATTCGGGCCGCAGAACAATCCGGTTCATCTCACTGCCCGCCCAGGCCTGAAAGCGGTGCCGGTCAGGTTTACCGCTGACTTCTTTTTGATCCCGTCCTTGTATTTTCGGGCCGGAGTTGAATATTATTTCGCCGCTTGCTCTTACTATTACCGGTTTTCCCGCGGTGAGTTCTGGCAGGAATGGAGGGGGCAGGCTGAAGCCCAGGCCACAGGATTATTGGCAGGATTAGGATTCACGCGGAATTTGAATCAATTCCTGGACATCTTTGTCGAAGCATCCGGAAGATATGCCAAGATAGGCGGATTTAAGGGAACCGATACCTACCAGGATTCAACCGGAATATCTTCCGAAGAAAACGGATATCTGTACATTTATCAGGCTCAGTCCGGACCGGAGAAGGCCTTTGACCTGCTTTTTATCCGCGACCGGAAACCCTCGGAAGCCCGGGTTATAAATCCAGAAAGAGCTGTCGTTGATTTTTCAGGAATTTCCGTGGTTTTCGGGCTGAAATTACGTTTTTGACAACAACGCGATATGCTGGGCATGAATCCCCTTAAGCAGCGGGATAGAAGCCTTGACATCAAATCCGGCGGCCCGGCAGACATTTTCAAATTCGGCCCTGTTTATCATGCAAATCCGCGTCGGGGTTTTTTTTATTTTTCTCCGCATCCGCCTTTGCCATCGATGCAGTCGATTCATTTGGTAATAGGAACAGACCACCCACGCAGAAGTTACCCGGGAATATTCTTCCAGAATCCGGCTCCGGTCGCCGGATTCATGGATGTGATGGAAAAGCCGCATGGAAAAGATCCCCTGGAATTCCCCCTGACGAAAGGGCAAGCCTTGAAGAACATCTCCGATGACTCCAAACGGCCGGGCCTCACCAGCCTGCCTCCGGTTGTCCCGCGCCCGTTCAACCATGGCATAGGCAATATCGCTGCTGACTAATTCTTGGGTCATTTCTCTTAACAAGCCGGAAAACCTGCCGTATCCACATGGAACGTCCAGGACAGGTCCGGATATATCGCCGACCCGGCCCAGCAGATCCCGGATAATGGAGCGTTCCCTCCTGTCCACCCACTTCTGGTCCCAGCTCCTGTACCGTTTTCGTTCATACTCCCGGACTTCATTTGACTGAAAAGTCTTTTTTTTCAGATTCATTGTTGTCCTTTCATTTCGACCGGGTGATCAAAAAACAAATAGGATGGACTCCCCGATAGAAAAATTCTTGAACCGGACGGGACTGGAAGAAATCTGCCCTCCCGGTTTAAAATCCGGGCAGGCTTACGGTCAAATTCAACCGACGAGCCTTGCGACCCTGACCATGCGATTATCCATTCCCCTGAATCCTTGCGGAAACGGAATAATTGAATAGGACCTTGCCAGGAGTGTTCATAGAATTCAGCCCCCGTTAAAATATGGATCAGCTCTTTAAAAGCAAAGAAAGCCGGCCGCTTGCGCCATCCTCCGCTCCGGGGATCAATAAGTCCGTACCCGGGAGCTGCCAGCTGCCACCAATACATTCTTTCCACCAGGCCGGAACACAACACCGGGGCGGCGTACCGTATCAGATAATCTGCTTGTTTTGTTTCACTGACATTAGGCCTGCCGGATGCCGGAGAATATTTCCCCGTTCCCTTCAGCGGCCAATTGAATTCAGTGATCCACACCCCCTTAGGCGCTCGGGAACAAGCATCAGCAACCGCCTTAAGCAAAACCGCTTTTTGCAGCGCATCCCACCCGAATTGCCGGTTTTCCGGGGCTCCGACCCTGTCTACATATAACAGGGAACTGATTTTTTCAAAATCCACCAGCTGCAGGACCGGAGGATATAAATGAAACTCAAAATCTATCACAGCCGGCCCTATTATTCCGAAACCGAATTCACGGGCAGCTGCAGCCGCTTCCCGCGCAAGTTTAAGGTATTCGCGATAATCCCAGACGCCCCACTTCGTCCGGTTCCAGGCATGTCCGATTTCAAAATACCGGCAGAATTCACCTGTCCGCTCAAAAACCACATTGAGAAATCTCCGCCAGCTTTCCGGATTCAGAACATCATCCCGGCATTGCAGCAGACTAACGGTCACATCCATGCCATTGTCTCTGAGCATGCTTAAAAAATTCCGGTAAACCTGCAGGTTATCTTTATGCCAAGAAGGAATACGGACAAGAGTACGCCGGATTTCTGCTTCGCGGAGCGAGGACAAAATGAGCTCCCATCGGCCTGAATCCGGAGAAACCGCCAGCCCGATAGGAGAAGAAAACCTTACCGGCCGGGAAAATAATTTTCGGCGGTAGTGGAAATAACGGCTGAGGACAGGCCCTGCTTTTTTCCAATTCGCCCATAACAGGCGAAGATATCCCCCTGTATACTGAAAATGCCGGCGGAAACGCTCTTCCCTGGATGCAATATTATGCGGTTGGTCCGCATAAGGATTCCAACGGAATTCCCGGTCCTTTTCATACGAATTAGTCATGAGTATAAAACACCACGATCAATGATAATCTCATAATGAATGGCCGCAATAGTTAAGAGCCGTGTCCAAGACGGCCTGGTTGAAAACTGGAGGGAAAAGATTCCATTCATAGGCATCGTCCTCACTGAATCCGCAAGGCGCGAGCTAATTTTTTTAATTTCAGCTTTTTTTTCATTCGAATATAGCCGGAAAAAATTTTTTTATTAAACCGGTACCAAAACCAAAATATCTTTGAAGAGCTTCCCCGGTAATATTGGATAAAAAAGCGCTGATATCCTGAAGGAATTCCCAGGCGGATCAAATTTTTAGCTCTCAGCCCGCCGCTGATCCGCTTCCGGTTTCTAATTCGGTTGGTATCTAACAGGGAAAACCGCAATCCGTGCTGTCCCTTTTCGGAGACCAAAATATTTCCATCTGAAAGATCACGGTGAAGAACGCCTTTATCATGACACATATTTAAGAAAATGGCCAAATCCTTCAACAAGTGCTCCATTTTTTCCCCAGATAAAACCTGGAACCGGGTTCGAATCTCTACGGCTTCCGGTTCCCACTCACATAAAAAGAATCCATTTCCCGGCAGGTGGTGCTTATGTGGCTCTAAAAACGCAATAGGCGCCGGGGTTGGAACGCCTTTTTTTTGAAGAAAACAGCTGCCCCGCCATGCTTTTTGAGCCTTGGAAAGCTGGAAACGGCTTTTTATGCGATCAAATCCATGCACACGGAATTCTTTGACCACCACATCCCTTTGTCCCATTCCAGTTGTTAAAGAAATAACCCCTACCCGGTTCCTGCCCTCCTGCAGCACCCGCATTCCGCCGTGCGTCCATAGGGTTCCGGGGGAACAAACCGCTTTGGTAAATTCCGGACTATGATACGGCTCTCGGACAAGTCCATAGAATTTTCTGCACGTCAGCGCTTTATTGTATTCACACACTTTTATCCCTGTTTCTCTCCAGGCTCCCCGGTAAAATATCACTCCTGCTTTTTCCTGTCAAACCTGTTTCCCAGGGCATATTTCATTTTAGGTTTTGCGTTTCGCCGGATTTACGTTAATATATGAGCGAGGAGAAAAGAATGACAATCGATAAACAGCTTCTGGAAATTTTGGCTTGTCCTGTCTGCAAGACCGAGGTCAAAATCACCCGGGATGAAAAAGGCCTTAAATGCATGACATGCAACCGGGTTTATCCCATTAAAGACGATATCCCGGTAATGCTCATCGATGAGGCTGAGATTGATCCCGAAAAACAAGTTAAAGATTGATCCAGCCGCTCTGAATGATATACTTTTGATCAGGCTTCGCCGGATCGGAGATATCGTTATGACCACCCCGGCGGTCCATCATCTCCGCCGGACATTTCCTCATGCCAGGTTAACCTATATGGTAGAGTCCGCTTATGCAGAGCTGGTGGATGGACATCCTGACCTGGACCAAATTCTGGCGATTCCCCCTCATGCCGGTATACCTGAATTTTTTTCTCTTATCCGAAAAATAAGACGGACCGGATTCGATGCAGTTGTCGACTTCCATGGAGGTCCACGGGCTGCCTGGCTAACGGTTTTTTCCGGTGCGCAATGGAAACTCGGATATCATATCAAATACAAACACTTCATTTATGATTTAAAACTTTCCCGCAGCCCTGAAAACGGACCGGTCCATTCCGTTATTAACCATATCAATCTAGTTTCTCTTCTGAGCGGCCGAAAGGAAAACAACATACGGCTGCGTATCGCACCTCCGAAAATACAAGAAAAAAAGAAAATCGAGTCTTTTATCCAAAACCCCGGCATCTCAAAGCGAAAGCTGGTTACCCTGCATATTGGTGCAGGGAACCGTTTCCGGGACTGGGGGGAAAATAATCTCATTCAATTATGCAAAAAACTATGTATCCTGCCGGATATTACGGTTGTACTGGCGGGAGGAAAAGAAGACCAGCCCGCGGCTGAAAGAATCTCATCACATATAAGGAATAACATCTTCTCTTTGGCCGGCTGTTTAAACCTCAGGGAACTTGCTGTTCTGATCAATAAGTCGCAGCTGTTCGTAGGCCCCGACAGCGGTCCAATGCATATCGCCGCCACGACCAATACTCCCATTATCGCATATTTCGGGCCGACCCTTCCTGCTCATTTTTCCCCCTGGCAGGCCCGCTGCACTATTCTCCAGACCCGGACCGAATGCCGCCCCTGTCCCCAAAGAGATTGCATCCACGGCGATTACCGCTGCCTCCGGTCTATTTCCGCTGAAGACGTCTTTCAATCCTGCCTGAAGTATCTTGAATCTTAAATTAACGACCTTATTCAGCAGAAACACGAAGTTTCATGCAGTCAATTCTTATTCCACAATTCATGGTTATTGCTTTTTGCCGTTCGCGTTTTGCGTTTTACGATTCACAGTCCCAGCGGTCCGCAACATGTTATGAATAATCCGGCCGGAGTATTTGAACTTTTTTGACACTTATTATATCATCGATTCGTAAACTTTCCCCAATCCGGCTCTCACAACCGGGATGGTGAGCATGAATGAAAACGAAATAAAATCACCTGCTGTTTTATTGAGCTTTTCCCTGGCACTCTATGTTCTGTTTTCCATGCTGTCTATAACATTGAGTCAGATTTTTTTAGGGATCGCTCTGGTATTCTGGGTTTATTTGCTGATACAGAAAAAGATCAGGTTTGCTTTTCCCGGTTTTTTTTGGGGGCTGCTCGCATACAGCGTCCTTACCTTGCTGTCTTCAGCCATGTCGCATAATCCCGCCGTGAGCTTTGCCGATTCCCGGGAACTGCTGCTTTTCCTTGTGGTCCCGATGGCCTTTACCGGCTTTTGGGACCGGACGCATTTCACACGGGTTAAAACGGCATTGCTGGCCAGCGGTTCCATCAGCATCGTTTTCTCCCTCCTTTATTTCATTTTAAAGGCCCAGCCCGGTGAACGTATCCGGGGTTTTATGGGCCATTACATGACTCAGGCCGGGCTTCTCCTCCTCTTCTGTGCCGTTGCTCTCAGCTTATTTCTTTTCAATAAAAATAAAATACGGTTTGCCTGGGGAGCCGGTTTTGTCCTGGCTTCTATTGCTTTGATATTAACCTTGACACGTAACGCCTGGATCGGCATAGCGGTTGTGGTTTTCATCCTGCTTCTCCTTTATAAGCCAAAAACTCTTCTCTTGCTTCCGGTGGCTGCCGGCTTGATCTACATGGTCAGCCCCTCCCATGTCAGAGAACGTGCACTCAGCATTTTCAGTACCCAAAGCTATTCCAATGCATTGCGTATTGAATATATCAAAACCGGAGCGGAAATTATTCAGGATTATCCCTTTTTCGGAACCGGTCCGAATACCGTTCATGTTATTTTCCAAAGGCCGGAATATAATCTCTCTGGTGACGCCCGCCAAAATGTTCACTTGCATAATAACCTTATCCAAATCGCCGCTGAAAGGGGAATGCCCACTCTGTTTGCCTGGCTCACATTCCTGGTCTGGGCCTTTATTTCTTTAGTCAAGCTTCTTAAAAATAAAAATCAAGAGCTCTTCCCCTTAACAGCTGCCGCCCTTGCCTCTCTTTTAGCCATATTTACCGCAGGCCTATTCGAATACAATTTTGGGGATGCTGAAGTGGTGACTCTTTTTCTTTTTATATTGGCTTTACCTTTCAGCCGGGAGCGCGTCCTCAAAGAATCGCAAGGATGAAAAAAAACCAAATATCCCGCTGGATAAAAATTTCACTGCTTTCGGTTCTTGGTGTATATTTGGTTTGGCTGGTCTGCCAAACTCTGAATTATTCTCCTCCAGAAGATCATTCATTCCGGATTTCAAACGAAGTCATCGGAATTTTTCATGTTCACTCCCATTTTTCCGATGGGAAAAAAGATTTGAATTTCATAGCTGCCGCTGCCGCCCGCAGCGGGGCGGATTTTTTAATTCTAACTGATCATGGGAATCCCAATCTCGAGAGTCAGCAGGCCTCCGGATTCAAGTCAGGTGTCCTTATCCTTGGGGAAAGCGAGCTGTCCCTTAATCGGGGGCATCTTGTCGCCATTGCTATTCAGCCGCCTTTTCTGCCTTTGTCCCGGTCCGCCGGAGAAGCCGCCGTTCAAATCAAACAAAGGCAGGGATTTTCCGTCATTGCCCATCCCTATTCAAAAAACCGTTGGAGTTGGGGAGACAGCGATCAATATTCCGGAATGGAGATTATTAACGCCGATTCCATGTTTAGATCCAGTTTTCCCGGGATTATCCCTTATCTTCCTTTCTTGCTGTTCAAACCTGAGATCACCGCCATCAAAATACTTCATCCCCCCCTGGCCAACTTGAAAAAATGGGATGACATTAACCGGCGCCGGCCTTTTTATGGCTATTATGCCACGGATGCACATATGTTTTATCGGCCTTTATTTTCCTTAATGCGTCTGCATGTCCCTCTGAATGAAGAACCGGCTGCAGATTTTCAAAGCGCCGCAAGCCAGGTTTATTCCGCCCTTGCGCAAGGCCGGTTCTATAACGGCATCGACGGGGCCTCAGACACCTCCGGGTTCAGGTTTTGGGGAGAGGAGGGAAACCGGCATATCCCCATGGGCTCCTCCGCTGGATGGACACCGGAAACCATTCTGCACATTCAATTGCCGCAGGCCAAAGTCAGCCGTCTCCGCCTCATTCATAACGGCTCCGCCATTCCTTTAAATCCCAGTGATCATCTTCAATTCAGGCCGAAAAAATCCGGATTTTACAGGGTAGAAGTCTACCTCCAGCATCATTTTCTTTCTGAAGATTGTCCCTGGATTTTATCCAATCCCATTTTCCTGGAGAAACAGTCATGACATCGATGCCGACCAATAGGGCCAAGCAGATCATAAATGGATTCAAGGGTAAAAAAATTCTGGTGTTGGGCGATTTGATGCTGGACCGGTATGTTTGGGGCCAGGTCAACCGCATATCCCCCGAAGCGCCGGTTCCGGTTGTCGCTGTCAATAAAGACACATCTTGCCTAGGCGGTGCCGGTAATGTCAGCCATAATTTAAAGAGCCTTGACGCCGAACCTCTGCTTGTGGGGGTGGTTGGCAATGATTTCTCTGGTGAGTGGATCAAAAAAAACGTTTCAGACAAACGGGGAATTTTTACCCTTCCCCATCGCCCCACAACAGTCAAAACCAGAATAATCGCTCATCATCAGCAAGTGGTCCGGGTTGATTATGAAAACCGGAAAGCCATACCGTCCTCATTTAGAAAAAAAATCTTAAATTTCATCCAAAAAGAACAATATGACGGAATTGTGATTTCTGACTATAATAAAGGCATTATCAGCAAACCTCTCATGAATTCCCTGCTTGCGTATACAACGGAAAATAATATTCCAGTCTTTGCTGATCCGAAAGTAGCGAATTTCTCCATCTTCTCTCCTGTCACTTTAATTACTCCAAATCACATTGAGACCTCGAAGGTCGTGAACCGGCCTTGTTTCAATGATGAAGACGTGGCTGCTGCCGGCCGAAAAATCTTCAGCCGCATTTCCACCCGGTATTTAATTATCAAGCGCGGTGAACAGGGGATGACAGTATTCGAGAACAATAAAGATTATTTCCATATTCCCACTATCGCCAAAGAAGTGTACGATGTTACCGGTGCCGGAGATACCGTGATTTCCGCAGCAGCGTTGGCACTTTTGTCAGGCGCAACCATCCAGGAGGCCGCCATCCTCGCCAATATTGCAGGCGGTTTAGTGGTTGGCAAAATCGGAACGGCAACCGTCAATACATCTGAACTGCTCAAAGCTTTGGAAGAATAGAAACAGGAAATTTAGGTTTGACTGAAGCGGTTTTAAAGTCCATAGGTAAAATAGAGTTCAGATGTCTAATTCAAGCTGCTTCCTGTGAATATCATCCCGTTCTTTTTCTATTTTTTCCAACACATCCGAAGTGATGTCACCGGTAGGGTATTCTCCGCTGAAACATGCCCCGCAAAAATCCGTCAGCTCCGGATTTTCCAGGCGGACAGCTTCTTTCAGCGAAGCCAGGGATTGATATATAACTTTATCCGCTTTTATTTTCTTCGCCACTTGCTCGGGGTCCGAGTCAGAGGCGATAAATTCACTGACTGTCTGCATGTCAATTCCATAAACACAAGGAAACCGGAGCGGTGGAGAATAAGACGCAAAAAAGACTTTTTTTGCCCCGCATTCCCGGACCATCTCTATAATAGACCGGGATGTATTCCCACGCACGATGCTGTCATCCACCAGCAGCACATTCCTTCCTTTGAATTCTGCAGCAATGGGGTTCAGTTTCTGCCGTATGGAGCTTTTCCTGGATTTTTCCGAAGGCATGATAAAAGTCCGGCCGATATACCGGTTTTTTACCAGGGCTTCCCGGTAGGGAAGATTCAGCTTGCGTGCAATTTCAATCGCGGCATCCCGGGCGGAATCCGGAACAGGCACGACCACATCGATTTTAAGGTTCTGCTTTTTGATATCTTCCGCTAAAAAACGACCCAGATTGATCCGGCATTTGTAAACATTGACATCATCAATAAAAGAGTCAGGCCGTGCAAAATAAACCCATTCAAACAAGCAGGGAGTCCTGTGCCCATGTGTTAAAATCCGGGAAAACAAGCGCCGCTTTTGATCGACAAAAAGGACTTCCCCCGGCTGCAAATCCGTGATGTCGGAAAAATTCATCAAATTTAAGCTTACGCTTTCCGAAGCAAAAGCATATTCCATTTCCAAACCCCGTTTCCTGGTTCCGTAAACAAGGGGTTTAATCCCATAAGGATCCCGGAAAGCCACCATTCCCTGCTCCGCAATATACGCAATAACGGAATAACTTCCGCGCACTTTTTTAAAAACACCACCGACCGCTTTATAAATATCCCCCGGTTTCAAATTATGCGTGTCCTGCTTGGCTAATTCCTGCGCGAAAAGATTTAAAATTACTTCAACATCATTATCTGAGTTGACTATCCGCCGGTATTTATTAAACAAGAGATTTTTCAATTCCTGATAATTAACCACATTTCCGTTATGGGCCATGATGATGCCGTGCGGTGAATTAACGAAAAAAGGCTGGGCGTCTTCCCCGCCCCCGCTTCCAATAGTAGGATAACGAGTATGCCCGATACCGATTTTTCCTTTCAGCCGGCGGGCATGATCCTTATCAAAAATATCATTGACGAGGCCGTTTCCTTTTTTGGTATGAAATCGCCCGTCATAAGTGATCATGCCGGCTGCATCCTGACCGCGATGCTGAATAGCCAATATCCCTTGATAAAGATCCTTAAATACATCTTCGTTTGCAATCAATCCGATAACACCACACATTAGCTCAACCTTTTTTGAAAAATTTATACATTTTCCCGCCAATACCGGAGCAGATCTGTCAGAGTCTTTGAGAGTGGAATGTCCGCTTCCCAGCCGGTATGATCCTTTATTTTCTGATGGCTTCCCCATAAATCAGGAATATCCACTTTGCGGAGCTTGCTCTTGTCCACTTCAATATCGATCCTGCTGGAGGAGGAATCCACCAGAATATGAAGAATGTCTTTCAGAGCCACGGAATGCCCCCGCGCGACATTATATACTTCCCCGCTCCGTCCTCTCTCAAGTAAAGCAATATAGGCCTTGACCGTATCCCGGACATCAGAAAAATCTCTTTTCACTTCAATATTCCCGACATGGATGACAGGATCAATTTTCCTCTTTTCAACGGCGGCTATTTGGTGCGCCCAATCAGAACAGACGAAATCCGTGCCCTGTCCCGGTCCGGTATGAGGAAACGAACGGGAAACTACAATATCCAATCCTTCGATATGAGAATAAAAGCGGCAGAGCTGCTCTCCCGAGATTTTGCTGTAGGCATAGGGATTGACTGGGTCAACCAGATCGTCTTCCTGAAGCGCCCGGCCAAGCTCGCCAGTGACTCCATAAACATCGGAAGAACTGACAAAAAGCACCCGCGCACCGGGAGCTATTCTTTTTATCCCTTCTAAAACCTGAAAAGTGCCTAGAATATTGGTTTCAAGTGTCTCCCGGCGGTTCTCCCAGGAATACCCGACATTGGAAACCGCAGCCAGGTGAAATATCCAATCCGGGCTGGAGGCCTTTAATGCCGAACGAATATCCGCCTGAGAACGGATATCCAGCCTGCAAACTCCGTCTTCACATAAAGGCTTAACTGATTCCGGTGCATCGGGATAAGTGGTTCCATAACATGTACATCCTCGGTCCCGTAATGCCTGAAGCAGAAAACGGCCGACGAAACCTGATGCACCAGTAACAAAAACACGCAATTTATACCCTTTCTCTCCAATAGCCCAGCAAATCTTTTAAAGAGCGTGAGAAATCGTACCGAAGCTCCCATCCTGTCACCCGGCGGAATTTACTGCTGTCCGCAAGCAGAATAGGCACGTCGGAAGGACGCAATCGATTGGGATCCACCTCGACTTTCACCTGCGTATCCGTCATGGACAGCAGCATGTCCAGAACATCTTTGATCTTATACGTAGTCCCGCTTCCGATATTATAGACATCTCCGGGTTCTCCCTCCTCCAGACTCAGCCAGTAAGCCCGGACCATATCCCGCACATCGGTGAAATCACGCTTGGCTTCCAAGTTGCCGACATATATAACCGGCTCCCTTTTGCCGGATTCAATTTCTGCAATCTGTCTTGCAAAATTGGAACAAATAAACACTTCCCCTCTGCGCGGACCGGTATGATTAAAACCGCGGGTCCGGACAACCGGAAGGCCGTAACTCTGGAAATACTGATAAGCCAGCAGGTCTTGCGCGACTTTACTGACAGCATAAGGACTCAGCGGACGCAAAGGGTTGGTCTCTTTCATCGGGACTTCATCTTCATAAACTAAGCCGTATTCTTCACTGGACCCTGCAATTTGAATGCGGGGTTTCAACCCTAAACTCAGCAGGGATTCAAAAAGGTTAATCTGGCCGATGCTGTTTATGGCGAATGTTTCAGAGGGACATGTCCAGGAAGTTGGGACAAAACTCTGGGCTGCAAGGTGAAATATTCTATCCGGTTTGATTTGCGCCAGACACTTTTTCAAAGATACCATATCCTTCAAATCCGCCTCCACCAGTTCCACTTTATCCTGCAAGTGAAGAATATTTTCACGGCGGCTCCGCCATCTTATCATTCCATAAACCTGGACATCAGAATGTTCTTCCAGAATAAAATCAGCGAGGTGGCTCCCTGCGAATCCGGTAATTCCGGTGATCAAGACTTTCATTATCTTCCTCCTAAGACAAATAACCTGGCCTATTCATGAAATCCTATACTCATGACTGCGGCTGTCCCGCTGGTGAATAATCCAGGATAAGGTGATATTTTACAAAAAACGGGGACTTTTGGCTAATCTAAACGCTTCTTAAGCAATGCGGAATTAACATTTGCGGTTTTTATACTGCGCCTTGTAATAAGATTGAAAATCCTGCTGCTGATGCTTGATTTTCCGCCACCAGGCGGCTTGGCTCCGGTACCAGCTGACAGTCTTCATCATACCTTGTTCAAAAGAAGTCCGGGGGCTCCACCCGAGAGCTCTTATTTTGTCACAGTCCAAAGCGTACCGGATGTCATGGCCTGGACGGTCGGAAACAAACCTGATCAAATCTTCCGGTTTATTCAGCAGTTCCAGAATTTTATGGGCGGCATCAATATTTTTGGCTGCGCAGCCGCCTCCGACATTATATATCTCTCCGGGTTCCCCCTTTTTCAGGAGAATATCCATGGCCCGGCAATGATCAAGTACATACAGCCAGTCTCTGACATTTTCGCCTTTTCCGTAAAGAGGCAGTGCCTGGTCTTCAATGGCGTTGGTAATGAATAATGGGATAAATTTTTCCGGATACTGAAACGGCCCATAATTGTTGCTGGGCCTGGTTATAATAATGGGAAGCCCATAAGTCACGACATAAGCATGCGCCATCCGGTCAGCACCGGTCTTGCTGGCTGCATAAGGGGATGATGGGTTGACCGGATCATTTTCCTTAAAAAAACCTTGGCTCCGGCTTCCGTATACCTCATCCGTACTAACATGCAGAAATACCTCAATTTCAGACTCTCTGAGCGCTTCAAACAGAACAAAACTGCCGTAAACATCAGTAAGAACAAAATCCCCTGCATTCATAATGGACCGGTCAACATGGGTCTCGGCCGCGAAATGGACCACGGCGTCGGCCTTTTTCATCAGTTTCTTCACCAGGTCCGGGTTGCAGACATCTCCTTTCACAAAAGAATAACGGGGATCATTTTCAATATCCCGCAAATTATCCGGGTTTCCCGCATACGTCAATTTATCCAAGTTGATGATTTGACTGTCCGAATATTTCTCCAGCCAGTAATGAATGAAATTACTCCCGATAAATCCGCAACCGCCGGTCACCAGAAGGGTTTTTCCCGCAAGGCTGCGCATTTAACCATCCTCCCGGATCCAGGAATAAGGAATATCGTTTTTATGGGGATGCAAGCGGTGTTCATCCGGATGCTGATAGTTATATGCCTCGGAAGGGATATTCACGATAACAGCTTCGTATTCACTGATACACATCCAGCCGTGGTAAACGCCGGGAGGAATCCGGACCAGAAGGGGTTGATGGACACCCAAATAAAACTGATCGACCTGCCCCTTCGTCGATGAAGATTCACGGGGATCATACAGGGCCAGCTTGATCATACCGCTGAGGCAGGCCACATAATCGGTTTGAATCTTATGCAGATGCCACGCTTTAACCACGCTTGGGTAGGTGGTGGTCATATATACCTGTCCGAATTTTTGAAACATCTTATCGTCTCTTCGAAGAATTTCCATGAGCCGGCCCCGCTCATCCGGAATGACCTTTAATTTTTTTATTTCGACTCCGTCAATCATGTTATCTTCTCCTTACCATGGGTAATTAGTTCGAAAATAGTCTGACCCATTCATAAAAAAAATGCGATTTATTTGCAATTTCTTTCTCATCACGCAATTACATTGTTTTTGCTTTAAAGAACAGCTGATCCTTATTTCTTTGCCAAAATTTAATCTTAATCGCAATTTTTCACCCCTTCGGGAGGGCCGAAACTCACCGCATCTTCCGGCTTGCGTCTCTTCGCAGTGAAGTGACGGCCTTTTTCCAAATCAAAGTCATCCTGAGGCCTGCTGCCGCTGCCCCAGAATAACATGCCGGCTCATTTTCATTATTCATGGTGTGCTGCTATTTTATGGTAATTTGGCTCTGATCCCCTACCATAAAGCGGTACACCGCCGGCCGGGGAGGGCTCTTTTTTATGAGGACTTCACGGCCGATCAAGCTTTCATCGATCCGGCTGGAAATCCCCATGATCTCACTCCTCTCCATGACAATGCTGTTTTCAATCTCGGTTTGAGCAATCCGGCAGTTGTTCTGAATGGCCGTAAAAGGGCCGATATATGAATCCTCGATAAGGGTGTCTTTTCCGATTATAGCCGGGCCGCGGACAATGGTGTTGAGCAGCTGCGCTCCGCGTTCTAAAACCACATCTCCGTTTAAACGGGATTCCCGGTCTATCTTTCCCTCTATCCGGCCGGAAAGGCTCTCCAGAATCAAGCGGTTGGCTTCCAGGATATCTTCAATTTTCCCGGTGTCCTTCCACCAGCCGGAAACTAAATGGGAGTGGACCTGGAATCCCTTTTTTACTAAATGCTGAATGGCATCGGTGATCTCGAGCTCGTTTCGCCATGAAGGCTGAATGGCGTTGACCGCCTCAAAAATATGAGAATCAAACATATACACACCCACCAAAGCCAGGTCGCTCGGAGGAGACTTTGGTTTTTCCACCAGATTAACCACCTTACCGTTTTTCAGTTCGGCAACCCCAAACATCTGAGGATTGGGCACTTTTGTCAGCAAAATCAAAGAATTTGGTTTGTTTCGCTGGAATTCCTCAACCAGAGAGCAAATGCCGCTTTTTAAGATGTTGTCTCCCAAATACATCACAAAAGGCTCGTCCCGCAAAAAATCCCGGGAAATCTTTACGGCATGCGCCAGCCCCAGAGGGGCTTCCTGTTCGATGTAGGTTACTTTTATGCCCCATCTGGAGCCGTCTCCCACATTCTGCTTTATTTCTTCCCTTGTCTCGCCCACCACAATGCCGATTTCATGGATACCGGCCTCTTTCAATGCTTCAATCCCATAAAATAAAACCGGCTTATTCGCAACCGGCACCAGCTGTTTTGCCTGAGTATACGTCAGCGGCCGCAGCCGGGTCCCTTTTCCTCCGCTTAAAATAAGACCTTTCATAATTGCCTCAACTTTCCCGGATTATCCGGTTCGTCAAAATTCAGCTCCTCCTAAAAACTCTGTGGTTTTCCCGATATTGCCCAGAGCCAGGGAAAATCCGAACTGGATTTCAGGTTTGTCCCGAAAATAAAAAATCCGGAAATCCGTGATAAAGTCCAAGCATTGATAATGATAAACCAGAGAGGCGGCTGAATAAAGAATTTCACGTCTTTGTAAATTTATATCGATATCACCCCGGGCTTCCAGGGAGAGAGCCGGAATTTTCACTCCGCCGGCGAAACCAGCTTGATGACGGGAAAACAGCGTATTCTCCCGGAAAGGATTGATGCTTTTGTACCAATTCATCCGCAAAAACCAATTATCTTCCGGCCGTCCCAGAGACGCACTCAGGCGCATCCGGGAAAATGTATTAAAATAAGGATTAAAAGCCGCTGACATATCCACGCTGTACAAACGGGAGGGATAAAATCGAAGATATGCACTGACATCAGAAAACTCCGGTATTTTCCCGTCAATCTGATAAACTTGCAAAGGCCCGTTTTCCGGTTCGAAATAATAATTTTGACTGATGCCGAAAGTAAAAATTTCACGGGCTGCGTTTTTTTCTTTGATCAAAATCCGGTTGGTCAATCCATAACTGAGATAATGATTAATATAGAAAAACCGTGTGGTGATAATTCGGCCGGGAGAAGAGACTGGGCTTTCATATCTATAGGTCAAGTTCGGTTCAACAATATGCTTCAATCGGGGATTATTTTCCGAGTCAAAATATACCTTGTAAAATACCGGCCCGATAAATTCTGTTTCAAAAACGGAATTTTTTGTCAAAAGCGGCTCATTCACCACTTCATTTTTATCCAGGGCATAACTCTGGAAATAATAAGTGAAATTCGAGGACAAATTGCTGTTTATGGTCAACCAGGGAAGGGCGTTGAAAGGAAAATTGAGTTTTGGGCTGAAGGCGATTCTTTGCGATTTTTTTTGGGTTCCCGAATCGAATGCCGTATCCCAACCGTATTCCCAACTCTGAAACAATGAAGAAAATGATAAATAGAGCGGTGAAAACAATTTTATTTTTGATGAAGTGAAACTGATCTCAGGAGTATTTCTGCTGATAATCGAGCTGTTGTTGCTGGTAAAATGTGTTTCAAACTGGGAAACACGAAAATTCAGGTTGAAGTAGGACCAGGACCGGGTCAAATAAACTTGGGACCGCCGGTTGGCCATCACAGCCCTGTGAAAATTATTATCGAATTCCCGGAGGAAATCAAAAGAGCTCTGGTAATCCACATCAGCAACCAGCTTAAAGTCATAGGGGAGGGGCTGCTGATGCTGGAGGCGAAAAATATAGGCATCATCGGAATCATACAGCTGCGCCTCCTCTTCCCTGAAACGGAAATAAAATAAGTTCAGTTCCCCCGCAATATTTTCCGGGAGGATATACCGGTACTGCATACCGCCGCCCAATCCTTTATAAGAATAATAATCCAAATTGAAGGTGGCATCCATATTGGGCTGGATATCCCAATAAAAACTCTGGGATAATTGAAACCCTTTCCGCCCGTTATAACCCAGCTTTGGAATAAGAAATCCAGTCGAACGCTGAGTATCAAGAGGGTACCGCATGTAAGGAAGATAAAAGACCGGGATTTTTTTTATGTAAAAAACCGAATTCCACATAGCCACGTAATCTTCTTTTTTAAAATCCGCGCGGTCAAATTCAAACCTCCAGCGGGGAACGGTTTGGGTGCAGGAAGTGATCCACGCATCTTTTAAATGATAAAGGGCTTCGTTTTCCCTTTCTACGGATTCGGCTTCATATGTGATCGACGGCTGGACAAGCCCATGGACTTTTTTGAGTTCACCCCGCGTAGAATCAAGATTGAAGCTGACTTCTTCCATACTGATGACTTCATTTTGAAGGTGAATATGAACGCTTCCCCGCGCCACAACATCTCTGGTCTCCGTATTCAACTCAATCCAGTCGGCAAATACTTTAACATCACCATAATGAATCTCAACGTCACCGGAAGCAATAATCCGGTTTTCAATCCTCTCTTTGGTATGAGCGATCACCTCTATTTGGGAAACCGGGGTTGCCTGGAACCCAGCTTCAAGGCAGGGAGCCGCTGGAAGAAACAGCAGGCAAAGGGTAAAAGAAATCCTTTTAAACATTTGCTCCAAATGTAACACAAGCCCAATTGATTAATCAACTGAGGAATACCCAGCAAACCATCCCCTTTTTAACTTTTTGCTTTTTACTTTTCACTCTGTGCGGCAGCATAAGATCCTCTCGGCCTGTTTCCAAGGCCTCAGGATGACGCGCGCCTGAGATTGTATTATTCATTGGCCGCGATGGCCGCAGACGACGATAATTCTTTGATTTAACCCTTCCCTCCTGACAGGTAAAATAATTGCGGTCAAAATGAAAAACTTTCCCACGGATCTTTCTCTAAAAACCATGTTTATCGCTGATAACAAGAAGATTTAAAAAACACAGCAATTTCTTTATGAATGGATCATGTGTATAATATACAACGAATACTGAAAATGATCCCATTTGTCATCCTGAAGCCCGTAGAGCAGGCCATGAGGACTTTATACTGCTTCGCAGTAAAGAGTAAGGTATCAGACATGATTATGATACATCCGCAAACAATGAAAATCTCTAACCTGGATTATTCACGGGTCGAGATTGCCGCAGATGCGAGGCGCAGTGCATGAAGCTGTGGTACTTCACCGCGAATGCCCTGCAACAAAGCAGATGCGGTGAGAGTCGGCCCGCCCAAAGGGTAAAAAAATTGCGATTATAATATAAATGTGCAAATGAAAAACTTTCCATTTGAACTTTCAATAAAAATCATGTTAATCGCTGATAAAAAAGAAATTGCAAAAACATCGCAATATTTTTATGAATAATCCAGGCTAAGTAAACGGCCGCATTTGATATGGCCCTTATCCATTGCCATGTGGAATCAAATTTTGAACCGATAGATTGGGCTAATATAATCAGCCTGCTCCTCATAATCAAAATGATGCCGGAAGAACCGAAGAATGACAGCAAAAAATCCCAGATGATGAAAGTTCTGTCTATCAGTACAATAGGACTGGTCCTGCCCGCATCCATCGCCATCGGGCTTTTTCTTGGTTACTATTTAGATCAATGGCTGAATACCCATCCTTGGCTCTTGATCATTTTCCTGCTTTTCGGGGTCATCTCAGGTTTCGTTTCGCTCTTTCGTGAACTCAACCGTTACAAAAACGAAAACGGGGAATAGATCCCGGACCTCTTCCCTCCTATACAAACCCGGCAAAGTGATATAAAATATACCCTCATGAAAGAACAATTGCCCATGGATGAAAGGATACTTGGCCGCATACCTAAGGAAATCGTTATCGTCACTTTGAGTTTAAGTGCAGGCGCCCTGATTCTGTTTGACCTGACAACATTTTTCCTGGTTTTGGCGGGAGGGGGAGTTGCGGCTGTCGGTTTTATTTGGCTCCGCGATTCGGTTGACCGCTTTCTCGACCAGTCAAAACCGCATGCTCTTAAAACAGCCTTGTTTCTCTATGGACTTCGACTTCTATTGATTATCTTGTTCTTTTCCATTATAATTCTTTTTTTCTCAAAAAAAATATTTGCGTTTGCCGCCGGTTTCTCATCTATTGTCGTTGTTTTTTTATTTGAAGCCGCAGCTGCTTTGATACAGATGAAAAAATGGAAGCTTTAGAACACAGTCTATATATTGTTGAGCTGTTCAATAAAATATTCAGTCCCCCGCTCGCTGCTATTCTCGAGTGGTTGGGAATAGAAGTTCAGCACCCGGAACATTTAATCCCTGACTATGTGGTGATGTGTCTTTTTGTGACCCTCATCATGATTTTGTTTTTCGGACTCTCTTCCCGGAAACTTAACATGGTGCCCTCCAAGCTTCAAAGTTTTCTGGAAATGGTTTACCAAATGTTCGAAAACCAATTGAGAGACATCGTGGGTGAAAAGGGCCCCCAATATGCACCGATGATTGCCACCATAGGAATCTTTATTTTTTTCAGCAATCTTCTTGGGCTCGTGCCCGGAATGATGGCACCTACGAGCAAACTCAATGTGACAGCCGCCTGCGCGCTGGCCGTCTTTTTTTACTACCACTGGCAGGGAATCAAAGCCCAGGGTCTGGGTCATTATTTGAAACATTTCATGGGCCCCATTCCTGCACTGGCCCCTCTTCTTCTGCCTATTGAGCTCATCAGCCATTTTTCCCGGGTGGTATCCCTTTCCATCCGTTTATTCGGAAATATTTTTGCCGAAGAACTATTGATCGTGGTTATCGCCTCTATCATTCCGTTCTTCTTGCCCCTGCCTTTCATGGCCGTAGCTATTTTCACCTCTTTTATCCAAGCTTTTGTTTTTGTCCTGCTTTCCTGCATTTACATTGCAGGAGCGGTTGCCCAAGAGGAATAATAATAAATGAAAAAGGAGAAAAAAATGTCAAAATATCTAAAATCTTTGGTTGTCGTGTTCTTTTTAGCCACTGTTATGAGCACCCCCCTGCTGGCTCAAGAAGCAGACCTTTCCGATAACCGGACGTCGCTGTTCAAATTCGCCTTAATAATCGGAGGCGCTATTATCACTCTCGCTTCTTCTGCCGGAGCTTACTGCCAGGCCAAAGCCATATCCAGCGCAGCAGAAGGTATTTCCCGAAACCCCTCCTCTGCTCCCCATATCCGTTTTCTTTTGATTTTCGGTCTGGTTCTTATTGAAACTCTCGTGATTTACGCCCTTTTGATTTCCATTATCATTCTGATGGTGCAGTGGGGTAATTACATTTAAATATGACGGACCGGATCCCGGGATTATATGGCATATTCCATTTTTCATATTATCAAAACAACCTTCAAACGGTTTAACGAGGATAAATGCGGTAATTTTTCCATTATCATATCCTATTTTTCCCTTTTGTGCGCTATTCCGCTGGTTGCTCTTTTTGCATTTATCACCACTAAAATTCTGGGAGATTCAGAAATTGCTTTCCGCAGTCTCAATGTCCTTTCGGATGAATTTTTTGCTGAGCTGGACCCGCTTTTTTTCGAAAAAATTCAATATGTTTCCAAAAATATATCCAACCTTGGATGGTTCGGATTAGCCGGGTCTTTTATTGCGGCCAGTTTCCTTTTTTCCAACTTGATCTACGCCATAAATTTCATATTCAAAGCCAATTACCAGAAATCTTTTTTTTACAACAGGCTGATGGAATACATGATTATGTTTGTCATCGGAATTATCATGTTGATCTCACTTTCCATCACGGTTATCTGGACGGCTCTTCACCGCACTCTAAGAGAGAGCGAAATTATTGCCCGGAATATCAACCCGAAAGTGGTATCTCTGGCTGATAACTTCTTTTTACAGTACTTGATTCCCTTCACACTGACGTTTTTTGTCTTTTTTATCCTGTATAAATTCATTCCGGAAATAAAAGTATTCACCCGGGCTGCGGGCATTGCTGCTCTTGTAAGCACTTTGCTGTGGGAAGTGTTTAAACGAATGTTCGCCTTTTATGTGGCGCATTTTTCCGTCATCGGAATTGTTCTCTCAAAGCTGCTTCAAGGCACATTGACCTCTATCATCTTTTTCCTGCTATGGATTTCCTTTTCGCTCGTCATATTATTTTGGGGAGCGGAATTGGCATCGGTCCTGAATGAGAGGCTGCATGAAAAGCATGCCTGAATCTCCCGTATTCACTGTAGCCGAATTGGCCGGCAAGCTTCAATTGAATTACGATGGAGACGGAACGGCAGAAATTTCAGGCTGTTCAAGTCTTGAAAATGCTCAGCCGGGCGACCTTGTCTTTCTTTCTCAAAATAAATACCGGCGGCAGCTCCAGAATTCGAAGGCCTCTGCGGTTCTGCTTCCTCTGGATGACAATTTTAACCGCATCCCTGTTATCCGATCCTCCCAGCCTTACCATGACTTCATCCGCGCTGTTTACCTGTTTTATCATCCTTACCGTCCGCAGCCAGGAATTCATCCTCAAGCTCAAATCGCCCCTACGGCAAACCTGGGAAAAAATGTATCTGTGGGCGCTTATTCCGTAATCGGCGACAACGTGTGTATCGGTGACGAAACCCTTATTTTCCCGCATGTCACGCTTATCTCCGGAACCCGTCTGGGTAAAAAATGTATCATCCATTCCCATGTTTCCATACGGGAAAATTGTCAGCTTGGGAACAATGTTATTGTTCATGATGGAGTTGTGATCGGGTCAGACGGGTTCGGCTACGTGCCGGTTAAGGAAGGCTGTCATCAGAAAGTCCCTCAAACCGGCCGGGTCGTCATTCAGGACGATGTGGAAATCGGAGCAAATACGACTATTGACCGGGCGGCACTGGATGAAACCATTATTGGGAAGGGAACCAAGATCGACAATCTCGTGCAAATCGCCCATAACGTCAAAATAGGAAAAAACTGCATCATTATGAGCCAAGTCGGAATCGCCGGAAGTTCTCAGCTGGGAAATAATGTTATCGTCAGCGGGCAAGTCGGAATCGCCGACCATTTACACATTGGAGACAATGTTATTCTCGCAGCCAAAACCGGCGTCACAAACAGCATCTCCCCTGATTCCATTGTGGCCGGTTATCCTCATCTTGATATCAAAACCTGGAGAAAATCATGGGCGGCCATTCCCCGTCTTTTTGATCTCATCCGGGATTTCAGGAAAATCAAAAAACGGCTGGATACATTAGAAAAGATAAATCAAAAAGATAATATCAAAAATCAAAAATAAATCAAAACCGTTATCTTAAATCGCAAATCGTGATTCGTTCGAGTAAGACAACGATCCTATTCTCAGCACTTTAATATTTTTTGTTAAAAAAAAGACTCTTTACTTCTGACTCTTTACTCTTTAATAAGAAGCAGTCTAAGGTCATCACGGCCTGCTCCACAGGCCTAGCAATAAAACTGTGTTGCGGCGCGTGAATAATCCAGGCTAGGTTAAATATGCTTGAGGATAACCTCCTCAATCTTTTCTTTCGGCAACGCCCCGACAAGAGTTTCCCGGACCTCACCGTCTTTAAATAAAATCAATGAAGGGATACTCATGATTCCATATGTTCCGGCGGTTTGACTGTTATCATCCACATTCAATTTCACGATTTTTAATTTTCCGTCCTGTTCTTCGGAAATGCTTTCCAGTGACGGTGTAACCATATGACAAGGTCCGCACCAGGGTGCCCAAAAATCAACCAAAACCGGAATATCTGATTTCAGCACTTTTTCTTCAAAATTATTGTCGTTGACACTTTGAATTTTATCAGCCATGTTTCTGTTTCCTCCTGATTTATTCTATCCAGTCAAAGCTTATCTGCACTTATAACAAATTAACCTGATCTAACACATGATTCATTTATAAAAACTCACCCTGTGAGTTTAAAAAACGCTTTTCGCATATATTATATTAATATTTGCCGCAAGAAATTGTCAAACCCCGTTATTTTGAATTTATCCCCAGCCTAATTTTTCATGAAGAAGATCAAAGTAGTTCCGTTTAGGCGACGAAATTAAAGACAGGGCATAATCACTTATCCGGATCATCACCTCATCATTTTTGTGCATTTGATTTCCTCTTTGGCCGTCCAATGTTAAGAAAGTCTTCTCGCCTTCGGTTTTAACCTTAATCCGGATTTCAGAATCCGATGAAATGACCATCGGACGAAAAGTCAAGGTATGGGGACATATTGGAGCAAATATAACAGCAGGTATATTGGGTTGAATAATCGGACCTCCCGCTGACAAGGAATACGCTGTAGAACCGGTGGGAGTGGAAACAATAATTCCATCCAGGCGGGGGATTGCGATTTTTTTATTATTGATATATATCTCGCAGCGAATCATACGGGCCAAGGCGCCTTTGTTGATGACAATATCATTTAAGCATAAAAATATATCATCTCCATAGTAGACATCCAGCATCCGGCGGATACTGATAATTTTTTGGTTTCCTTCAAAATAGGCATCCAGAGTTATGAACATTTCATCTACCGGCACTTCGGTTAAAAAACCCAGTCGCCCCAGATTAACTCCCATCACAGGAATGGCACGCCTGGCAGCCAAATGAGCGATGCTTAACAAAGTTCCGTCTCCTCCCAGAACAATGACCAAGTCTGATTCTCTTGGCACCCTCTCCCTGGGAATGCCGTTCTGACTTCCAATTTTTTCTGCAGCCACTTCCTCAAGGATACAATCAACTCCTTTTTTCTGAAGATAAGATATTAAATCTTTAAGAACCTGAACCACATTCGCCGCATGAGGTTTAATAACAATTCCCGCACGATAGAGTTTATTCATGCTTCACCGCCTCCTTTATCATGGTTTTCATCCGCGGGGTATCCCAACCCTCCCGGGAACGGATCCATAACGCAAAAAATTCGCGGTTGCCTTTTTGGCCTGGCGTAGATGATTTCAATAGACCTTTTAAGGTGAACCCTGCCTTTGCAGCGCCCCGGTTAACACGGTAAAGAATGTCTTCTTGAACAGCCTGGTCCCGAATAACCCCTTTTTTCCCGACACGTCCCTTGCCGGCCTCAAATTGAGGCTTAATCAAGGCCAACACCCACTTCCCCGACAAAAAAGTTTTCACAGCCGGCAAAACCTTCAGCAGGGAAATAAAAGACAAGTCCATAACCACCATCTCCGGCATGTCTTCAAAATCTTCAGGACCTAAATAGCGTGCATTTTTTTCTACTAAACAAATTCGGGGATCTTGTCTGAGGTTCCAGTCCAGCTGGCGGGTATCCACATCAACAGCATAAACCCGGCGGGCTCCCCGTTTCAACAAGCAGTCACTGAAGCCTCCGGTGGACGCGCCCAAATCCGCCGCCACCCGGCCGGCTACATCCAATTGAAACTTTTCCAGGGCTTCTTCCAGCTTCAATCCGCCCCTTCCGACAAAAGGCAAAGTTTCCTTAATTGCAAGAGAGGCTTCTTGATACAGCATCTGTCCGGGCTTTTCAACCCTAATTCCATTTTCCATCACCAGACCGGCCATAATCAAAGCCTGTGCTTTTCGCCTGCTTTCAGCCAGCCCCCTTTGGACTAATAATTTATCCGCCCTCTCTTTCTGCGCCATGTGTTCTCATTAATCCGATATCTTTTGATAAAATTCCCGGATCTGTTCCGCCACTCCGGACGGATCCAACCGGTACATCGATTTTATCTGATCCACTTTTCCCACCGGATATATTTCCACAGGCAATCCGATACGCAAGAAGCGGACATCTTGACGGCCGTTCCGGTCCAAAAGCTCCCGCACAGCACTTCCGAAACCTCCCGCGATCACACCTTCTTCCGCAGTGATGACCGTTCCCCCTGCGGGAACATAATCCAGGATGAATTCTTCATCCAGCGGCCGGACAAACCGCGCATTCACTACGGCAAGCCGGATCCCGTCCTTTTCCAGACTTTCGGCCGCTTCCATACAAGGATAAACCATGCTTCCATATGCCAGCAGCAGGCCATTCCCTTCCTTAAGCAACTCGCTTTTCCCGGGAGAAATGAATTGGAAATCTTTATCCAAAGGACGGCCGGTAGCCTTGCCTTTAGGAAAACGCACCGCAGCCGGATGGCCGTATTCAAAGGCGGAACCAATCAAATGCTGAAGCTCATTTTCATCTTTTGGGGCCATAACAACAAAATTGGGCAGATGACGAAGATATACGATGTCATTAATGCCCTGATGCGTGGGGCCGTCGTCAGGGACGATTCCGGCCCGGTCCAAAGCAAAAACCACAGGAATATCCATAAGAGAAATATCATGGTAGAGCTGATCATACGCCCGCTGAAGAAAAGTCGAATAAATGGCTACGACCGGCTGAAATCCTTCCAGAGCCAGAGCCCCGGCAAAATTCACCGCATGCTGTTCGGCAATACCGACATCAAAAAACCTGTCTGGAAAACGCTTATGGAAAGATTCCAATCCAGTTCCTTCCGGCATCGCCGCCGTAATTGCTAATATTTTATCATTTTTTTCAGCCAGCTTTTCAACCATCCTGCCGAAAACAGCGGAGTAGGATGGACGGGAATTCACTGTTTTGATTTTCCCGGTTTTTATTTCAAAAGGTTTGGCACTGTGAAAACGCGAGGGATTATTTTCGGCATGGATATACCCTTTGCCTTTTTTGGTGACACAGAGAACCAAGACCGGTCCATCATAATTTTTAGCCTCATTGAAGACTTCTATCAATGACCCCAAACTATGACCTTGAACGGGTCCAATATAACGTATCCCCAATTCTTCAAACACCAGCCCGGGAAAAAAAGTTTTCTTGACTGCATCTTCAATGGCGCGTCCGGCTTTGATCAAAGGCCATCCGATCACCGGAATTGATTTCAAAAATGTTTTGGCATGATCCTTCAGTCGCAAGTAATGCTGCCCGGATGCCAAATAAGTCAAATACTTTGACAACGCTCCCACATTCGGTGAAATGGACATCTCATTATAATTCAGGACAATGATCATCCTTTTCCGGAGATGACCAATCTGGTTTAAAGCTTCCCATGCCATCCCTCCGGTCAAACCTCCATCGCCGACAACTGCAATAATGTTATGCTTTTCTTTTTTCTTATCTCTGGCAACCGCCATCCCCATGGCTGCAGAAAGAGCCGTGGAGGCATGTCCGGTGTTGAAAACGTCGTGACTGCTTTCTTCCCTGCATGGAAATCCGCACAGTCCTTTCATCTGGCGGAGGTTTCGGAAATTCTCCCGCCGGCCGGTTATAATTTTATGGGTATAGCATTGATGACCGACATCCCAGATGATTTTATCCCGGGGAGAATCAAAAACATAATCCATAGCCAGCGTCAATTCCACCACACCAAGATTAGAGGAAAGGTGGCCTCCGGTCTGGGACACTACGGAAATAATTTCTCTTCTGATCTCTGTGGATAAATAGGCCAATTCTTTTATGGACAGCTTCTTTAACTCCTCCGGGCTGTTAACCCGGTCTAATAGATTTTCCTTTTTCATCTTCATCTCACTTCCAAAAGCTTCAAAGCCAAATACCGCAAAGCGTGGGTGTCTTGGGATAATGTTTCCAATTCTTTTACCGCCGTGAATATATGCCGGCTCAGTCTTTTTCTCGCCGGAGCTGAACCTTCAAGGGACACGGTATTCGATCCGGACTGTGAATCCTGCTGCGAATCCAGGATATCATCCCGGATCTGAAAGGCCAATCCAATATTGCGGGCAAAAACGGTCAGGGTTTTCATCTCATCCTCGGTCGCCCCACCCAACCAGGCTCCGGCTCTAACCGCCACAATAATTAAGGCTCCGGTTTTTTTCAAAACCAGATGGTAATATTCTTTTTCCGTGAGCTTTTTGTTTTGCGCCGAGAGATCCAGAACCTGACCTTCGATCATGCCCCCTGCCCCGGCCGCCCGGCTTATTTCTTCCATTGCCCGAAGCCTTCTTGTTGAAAATTCTTCTTCTGTTAAAGGGCCTTTCAATATTGCCCGGGACATGATTTCAAAGGCCAAGGTTAAAAGCGAGTCTCCGCACAATATGGCTATAGCCTCCCCGAATGCTTTATGGCAGGAAGGCTTGCCCCGGCGAAAATCATCGTCGTCCATGGCCGGGAGATCGTCATGAATAAGAGAATAATTATGGATTAATTCCAGTGCGCAGGCAAAGGGAAGCGACTCTTCCTCTCTGCAGCCAAATAATTCCCCCGTTGTAATTAACAGCAGCGGTCTGAAACGTTTTCCTCCTGACATCACGGAATATTTCATCGGGCGTCCGATTTCGGAAGAAACCGCCTCTAAAATAGACTTCAGCTCATGATCCACAGAAGCCTTTATCTGATCAAGCTTATCTTCGATTCCCATAGCCATCAAAACGGCAGCGGTTCATTTCCGGTTCCCGGTTCTTCCTCTTCTGTATCCGGGGCCTTTTCCTTATTTTGGGATTCAACGGAAAAAGCCTCCGCCTTGACTTCACCGGATTCATCCTTCAGAAGAATTTCGATCTTTTTTTCCGCCTTCTCCAATTCATTTCTCAAATATTTCGCCAGTTTGATTCCCCGTTCGAATAAATCCAAGGATTCATTCAAAGTCATTCGGCCTTCTTCCAACTTATCCACAGTCGCTTCTAATTCTTCAAGCGCTTTTTCAAAATTTAGTTCACTCATTCCTCGCTCCTTTCCGAGTGCCGGAATCCTGAAGAACAGATTTTTTCTTATCAACTGTTTTCACCAGGCAGCGAAACTCACCGCGATAAAATGTGATCCTCATGTCTTGGCCGGATTCCACTCCTTCAATATCCAAAACAGGAGTGAATCCGTCTTCTCTCCAGCACAACGTATATCCTTTTTTCAATATATTCAAGGGGCTTAAAGTATGAAGCTGTGCTGCCAGGTTTTCCCAGCGGCCTTTCCAGGATTCCATTTTTTGCACGAAAACCCGGATGATTTTTTCTTCTAATAAACGGGCGCGCGAGCGGTTTTCAGCTAATATCCTCTGTTGATTCCTGAGATTGTCTATGGATCTTAATTCCAGCTCATCCACTTTTTGGGCCAGGTGAAGCAGCTTCATTTTGAAATTTTGAAAAGCCTGATGCTGAATCAGATGAGCCACCTGGTGTTTTCGCTCCCGGACAAAATACTGAAAATGATGTGTCATTCTGTTCTCAAGATTTTCAATACGGTCAACAAAAGATTGTTCTTTTTCAATCAAGATTTCCGCGGCTCCGGATGGGGTAGAGGCACGAAGATCAGCCACAAAATCAGAAATAGTAAAATCTATCTCATGTCCAACCGCTGAAATAACTGGAATCCGGGACCGATAAATCGCCCGGGCCACTTTCTCTTCATTGAACGCCCATAAATCTTCCATCGATCCCCCGCCGCGACCAACCACAATCACATCGATATCAGGAAGAGTGCTGAAATAATCCAGCCCGGCCACAATTTCATCCACAGCGCCTTCTCCCTGCACCCTGGCCGGATAGATCAAAATATGGAGACGCCCGAAACGTCTTTCCAGAGTCTGAAGAATATCAACAACCGCTGCACCGCTGGGCGAAGTCACAATCCCGATTTTATGCGGAAATATTGGAATTTTTTGCTTCTTTTCTGGAGAAAACAATCCTTCCTTTTCCAATTTTTCCTTTAACTGCTCAAATGCCAATTGCAGGGAGCCTTTTCCTTTCGGCTCAATCCTGTCCGCCTGCAGCTGGTATTGACCCCTGGGTGCATATACATTGATGCGTCCGTAACAAACAACCTGCAATCCATCTTCCACTTTAAATGGGATTTTTGAAGCACTTGACCGCCACATCACAATTCCCAGCTGACTTTCTTTGTCCTTTAGATTGAAATACAAGTGGCCGGAATGAGCCCTTGTGAAGTTGGAAACCTCTCCCTCTACCCATAGAGAAGGAAACGTGTCCTCCAAAATATTTTTGATCTTCCTGGTTATTTCAGAAACAGAATATATCTTTTTTTCTTCGGGTGTGATTTTATCCGCCACCATTTTCCTCGAAAATTTTAATTCTCTCAAAATGCAGAGTCCTGCCGGTTAAGGAATCCACTTCTCCATAAACTGCAGACAGCACAAATCCATTCTTTGAAGGTTCGAATTTCTGCGGCCGGGCCGTTAAAAAGCGGTCAATGGCCGGGCGGCGGCGGATTCCAATGACCGAATTATATCCGCCGACCATTCCGACGTCAGTGATATATCCGGTTCCTTTGGGCAAAATCCTCTCATCGGCAGTCGGGACATGAGTATGCGTACCCAGGACCATGGATACCTTCCCATCCAAAAACCACCCCATCGCCTGCTTTTCCGAAGTGGCTTCTGCATGGAAGTCCACAAGAATGACCGGGGTGTCTTCCCGTAATGTTTCAATTCTCTCTTGCGCCGCTTTAAAGGGGCAATCCACCGGCTCCATGAAAACCCTGCCCTGCAGGTTTAAAAAAGCCGCCTTGGCACCGTTTTCATGATTGAGTATCACAGCCCCCCGCCCCGGGCAGGGTTGAGGATAATTATCCGGACGAATCACGCGGGTTTCGACATCAAGATACTCCAAGGCATCTCTTTTATCCCAGATGTGATTTCCTGAAGTTAATAAGTCGACATGATCAAGCAGTTCCCTGCCGGTTTTTTCTGTCAGCCCGATTCCTCCGGCCGCATTCTCCCCGTTGGCAATGATAAAATCCGGATTATACTTCTTTTTTAATTCCGGCAGATGTCTTTTGACCCCCCGCCGCCCCGGCCTTCCAATAACATCGCCAAGAAACAAGAAGCTGATTCTATCTTGCATATTCCACAGCTCTCATTTCGCGGATAACGGTGACTTTGATTTGTCCCGGGTAATCCAATTCATTTTTAATGGTTTTGGCTAAGTCCTTCGCGGCAATAGAGGCCTGATCATCTGAAATCTTTTGGCTTTCCACGATAATGCGGATCTCCCTTCCGGCCTGTAAAGCAAACGCTTTTGCCACGCCGTCATAAGAATTGGCGATATCCTCGAGCTTTTCCAGACGCTTAATATATGTTTCCAATAATTCCCGTCTGGCTCCCGGCCTGGCGGCAGACAAAGTATCGGCGGCCTGAACCAGGACGGCTTCGACAGAAGGAAAGTCAATATCACGGTGATGCGAGGCAATCGCCTGGCAAACAGCTTCCGACTCTCCATATTTCTTTGACATGGAAACACTTAATTCAGTATGTGTCCCTTCCACTTCCCTGTCGACAGCTTTCCCCACATCATGGAGCAACCCGGCCCTCAGCGCGACTCTTTCGTCGGCGCCCAGTTCCCTGGCCATCAGCGCGGAAAGGTAAGCCACTTCTTTGGAATGCTGCAGCACATTCTGTCCGTAGCTGGTCCGGTATTTTAATTTCCCCATTAACTTAATCAATTCAGGGTGAAGATCTTGAATACGCAGCTCCAATGCCACAGTCTCACCTTCTTCCTTTATTTTGGCATCCAGTTCCTCTTTGACATTCGCGACAACCTCTTCAATCCGGGCAGGATGAATGCGGCCGTCAACCACTAATTTCTCAATCGCCAGTCTCGCCGTCTCTCGCCGGATAGGATCAAAGCTCGATAAGATGACAGCCTCAGGCGTATCATCAACAATGATATCCACGCCTGTCGCCAGTTCCAATGCCCGGATATTGCGGCCCTCGCGGCCGATAATCCGGCCTTTCATATCATCCGACGGCAAATCAACAACGGCAACCGTTGTTTCCACCACATGTTCAGCGGCTGACCGCTGAATGGCCTGGCTGATGATATCCCGTGCAATCTGCTGGCTTTTCTCTTTCGTTTCTTCCTCGATCTTTCTGACAGTCTGAACGGATTCAAGCTTAGCTTCCTCTTCGATTCTTCTCTGCAATTCTCTCTTGGCTTCTTCTTGAGTCAATTGAGCAACACGTTCCAACTCATTCAGGATTTCCTGAATTTTTTTTCCATATTCACTCTCTTTGTCTTTCAGTTCTCTTTCTTTCGTGTATATCCTTTGCTCTTTATTGGATATATCCCTTTCTTTTCTTTCCAAATTTCGCAATTTCCGTTCCAGGTTTTCTTCTTTCTGCAACAGCCGCCGTTCCATCTCACTGAACTTTTTCCGTTGGCTGCGGGTTTGCTTTTCAAAATCCTGTTTTAGGTTAATGAATTTTTCTTTTGCTTCAAGAGATGCTTCCCGCTCGATATTCCCGGCTTCTTCCTTAGCTTTATCAATGATGTCCTTGGCTTCCTGCCTGGCGGTTAAAATGGTCTTGGCTCCCGATCTGTTCTTAATGAGAACAAAAACAAGAAATCCGCACAGCAGAGCAAGGCCGACTACAGCTATTATTAAAATTTGGTTCACTTTGACCACCTCCTGCTCGGGTCGTCAAAGGAGATGAAAGTTAGGAGATCGGATTACATTCTTTCGTAATGAGATTTGAGCCGGAATAACCCTGTTCGCTTTTTTTTCCTTTTGTTCATATTAACATTCTCATTTATAATATGTTCAATCTTCCTTGTTATGGTTTTATTTAGCTTCTTGCCCCATGACTTTGAGAATATCTTCATTTTTGAAAAAATGATCCTCCAAACTTTCTATTTCATTCTCCATGTGCCCGATAACTTCATTTAATTTATCTAACTTCTTTTGACAAAGAAAAAATTCGTCCGCAACATTTAATGCGGCTAAAACCGCGATTTTAACGACATCCGCGGATTTGGACTTAACAGCCACCTCACGCATTTTTTGATCTATATAGGATGTGAGATGGTTTATATATTTTTCATCTTCCTCTCCTTTTACGCGGATCCTGAATTTTCGATCAAAAATCTCAATTTCAACTATTTTATCAATCATATTCCCATCTGATCTATCTGACTAATGATTTGTTCTATTTTTTCCTTCAGGTCTTCCCGTTCGCTTTCCAGTTTTTGAACATCCAGACTCAACTCATCGGCCTTTCCAGCTTGCTCCTCGAGCTTTTTATTGGATTCTTTCAATTCTTCAACCTTTTTTTTCAGCTTCTCGTTTTCTCCGGCAAGCCGATTGATATAATCAACAACCTTAGCGATTTTCCCTTCCAAAATTTTAATTCTTTCTAATTCACTTGTCAATCTCCCCCTCCTTATCGTATTTCAAAAGAAAACTTATTTTGCAAAACATGAATAATCTTTTGTAAATATTCTTTGACTTTATTTTCGCTGATATCCCGGTCCGGATGATTGAAGACAAATTTTAACGATATGTGGATAAATTCTCCCGAAGGAGAAGCTTCCACAAAACGTTCATAAATGTCAAATGATTCCAATCCGGATAGATTTAAGCTCTTTACCGCCGTTTTAATGTCCTTGTACCTAGCAGCACCCGTGTCAACAAAGGAAAGGTGCCGGACAATCCCCGCCTTCATGTCACGCAGATGGAAAGATCTAGACACCGGCGGCTTAATGAGAAGTGGTTTCAAGTCTATCTCAGCGGCATTGATTGTTTGCTTCAATCCCATAGCCATTCGAATTGAGGATTTAATAGTTCCAAGATGACCTATTCTTTCCCCATTAACCTTTATATCTATGGAATACCCTGGTTCATAAACCGGAAAGGCCGTCTCCTCAAAATCCACCGGACCGGCCCCGGCGCATTCAAGGAGCAATTCACATGTCCCTTTAACATGAAAAAAATCGCTCTCCATGGATTTTTGCTGCCAATGCATTTTATCCAGGATCCCGCAACTGACGAGAGCCAGTGTAGATTTCTCATGAACCTCTTCGTCTTTCCGGAAAAAACAGCGCCCGATTTCAAACAGGTGAATCCCGTGAAGGCCCCTTGAAGAATTCATTTGCATATTTTCCAGTAATCCGGCCAGCAGTGTATTTTTCAGGAATGCCGTCCGGGAAGAAATGGGATTCAGGACCGGCACCGGTTCCCGCTCCTCCTGAAACAATTCCTTAATATACGGAGGCATAAAACTGTCATTTACCGCTTCATTAAATCCCTGATGGAATAAGACCTGACGAATTCCGTTTTCGACCCGGTTCCTTTTCCCGAGGCAGGGATTAGACGGGTCCGGCTGCGGAAGGCGGGGGGGAATCCGGTCATAACCATAATAACGTCCGATTTCTTCAATCAAATTCGTTTCTCTTTCAACATCGGAACGGAAGGACGGTATATTCACTCTCCAGCTTCCCTTCTGCAGGGGATTCACATCAAACCCGGCACGCCGGAGCACGGGAAGAAAAAAAGATTCATCCACTCCTATTCCTAAAACTTCATTGATCTTCCGTTGACGGATGATCACCGTTTTAGGCTTGCGCGGCCGGGGATAAACATCGGTTACAGGGAGTGCCTCTTTTATGCCTGAATCGCCGAGAAGAAAGCAGAACTGCCGGACAGTTCGGAGAACAGCATCAATATCCACTCCTCTTTCATACCGTTTAGCACTCTCCGTTTGAATACCGGTTGCTTTCCGTGCGCCGCGGATTGTCAAGGGATCGAAAAACGCCGAAACGACCGCCACGTCTTGCGCAGCCCCGAAGGAAGCGGAGACCGGGTCATCCGTCAGCCCCGCCAAAGATAAGCATTTTTCTTCATCCGCAACCACCAGCATCTCTTTATTGAGCTTGATTTCACGTCCTTTCCGGGTCACCAGTATTTCCTTCGGCCGTGCGGTACGTATTATAAGCCCCTTTCCTTTTATATCCTCCAGGGGGAAAATATGAACAGGCTGGCCTGTGCCCAATAAAGTGTAAACGGCCGCATCACGAATATTGTCAACCGGGTCTATTCCTACCGAAAGCAGCCTTTCCTGCATCCAATCCGGAGACGGCTGATTCTTTAAACCATATACAATCGTCCCGCAGCATCGCGGACACAACGATTCATTCAGAACCTGAATCTCCAAATCACTGGGGCCGGGCTTTGAATTGATGGTGAAGAATGAATGTTCTTTCCAGGAAAGATCTTTGGCCGCGGCTAATTGGCGGGCGATTCCCAGGTGTCCCAGCGTATCAAAACGATGAGGAAAGGATTCCAGCTCAATCACGGCATCCCCGTTAATCTTTTCCCAGTCAATAACAGGCAGGCCTAACGAATCAAAGATCTCGATTAATTCCTCCGGCGAAAAGGAAAAATCAACAAAATCTTTCAACCATAAAACACTGACTTTCATTTTAATAACACTGCCTGACCACTCGAATGTCATTTTGATATAAAAGCCTGATTTCCGGCACGCAGTACCGCACCATCGCTACCCTGTCGATCCCTATCCCAAAAGAAAAGCCTAAAAACTTTTCGGGATCGATATTCATATTTTTAAAAACCTGTGGATGGACCATTCCTCCTCCGGCGATTTCAATCCACCCCCGCCCCCGGCATACCGGGCAGTTATTTCTTTCTCCTTTGCATAGGATACAGCCGATATCCACAGCTGTAGACGGCTCAGTGAAAGGTAAATAACGGGGGCGGAACCTAAGCCGGATCTTTTCATGAAACAGTGCTTTGGCAAAGCATTCCAGCATCCCTTTTAAATGGGCCAAAGCCATTCCCTGCCCGACAACCAATCCATCAATGCGAAAAAACATAGGAAGATGGGTAGGATCCTCCTCCTCCCGGCGATAGGCTTTGCCCGGAATAATGATGCGGACCGGCGGTTTTTTTCTTTCCAAGGCCCGGATTTGAGCAGATAATGTGTGCGTACGCAGAAACCGGTTTGCATCCACCTTGAAAATTTGCCATTCATCCCGAACCGGATGATCCTCCGGGACATTCAGGGCTTCAAAATTATAATAATCCGTTTCAACTTCCGGCCCGGTTTCTATTTCAAATCCTAAATTCAAAAAAATATCTTCGATCTCATGGATCAGTTCATTCAGCGGATGAGGAACCCCCCGGTAACGTGATTTTCCCGGCAGTGTTAGATCCGTATATTTCTCCCGTTTTGCTTTTTCGGTCAGCTCTTCCCCCAAGGCCTTCAAGCGGCCCAGCATATCCACTTTTAATTGTTCAATTTCCTTTAGGGCTTGATTTTTTCCATCGAGGTTTAATCGTTCAATTTCATTGATCAGTCCGGCAAATCGGCCTTTTCCCAGGGAAAAAAACCGGTCCCGCACTTCTTCCAAACCTTTCCGGTCTTTGATTCGGCCAAGGGCTTGTTCAAATTCATCCCTAAGAGCTTGTTTTTTTTTGGAGGCAACTCCCATCACACACCATATTTTCAAGCTCCGGCTTGTTTGACTTTTTGGGCAATTCGTCCAAATGTATCCGGGGCATTGACAGCAAGGTCCGCTAAGACTTTTCGGTCAAGTTCAATATCCTTGGTCTTGAGGCCGTGAATAAACTGATTGTAGGATATTCCGTTTTGCTCAGCCGCCGCTTTTATTCTGATTATCCAAAGTCGGCGGAACTCTCTTTTGCGGGTACGCCGGTCGCGGTACGAATACTGGAGCGCCCGTTCAACGGCTTCCTTGGCCGTCCGGTAATTATGACTTCTGGCCCCCCAGAATCCTTTGGCTAATTTTAAAATCTTTGATCGTCTTTTTCTTTTTCTGGATCCTCTTTTTACTCTGGGCATTGTCTTCTCCTTGTATGCTAATAGTAAATATAAATTCGATTAGAAGAAGGAATATGTCTAACTTGAAATAAATTAAAATTCATATGGAAGCAGCATCTTTATTCGCTTTCTGTCTACTGAATCGATAAGACCCGCTTGCCGCAAATCCCTTTTTCTCTTTGCGCTTTTCTTGGTGAGAATATGACTTTTGTACGCTTTCCGGTAAATAACCTTTTTATTATTCGTGATTTTAAATCTTTTTTTGGCGCCTTTGTGGGTTTTTAGTTTAGGCATTTTTCTCTCCTGTTTTTATCGGAGCCAGCAACGTGGATACAGCCCAAGGCTGCCGCCGGATTTTTGCATCTTGAGTTCCTAAGTCTTTGACATCCTCCAAAACACGGTCAATAATTCCATGTGCCAATTCCGGCTTTGCTTTCTCCCGGCCGCGCAGCATCACTGTGATCTTCACTTTGTTTCCTTCTTTTAAAAAACGCTGCACATGCCGCATCTTGAAGTCATAATCATGACCGCTTATTTTCGGTCTGAATTTTATCTCCTTGACCTGTACCTGCTTTTGATGTTTTTTTGCTTCCTGGGCTTTTTTGTGCAGCTCATATAGGTATTTTCCATAATCCATAACCCGGCATACCGGGGGATTGGCATTGGGTGCAACTTCAACCAAATCCAAATCCGCCTCATTTGCTCGGGCTAAAGCCTCCTTGATATCCACGATCCCGACTTGTTCTTTGTTTTCATCGATCATCCTTACTTGTTTAGCTCGGATTCTCTCATTTATCCTATGTGGTTTTTGTTCTCTCTTCCTTGGAATAAACTTCCCTCGTCTTCTGATGATGGACCTCCTTTAAAGATTAACAGTTAACTCTTTATTTTCAATCAATTCTGAGGTTTTTGCAAGCACTTCGTTAAATTTCATCTCGCCTTTATCCCCAAGCGTATGAATCCTAACGGATACAGTGCTGTTTTCAACTTCCTTATCTCCGACAATGAGAATCAGAGGAATTTTTTGTATTTCAGCATCCCTGATTTTATAGCCGACTTTTTCCCTCCGGGAATCCACCGAAGATCGTATTTTATTTTTTTTGAATTCCTTGTGTAATTCCTGCGCATAAGAGGTGTGACGATCGGCAATTGGAATAATATTCACCTGGACCGGAGCCAGCCACAGGGGAAAATTTCCTTTGTAATGCTCAATAAGAATCCCAAAAAATCTTTCCAGAGATCCTAACAACGCCCGGTGTATCATATAGGGCCGGTGAGCTTGCCCATCCTCTCCGATATATGTCAGGTCAAAGCGTTCTGCCAGATTGAAATCTAATTGGATGGTTGTGCATTGCCACGAACGGTTAAGGGCGTCCTTGATTTTTATGTCGATCTTGGGGCCGTAAAACACGCCTTCTCCCTCATCAATTTGGAAATCCAGCCCGGCCTTATTCATCGCTTTTTCCAAAGCCGATGTCGCTTTGCTCCAGTCTTCTTTTGCTCCGCAGTATTTTTCAGGGCACGTCGAGAGAAAAACATCATACTTCGAAAAACCAAAAGCCTTCAAAATTCTCAGGGCAAAAGAAATGGTCCTTTCAATCTCTTCCTCCAGCTGATCCGGCCGGCAAAAAATATGGGCATCGTCCTGAGTAAACCCGCGCACCCGCAGCAAACCATGCAAAACTCCGCTTCGCTCATAGCGGTATACAGTCCCCAACTCCGCCCAACGCAGCGGGAGCTCGCGGTAGCTTCTCTGGGTTGAATTATAAACCATGATATGAAACGGACAATTCATCGGTTTAAGCTGATATTCAATGCCCTCGCTTTCCAGGGGAGGATAAAGAGCATCATAGAATTCCGTATGGCCGCTGATCCTCCATACATCCAGCTTAGCCACATGCGGACTGTATATAAAGTCATAATCATCTTGAAAATGTTCCCGGCGCCAAAATTCTTCAATTGTCCACCGGACTGCGGCACCCTTGGGGTGCCAAAGGATCAAACCGCCCCCGAGATTTTCATTAAAACTAAACAGGTTCAGTTCAATTCCTAATTTGCGGTGATCCCGTTTTTTAGCTTCCTCAAGCATAAACAAATGCTCTTTAAGGTCCTTTTTTGAGAAAAACGCGGTCCCGTATATCCTCTGCAGCTGGGGGCCTCTTTCATCGCCTTTCCAATACGCTCCCGAGGACGATAGAATTTTAAAATGGCTGATCTGCTTGGTTGAAGACATATGCGGACCTCGGCAGAAATCAATGAAATCCCCCTGCTGGAAACAAGAGACTGTGTCTCCGGCCCTGTCTTTTATCAATTCAACCTTCAGATCCTGCCCTAAATCTTCAAACAATTTAACAGCCTCTTCACGGGGTAATTCTTTTTTGACGATTGGTATATCAGCGCGGCTTAATTCTTTCATTTTCTTCTCAATGGCTTCCAAATCTTCAGGAGTAAAGGGATTCTCACGTAAAAAATCATAATAAAATCCATCTTCAATCGCCGGGCCGATGCCGGTCTTGGTTCCCGGAAACAGCTCCATAACCGCATGGGCAAGAAGATGGGCAGCGCTGTGCCTCAGTATTTCCAGCTTATCCGCATCACTTTTCTTTTGTTCCATAATAATCCTTCAATATTTTTACTATATGATATCCTCAGGTAAAAAGCCTTCTTTCCCGGGAAGTATCAGAACTTCCTTTGATTTCGTTCCGGATATTAGGAAATTATTTATGTATCCCCGGGAAAAAAGCACAGAAGCGGCTGCTTTTGTTTGGCCTCTTGAATACCCTGTCATGAATCAACTGGTAGGCGCGGAGGGGATCGAACCCTCGACTTCTTCCGCGTCAAGGAAGCACTCTGCCACTGAGCTACGCGCCTGCCTAAACTCCAAGCTTGTTTATATTAATAGTTTGGGCTTTTTCTGTCAATAGATAGAAAAGGCAGAATACAGAACCATGAGAGTCTCTTTTTAAGCGGCTGCAAATGTCCCCCCCCCGTCCGGCCAAGCAGCAGATCAGGTCAATCCAAGGCCACAATTTCCACACGGCGGGCCGCAAGATCCAGCAGGGCTGCGGTCTTTTTCCCGCTCATCCAGCCGCCAGTTTCTCCTGGATTTATAATCAAGCAGCCTTTCTCTTTGCGGACTTCAGGCTTATGCGTATGGCCGTATATGATGACGTCCAGATTTCCCTCATTTAAGTATGTGCCGAGACGGTAATGGGTATGCGTCAGCAAAAAATGCATGCCCTCCCACTCAAAGCGGAAAGGTTCGCGCCGGATATCCCCCCATCCCCGCATGGCTTGCTTCAGCCCCTCCTTTTCCCCGTCACAATTACCAAAAACGGCCTTGACGGGACATCCCGATTTTTCTAATTCTCCGGCTGTGAAGGGCGCAACAAAATCTCCGGCATGAATAATCAATCCGCATGAGACTTCCCTGAAAAAAGAAACCGCGTTTTTTACCTCATCCCGGTTGTCATGTGAGTCCGACATGATTCCGATAATATTGTTCTTTTTTCCAGCCATTTTTTTATTGTAGCATTTCGATTGAATTTTATTAACCCGGATTATTCACGGACTGAATCTCACCGCCTCTGCGGCCATCCCGGACTATGAATAATCCAGGCCAGGTAATAAAAGGTGGATGCCTCAGGAAGAGCAGCCCTAATGCACATTTAAAGTCAATCGCTGTAAAGTACTTAAAAAAATTGCATTTAGACAGACAACGTATTATACTTGTGGTTTCTTTTTTTAAATTCTAAAGAATTCTTAACATATAAAGGAGAGAACAAACAATGAAAAAAGCGATCATTATGGGCGCAGCAGGAAGAGACTTCCACAATTTTAATGTCTATCTGCGGAACAATGACAACTACCAAGTCATGGCTTTCACCGCTACGCAGATTCCGGATATCGAAGGCAGGAAATATCCCGTTGAATTGGCAGGAAAAAATTATCCCGACGGCATTCCCATTGAAGCTGAAGAAAATTTGACCCAACTGATTAAAAAACATGAAGCAGATGAAGTGTTTTTTTCTTATAGTGATGTTCCGCATGAATATGTGATGCATAAAGCGTCTGAAGTACAGGCAGCTGGCGCCAGTTTTTCTTTATTGGGGCCAAAAGAAACCATGATAGAAAGCAAAAAACCCGTGGTTTCTGTCTGCGCAGTGAGAACTGGATGCGGCAAAAGCCAAACCACCCGGAAAATAGCCCGTTTATTGAAAGAAAAGGGCCGGCAGGTGGTCGCCATCCGTCATCCCATGCCCTATGGAGATTTGGTAAAACAGGCTGTGCAGCGCTTCGGCGGTTATGATGACATGCTCAAACATGACTGCACCATAGAAGAAATGGAAGAATATGAACCTCATATTCAGCATGGAATTATTGTTTACGCCGGCGTTGATTATGGAGCTATTCTGGAACAGGCGGAAAAAGAAGCTGATGTCGTCCTCTGGGACGGGGGAAACAATGACATCCCCTTTTATAAATCCGACCTTGAAATTGTGGTCGTGGACCCGCACCGTCCGGGACACGAACTTCTCTATTATCCCGGCGAAACCAACTTCCGCCGCGCCGATGTCATTGTGATCAATAAAATGGATACGGCCGAAAAGAAAAACGTTGATCTTGTCCTCGATAACATCAAGAAATTCAATCCGGAAGCCACTATCGTACGGGCGAATTCCAAGATTCAAGTTGAGGACGGAGATCAAATTAAAGGCAAAACAGTTTTGGTTGTTGAAGACGGCCCAACCCTGACTCATGGTGAAATGAAATATGGCGCCGGTATTGTTGCCGCCGAAAAATACGGAGCTGGGAAAATCGTTGATCCCCGTCCGTATGCCGTAGGCACCATCAAAAAAACCTTCGAAAAATATAACCATTTAGACCGGGTCCTCCCTGCCATGGGCTATGGAAAAGATCAAATGCAAGAACTGGCGGAAACTATAAATAAGAGTGAATGCGACCTGGTCGTAAGCGGAACCCCTATCGATTTAGGACGGCTGATTAAAACCAATAAAACTATCTTGCGCGTTACCTATGACTTGGATGAAATCGGGTCTCCGGATTTGAATGAAATCTTGAAGGAATTCTAGTGAATCCTAAAATCGCTCTTATCGCATTCGGCGGAAACGCCGTTTTACCTAAAGAACAACGAGGGTTACAGTCTGAGCAAATGAAAAACGCCCAAAAGGCGGCCCGGTTAATGATTGATGTGGTAAAAAAGGGATACGAGCTGATTATAGTACACGGGAATGGTCCGCAAGTCGGCAATCTGCTTATTCAAATGGAAGAATCCATTAATAAAATTCCGCCTTTTTCCCTGGAAGTCTGCGATGCTATGACTGAGGGCAGCATGGGATATATGCTGGAAAAAAATCTGGTTAACGAGCTGAGAAAAAACTCACTGGACAAAGATGTAGCCACTATTGTCACACAAGTTGTCGTGGATAAGAAGGATCCTGCCTTTCAGAACCCCACAAAGCCGGTCGGGCCTTTTTACGCAAAGTACAGGGGTCAAATGTTAATGCGGGAAAAAAAATGGGTCATGGTGGAAGATGCGGGAAGAGGCTACCGCAAAGTGGTCCCTTCTCCCAAGCCCATTGACGTGGTCCCTAAACGGGTTATTCATGACCTGGTGCATTCAGGCCGGATTGTCATAGCCGCTGGAGGAGGCGGGATCCCGGTTATTATCAACGGCCGCGGATTATTCCAGGGAGTGGAAGCTGTCATTGATAAAGATTACGCCTCCAGTCTCATCGCCTATGAAGCCAAGGTTGATTTGTTCATCATTCTAACCAACGTTCCCCGCGCTTTTTTGAATTTCGGCACTCCCGACGAAAAAGCACTTTCCAAAATCACAGTTGAAGAAGCCAAGCGGTATCTTGAAGAAGGGCATTTCCCTCCAGGGTCAATGGGACCAAAAATCAAAGCTTCGATTGAATACATCGAACGGGGCGGCCGTGAAGTCCTCATCACTTCGGCCAGCCATTTGAAAGCAGCTTTGATCAACCGTTCCGGAACCCGTATAGTGGCGTCCTCACAAGGGGATTAAAATGCCGGCCGGCTTGCTTTCCCTTTCCGATATCTCTCCATACGATATGAGTGCCTTGCTGGATTTGGCGCATAATATCAAACGCAAGCCTTCCCGTTATTACGGATACTTGGCGCATCAAACAATCGCGGAGATCAGGAGACCGGAAACAGTTCTGCCATCCGAGCCTTCTTTTCATACGGCAGCGGCAGGATTGGGAGGCAGCCTCATTCCCTGCCAATTTCCTTCTCCTCCTCAAGATTATCTTTTCGCCCTGAAACACCTGGAAAAAGGGATGGACATCTTGGTAACCGGAGCGTTTTCTCATTCAAAACTGCCGGAATGGCAGAACAGCCTGGAGGTTCCCCTCATTAACAATGGTTCAGATACCTTTAATCCCTGCCGGGCTTTGGCGGATATTTTCACCCTTAAAGAATACCGGTTTGACTTGAACAGCCTGCATATCGCCTATATCGGAGGACGGACGCCGGTATTAAACAGCCTTATTCAAGCGCTGGCCAAGACCGGTGCCGCTTTATATATCGCCTGCCCCGAAAGCGTATTGCCTGATTCAAATATCTTGAACAGTGCTGTGCGTGAAAGCGGACAAACCGGCTTTTCCCTTCAGTTGGGACAAGATCCCGAAGATGCGGCTGTGAATGCGGATATCCTCTATACGGATTGTGGATGGCAACAGAATGCCTCCCAGAATGAAGCCGAAAAATTCCGGATAACCCCCGGATTAATCAAAGCTGCAGGAAAGAATGCTCTCGTTTTTCACGGCCACAGTCTTTCTGCAGGGAAAGAAATTGAACCCAGTGTATTGCATGGTTCTCAATCCGCCGTCTTAAATCAATGGGAAAATACGCTTCATATTCAGAAAGCGATTATGGTATTATTAGTAAAAATGAAGAATAAAATGAAGAAATAACAATGGTTAGAGGAAGCGAACACACACAAATTACAAAGGATGATATCAGTTTTATCATTGATGAGTTGTCAAAAAACCACAACGCCCCTTCTCTGCAGGAACTGGTAAAGAAAGTCGCCTTTAAAAAGAATGCCAATCAATTGGATCAGGAAGTAAAGTTATATGATCCCGCCTGCAAATACGAAATAGGTGACCTTATCTGCAAAGAATATGATGAGCCTCTTATGGTTAGCAGCAAGGGAAAGGAGCCCTTTAAAGGAAAAATTGTTCTTGAAGTTGTAAACAAGATACCATTCGACAGTTTCAACTGCGAAATGCTGGAAGTGGACTATACCGGCGGCGGGACGTTCCGGCGCCACATCGATTATATGAAAAAAACGAAAACCCAGGTCATGCTTCCCTCTGCAGAGGGAGAAAAAGAGTGTACTCCGAAAATTCTCAAACGGGAAGATGATCCCCGTTTGCACGATTTATCCATGACAGACAAGGACCTGCGCCAACTGGGAAAAAATCTTGAAGCCGGCCTTTCAGAATCCGGCAAGTTTTTTTCGTGGAACAACCACTGGCAGCTGATTAAAAAACAAATAAAAATCACCAAAAAAACAATGGATAAGATTGAATCCGATTTTAACAAAAAAAAACAATCCGCATCCACAGAAGAATTGGTGACAGCCCATTTCAATATCAAGCCCGGCAGTGAGAAGATGGATTTGCACTGCATAAGTCTTAATCATGCTTTAGCTAATTCACGAAAACGCAATTTTTTATTTGTCTCTCCGGAAGGCTGGGGACGCTGGTTTCTCCGCGATATTCTTCAATCATTTATCAAAAACAACCCTCTCTCTGTTCCTAGGATTGCGGTTCCGGAGCTGCAGGACCAAGCTTCACAAAAAGCTCCGGATAAAAAATTTCCTCTTAAAGTTTATCTTTCATGGAGAGAGGTGCTCGGTGGAGGAATCACCGTTCCTCAAGGATTGAAAAGAGAACTCTCAAGTGCCCGTGAATATCGCTTTTTTGATGTTGAAAATGAAAAAGAATATACCGTATATTATTATCCCAATCTCCATATTTTCCTGGGATTGGATGATTATTATAAGGAACATAAGGTAACTCAGGGAGCCAGTGTTACAATAGCCAAGGAAGACACAAACCGTTTCCGTTTTTGGCTGAAAAAAGCTAAAAAGAAAATTTCTTTGCCTTTGTTGAAATATAATCCGAAAAACGATTCTTTTGCGGAAACCGGAAAAGAGATATCTACGTATGCTCACCCTAACAAAATTATTTTTTTAGCCCACGGCACATTAAAAAACATCCTGACCTTGTATAACCAAAGGGAGGGAAAAGATCTTCGTGAACTTCTTGTGCTGGTTTTCCGTCATTTTGGATTGGAAGGCGAAGCCCTGACTCTTCATTATCAAAGAGCTTTTCATCTCGTCAATATGCTCACACATACAACCACCGCAGATGTTTATGAAACGTTAATACTGGCACCTGAATTCATTCCGTCGGAAAAGAAAAAGGGTCTCTTTCTGTACCATGAAAAATTAAAAAAAGAATCCGAAGTCGAAAAAGAAGCGGAGGATGATATCGAAGAGGGGGAAGAGATTTGGGAAGAAGAGATCGAAGAAGATTATTCCGAGGAAGGGCTCCCGGAAATAGGAACAGTGGGTGAAGTCGTATCTCCAGAAGTGGTTCTTGAAGAAAAAAAAGAAATAGAGCTCCCCGAAGAAGAAAAGCCCGCACTTCCTGAAGAACACCCTGAAGAAGCAGCGGTGCCGGAACCTGAAGCTGAATTTGAGGATGAAGCCGAACTTGAAGCGGTTATGGTGGAGAAAGAGACCTTAGAAGAGGACCTAGAAGAAGAGGAAGAAGAAGAAAAGGAAAGCATTAGAAAGAAAATTGAGCAGGAACGAAAACCCCGTCATGCTAAAGGTGGAAAACGTTATATTGAAGAACGAATTGAACAGGAAGAATCTGAACTGGAAGCTTTCTATGCTCTGAAAGCCGAAGAAGAATTTGAGGAAGAAAAGCTGGAAGATCTCCCCTTAACAAAAAAAGAAGAAAAAGAAAAATCATACGCCAAGACGGAAGAAGAGGAGAAACCCCTGTCCGGATTATTCGGAGAAAAGTTGAAATCCGCTTTAGGGCAAAAAGAGCAAAAAAGTGAGTCCGGAAAGAAAAAAAACGGTGATAAAAAACCAGCTCAAAAAAAATCAGACGGAAACAAATCTCCAAAAAAGACAAAAAAGTAACTATTTTTTGACGTAAATTATACAAAATCCGCAATTTTTGTCAGTTTTATTCTTGCATAAACCTATATTTTCATTTTTTTCTGTAACATAGAAATGGCATAAATTTTGCATTATTTTTTCATGGGAATAATAACTAACCTGTATTATTCACGGGCCTGGATTGCCGCAGACGGCGACAATACGTTCATTCATTGTCGTCCTGAGGAGCATAGCGACGAAGGATCTTAGACGGCGCTTGCACGAGAAGACGATTACTCTTTATTCGGCAAAGAAGTCTAAGATCCTCACGGCCTGCCGGCGCAGGCCTCAGGATGACATTGATTCAATCAAGGTCGTCACTTCACTACGACGAGCTGCAAGCCGGAAGATGCGGTGAGATTCGGCCTGCCCGAAGGGGTGAAAATTTGCGAGTAATATATAAATGTGCAAATGAAAAACTTTCCATTTGAACTTTCAATAAAAATCATGTTAATCGCTGATAAAAAAGAAATTGCAAAAATATCGCAATTTTTTTATGAATAATTCAGGCTAAAAGAAAAGGATGATCGCATGAAAAAAATATGTCAACGCCATCATAAAACTTTTGGTTTATCCGGCCTCATAGGAGCCTGGGCCGTTATCGGAATGGTATGGGCTGGGATGAACACCCTTCCGCTTATCACTTCATTGATTGCAGGAGGATTAATCGGCCTGACTCTCTTTGGGGTAAAAGCATAGCTTAGGACTATAAAATGATTCGTGAAGACCCCTGCTTACGGGTTACTCCGGTTTGGTCCAATAATTCGAGAAGAGGTATCGCGAATTTTCTGGTTAAGCCGGTCGCTTCTTTAAATTCAGCTACGGTAAACAAATTTTTCCCTGCGTTTGTCAATGAATCAATAATTCCATCAAGCCATTGAGAATGAAAAAGAATTCCTTCCCGGCTGTGAATAACTCTCTTCCTTTTCAACAATGCTTCCAGAAGGCGGTCAAAGGTTTGAGTCGATACCTTAATCTGATGCTGAATCTCCGCGATAGTCATCCGGCGAAATTCCCCCAGCTCAAACATTGTTTCCAATTCGGAAAGCAAATGCACCTCTTCTGGTGTCAAGGCCGGTTCCCGCCTGACAGCGAACAAAATACCATGTTCATCACGCAGTTTGCCGGAACGGATCATTCTCTGGAGCACCCATTCAATGACCCGGGGCGGAAGAGAGGAAATGATAAAAAGATTTTCTTTTTTTATCCCTTCGGATTGGGAAGTCCGTTCCTGTTCGCGCTGAATCAGAGAAAAAAATGCATTTTCAATCTCATCCAGAGCTGATTTTTCCATGACTAAAAGAGGAGAAAAAACCAGTATCCGCAAGCAGCCTTCCTCCTCCAGGCACTGGCATTGTTTACGGATTTCATCCAATGTCAGTCCGGTCGCATTTTGAATTTCTTTTCCGGCTAATCCTTTTGGGCCTTTTTCTCTTGCCAGTTCCAGAATTTTTCCCTTTTTATTCGGCATGGCATCACCCTTCAGGTTTAAGACTCATCCGCCCTAACTCAGGATTTACAGCAAGCAGCTGGACATCCAATCGATCTCCCAGTTCATAGGTTTTCCCTGTTCGGCGTCCTCTCAGGGTTTTTTCACTCTTGCGAAAATAATAATCATGATCCAGGTCTTGATACAAAATGATTCCGGATACAAAATAGTCATCCAATTCGACGACAACACCAGCGCCGATAATGTCAACAATAAACCCTGTAAAGATATCCCCCACTTTTGTTTTCAACAAGCGGTATATTCTCCAATTGATCACTTCCTTTTCCGCCTCATCCGCTCTTCTTTCCGTCTCTGAGCATTGAGCCGAGATTTTCGGTAGAGATGCAGCCTTTATCTCTTCCTTTTTCAGAACGGATTTCAAAATACGGTGAACGACAAGATCCGGATACCTTCGTATCGGTGATGTAAAATGGGTATAATGTTCTTTCCCAAGCCCATAATGGCCCATATTTTCCTCGGAATATACCGCAAGTTTCAGGCTCCTTAGGACTTGAATCGTAACAAACTTTTCTTCTTCGCGTCCCTCAAAATGATCAATGACTTTTTGAAGGTCGTTGCGGTTTGTTTTTTGAGCGGGAGGCAGCGAGAGACCGAAATGCTTTAAAATTTCTCTGAGTTTTTCCATATCCTTAGGATCCGGGGGCGGATGAATCCGGAAAATGAGCGGCTGCGGACTATTATCCAAATATACCGCAACAGCCTGATTTGCTGCCAGCATAAATTCTTCAATCAATTGATGTGCTTCATTCTGAAAAAAGGGAACCACTTTATGCAAGACCCCCTTGCGGTAGATCAACTCCGGTTGGGGATGATCAAAGTCCAAACTCCCGGAAGACATTCGATTCCGGCGCAGCAGGGAAGCCAATTTCCGCATATCAAACAATCCGGAAATCAGTTCGGAATATTTTTCCTGTGCTTTTTTTTCTTTCTGAAATATTTTATAAACTTCCGTGTATGTCATCCTGGCTTTAGTCCGGATAATTGATGGAAAAAAAACCGTATCCTGAAGCACACCTTCCTCATCGAAATTCATCATAACCGACATGGTTAATTTTTCTTCATCAGGCCTCAGGCTGCATATTTTATTGGACAGTTTTTCCGGAAGCATGGGAATGACGGAATCCGGGAAATATACACTGGTTCCACGGCTGTAAGCTTCTTTATCCAAAAAAGTTCCTGGTCTAACGTAATGAGACACATCTGCAATGTGAACTCCAAGTGAAAACCCCCTGTCTTTATTGCGTTTTATACTGACCGCGTCATCAAAATCCCGCGCGCTTTCCCCGTCAATCGTCAGCGTCGTCCAATTGCGTAAATCCCGCCGTCCTTGCCTATCCTGTTCCTTTAAGGCTTCGGGAATGGACTGAACTTCAGCTAAGACGCCTTCAGGGAATTCCCGGGGGAGCCCATGCTTTCTGGTTATAACTTCAACATCAACCCCGGGATCATCCGGAAGTCCCAGCACGTCAACAATCTGCCCTCTTTCCCTGTCTACCTCAATAATCATCCCGGAATTCAAGTCATTCCCCCCGGTTTTGACCGGAATGTCTTCCAGAGACGGGCTTTCAAAAGGCATGTAAAATGACCGGCCCTTAAGCTCTTTATAAATTCCCAAAACTGTTTTTTTTCGCTTTTTCACTATTCGGATTATCCGGCCCTCAGGTTTGTCTCCCTTTTTCAAATACACAACTTCAACAATATCTCCCTGGATTGATCCTTCGGAAAAACGCGCCGGAATAAAGATATCTCTGAGGCCGGCCGTTTTCGGCTTAACAAACCCGAAGCCCTTGAGCACCGTAATTAATTCCCCCCGGACGGTATGTTTTTCTCCGGGCAGAACATACTTTTTTCCAACCTGCGTAATGATGCCTTTTTTGAGAAGATCTTTGAGGTTCTTTTTAAACTTGGTTTTTTCTTTCGGTCGCAAATGCAGCTTAGCCGCTATTTTTGCATAACTCAACCCTTTCCGGTTTTTTTGCAGTAACTGCAGTATCTGTTCAATCATTATAATTATCTCACCATTTCTTTTCCTATTGTAACAATTATCGAATAAATCTACTAACCGGGATTTTTCACGGGCCGGGATGGCCGCATATATTGGCGCCCCCCGCCGCCGCGCTTCCCCCTGTATTTTCATTATCCTCTGTTTCGGATATCAAAAATGATATAATGAACGGGTATAATTCACAAGCTGAGATCGCCGCATATGCAAGGCGCAGGATATTGAGCTGATCGAAATTTATTTAATGATTTAACCATGCGTATAATTCATCAGCTGACAATATGTGTTCTTTCTGCACTGCTGCAAGGCCTGAGAGCCATATAATGATGATTTTCAGAGCAATAATTTAAATTATAAACCGCCATGAAAAATGATAACGGCAACCAGGAACAATACTATCAAGCCATTGCCAGGCGTCTATTTCAATTGCGGGGAGCTCCTTTTGTCATATCCCCTCGGGAAAATGAAACTATAAAATCATGGGAAAGGATGCGGATCCCCTTGAGAATTATTCTTGAGGGAATCGAAAGCGCTTTTGAATTCTGCTCTCCAGGAATGAAAAAAAAATTGTCCTTGAACAGCTGCCATTTGTCCGTTTTGCGCCGCTTTAAGCAGCACCGGGACCGCCGGGTGGGAAACCGCCGTCCTAACGCCTCTGTCACTACGGATACAGACAAAAAGGTCCTTATTCAAAAAGAAATACGAATATTTCTGAGCAAAATGCCCGTTGAAGCCTCTTTTTTGGCACCGGTCTTTAACAAGGTTTCACGCCGGGTGCTTCCCGGCGGCGGAGAAGAAGCCGAACTGGAAAAATGGGATCAAAAAATAGACGATCTGATTTTTGAGAACATACCTCCGGCTGAAAAAGAAAAAATAAGGAAGGAAATGGAAAAAGAGTATGGCTTATTCAAGAGCCGGGACCTGGAACGCATGGTCCGGATATTCGGTATTAAAAAATTCCGTGAAAAAAATCAGGTTCCGTATCTCTCTCCTTATTACTATTGATCTGAACGGGGCACAAGCCGGACCTGAATGCCGCTTATCCGGTTCGCCGGTTTTTTTCAAAAATAAGCCGCAATCCCTCTAAAACCAAATGCGGTTCATAGGCATCAATCTCTTCGATATCATCAAAGATCAAAGAGGCAGCTCCTCCGGTCGCAATAACTTTTGTATCGCTTCCCAGCTCCTGCTTAATCTCATGTATGATGTTTTTTACCAATCCGACGTAACCGAAATAGAGACCGGAATGCATGCTGGCATTCGTGTTTTTTCCTATCACGTGCTGGGCTTTTCTTAATTCAATCCAGGGGAGCTTAGCGGTTTTCAGATAAAGCGCTTCTGCCGATATGTGTATTCCCGGGGCGATGGCTCCTCCCAAATAATCTCCGGAAGAAGAAACGGCATCAAAGGTTGTAGCCGTTCCAAAATCCAGAATGATGCAGGGTGTACCGTATTTTTCCCGGGCTCCCACTGCGGAAACAATCCTATCCGCACCGACTTCTTGAGGATTATCGTACAGAACTGCAATCCCCGTTTTTAGACCCGGGCCCACAACCAAAGCACGTATATTGAAAATTTCACGAGTGATCTTCTGAAACACCGGGGTCAGCGGAGGAACCACACTGGAAATGATCACATCTTCAATGTCAATTTTTTTTAAATGAGCCAGGGAAAACAAATTGAGCAGCAAGGCTTTATACTCATCGCAGGTGCTTTTGCGGTCAGCCTTAATCTTCCAGTTCCGCATGAGCTTTTTTCCCCTGAAAACCCCGATGGCTATACTGGTGTTCCCGATGTCAATCCCCAGCAGCATGATTGTCCTCCCTTGAAAAGTTAATGATCCGCGCAGAAAACAAAACTTTCCGGCTGTTCTGCTGCTCCAGAATCAACCCGCCCAGTTTTTTTCTCTTCCGTATCAAATCGGTGGGCCGTTTTAATGAAATAGAAAACCGGCAGTACCGGAATATCGCCTCCCTGCAGGCAAATCCCCCGATGATAGGAAGTAAAGATACGTCCGGACGGCCGGGATTAAGTAAAAGCGAAACATACAAACTTTTGTCCAGAGGCAATATCCAATTCCGGTTTTGCATGCCGCAGCCCCGGCTATGCTCCCGCGCCGCTACAGCCGTATAAGGGGGAGTCCCGTTTTCAGCCAGTTTCTTCAATATATCATTGGCTGAAGGACAAGAATCAATCCATCGCACTTCACTCATATTCATACAGTCTTTATTCACTATCTTCCTGTTTTTCTTTAGAAAAAATTTCGGAGCGCAAACGGGCTGACAGCCTTTTTTCAAGCTCCCGTTCCGCTTCCAAAACCTCCTCTTTTACTAACCGTGCAATGATTTCCCGGACATTCTTTTCTTTTTCCGCGGCATCCAAAGATTCGGGCTCTTCCGGTAAAAACGCAGGGGCTGTATTCTCTTCCAGGATTCGCTTGACCCGCAAAGCCAATGCTTCCGAATCAAAGGGGGTCCGAACCAGTTCTTCAAATACCAGCCCGGACAGCTTCTCTTTGCTGACATTTTCGAGGGCTCCTGTCATAAAAAACAGGGGGATTTGCCTGAAACGGTTCTGGCTTCTTAACCGCCGCCCCACAGAATATCCATCCTCTCCCGGTAATGACGTTCCCAAGAGGATAACATCAGGCTCAATCTCCTGCGCCAATTCCACCACATCTTTTCCGTTCTGCGTGGTGAAGACATCGAATCCGGCGGTTTGGAAAGCGATTTTTATCATTTCCAAGAGAGATACTCCCGTGTCAGCCGCTAATACCCTCTTTTTCATTCTATATCCTCCTGCGGAACCCTCCCGCAGCCATGGTCCTTCTGCCATTCCGGCTAATATTCCAGGTAAACACTTTTTTCTCCCAAGATATCCTCAAGGCGCTGTGTTAAATCCCGGGAAGGCTTGACCGCCTGGATTTCCACGGATTGGGCTATGACCCGGTCTCCGTTTCCGCTTTCGAGAGCAAAAACAACCGGGCAATCTCCGGGAAACTCTTCCAATAACGACTTGAGTTTAAGATAAATATCTTTCTCCAGTCCCGTTAAACGGATGCGCAGCAATATCCGCTTGGCTAACCGTTCCAAGGCCAGCTCCAGGGGATAAACCGATGTCATAATGATCCGTGGCGAATCTTCGCCTCCTTGAACCTGGCCGGCAATGAACACCAGATTATCTTCTTTGATGACATCATAATATTTTTGATAGGAATCAGGAAATGCCACAACCTCCACCCGTCCGTTCCTATCCTCCAGGATAAATGTGGCCATTCTTTCATCCCGCCGGGTTTTTAGCGACCGGATCGACATAACGATTCCAGCCAGCTTAACTTCACCCCGGATCAGTGACTTCTGTTCCAAATCACTTATGGAATGCGTGACCAAATTCCGGATTCGCTTTTCGAATTGGGTTAGGGGGTGATCTGTAAAATAAAAGCCCAGCGCTTCCTTTTCATATGCCAAGAGCTCCGCTTTTTCCCATTCCGGCATATGTTTGATTTCATTGGGAAGCACAGGAGGCTTCATGTGCCCCGACCCGAACAAAGTCGCCTGGCCGGAATTTCTCATTGAAGAAAAATCATGTGTATATTCTATCATCAAATCAATACATTGAAAGCAATGCGACCGCTTCCATCCGAGGGAATCCAGTGCACCTGATTTGATCAAACTTTCTATAACCTTCCGGTTAAAGGCTTTTGGTTCAATTTCCCGGCATATTTCGAAAGGGGATGAAAACTTTCCTTTGCGGTTCCGGATCTTAATAATTTCCCGGACCGGACCTTCTCCAAGGTTTTTAATTGCGGCCAGCCCGAAACGAATGGATTCATTTTCCACCAGAAAATTCAACCCGCTGGCATTAATATCCGGAGAGAGGACCGGGATCCCCATTTCCCGGCATTCATTGATATATTTAACCACTTGAGAGGTCGCTCCCCGTTCCGCCTCCGATGTCATCAAAGCCGCCATATAATGGAGAGGAAAATGAGCTTTCAGATATGCCGTTTGAAAAGCCAAATATGCATATGCGGCACTATGGGATTTATTGAATCCATATCCTGCGAAATAATCGATTTTTTCAAATATTTTTTGGGCATCCGCTCTGGAAAAACCCTTTTTTTGCGCCCGGTCCATGAACCGTTTCTTCATGGACTTCATCACGGATTTTTTCTTTTTACCCATTGCTTTTCGTAAAAGGTCGGCCTCTGCCAAAGAAAAGTCAGCGATGTCCGTGGCGATCCGCATAACCTGTTCCTGATAGATGATCAACCCGTTGGTTTCCTCCAAAATGGATTCCAATTCAGGCAAATCATATTGAATCATGGCGGGATCGGATTTTCGTTTGATAAAATCCTCTGTCATTCCGCTCTGAAGCGGACCGGGCCGGTACAATGCATTTAACGCGATTAAATCCCGGAAATGTTCCGGTTTATAACGTCGAAGAAGATCTTTCATCCCAGAACTTTCAAACTGAAAAACCCCGTCCGTATTTCCTTTTTGAAAAACAGCAAACGACTTTTTGTCATCAAGAGGGACCGTATCCAAATCAATGTCTTGTCCGGTATCCTGTTTAACCTGATTGATCGTGTCCTGGATAACGGTCAGGTTCCTCAACCCCAGAATATCCATTTTCAGAAGCCCGATGGCCTCGACATCCTGCATTGGAAACTGGGTGGTCACTTCCTGACGTGTGGATTGATACAAAGGCGCAAATTCCACAAGAGGACGGGGGGTAATGACAATCCCTGCAGCGTGGATAGACGGATGACGGACGTGGCCCTCCAAGCGCTGGGCGACTGTGAGCAATTCTTTGATTCTAGGATCATTTTCAGCCCACTCTTTGAGCTGGGGGATCTTTTTTGAAGCGGCTGCAATAGACGAATCCTCTCCCATTGCAGGGATCATCTTGGCAAGCTTATCCACCTCGGACAACGGAACTTCCAAAGCCCTGCCGACATCCCGAACCGCCTGGCGCGCCGCCATGGTCCCAAAGGTGATGATTTGACAAACATTTTCCTGCCCGTACTTTTTCTTAACATAGGCAATCACTTCATCGCGCCGGCGTCCGCAAAAATCAATATCAATATCCGGCAGGCTTATCCTTTCGGGATTTAAAAACCGTTCAAAAAGTAAATCATATTCCAAGGGATCCAACGCCGTAATCCCCAGACTAAAGGCCAGTAAACTCCCCGCAGCTGAACCTCTTCCGGGTCCCACCGGAATCCCGCGGTCCCGGGCTTCGCGGATGAGATCCCATACGATCATAAAATACCCTTCGAACTCCATTTCCCGGACAAGCTTCATTTCCCTCTCCAGCCGGGCTTGATATTCCTCAACGCGGGGAAGCTCGCCCTGTTCAATCCGGGGCTTCAGAATTTCCATTTTCCTGCGGAATCCATCCTGTACGACTTGTTCAAAATAGCTGCTTAAGGGGATTCCGCCGGGCGGTTCAAAATTCGGCAGGAAATACTGACTGGAAGACAGATCAAACTCACACCGCTCAGCGATATCCAGAGAATTCCGTAAAGCATCCGGAACATTATGAAAAATCTCTTCCATCTCCTCCGCGGTTTTAAAATAAAATTCCTGGGATCCAAACCGAATTCTGTCTTTATCTTTGACTTTTTTATTGGTTTGAATGCACAAAAGCACATCATGGCTTTCGGCGTCTTTTTTCTCCAAATAGTGGACATCGTTGGTCGCGATTAAGGGAATGTCCAGTTTCCTGGCTAATTGAATCAACCTGGGATTGATTCTTTGCTGGGGTTCCAGGCCGTGGTCTTGAATCTCTATATAAAAATCTCCCTCAGAAAAGATCGCCTTATACTCCCGGGCCGCCTCCTCGGCCAATTCATCTTGATCGTGGACCAGATGGTCGCTGACTTCTCCTTTGAGGCATCCGGATAAGGCTATCAGGCCCTGGTTATACTGGGTCAGCAATTTCTTGTCCACCCGCGGCCGGTAGTAAAATCCATCCCGGTAGCTGCGGGTAATGAGTTGGCAAAGGTTCCGATATCCGTTTTCATCCCTGACCAAAAGAACAAGGTGATAATGGTTGATTCCCTGCGGACCCGGCTTTTTCACCTTGTGCCCGCGCGGCGCTACATAGACTTCACAACCGAGGATCGGCTTGATGTTGCGGCCTCTGGCTTTTTGGAAAAACTGGACAGCGCCGAAAATATTGCCGTGGTCGGTCATAGCCACCGCCGGCATCCCCAAATTTTCCGCTGTATCCAGCAACTCATCCAGATTCAATGCTCCATCCAGAACGCTGAATTCTGTGTGATTATGCAAATGAATAAAATTTGAAGCCATTTTATCTTTACCCATCAAGTTCGTTCAGAAGCCGTTCTATTACTCCCACTCAATCGTTCCGGGAGGCTTGGAAGTAATATCATAAACCACTCTATTCACATTTTCGACTTCATTGACAATCCGGTTGGATATGCGGGTCAAAAGCATCGGGTCTGAATGAAACCAGTCCGCTGTCATTCCATCCAGACTTTGGACCAGGCGAACCGCAACCACCCAATGATATGTCCGTTTATCCCCCATAACTCCTACGGTTTTAACCGGTAATAAAATTGCAAAGGCCTGCCATAACTCATCATACAAACCCGCTTTTCTGACCTCGTCAACAACAATCTCGTCCGCAGCTTTGACGGTTCGGATACGCTGTGCCGTAACTTCTCCAAGGATACGGACCGCCAACCCGGGACCGGGAAAGGGATGCTGTTTAATAAAATCTTCATCCACCTCCATCTCCCGCCCCAGTTTTCTGACTTCATCTTTGAACAGCTCGCGTAAAGGTTCAACCAATTGGAAATTCAGCCTATCCGGAAGGCCGCCCACATTATGGTGGGATTTAATGCTGGCAGAGGGCCCTTTAACCGGATTGCTTTCAATGACATCAGGATAAATCGTACCCTGGGCCAGAAAGTCGACTTCCCCCAGTTTCCAGGCTTCCTGTTCAAATATACGGATAAATTCTTTTCCGATTATTTTCCGTTTTCTTTCCGGAGATGTCACGCCTTTTAAGTTATTTAGAAATTGAGATGAGGCATCCACTGCATCAACACGTAATCCAAACCGGGTTCTGAATTTTTCCAGATATTCCGAATATTCACCTTTTCTTAACAGGCCGTTGTCGACAAAAATACAAACCAGCCGGTCTCCGACAGCTTTATTTACTAAAACCGCCGTTACCAGCGAATCGACCCCGCCGCTTAGGCCGCAGATGATTTTATGCTTCCCAACTTTTTTCCTGATATCCTTTACTTTCTTCTCTATAAAAGATTCCATATCCCAGTCCGGTTTCAGCCCGGCTATATCAAAAAGAAAATTGGATAGGATTTTATGGCCGTAATCGGTATGAATAACTTCCGGATGAAACTGGACCCCGAAAAATTTTTTTTTCCTGTTTTCAATGACTGCCGTATCGCAATTTTCTGTGAAGGCGGTCACACTGAAACCCCCAGGCGTTTTTTCAACCCTGTCGCCGTGACTCATCCAAACCCGCGAACGGTCTTTCATTCCTTTTAACAGGCCCTCATTCGTTTTTATCTCCAAAGAGGCAAATCCGTACTCCCTTTTGCTTGATGAGGCAACATTTCCTCCCAAAACATGCGCCATGAGCTGCAATCCATAACAAATTCCCAGAACTGGTACGTTCAAAGAAAAAATCTCCCTGTCTATCCCGGGAGCATCTGCATCATAAACACTGCCCGGACCGCCGGAAAGGACAATCCCGCCGGGGCTTTGCTTTTTTAACACCTCGACCGGAACATGAAAAGGCAAAATTTCAGAATAAACCCCCAGTTCTCTTATTTTTCTTGCAATAAGCTGTGTGTATTGGGAACCAAAATCGAGGACAAGTACTTTATTCATGTTTCGATTTTAACAAAGGGGGAGTCGATTGGTAAAGTTATTTTCCGTTTGATTCCAACAGGCCTTCTTTCGCATCCATTCCTGCAGGACTAAATCAAATTCATCACGCTGCCTCCCGATTGACTTCTACCTCGTATTTCTTTACTATTAATTCTATTATGAAACATGAAGAAATCATTCAAGACTTGACTGTCGATACCGATTCGAAAATTATTCTTTTGGTTCTGGATGGTTTGGGAGGCCTGCCGGAAAAAGGAAAAACAACCCTTGAGGCGGCCCATACCCCCAATCTTGATGCCTTGGCGGAAAAAGGCGAATGCGGATTATCCGAACCGATATTTATGGGAATAACTCCGGGCAGCGGACCTTCACACATGGCGCTGTTTGGATATGATCCCATCCAATATTTCCTGGGGAGAGGAATTCTGGAAGCCTTGGGAATTGACGTGGACGTGGGAAAGGGAGATCTTGTTGCCCGGGGAAATTTCGCCACTCAAAAAAATGATACCATCATTGACCGCAGAGCCGGCCGGATTTCCACAAAAAAAAATGAAGACCTATGCGTTCGCTTAAATCAATCCATGGATGAAGTGGAGAGAGTCAAAATCCGTTTTTTCCCCGGAAAAGAACACCGTTTTGTTATCAAGCTATCCGCACCAGGCCTTTCGGATGCTTTGAGTGATGCGGACCCTCAAAAAGAGGGTAAACCGAAGATGGCAGCTAAACCACTGGACCAATCAGATGAAGCCCGGAAAACCGCGGATACCGTCAATGAAATCATTGGCCGGATTTCGGAAATACTCAAAGGCGAACCCAAAGCCAACACTGTCCTTCTCCGGGGGTTTTCCAAACATCCGACTATTCCATCCATGCAGGATTTATTTAAATTGAACCCAGCCGCCATCGCCAATTATCCGATGTACCGCGGTTTAGCTAAAATCGTTGGGATGAACGTTTTGGACGCAGGAACCGAAATGGAGGATTTGTTTGATGTTTTGGAAAAGCAGTATCAAAACTTCAATTTTTTCTATGTCCACATAAAAAAAACCGATTCCTACGGAGAAGACGGAAATTATCCAGACAAAAAAAGGATTATTGAAGAAACAGACAGATTCCTTCCCCGCATTCAAAAACTAGATCCTGACGTTTTGGCGGTGACCGGAGACCATTCCACTCCATGTATATTGAAATCGCATTCCTGGCATCCCAATCCTTTTCTTCTCATCTCCCGGTATGTGATGCCGGATAAAGCCGCACATTTTTCTGAAAAAGAATGCAGTCAGGGTTACCTGGGGCGTTTTCCCGCCCTTCATGCGGTTCCGCTTATGCTGGCACACGCCTTGAAAATGAAAAAATACGGGGCATAAAAAGGCGGGGCTCGATTGACACCCTTTGACTTATTATATAGAATTTGTAGAGTTGTACCATGAATAAAATACCGGGCGTGCTCATGATTATTATCGCCGGCTTTCTGTTTATCAACACCGGGACCGCCCTCCAAAAAGATAACCGTATCGAAATCCATAATCTCCGGCATCATACCCATCCAAAATTCACCCGGATCGTTTTGGATATCGGAGAAGTCCGCGAATATGTCCACAACAAACTGGTCGGCCCGGACCGCATTTATGTGGATGTTTTTCAGGCCAAATTGAATCCCATTCTCCATGGGACCGCCATTCCGATTGAAAATAATTATCTTCAGCGCATCCGCGTCGCCCAAAAAAATCCAGCCACTGTCCGCATGGCTGTGGATCTGGATTATCAGCGTATTGACCATTATCGGGTTTTTCATCTCCCCGATCCATTTAGAATCGTCATCGACATCTATCCATCGAAAGAAAGCACAGTCCACCCCCCAGAACCAACGGAAACCGGATACACTATGGCCAGGCAGCTTGGATTGGGCATTAAACGGGTTGTCATCGATCCGGGACATGGAGGAAAGGACCCGGGATGCATAGGGAAAAAAGGCCTTCTCGAAAAAGAGGTGGTTCTGGATGTTGCTCAGCGACTAAAAAAAATATTAACCAGTCAACTTGATTTGGATGTCGTTATGACTCGTGAATCTGATATTTTTATCCCGGTGGAAACCCGTCCCGTCGTGGCAAATCAGAAAAAGGCGGACCTTTTCATTTCAATTCATGCCAATTCCAATCCCAGTAAAAGCCATACCGGGATTGAGACCTTTTTTCTCAATTTCAGCCTGGATCCATCCGTTAATGCCATCGCCGCAAGGGAAAATGCCACCTCGACAAAGAATTTAGGGGAAATGAAAGATATCATCACAAAAATTGCTCAAAACAGCAAAATAGCCGAATCCAAGGTTCTGGCCGAAAAAGTCCAAACAGAACTGGTGAATCATTTAAACCATTCTTTTAAAGACATCAGAAATCTTGGAGTCAAAGGGGGTCCGTTTTGGGTTCTAATCGGAGGAGATATGCCTTCGGTTCTGGTTGAAATCTCTCATCTCAGCAATATTAAAGAAGAAAACCGGCTCAGCACTAATAAATACAAGCAAGATATCGCCGAAGGAATTTATCAGGGAGTCCTGAAATATATTCAATCACTAGGAAAAGGATAGACGTATGAAAAGACGAAACTTTTTAAAAGACATCGCCCTGGGGAGTATGGTGTTGAATGTACGTCCCGGTTTGTTTGCCCAGGGATCAAACATCCCGGACATGGCTGTTATTAAGGGGGATGATCCCTCCGCCATCACTAAAGCAGCGGTTGCAGGTGTTGGAGGAATGAAGCGGTTTGTTGCAAAAGGAGACAAGGTCTTGATCAAACCGAATATCGGATGGGACCGTAAACCGGAGCAGGCTGCTTGTACCAATCCGGATGTGGTTAAAACCCTGGTTGAGCTTACTTTAGAGGCAGGCGCGGATAAAGTTGTGGTCATGGATCATCCCTGCAATCCCGCCCGGAGAACCTATGTCCGTTCCGGAATCGCGGATGCCGCAAAAAACGCAGGGGCTGATGTTCCTTATCCTAATGATCACAAACTAAAGAAAGTTGCAATTAACGGCGCTTCATTGAAGGAGTGGGAAGTCTACCGCGATTTCCTTGAAGTGGACAAGATTATCAATGTCCCGATTGCCAAGCATCACAGTCTTTCCCGTTTGACATTGGGCATGAAAAATTGGCTGGGAGCCTTGGGCGGCAACCGTAATCAACTCCATCAGGGCCTGGATCAGGCTATGGTGGATTTAGCCGCATATTTCAAACCTGTTTTGACAATTCTGGATGCTTACCGGATTCTTTACCGTAACGGTCCTCAAGGTGGCCGACTCTCTGATGTTAAAATGCAAAATACTATTGTAGCGGGAGTCGATTGGGTGGCTGTCGATGCCATAGGGGCTTCTTTTTTTGAGCTGACACCCTCAGACCTGCCTTTTTTACAAATTGCGCATGAGCGTGGATTCGGTGAAATCAATCTGGAGAAATTGAACATTGAAAAAAGAGCGATCTAAAAAGTACCGGATAGTCCACTTCTTAAGAGTCATAAGCCAGGCCTTTTTTTTCGGACTTTTTTTCTATTTGCTGATGGGAACTCATTTTCCGGGTCAGGATTACATCGGGCGAGTGGAAATATTTTTCCACTTTGATCCCCTGCTTGCACTCACCACCATCATCGCCGCCCGGGTGCTTCTTGCCTCTTTTGCATTTGCAGCTATCACCCTGCTGGCTACTCTGGTTTTCGGCCGTTTTTTTTGTGGATGGTTTTGTCCCCTGGGATCTTTACACCAGTTTTTTTCCTTTGTCTTTAAAAAAACTAAACTGCATCGTCCTAAAATCCTCAAAAACAACCATACTCTTTGGAAATACTATATTCTTATATTCATTATTATCGCAACCTTCTTTTCCCTCAATTTAGTTGGTATTTTGGATCCCTTTTCTTTGCTTTACCGGTCTTTTGCCGTCAGCGTTCTGCCGGCGGTCAATCATTCTTTTCAAAGCTTGATTGGAATTCTATATGATGTTGAATTTTATTCTGCTGGAGATACGCTTGTTCAATTTTTTTCCAATCTGGACATCAATTCAGTATTCATACAAGGCTTTTTTATCGGAGGCCTCTTTATCATGCTGGTTCTTCTGAATATGCACCGCGAGCGATTTTGGTGCCGTTATCTTTGTCCGCTAGGGGCCTTTTTGGGGGTTGCAGCCCGCTGGAATATTCTCAAGTTGAAGATCGATCCGGAAAAATGCATCGAGTGCGGATTGTGTACCCGCCATTGTGAAACCCAAGCCGACCCGTATCCCAATGATAAATGGAAAAACTCGGAATGCATATACTGCTTTACCTGCAGTTCAATCTGTCCGACAGCGGCAATCCGCTTCCCAGCCAAAGTCAAACCGGAATCCGCCGCTTCGATAAATCTCTCACGCAGAAAAGTTTTATTTACATCTTTTTTGGGAGCCTTTGCGGTTCCGTTTTTCCGGCTGTCGCCCGCTGATTCCCGGGCATCCGAAAAACTTATCCGCCCTCCGGGAGCGCTTGCAGAAAAACAATTTCTCCAGAAATGCATTAAATGCGGAGAATGCATGAAAGTATGCCCCACCAATGCCATTCAACCGGTATTGCTTGAGGCAGGGCCCAATGGCATATGGACGCCCAAGCTGGTCCCGGAAATCGGTTACTGTGAATATTATTGTTCATTATGCACACAGGTTTGCCCTACCGGGGCAATTCAAGAGTTAACGATTGAGCAAAAAACCGAAGTTAAAATCGGGACATCCTGGATCAATAGGAATCGATGCATTCCTTGGAAATTCGGGGACCCCTGTATTGTCTGTGAAGAACACTGTCCGGTTTCGCCTAAAGCCATCAAGCTGATCGAAACAGAAATCGAGACCCCGGAAGGAGAAATTAAGCGGCCTTTAGCCCCGGTGATTGATACGGAACTCTGCATAGGCTGCGGCATATGTGAAAACAAATGCCCTGTCGTGGATCAACCGGCGATTTATGTTACCAGCGTGGGAGAAAGCCGTTCCGACAAAAATCAGCTGCTGCTTGATGTAATTTCCGGCGGAGGAGGAATTTATTAGCCTATAATGAATCATCTTATTATAAGTGTGCTATCGACATGGACGGTGGTTAATATCCTGAAGCCGATCATCATCTTGATAAAAGAAGGCCGGATCAACCGGGACACGGTCATCCGTAACGGCGGCATGCCTTCAGGACATACAGCCTTGGTTTCCTCTCTGAGTATGGCTCTCTTTCTGGAGACAGGATTGTCAGCCTTGTTTCTAATCGCTGTGGTTCTCACTTTTGTCGTAATATATGACGCGGTGAGCATCCGGATGATCATCGAGCGGCAATCCAAAATCATCAATCAACTGACACAAAACAAAAAAGACTTCCCCCGCTTGGTGGAAAGTGTGGGGCATACCCCATTGGAAGTTGGGGTAAGCCTGGTTTTAAGTGTGATTATCCCCTGGATCGTCTACCATATATGATATTTTTCTGACAGTTTATTCGTCACTGATTTTTTTCAATTCCGTTTTTAAATGCGGAATCACCTCAAACAGGTCTCCAACCACCCCGAAATCAGCGACTTTGAATATCGGGGCTTCCGGGTCTTTATTGACCGCCACGATAAATTTGGACGAAGACATTCCGGCCAGATGCTGGATCGCTCCTGAGATACCGAAAGCCATATATAAATTCGGAGAAACGGTCTTTCCCGTCTGCCCAACCTGGTGCTGATGGTCGACCCATCCGGAATCCACTGCAGAGCGGGAACTTCCCATTGCGGCATGCGGAAGCACTTGGATTAAATCACGAAGCAGATCGAAATTCTCAGGTCCTTTCATTCCCCGTCCTCCTGAGACGATGATTTCCGCTTCAGTAATATCTAATTCCGATCCCTCTTCATGGGAAACGTCGGTGACCGGATCTTTAACCTGATTCTCAGAAAGGGCGTATTCTTTTTTTATGGCGGTCCCTTCGGTCTTTGACTCTTCCAAAGGAAAAACATTAGGCCGCAGACTGGCAATGGCCAAGGGGGATGTAAAGCCGAACGTCGCCAGGGCCTTACCGGCAAAAACAGGACGCGTAACCTGAAGTTTTCCATCCGCGGCCGAAGTCGCGATGCAGTCTGAAGCCAGGCCGGATTCCATCAAACCGGCGAAACACGGCGCTAAATCGCGCCCCATGGATGTTGCGGGAAAAAAGACGGCAGCGGGTTTGATTTCTTCTGTTAATTGTTTCAAGCCCTCGGCATACGCAGACGAAGAATAACGGCTCAGTAAAGGATTATCAATGAGGTAAACCTTATCCGCCCCATATGTAAAAGCCTGGCCGGCTAATTCATCCAATTCGTGCCCGGCTAGAACAGCCGCGGTTTCCATATTCAAATCCAGGCTGCGGCGTTTGGCTTCACTGAGTATTTCCCAAGACGATTTTTTTATTTTATTATCTCTGACTTCCAAGAACGTGAGTATCATTTTGCCTCCTCCTATATTATTTTAGCCTCATCATGAAGAAATTGAACCAGTTGGCGGGCTGCTTCCTTGGGTTCTTCTTCTATCTTTTTGCCGGCTTCCCTCTCGGGAGGAGATTCCATTTTTATCAATTCCAAAGCCGGTTTCAAATCCGCCGGATTCAAACCCAGGTCTTCCAAGGTTACTGCAGGAACCTGTTTCCGTTTAGCCATCATAATTCCCTTTAATGTTTCATACCGCGGCTCATTCAATCCCTTTTGTGCACTGATGACCGCCGGCAGGGTAAATTCAATCTTTTCCGCCGCACCTTCAATTTCCCGCCGTGCTGTGCCTTTGCGTCCGTTCCATTCCAGTTTCGTAACCACGCTGACCTGGGGAAGATCCATCATCGCGGCAACCATTCCAGGAACTTGGGCATTATCATCTCCAATAGACTGTTTCCCGAATAACAGCAGGTCATATTCCTGATATTTTGTTTTCAATGCCTGCGTAATGATGCGTGCGATCCTTAACCCGTCATATTGTTCGGGGGTTTCGTCCTTAATAAGAACGGCCTCATCCACTCCCATTGCCAGCGCTTTCTTGAGGGTGGAAACGGTCTCATCCGGCCCGATGGAAAAGGCGGTTATTGTCCCGCCCTGGGCTTCCTTAATCTGAAGGGCTTCTTCCACGGCGAACTCGTCATAAGGATTGAGTATATAATTCAAATCATCGTCCTTGATCCGGTTTTCTCCTTGGTCAATAAGAATTTTGGATTCTGAATCAGGAACTCTTTTTACAAAAACATAAATATTCACGCCAAACCTCCTCTTTACCGGCACCACCGCCAGGAGTCATCTTGACTCGCTGGCAATCCGGAGCGCTGTTGGATTAAAAATTATATGCTTGAATGATATAAAAGCGAGGGAAAAAGGTCAAATCGATTCCTGTGACTATTTATCCAGCCTGCCTCACGGACGGGGGAAATTGTGCAGCCGCCGAAAACCCCGACGAAAAACGATAATAAAAATCTGAATGGAGCAAAAGCCGGACGTGAATGTCACATATGAATTAAGGAATGAATTTTCATTACTGATCGAAGCGCTTGAGAACAAGACAGCCGTTTGTTCCTCCGAAACCGAAAGAATTGGACAAGGCGTAAACGATTTCCGCCGGACGCATTTTATTCGGAACGTAATCCAAGTCGCACTCCGGATCAGGATTTTCATAATTCATGGTCGGAGGAATGATTTGATTCCTTAAAGCCAGGGCTGTGATCCCGGTTTCCAATCCGCCTGCTGCACCCAACAGATGTCCACTCATCGATTTGGTCGAATTCACGGCCAGTTTCGGTGCATATTCTTGAAATACCCGTTTTATGGCAAGAGTTTCAATCTTATCATTCCAGGGGGTGGAAGTCCCATGGGCATTGATATACTGCACTTGCTCCGGAACCACCCCTGCATCCGCCAGGGCATTCTTCATCACACGGCAAGCGCCGTCTCCGTCAGGACAGGGCGCCGAAACATGATAGGCATCACCGTTCATGAAATATCCGATAATCTCCGCATAGATAGGCGCGTTCCGGCGCAGCGCCGATCCAAGTTCCTCAAGAAGAAGAACTCCGGCGCCTTCGCTTACGATAAACCCGTCTCTCTCTTTGTCAAATGGCCGGGACGCTTTCTCCGGAGCATCATTCCGGGTGGATAAAGCCCGCATGGCGCAGAAACCAGCCACTCCAAGCGGGGTAACCGGAGCTTCCGCGCCGCCTGCCAGCATCCTGTCGGCGTCCCCCCGTGCAATGATACGGTACGAATCTCCTATGGAATGTGTTCCCGTGGTACAAGCTGTGGCATTCGCCATATTAGGGCCGCTCGACTTTGTCCGAATGGAAATTTGTCCGGAAGCTTCATTGATGATGGTAGAAACCAGGAAAAAAGGGGAAACCCTTCCCGGGCCTTTTTGGAGCAATGTTCTCACGGTGTCTTCGATTCCGCCGATTCCGCCGATTCCGGAACCGACATAGACACCGGTCCGTTCCCCTTCCAGCAAAGACCGGTCAATTTGCGCATCCTGAACTGCATATTCCGCAGCGGCAACGGCATATTGGATAAACGGGTCCATTTTCCGGGCTTCTTTTTTTTCAATAAAATCTTCCGCATTAAAATCCTTGATTTCTCCGGCGATTTTACTGGCGAATCCTTCCGTGTCAAAACGGGAAATCAGACCAATCCCCGATTTCCCGTTTTGCACGGCATCCCAATTGGCCGAAACCCCTAATCCCAGGGGCGACACCAATCCTATTCCGGTTATAACAACGCGGCGCTGCAGAATTCGTCTTTCTGATCTTGCAGATTGATCCATCTGTTTGATTGAGGTGAGGTTCAGCTGATATTTTCCATAACATAATCCATGGCTTTGCCCACAGTGGTCAACTTTTCAGCTTCTTCATCCGGAATGTCCAGATCAAATTCATCTTCCAGAGCCATGACTAATTCAACTGTGTCCAAGGAATCCGCTCCAAGGTCATCAATAAAAGACGCGTCTTCGGTAACCTGATCTTCACTGATACTCAATTTGTCCGAAACAATAGTTTTGATTTTTTTCAGAAGTTCATCTCTCTCCATCATTTCCTCCTGTTATATTTTATTTCAAATCACTTACATATACATTCCGCCGTTGATTCCAACTACCTGGCCGGTCACATAAGCCGCTTCGTCCGATAAAAGAAATTGAATAACAGATGCCACCTCTTCCGGCTTGCCGAATCTTTTCATGGGAATGATCTGAATAAAATCATTCTTCACTGATTCCGGAAGATTTTGAGTCATATCGGTCGCGATGTATCCGGGAGCTACCGCATTTACAGTTATCCCCCGGGAAGCCACTTCTCTGGCCAGGGATTTCGTAAAACCGATGACCCCGGCTTTGGAAGCGGAATAATTGGCTTGACCGGCATTTCCCATCTGGCCGACAACGGAAGAGACATTAACGATCCGTCCGTAACGGTTCCCAGCCAAATGCCGGATAAGAGCCTTTGTCAAATTAAAGACACCTTTCAAATTGACACTCAGCACCTTATCCCAATCTTCTTCTTTCATTCGCATCAATAACCCGTCACGGGTAATCCCGGCATTATTAACCAAACCGTGAATAGTCTCGTGCCGGCTGATCATTTGTTTCAGCATATCCGTAACCTGATCCATACGCGAAACATCGGCTTCATATGCTGCAGCTTTTCCGTTCCTGCCGTTGATTTCGTCCGCAACTTTATCCAGTTTTTCTTTTTGAATGTCTACCAGGAGAATTTGCGCCTTCCGTTCCGCCAAAGCCAAGGCCGCGGATTTCCCGATTCCCTGAGATGCACCGGTAATGATATATGTCTTGTCTTTAAAATCCATCAAGCTTTTGCTCCATTCAGGGCTTCCGGGCTCCGCTCCAATCTTTTTTTAATATTTTCCTGGACCTTACCTTTAACATAATCCTGAGCCAGCCGTATGGCATTTTTGACCGCAACCGGGTTAGACCTTCCGTGCCCTACGATACAAACCCCGTTTATTCCCAAAAGATGGGCGCCTCCGTATTCAGAGTAATCCACTCTCTTGTACAATTTTTTCAAATGGCGTTTCATCAGCAGAAAACCAAGTTTGACGAAAATGTTTTTCATCATCTCGTTTTTCACCATATTGGCAAAGGTCTCAATCACGCCTTCACTGGTTTTTAGAGCGATATTCCCAGTAAAACCATCTGTGACGATGACATCCGCTTTCCCGGAATAAATATCTTTGCCCTCGATGTTGCCCACAAAATTCAGAGAAGAAGCCGTCAGCCGTTCATAAACCTCTTTTGTCAAATTATTGCCTTTAATATCTTCCTCTCCAATACTCATCAATGCAATCCGCGGCCGCTTGATTCCCAGCACACTTTCCATGAAAATCTCACCCATAACCGCGAACTGCTCCAAATGTTCAGGTGTACAGTTAACATTCGCCCCTACATCTGTAAGGAGAGTCAGCCCCTTCAGCGTTGGAACAAGGAGGGCCAGCGCCGGGCGCTCAACTCCCTCAAGTGCTCCCAGAACTTTTTTGGATATGTATACAACCGCGCCGGTATTTCCCATACTGACAAACGCATCGGCCTGCTTATCTTTGACTAATTGTGTTCCGACAAGGATGGAGGACCGTTTTTTTCTGCGGAAGGATAAGAGGCCTTCACTCATACCGATCGATTCAGCGGCATTGACAACATCAACCCGGGCTTCTTTCCGGTCTTGAGCTGCGAGCTCCTTTAGGATGAGTTCTTCTACGCCTACCAATAAGATTTCAATATCGAATTCGCGGGCGGCGCTTAAAGCTCCGGCGACAGAAACAACCGGGCCGTAATCCCCTCCCATAGCATCGACCGCGATCTTCATTCTTTCTTCCAATCAGTCTTCCGCACCCTCAATGACCTGCCTGTCCTTGTAATAACCGCATTCAGGGCAAGCCCGGTGGGGGAGCTTGGGATGACCGCAATTGGAGCACAAAGAAAGAGAAGGAACGTCTAACGCCTGGTGAGCCCGTCTCTTGTTTTTTCTTGAATGTGAATGTCTTCTCTTTGGATTAGCCATTTTATCTTTTATCTTTCAAAAAATTTTTTAATTTTTCCAGCCGCGGGTCCGAGTGGGTGACCGAGCAGGTACAATGTCCTTCGTCTATAATCTGACCGCAAACAGGACAAATTCCCTGGCAGTCATCCGAACAAAGCGGGCGGACAGGAAAAGTCAAGTTCAATTGTTCCAGCACGACATCTTTTAAATCAATTTTCCGGCTGTAATAGTATTGTCTGGTTAAATCTTTCTCTTCCAGTTGTTCTTTCGCTTCCTCCAGTTCTTCCGGAAGGTAAACCAGATCAAACGCCGAATTTACGCGGAATTCATAGGGAGACAGGCACCGGCAGCAGATAAAGCTGACTTTTGTTTGAATACGGCCTGTGATCAAGAGTTCTTCACCCAGTCGTTTTACAGAAACTTCCGCCTGCACCGGTTCGATAAAAACGGCATCCTCCTCAACCAGCTCGGAATTGAAGAACTCAAAATCCCTTTTAATAATGAGGCCTTCCTGGGGTAATCTGTCAATATCTATAATCATTTTATTTCTCTATCTATCTTAAAAAAAAGTTACCCTATTATAACACTTTGCTTTTCTTTGTCAATCAAAGGGCCGCAGATGGAAATATTCCGGAATTATATGAAATGTTTGAATTTATAAGTAAAATAGTTATAATAAATTCATCTTTCGGGATTCACATGGCAGGACTTACAAGCACCATCTATCGTAATCAGGTTGAATACAATGTGCAGACAGAAGATAAAGGTCCGGGCAGTTATTATATTGAGAGTGTCATTTACCGTTCCGGCAAGGTTCTTGCCTCAAAAAAATTGGCCTATACTTCGTTCTTAAATGATCCCGGCTTAAAGCAAAAGCTCGATTCCCTTCTTAAGAAACAGCATTCAGAGTGCGTAAGGGAAATTCAGGAAGGAAAATACAGTTCTGATTGATTCCGCCTTCTAACAGCAGTCCAAAGGGAATCATGAATTATCAGTCAATTTATAATCCTGGATTATTCATAAAAATATCGCGATTTATTTATGAATAATCCAGGATATTTCAAATACGACAAGGCAGGAATAAAGAAAAATGTCTAAAAAAAGATTATTTTTGATTGACGGCAATTCAATTCTTTACCGTTCTTATTACGCTATTCGGAATTTAACCAACGCTCAAGGGTTTCCTACCAATGCAATTTATGGTTTTTTATCGACATTGAGGAAAATTTTAAAAGAAGAAAATCCCCATTACTTGGGAATTGTATTTGATACGAAGGGACCGACAACCCGGCATGAGTTATTCAAAGAGTATAAAGCCCAACGCAAACCCATGCCGGAAGACCTGGTCCCTCAGGTTCCTAAGCTGAAGCAGATTCTTCAGGCTATGAATATCCCTCTTTATGAAAAACCAGGGTATGAAGGCGATGATCTCCTGGGCAGCTTATCCCAAAAGGCGGCAGCGCATCGTATCCCTACGGTTATCCTTACCAACGACAAAGACCTGTTCCAGCTGGTGAATGACAACATCGTGATTTACCACGTGACTAAAGACAGATATCTTGACAAGGGCGCGGTTAAAGAGGAGTTCGGCGTTGATCCGGGGCAGGTGGAGGATGTTTTAGCCTTATGGGGAGATCCCTCGGATAATATTCCCGGTGTGCGGGGGGTGGGGGAAAAAACAGCAAAAAAATTGATTCAAAAGTATGGTTCATTAGATTCTCTGCTTGAAAATCTGGAAAAAGTTAAAAACGCCCGTGCAAAAAACAATATCATCCGGCAACTGGATCAGCTGGCTTTAAGTCGGCAGCTTGTGAATATCGCACGGGATCTTCCTCTGGATTTCAAACTGGAGGATTTCGAAATTTCAGAACCCGACTATGAGCTGCTCTTGCCGCTTCTTCAGGAAATGGATTTTACCTCGCTCTTATCCGAATACCTGGAGAAAAAAGGCTCCGGCCAAAAAAAAAAATACCAGCTGATTCTGGATGAAAAAGACCTGAACTGTCTGATTGCAGACATTAAACAGGCCGGCCGCGTATCTGTAGATACGGAAACGGACAGCCTCTTCCCTACCCGTGCCCGATTGGTCGGCATGTCTTTTTCTGTTCAGCCTCATGCTGCCTGGTATCTTCCCCTGCGGCATGATTATCTAGGTGCTCCCCGTCAAATCCCGGTAGACACGGCTCTCTCGCGCCTTAATACGGTTCTGTCCAATCCGGAGATAAAAAAAATCGGTCAAAATATTAAATATGACTCCATTGTTCTCAGACGTGAAAAAATTTTGCTTGCCGGCATTGAACTTGACTCCATGGTGCTGTCCTATTTAGCGGACCCGAACCGGGGCAAGCACAACCTGGATTCCCTTGCCATAGAACTTCTAAATGTCAAACCAATATCTTACAAGGAAGTCGCCGGTACCGGGAAAAGCGCCCGCACCATGAATGCCATTGATATCGAAGAAGTCGGTCCGTATGCATGTGAAGACGCTGACTATGCTCTTCAGCTCAGTGAACGGCTGTGGACCCGTGTCCAAAAGGACAACCTGGCTCCGCTTTACCATCAGATCGAAAAACCGTTGATACGCGTTTTGGCGGACATGGAAGTTTGGGGGATTAAGATTCACCCTGAGAGCCTTAACAGATTATCCTGCGAATTGGAACAGAACATGAAAGTCCTGGAGGAAAAAATTCATGACAACGCCGGGGAAACCTTCAACATCAATTCACCTCAGCAGTTATCCCGGATCTTATTTGAAAAATTAAAACTGCCGGCCTCAAAAAAAACTCAAAAAACCGGCAGTTATTCCACCGGATTCAGTGTCCTTAATGATCTTGCGGAATCCTACCCCATCGCCAGCTTCACCCTTGAATACCGTCAGCTCGCTAAGCTGAAATCAGGATACGCCGACACCCTTCCTTTACTCATCAACCCGGAAACCGGACGCGTCCACACCTCTTACAACCAGACTGTAGCCGCCACCGGACGCTTATCCAGCAGCGACCCGAATCTGCAGAACATCCCTGCCCGCGGAGAATGGGGCCGGCGCTTCCGGTCGGCGTTCATTCCTGAAAAGGGACATCTGTTCCTCTGCGCCGACTACTCTCAAATCGAACTCCGCATTCTGGCCCATCTATCCGGGGACACGCGCTTGATCGAAACTTTCCGGCAGAGGCGGGATATTCACCTGGAAACAGCGATACAGGTTTTCGGTGAAAGGTCTGATCTCAGCCCGAATGAAGCCAGGCGGCGGGCCAAAATCATCAACTTCAGCATTATCTACGGAACATCTGCCTTTTCTTTGGCGAAAGAATTGGGGACCAGCACAGGGGAGGCCCAAAATTTTATCGACCGCTATTTTGAAAAACACCACGGAGTCCGGGATTATTTGGATGCCTGCGTTGAATCTGCACAGGAGAAGGGATATTCCGAAACCATGCTGGGGCGGCGCAGGGCGATTCCCGAATTGCAGCAATCAAATAAAATGGTGCAGCAGGCGGGGCGCCGGATTGCCCTTAACACCCCAATCCAAGGAACCGCCGCCGATCTGATCAAAACCGCCATGATCCAGATATGGAAGGATATCCGGGCGCAAAATCTCTCCACCCGAATGGTTCTTCAGGTGCATGACGAATTGGTCTTTGAAGTGCCCGACGCAGAAAAGGACAAAGCGGAAGCTCTGGTCAAAAAGCGGATGGAACATGTGTATGACTTGACTGTGCCGCTCGACGTCCACCTGGGGTGGGGAGTCAACTGGTGGGAAGCCAAATGACCCGTCTGGATTATTCATAAACAAATTGCGGTGTTTATCCTTTTTTTCTTTTTTTCGATTATTCACGCCACCCGTAAAAGTCCAATCCATCTGTTTTGTTCTTCTTAAAATGATTATATTTTAATCGCAATTTTTTTACCCCTCGGGCGGGCCTATCTCACTGCAGATTTTGGTTTGTTTTTGATTTTTGATATTTGATTTTTAATTTAGAAAAAATAACTTTTCACTTTTCACTGATTTACTCTTTACTAAACGAAGCCGTATGGGATCCTTCGTCGCTTCGCTCATCAGGATGACTTTGAACTAAGGAAGGCCGTCAATTTGAGATAACTAAAGGTTTTTCTGATAAACCCGGAACCGCTTGTAAATTTCTCCGCCCATGCGCTCCATCTCAGCCCGCACTTTGACATTGGTTTCCATTTCGTTATGCGTATCCAGGACTTCCATGCCGGCATCCCGCGCACTTTTCAACATCGCTACACCCATCAAGACATCCAATCCCCGGCCGCGGTATGATTCTTTTATGGCACCCAAAAGCAAATCCAGCTGCTTGGTTTTTTTTGCTTCCCGCATAATCTTAAATATGCCAAAGGGGAAAAGCCGTCCTTTCGCTTTCCGGATTCCTTCCGCCAGATTCGGCATACCCACAACAAACGCCACCAGCTCATCCTCATGTTTAACCACTTTGACAAAACGGGGGTCCAAAAGAGGAAGGTACCGTTTCCCCAAAGCGGCCATTTCATCTTCTTCCAGCGGGGTATAACCATAAATCTGACTGCCGGAATAGCACTCATTCATTAACTGCAATACCGGTACAATCAGGGATTTCAGCTGTTTTCTTTTGGTAAACTCCAATACCTCAAAATGACCTTTCCGCTTGGCACGCTCAAAAATCTTGATATAAAACTCAGGCAATTCCTCCGGGACATCGATTTTATAAACCACATAATCAATGTCTTTGACATATCCCATCTTTTTTACCATTTCCGGCATCCACTCAAAATTATAATATCCGGGGATGGTAACGGGACTGTCAAAGCCTTCGACCATAAATCCTTCCGGATCCTGATCGGTGAATCCATAGGGTCCGATAATCCGCTGCATTCCTTTTTCCCGCGCCCAGGCCTCAACACGGGTTAATAATGTCCGGACCACATCTTCTTCATTCCAGGCTTCCAGATAACCGAACCGGGCCGCTTTTTCTCCGCTGAACTCATTATATCGGTGGTTGATGATACCCATAATCCGGCCTGCCGGTTTTTTGCCGCGGCAGGCTAAGAACATAACGGCATCACTATAGGAAAACGCACGGTTTTTTTGGGGATTAAAATATTTCCAATCATCCATATAGATGGGAGGAACCCAGCCGGAGTGACCGGCATGAATCTTTTCGGGAAGGTAAATAAAAGTTTTTAGGTCCTTGCGGTCCTGAACTTCCTTGACTGTTACTTTCATCCTTCTCCTTCTTCTTTTTCCTGTCCGGATTTTGCTTATTCTAATCGCTTCTATATTACATCACAGTCATGGAAAAGGCAAAACCTAAAGCTCGCTTAAAAGACAAAAAATAAAATAGGTATTGACAACACCATGATAGAATTAATACACTTTAAAATCATTTTTATGGACTATTATTATCATGAAACTAAAGACTTTTCCACACGGCATTCATCCTCCGGAATACAAAGAATTGACCAAGGACCAGCCTTTGGAACCGCTTACCCCACCTAAAAAAGTCTTCATCCCTCTTTCTCAGCATTTCGGCAAACCCGCCCAACCTGTCGTCAAAAAGGGAGACGAAGTTCTTTTAGGTCAAAAAATCGGAGAAAGCCAAGGCTTGTTTTCAGCATGTATTCATGCAAGTGTTTCCGGAAAGGTAACCAAAATTGAAGATTATCCCCATCCCCTGGGGCGGCCCGTCCCGGCCATCATCATCACCAATGATGGAGAGGACAAGCTCCATCCGGATTTAAAAGGCAGTAAGGATCCCTTTTCCCTTACACCCGAAGAAATCCGGGAGCGGGTAAAAGAGGCGGGAATCGTCGGGATGGGAGGAGCTGCCTTTCCCACCGCAGTCAAGCTGGGCCCTCCTAAGGATAAGCCTATTGACGCCGTCATTATCAACGGCTGTGAATGTGAGCCTGTTCTTACCTCGGATTACCGGATCATGCTTGAACACACTGAAGATGTCCTGAAGGGGGCGGAATTGGTGCGGAAAGCGGCCGGAGCCAAAAAACTCTATATCGGAATCGAAGACAACAAAAAAGAGCTCTATGACATCTTCACCGAAAAAAGAAAGGATATTTCCTGCGAAATCATTCTGCTGAAGACTAAATATCCTCAAGGTGCGGAAAAAAACCTCATCCAGGCCGTACTGGGCCGAAAGGTCCCCAGAGGGGGGCTTCCCTTTGACGTCGGCGTGGTTGTCCAAAACGTCGGAACCGCCAAGGCGGTTTGGGATGCAGCAGCGAGCGGCACCCCGCTTTTCCAGCGGGCAGTGACGGTTTCGGGGTGGGGAATTCAAGAACCGAAGAACCTTATGATTCGAATCGGAACTCCTTTTCAACACGCCATTGAATTTTGCGGCGGCCTCAAAGAAGACAGCAACATGCTGGTTATGGGCGGCCCCATGATGGGGCTGACTCAATGGACCGCCGATGTCCCGGTGATAAAGGGCACATCCGGTATTTTATCCTGGCGGGAAGCAGATGTTCCGCAAGAATACACCTGCATCAGGTGCGGACGATGCGTGGAGCACTGCCCCATGAAACTGGCACCGACTCAATTAATGAGATACACCCAATATGACCTGATGAGCGAAGCCGAAGAATGGGGGATTATGGATTGCGTGGAATGTGGATGCTGCCAATATATATGTCCGGCTCATATTCCTCTGGTGCATTGGATGCGCCTGGGAAAGAATATCATTGCAAGCAAAAAACGAAAAAAGAGTTCCTCATGAGCAATAACATTTTTATTATCAAATCATCTCCGCATTTTCGTGACCGGGATTCCATCCCGAAAATTATGTATGCCGTAGTCCTGAGCCTGCTCCCGGCTGTTATAGCTTCCCTTTATTTTTTCCGGCTCCGCGCACTGGTTATTTATCTCATCTGCGTAGCAACATGTCTGGTGACGGAAACCCTGTTTTTAAAGGTCAGGAAAAAACCCATATCAGCCCTGCTGGATGGATCTGCGGTTATCACCGGTTTATTATTGGCTATGACTCTCCCCCCCGGGCTGTCTTATGAGCTGGTTGTTATTGGGGCGGTCGCAGCCATGGCCCTCGGCAAACAGGTCTTCGGAGGCCTTGGTTATAATATTTTTAATCCCGCGCTGGTCGGCCGGGCTTTTCTCCAGATTGCTTTTCCAGTAGCCATGACCACCTGGATGCCGCCCGCCACCCTATCCGTCGATACGGCCACGTTTGCAACACCGCTGGGGAATCTTAAATTTGAAAACGCCCTCTCTGAAGGGACCCTTACCCCGCTGACCGACTTATTCTGGGGCAATACCGGAGGATGCATCGGAGAAACATCTGCGGCCGCGCTGCTGCTGGGCGCCGCTTTTCTTTTATTCAGAAAAACCATTGACTGGCGCATCCCCCTGGGCATTATAGGTATATTAACCATTTTTACCGGCATTTTTTGGTTGGCGGACCCCTCCCGATTCGCATCTCCGCTTTTCCATATTTTAGCAGGCGGCTTGTTAATCGGAGCGTTTTTTATGGCCACTGACATGGTAACCTCTCCTTTTGCCCCCGGTGCCACCTGGATATATGCATTGGGAATCGGCCTGATGATCGGTTTGATTCGATTATTCGGCGGCTTTCCGGAAGGAGTTATGTTTTCCATCCTGTTCATGAATACATTTGTCCCCCTTCTTAACCGGTATGTCCGGCCCAAGATTTTGGGTGAAAGGAGGGGGCAATGAATCTTACCGCCAGAATGATTATTGTTCTCACCGTAGTGGGATTAGTGTCCGGATCCTTTCTCGCGGTTGTAGGGATGCTGACCGAGGAACGTATTGAACAGAACCGGCTTGAAGAAATCAATAGGGCGATCACCGAAGTTGTTCCGGGCGCTGCTTCCGGAGAAATTGTTTATGAGGGAGACAGCATGACCGTTTATGCCGGACAGGACCGGGAAGGAAATCAAGTTGGTTACGCCCTGTATACATCCGGAACCGGTTTTCAGGATATCATCACTTTGATGGTGGGTGTTGACCCCTTAGTCACGGAAATTCATGATTTGACGATTTTAGAGCAAACGGAAACACCGGGGCTGGGAGCGAAAATCACTTCTGATAAAGAATATCTTCGTTTCTGGAAAGACCGCACCGCTGAAAAAAACCTGAAGCTTCGGAAACCGGCCGTGGATTCTCCTGAACAGTTGGATACGCATGAAGTCAATACTATTACCGGCGCCACTATTTCCGCCCAGAAAGTCGTGGATATTGTTAATCGCGCCTTGGAAAAAATGAAATCACTTAAGCAGGAAGGACAACTGGGAGGCAAAGATTAAAATGGCGAAAAAAAGCATAACCTCCGAATATTTAAAAGGTCTATGGGATGAAAACCCGGTATTTCGCCAACTTCTGGGCATGTGTCCCGTCTTAGCGGTAACAAACGCGCTTATCAACGGAATCGCTATGGGCTTGGCAGCATCCTTCGTTCTCATTATGAGCTCTCTTGTTGTCTCTTCCATAAAAAAACTGATCCCCAGCCAAGTCCGGATTGCCAGTTACATCGTTATTATCGCTTCTTTCGTGACCATCGCCGACCGGGTCCTGGCTGCGTATTTTCCTCCGATCTCCAAAGCATTAGGGCCGTATGTCCCGCTGATTGTGGTTAATTGCGTTATTCTCGGCCGGCAGGAAGCTTTCGCTTCTAAAAATTCCGTAGGGCGTGCAGTTATTGACGCCCTAGGAATGGGAACCGGATTCACATTAGCCCTGATGGTACTGAGCTCCATCCGGGAATTGCTGGGTACCGGAACCATTTTAGGGTACCAAGTGATGGGCAGCTGGTTCAAGCCATGGATCATCATGATTCTGCCCGCCGGAGCTTTCATTACCCTCGGCATCCTGCTGGGATTGGTCATGTTGATCGAGACTAAGACAAAAACCGGGAGCGCATGATGGATCTTTTTACCATATTAATACTGGCAGTTTTTGTTAACAATTTTGTTTTATATTATTTCTTGGGCATTTGTCCTTTTCTTGGAGTCAGCAAGAAGATCGACTCTGCTTTTTCCATGGGAATGGCAGTGACCTTTGTCATGACCATCACAGCAGTTGTGTCCTGGATGATCAATCACTGGATTCTTATTCCCAATAACTTGAGTTATCTTCAGATTGTCACCTTCATCCTGGTTATAGCTTCCTTGGTCCAGCTGGTGGAAATGTTCATTCGCAAAATGAGCCCCCCCTTGTACCAAGCATTAGGGATTTATCTGCCTCTCATCACAACCAACTGCGCGATAATGGGTTTGGCCCTTCTGGCCGCCTTGAAGGAATATGACTTTATCACCACCGTCGTCTTCGGAGTCGGTTCCGGACTTGGCTTCACCCTGGCTATTGTCCTGATGGCCGGTATCAGGGAACAATTGGATATGGCGGATGTCCCCGAACCACTCAAAGGTGCAGGAATCGCATTAATCGTCGCCGGAATTATGGCCTTGGCCTTTACCGGCTTTTCAGGGATGATTCAATAATGGATATGTTAATACCGATTATAACCATGGGAGCGCTGGGCTTCCTTTTTTCAGTGGGTCTGGCTGTTGCCTACCAAAAATTAAAGGTTGAAGAAGACCCAAAGGTTGAAAAAATATCAGAAATTCTTCCTCAGGCCAATTGCGGCGCTTGCGGATATTCCGGCTGTCATGCCTTTGCCCAAGCCGTCGCCGCCGGAAAAGCAGAGCCGGCCGGATGCCCGGTGGGGGGAAGTGAAATTTCAGAAAAAATCGCCGGCATTCTGGGGGTGGAGTCTACGGAAACGGTTAAAAAAATCGCCCGGCTTCACTGCCGAGGAACGAATGACGCTGCTAAATCCAGAGGGCAATATATAGGGATTACCACATGTGAAGCGGGCCACTTAGTCGGAGGCAACAAACAATGCGTCTACGGCTGCCTCGGCTTTGGTGATTGTGTCCGGTCCTGCCCGTTTGACGCCATCAAAATGGGAACAGACGGCTTGCCGGTCGTCGATGAAAACAAATGCACCGCCTGCGGAAAATGTGTGGACGCCTGTCCCCGCAACCTTTTGGAGCTTCATCCTCTTTCTCAAAATATACTGGTTTTCTGCCGTTCCCGGGACCGCGGCCCTTCCGCAAAAAAAGCCTGTAAAAACGCGTGTATCGCCTGCGGAATATGCGCTAAGGCCAGTCCCGACGCCATTGTGGTGGAGGACAATCTTGCTGTCATAAAAGATTCCAAGAAAATTGAACCGGACCATATCGAAAAAATCGAAAAATGTCCGACCGGTGCTATCGGCCGGCTTAGAAAAGATAATGAAGGATGAAGGCATCGTGATTTCCACACAGGGAGAAATGGCTGAAGTGGAAGTGTCCTGCCTTGAGGGATGCCATGACTGTTCCGCCCGGAGCCTATGCGGTGTCGATACCCAAAAAAAAGGCTCCTTGAAGGCTTTGAATTCAGCGGGAGCTCACTCCGGCGATACGGTCAGTCTTGATATTCCCGATTCCACTTACAACCGTCATTTAATCAGGCTGTTCGGCGGTCTTCTCGCCGGCGCCGTCACCGGTGCTTTCATGGGTTATATTCTGTCCCGGTATATTCCCATATCTGCAGATTTTTCAGCATTTCTCGGGCTCTTCCTGGGAGGAGGAGTCTCCGGATGGATGCTTTTTCATCAATTGCGCAGGGATTCCCGGAGTATATATCCCGTCATAACCGGCATTATCCCGCAAAAAGGAGAATCAAATGGATAGAAGAAACTTTTTACAGACGTTATTGACTGCACCGTTGTTAGCCCAATATATTCAAGCCTCGCAGAGCAATGCCCGCCAGCAAGAATACTACCTGATTTCCGATACCCCTGACCAATGGCTGGATTTTTTATTCATGGAAGCCGGCACTCAGCAATCTTCCGGACGTTTTGCTTTCTTGAACCAGCACCCGCAAAAAAAACATATTCAGCGGCACTTGATTAAATCAGAATGGAAACCGGTAGATAAGCCGGCTAAAGCCAATCTCTGCATTTCCGGAAGCCGCCTGCAATCGCCGGCTTCGCCATCCTTCACCTTGGTTGAAAAAGGCCGGATCCGTGACATTCGATCTGACCGCCTCTATCCCTTATGGAAAAATTTCCAAACCCAGGCTCCTTCAAGACAGTTGACCACGCTTTCCTTTATGCCGCAAAAAGCCGGCCGCGGAAAAACCGCTGTTGTTTACCATCACGGCCGAAAAGTCGCGGTTTTTCCTTTAAACCAAAAACACACCAGGTTTTTCACAACCGGTTCCGGACGCATCACCGTCAAAGTTGATCAGGGAAAAGCCTGGGTAGAAGACTCTCCCTGCGCTCAAAAAATCTGCCGTCATGCCGCCCCCATTTTCTTGGCCGGAGAACGGATTATCTGCGCTCCCAACCGCTTTCTTCTCGAAATAGAAGGCGGCAGGGGAGTTGATACCGTACTGGGCTGAACTTCGCGGGACAATGCCACTTTTTGCCGGATTGGATGTTTCAACCCAAAGCTGCAAGCTGGTCGTGATTGATCCCGGCAAGGGAGCCGTCGTTCATATCGATTTCATCCAGTATGACAAAGACCTTCCTGAATACAAAACCACTCTCGGAGTCATCTCCGGCCTTCCGGAGGGCTGCTCTGAATCAGACCCGAACATGTGGATTGATGCTGTTAACCGGGTCTTTGAAAACCTGCTCTCCTCTCCTGTTAACACCAAAGATATCCGCTGTATTTCTGTATCCGGACAAATGCACGGACTTGTGGCCCTGGATAAACATGACCGGTTAACCCGTCCCCGCAGTAAATTATGGAACGATTATTCTACGGCGGAAGAATGCCGTATCCTGACAGAGGCCGTTGGTGGGAAAAAAGCGATGATCCGTCACGTCGGCAATACACAGCGGCCGGGATATACCGCGCCGAAAATCCTGCATATGAAAAGGCATGAGCCGGAGTTTTATCATAAAACCAATGTTTTTCTGGTGGTACACAATTATATCAATTGGTATCTTTCCGGCGGGATTAAAATTATGGAACCCGGGGATGCATCCGGGACCGCGCTCTGGAACCCCAAAACCCGCGATTGGTCCCATAGGGTCATCTCCGCAATTGAACCCGGACTGCAGGATAAACTTCCTGCGGTTTGTCCTTCCCAAAGCATTATCGGGCCTATTTCCCCGCATCTGGTTAAAAAATTCGCCTTTTCCCCGGAATGTCAAATCGACGCCGGAAGCGGGGACAATATGTATGGAGCGGTAGGAACCGGCAATATCAATCCTGGAATGGTGACCGTCAGTTTGGGGACAAGCGGAACCGCTGCCACTGTTTTAACCGAGCCTTTTATAGACCCCGCTGGAGAAATCGCATCTTTTTGTGACAGTACCGGTCAATACATGCCCCTGTTATGTGTATCTAATCTCGCCAATGGTTATAACCAATTTCTTCACCAATTTCAGCTGTCACATGAGGAATTCAGCCGTACCGTTTCTCAGACCCAGCCAGGAAACAGGGGAAGGGTTCTGATTCCCTGGTACTGCGGGGAAAGAACCCCTGACCTGCCGTTGGCGGCGCCGCTTTATTTTGGATTCAAGCCCGGAGATTTCAATCCGGCCGTCCTCTGCCGTGCGGTACTTGAGGGGCATATCCTTAACCTTTATGAAGGGTTCCGACGGCTTCCTGTCGAACCCAAGGAGATCCGTCTGACCGGAGGGCTGTCCCAATCGGAAGCCTGGGTTCAGGCCATAGCCGATATTTTCGACACGGAAACTGTCCCCGTCGAAGGAGAAGGGGCCGCTTTGGGAGCGGCCTTGCATGCCGCATGGGTCTGGCAAAAAAACAAAACCTCCGATTCCAGGCTGAATGATCTGGTGCGGGAATTTGTAACCACTTCTCCCTCACGCCGCCGGACACCCCGCGCACATTACAAGGCCCGCAACCGGGTACTTAAGCGGCTCTTTAAAGCCCTTAACTCCCGCCTGCGCGGAATTCCCAGCGATGACGATCCCTTTGTTCTTCACCGCAGGCTCTCGACAGAATAACTCCTCACATTCCCTTTGCCCTAATTATTAGTTCGAAAATGGCCTGGCCTATTCCTTAGAAAATGACAGCACCGCTGTCATCCTGAGGGCACATTAGCGCCCAAAGGATCTCAAGCTGCCTCGCCCCCCCCTTCGTCATACTTGGCAAAGCGAAGCGAAGGATCTCCTTCTGCCCCGCCGGATCAAATATCAGCTTCCTCATATAAAAACCGTTTTCACATGGCAATAGATAAGGGCCATATCCCGCCGCCGCGCGTCTGTCCCCAGCGAGGACATCCGCTCCGATTCCGGCCTCGCTCTCCCCTCCTGCGGAGAGGAACCGTGCCCGCTCGGCCTCCATACGGGCCGGCTTGGACATGACCCTTATCCATTGCGGCCGTTCACTTTGAGACTTTCATCGTTCCGGGTTCCGGGTGAATTATATACATGCTTCATTCATAAAAAATTGCGCTGTTTTTGCAATCTCGGCCCGTAAAAAAGCCTTGCACGTTATTTTCAATCCATGCGGGTGGCAAGACTGTCATGTGCAGTACCTTAGAAAATGACAAGTCCTTGTCATCCTGATGAGCGAAGCGAACAGACTGAACAGACCGAATAGACTTAGATAGACTTAGCCTGTGTTTCTTCCCGCAATCCGCGAAAAATGGTTTCATAGTCTTCAATCAAACCCTCATCGGCAAAGCTGAAGTATCGGTTGTTCCCGATAATAATGTGATCAAGAACTTTAATCTGCATCACTCCGGCGGAAAACACCAGGTCTTTGGTGATTTCGCGGTCGCATTGGGATGGGGCCGGGTCTCCAGAAGGATGATTATGAACAAAAATCAGAGAGATTGCATTGAATTTCAAAGCAGCCCGGATGATTTCGCGGGGGTAAACAACGCTTGAATCCACCGTGCCCTCAAAAATGGTCTTTTCTTCGATAATCCTGTTCTTGGCATCCAGAAACAGCACTTTGAATTTTTCCCGCGAGGATTCCCGCATAGTATGATACAGGTAATCAAAAACTTCCCGGGATGAGTTGCAGGCCCGGCGGCTCATCATACGGTCTTTTAAGAAACGCCGGGACACTTCCCGAATGAGTTTTATCCCAAAAATATTATGCGGCCCCACTCCTGGTATTTCCTGAAGATCCTCTTCTTCTGCCTCCAATACCGCACTCAGGGTTTTAAAGCGTTCCAGAGCCTTTTTTGCCGGGCCTTTACAGTCTTTTCGCGGAGTGCCCAAAGTAAGAAGAAGTTCAATAATTTCATAATCAAGAAATCCGGCAAGCCCGCCTTGCAGAAATTTTTTCTGCAAACGGCGGCGGTGGCCGCCCGCACCGGGCTTTTCATATCCAGACATGTTCAGTTCCATCCTTCTACTTCAATAGACGGATCGCAATGTTTCAAATCTCAATTGGATGGACTGTTTATAATTCAATGTCAACTTGAGAATCGCAGCAGCGAAAGGACCTCAAGGGCTGCGCTTCATTATGGGGAAAGAGTGAGGGTTGCCATTCTGTCACCTTGATGCCTGCGAAGGAGAAGGGAGAGCTTGTGCGTTTTGCGTTAAGACAAATATTCATGAATGCTTTTAGCAGCCTTGCGGCCGTCGCCTAAGGCCAGGATAACTGTCGCATTACCGCGGACAGCATCTCCGCCGGCGAACACGCCGGGTATATTTGCAGCCAGATGTTCATCTACCTGGATCTGGCCCCAGCGATTGACTTCGAGCTCCTTGGCCCGGCTTAGGAAAAGACGGTTGGGTGTGCTTCCCAACGCTTCGACCAGTGTCTCGCAATCCAAACTGTATTCGCTTCCTTCGATTTTCACAGGCCGCGGGCGCCCGCTTTCATCCGGCTCAGATAATTCCATCTTAAACATCTCCACTTCTTTTAACCAGCCATCATCATCTCCGGTAAGCTTCTTAGGTGAAACCAATTCCTGGAAGATCACTCCTTCCTCCAAAGCATGCTGGACTTCCTCATCTCTGGCCGGCGCTTCTTTTTTTGTGCGCCGGTAAAGAATATAAACCTTCTCTACTCCCAGCCGCAGAGCGCAGCGGGCGGCATCCATGGCCACATTCCCGGCCCCGATGATACCGATTGTCTTTCCGCATTCAATCGGCGTATCATAATCCGTAAATTTATAAGCCTTCATCAAATTGACTCTGATAAGAAATTCATTGGCGGAATAAACTCCTTTTAAATTTTCTCCCGGAATTTTCATGAAAAGCGGAGCTCCTGCCCCTGTCCCAAGAAAAACGGCCTGGTAATTTTTCAGGAGCTCGTCAAAACTCAGGTTTTGACCGACAAAAAAATTCAGCTTGATATCCACTCCGATTTCATTCAAAAAATTTATCTCATAATCAACAATTTCTGTTGGAAGCCGAAAAGCGGGTATCCCGTACTGAAGCACACCACCGGCCTTGTGGAGGGCCTCGAACATTGTTACCTGGTAGCCCTGTCTGCGTAAATCCACGGCGCAGCTGATCCCCGCAGGACCGGACCCGACCACGGCCACTTTTTCCGGCCGTTCCCGGATATGAAATTCCTCCTTGATGCCTCTTTTCCTTGCCCAATCCGCGACAAAAGCTTCCAATTTGCCAATATTGATTCCATTTTCACGGTGATAGAGCGGGCACACCCCTTCACACTGGGTTTCCTGCGGGCACACTCTTCCGGTTATGGCAGGAATAGGGTTATCCCGTTTCATAATAAAAAACGCACTCCGGAAACGCCCCCAGGAAACATTCCGGATCATCGCCAGTATCTTCATATTGATGGGACAGTCACTTTCACAGGGAACTCCGCTGCATTGAATACACCGGCGGGCTTCCCGGACAACTTCGTCTTCATTGTATCCATGGGGAACAGAAAAAAAATTATGGATTCTTTTATTTGGATCCTGTTCCCGCATCGGAACCCTTGTCCCTCCCAGCTTAATCATGATCGACACCTATTTTCCGGCGATAATCCTGTTCCGCTTTTATTTCCTTTTTTTTAAACATTTCCAGCCGGCTGATCACGTCATCGAAATCGATTTTATGCGCATCAAATTCAGGACCGTCAATACAGGCCAGTTTCATCCTGCCGTCAATGTACGCCCGGCATCCCCCGCACATTCCTGTCCCGTCCACCATAATTGTGTTTAAACTGGCAATTGTAGTAATATTTTTATCCTTTGTTACACGGGCAGCCTCCCTCATCATAGCCGGTGGGCCAATGGTGATCACACGGTCGACTCCAGGACCTTGGAAGCAGCTTGATTCGTCGATAACCTTTTGCAGGACATCCGTCACAAATCCCTTATGCCCACGGGATCCGTCATCCGTCGCCACCAATACATTTTGACTGCAATCCCGCAATTCTTTTTCCAGAATCAGCATTGAGACTGTCCTGGCTCCTATAATGGTGGTTACCGTGTTGCCGGCCTGAGACAATGCTCTGACAATAGGGTAAATGCAGGCAATCCCGGTTCCTCCTCCTACACATATCACCCGGCCGAACCGTTTTATCTCGGTTGGATTTCCCAAGGGTCCCACGCAATTCAGAATTTGATCGCCCTCCTTCCAGGTGCTGAGTTCTAAAGTGGATTTCCCAACCACTTGGAAAATCAACGTAATCGATCCTGCGCGCACATTCACATCCGCAACGGTTAGAGGAATCCGTTCACTTCGTTCATGCATGCGGATGATAACGAATTGTCCGGCTTGAAATCTGTCGGCCACATGAAACGCATCCAGTTCAATCAAAAATATTTCCGGGTTAAGCATCCGTTTGTGAATAATCCTGTGACTCATGATGCCGCCTCATTCAACTCCTCAGCCACCCAAATAGCAAAGTCGGGGCAAAACATCTCACACAGGCCGCAATTGAGACACTTTTCCGGTTTAACAACCACAGGGGTACAGACACCGCGGCTGTTTTTGTTTTTGCCCAATTCCAAAACGCCTGTTTGGCAAACCGCCGCACATATCCCGCATCCTTTACAGCGGTCCTGAATAACGACAACTTCAACTTTCATGATGATTGAGTTCCTTGTCTCCGGCAGCAGGCGTAAACCGGCCCAAAATAATGGGGCCGGGACAACGCAAGTCCATTTCACTCGAGGGTTCCTGATAACGCATCTCAGAAAAACGATTGAGAAAAGACATTCTTTCCACCGGGTTCAAAATTTCTCTGTTTTCAGCCCGGAATATCACACAGGGCGAGACCATCTCAACAACAGACAACCCATCCGCCGACAGGGCATCAATCAAGGTATGCCGCATCCATCCTGCTCTGAGAGGATTCCAGCGGGCAATCAATCCGGCGCCAGCCTTGTAAGAAAAATAGGGAATATTAAAGGGCAAATCACTTTCTCCGTCTATGCTGGAACGCATGAAAGGCGTCAACGGATAGGCCCTGTCCCGGCTCAAGGTATAGATTATATTATTGATGATGATCAAAACCAGGTCATCCTGATTTTTTCCCGCGTCCAGAATATCTTGCCCCCCGGTTAAAAGCATATCGGAGTTGTTAATCACAGCAACCGCTTTTGTCTGCAGCTTTTTTCTTTTCCACTCCGCAGCGGCGGCAACAACAAATCCATTGTCAGCCGAATGCGCAGACACACTCAAACAATCAGAGACTCTTCCCGTGCATCCGGTTCCGCTGAATACACTGAGTTGAGATTGAATGCCCATTTCCTTAGCCGCTTCAAACAAAGCATAGAGAGCGGTTCCGATTCCGCAGCCGGAGCACCAAACTGTAGGAAAAGCATCCAGATTCAGGAAATCATCCTTGGGATGAGTTCGGTCATCTGCATTATTCTTTACATCTGGAATCATTTTTTTTCCGAAAAATGGCCGACATAAAATTCATTGAGGTCCCGAAGTTCCAGTTCTTCCCAGGCAGCTTGATGATTAATACAAGCATTGTTTAAAAACAGCTTCATTCTATCCAGGTTTCCCGAAGGGTTTTCCGCCCCGGCATAGTACATGAGACAGGGGGATACGATTTCCAAGAATGAAAATCCTGGCTTTAGCAAGGCCGCACGCAAGGAGGACATTAGGCGGCGGCAATGCAATGGAGTCCAGCGGGCAATCACCGAAGCTCCGCTTCGATTGGCAAATGCGGGCAGATTGAAAAGAACCTCCGGCTTCGACAGATTCCGGCATCTTTTTTGAAGACTGAGAACATGGAAGATAAAACTATTGAAATAAACAACGATCACATTTCGGCCGGAATGACAGGCCTTGACCATTCCTTCCAGGCCGTGAACCATAATATCAGAATCCTGAATAAAAATAATGGTTTTCGTGCCCGGCCTTATTTCCCTGCTGTTTAGAGCGGTTAAGAAAGGATCTTTCCCTTGAGCATGAATTGTATTTAATTTAACATACCCGATTATTTTCCCTGTACAGCCCAGTCCGCTTGAAACCAGCCGGATCTTTTCAAGAGGTAAAGAATTTTTTTTCAGGGATTGGATAAACGTATTAACGACTATTCCAATGCCGCATCCGGAACACCAAACAGAAGGCATCGCATCAAATTTCAAAAAGAGCGCATCCGGATGCTCTTCCCTAATTGCCATAACCAGAAATTTTGGCGTATCAATCACAAGTTGTCAAGCCAAAAGCAGTTTGGGGTTTGCATTAGACGCCTTTATTGCTGTCATAATATCCATCATGCCTCTCGGGTTTTTTCGTGAATCGCTTCGTGGTTTTGCGCATTTTTAAGTTTATGGATTTCATTCAATATTGTAATTTTTCATCTTATAACTCAACATTCTTTCCGTCAGCCCCAAAGCACGGGCTGTCCGGGCTTTAATTCCCCCATTTTCCCGCAGAGCCCTTTTTATTTCCCTGGTTTCCAGCCGTTTGATTTTTTCCGGCAGGGAAAGGTCTTCAGTACAGAGGTCTCCTTCCTTCTTTTCTTCTAAAAATACCGGAAGGTCGCTTCTGACGATATCCTCTTCTTCGGCAAAAACCACAGCCCGTTCAATAATATTTTCCAGCTCCCGTATATTCCCGGGAAAAGAATAATTCATAAGCTGGTTCATGGCTTCCCTTGATACTCCCCGGATTTCCTTCTTCTCCCTCCGGCTGTATTTCCGGATAAAATGATCGGTAAGAGCCGGGATGTCTTCTTTCCTTTCCCGCAACGGCGGGACATGGATTCGAACCACATTCAGCCGGAAATACAAGTCTTGACGGAATTGATTTTGCCGCATCAGATCTTCAAGGTCCCGGTTCGTCGCGGCCATGATCCGGACATCAGCCTGAATGGGCTTTGAAGAACCCAGCCGGAAAAAATTCCGGTCCTGGAGAAAGCGCAGCAATTTCACCTGACTTGAAAGCGGCATATCTCCAATTTCATCCAGAAAAAGCGTCCCCCCTCCGGCTCCTTCAAATTTCCCTGTTTTGCGTTCATGAGCGCCTGTGAACGCACCCTTTTCCGATCCGAATAATTCACTCTCTAATAGAGTTTCAGGAAAAGACGGAATATTTACCGCCATAAAGGGGCCTTCTTTTCTCCGGGAAGAATAATGAATGCTGCGAGCGACCAGGTCTTTTCCGGTTCCGGTTTCCCCGGATATCAAAACCGTGGCTTCGCTTTCGGACGCTTTGACCATAAGATGCACAACTCTCTCCATTGCAGCGGATTGAAAAACAAAATTTTTTGCACTGAATTTTTGTTCCAGTGAACGGCGCAGCTGCTTCACTTCCCTTCGCAGCTTTTGACGCTCCAGCGCCCGGGAAATAACCAATAAAAAATTATCAAAATCAATGGGCTTCGGGATAAAATCATAAACACCTTTTTTCATGGCTTCAACCGCGGTTTCGACATTGCCGTAGGCTGTTACCATAATGATGGTTATAAGAGGATTCGAAAATAGAATCTTTCGTGTAACATCCAGCCCTGTTTCTTTTTCCAGTCGAAAGTCAACTACAGCGAGATCCACTTGTTGATTCTCTAAAATCTGAAGGGCACCCCGGCTTCCGGCTGCTTCAAAGACCTGGTAATTCTCGCCTTCTAGATTCTCCCTGATCAATTCGCGCTGCATGGCATCGTCTTCAATGATTAGAATATTCGCTCGGCTCATTTTCATTCTCCAGGTAATATGATGGTGAAAGTCGTCCCTTTTTCCGGTGACGAAAAAAGCCGGGTGCTGCCGCCGTGAGCTTCAATGATTTTTCGGGTAAGAAATAAACCCACTCCCATTCCCTTGTTTTTCCGGCTGAAAAAAGGTTCGAAAATATGCTCGGCATCTTCCGGATCAATTCCCGGACCCGTATCCCGGACAGTGATCCGAATCCCCGGTCTTTCATTGGCAGCCCTCATCATGACTTTATTTCCCCCGGCAGCCTCCACCGCGTTTTCTATTACATTATAGAGAGCCTGCCGCATGAGGTTGCGGTCTCCCTTAAATGACACCTTGTTTTCCAGTGAGAACTTTATATTCGAATCTGGATACCGGTTGTTTAATGAAAGAATGACCTCTTCCGCCAGGTCTTTGAAGTTAAAGGTTTCACGCTTGATCCGCAGGGGTTTGAGTGCGGCGGAAAAACGGTCGATAATCTCAGCGATGATTTTAACTTCTGCTTTCCCTTTTGATGTCAGGGCCGTGACCGAATCATTTCCTTTTTTCTGCATCAACTCCATAAGCAAGGACAAGCGGTTCAGAGGATTTTTGATTTCATGCGCGACCCCGGAGGTGAAAGCCGATATTTCCCGGAAGCGTTCTTTCTGCCGAACCTGCTCATCCAATTCACGGACTTTTTGCACGTAACGGTTTTGGATTTGGAAAAGCCCAATGTAGAATAGAATCCCGGCACCCCCTATAGCTCCCAATAAAATCCAGAACAAGCGCTCTGACCTGGCCAGCATTCCCTCCAAGTTCTCCAGGGAATAGCCCAGATAAAGATAATAAGTTTGTCCCTGTCCGGTTTTTACAGAAGAAAGCAGGTTGAAAATTTTCCCGATAGGTGAATCAATAATCCATGAGTCCCGGCCCTTGTTTTCCTGAGAAGCCAATGGAAGATAACCTTCGAACCGTGTTCTCCAATCCAGCGGCGCTAATGTATTATCTAAAAGGGCCATAAAATGGATCGTCTCCGCCTGGTCATAACGATCTAGAATTTCCCTTGGTGCCGTCTCCCTTTCCAATGCCCGCAAAATATCCGCTTTTAAAATATCGGCTTGTGCACGAAGCTGATCCTCCACTAAATGCTCGACCCGGTCGCGAATCAGGCTTCGGTTGATGGAAGAAAAAATAAAAAACAAAACAATAAAGCCCAAAAACGGCATATAAAAAAACAGCAGAAAATGTCTTTTTTTCAATCCTGCTTTTTCCTTCAGCGCCGCCGGTGCCTGCCCCGCCAATTGGGAAATCCGTATTTATCCCTGAGTTCTTTGATTCGGTCCTCAAATGTGATCTTGCGGGCGATAATATGACGCAATTCCCCTCCCCTCCGGGTAACAGAGCCGGTTATTTTGACTTGTTGTCCCGGCTGCAAATCCCAGTCTAAAAACCATTCAGGACAAAGTTCAACGCTGAATATTTCCCCAGCAGCCTTATCTTTAATATGGATAATCAGGAATTGGGCCCGTCCCCGGTACCTCGGCTCCTCCTCGGAATGCTGGATAGTCCCTTCCAGGATTATTTCCCTGTCAGAATGATAAAAATATTTATTCGGCTGGCTCATAGCGGGAGAAACCATCAAAAAAAATAAGATCCCCCCCCAAATGATAGTTGTGCTCTTTATAAATACGTTCATCACGCTACCTCAATCCAAAAGTAGTGCCAAAAGCATGCCAACCTCGGCATTTTTCTGCCATCAGGCTATTTTTCAACGCCTGCATTTTTTATCATAACAAAAATGTTACAAATACGACAATATTGTCACAAAAAATCGATCCCTCGCGGCATTTTGGCCCGGCATGCGCTCCCTTTAGATTTCACCGCTCCTAGTTAAAATAAAATGGAAGAAGTCAATCTAATCGTTCGTCAAAATATATTTGGAGGTAAAATGAAAAAAATATCATTTTTAAGCCTTTTTTTGTTAATATCTGTTCTTTTCTTCGCGGATACCGTTACGGATGTAAGCGGAGAATGGGAACTCACTGTGCAAACACAGCGGGGTGATATGACTCAGAGCATGAACATTCAGCAGGATGGAGAATCCATCACTGTCACAATGAAGGGAATGCGGGGAGGTGAATTCACCGGAGAGGGGACCATTAAAGGGACAGCCATTGAATGGACTGTCCAGCGCTCAACCCAGCGGGGTGAATTCACCATGGCCTATACCGGAACTGTAGAAAGTAATGCCATGTCCGGTGAAGCTGCCGTCATGAACCGGACAGTTGAATGGAGCGCTGTGCGCAAACAATAGTCACCATGACCACTGGTCATCAGCCGGATTGCGGTGGTTCACTGTGAAGCTTTCATCGGTCGGAGTGTATTCCATCACACGGGCAATCAGTTCGACAGCCAAGCGAATTTTCCGGAACTTGCATCTCTTTTAATATAAATAAATAATAAGCCAAATAACCTGAATGGAAGAATTTACTGAACCCTTCGTCTAATGTAATGAGACGGAGGATTTGAAAAGTTTGAAAATTAATGAACGAACACAACCTGGTTCAGGAAGCACAGAAAGGAAATGAAGAAGCCTTTACCGAACTGGTAAGAGAATATATGAATAAAATGATTAATCTTGCATACATCTTCACACGCAACCATGAAACTGCGGAAGATTTGGCCCAGGAAACTTTTTTTAAAGCCTTCAACGCTCTATCCCGGTTCAAATTTAATTCCTCTTTTGGAACCTGGCTTTACCGGATTGCTGTCAATACAGCCAAAGATTATTTACGAAAAGCAGACCACATCCGGGAAGAATCACTGAATAATCACGAATATAAATATCCGGAAAACACCACAACCCGTCCTGACCGCAAAACCGATCAGAAAGAATTATCACGGATTATTCATAAGGTGATGGAGGGTTTACCCGCCAAACACCGCATTATCATAACTTTACGGGATTTGCAGGGTTTATCCTATGCAGAAATCGCCCGCATTTTGAAAATTTCTGAAGGGACGGTTGATTCCCGGCTTTTCCGGGCCCGAAAATCCCTGCGTGAAAAAATTGGTCCCTATCTTTATCCGGACAGGAGGAAAACATGAGGTGCAAAAAAGCGGAACAGTATCTTTCCCTTTTTTTAGACGGAAGATTGGAGCCTGAACAATCAGCCGCATTGGACCTGCATTTAGAAATTTGTCCGGAATGCCGCCGGAAAAATAAAGAATATCAAGCTATGCTGAGCTGTATGAAAAACCAGGAGTTTCCAGCAGCCTCGCCCTATTTTATCACCCGGCTGAAATCCCGGCTTACCCAAGGATATCAACCGGAAACAGTATGGAAAAGATGGGCTTTGCGTGCCATGCCGGTTTCTCTGTTAACCATTGTTCTCTTGGCTGCCGTTATTGTCTTCATTCCGCCTGCTTCCACCCCTGAATTCAGTCAATCCGAAATTCTTCTGCATAATCAAAATCCTTTTGAAGAAACCTGGCCCTTGATGGAGGAGGAATTAGGAGCTGAATCCGCCAATATGCGGATAATTTTCACCGCCTGGAGCGAATATCCTGGGCTGAGGAGGCCCTTTCCATGAGAAATTCATATAAATTTTGGATCATCATCTCTTTTATTCTGGTGTTTACAGCCGGAATTCTCGGCGGAATTCTCCTGGAGCGAAACCTATTGAACACTGAGAAACAACAAAAGCGTGACCGTCGCGAACGGGTTCACTTTCCTACAATGGAAGAAATGGCGCAGACCCTGCAGCTGAGTGAAAAGCAGCAGGAAGCGATTCGTGATGTCTTTGAGCAAAATGAGAGCCGTTTGAAAGAATTGCAAAGAGAAATCCACAAACAATTCAGCTCTCTCCGCAGCCATCTGCTCGATGACATCAGGCAAGTTCTCAACGATGAGCAAAAAATAAAATTTGATGCGATGATTGAAAACTACCGCAAGCTGCGGCGGGAGGAATGGGAAAAAAGAGAAAAGGACAAACAAAGAGAAGACCCCTCTAGAAAAAATCCCAAAGAATGAAGAAAAGAATTATTTTTACAAGTATTATTCTATTAGGCTGGATTATTCACTGGCCGCGATTGCCGCTGCACGATGAATCAGGCCCTGGAGAGACGATTTAATTTGCTCTTGATAACAAATAGCGAAACCAATCGTATAGATATATGGTTAAAAAAACATATGACATCATTTTGGAGGTTCACATGACAATCCGAACATTAATCGTGAGTTTGCTTCTTTTCATATTCACGCTCACTCCTCTATTCGCTCAGGAGCAAGAAATGCAGCTCTCCTTGGAGGACAGTATTTTAAAGGCGCTTAAGAATAATCTTGGGATCCAAATTGAGATCCTTAACCCGGAACTGGCGGCTATTTCCGTAAACCAGGCGCAGGAAAAATTCATCCCCACCCTTTCACTGGGGTTCAGCCAAAGAGAACAAAATTCAGCTTCGTATTCATTTTTAGATGCTGCGGATAAGGTCTCAACACAGAATTCGAACTATGACTTTTCCATCACCCAGCAGCTTCCCACCGGCGGGAATTTATCTGCTCAAATGTCCGGTTATAAATTTGATACCAACCGGAATTTCCAAACCATTAATCCCAGGTACGGCGCTGAGCTGAGTTTTTCGCTTCAACAGCCGCTGCTGCAAAACTTCGGCCTGAAGATGGGACGACGGGAAATACTGATCGCCGGCAACAGTCTGGCTGCTACAGAGGAATCCTTCAAAAAATCCGTTCAAGACCTGGTATATCAAGTTGAGGATACATATTGGAATCTGGTTTATTATATTCAGGACCTGGAAGTCAAAAAACAGTCTCTTAAACAAGCCGAGCAGCTTTTAGAGAAAAACCGGCGGGCGGTTGAAGTGGGGACCATGGCTCCTATGGAAGTGATCAACGCCCAAACCAGTGTCGCCCAGCGCGAAGCGGACATTCTGGCCGCCGAAACACAAGTGAAGAACCAGGAAGACCGGTTGAAGACATTGCTCAACCTGAAAACAGAAAATATCCAAGCGGAAATGATCCACCTCGTTCCTTCTGATGCCCCGGATTACGAATCGACGGAAATATCCTTGGAAGAAGCATTGGCCACTGCAATGGATAAACGGCCGGATCTTAATGCCAGCCGGATCAACCTGAAAAACACCGAGCTGGACCTCAGCTATGCCAAGAACCAAATGCTTCCGGATTTAAGCTTGAACGCCCAATATTACAGCCCCGGCGTTTCCGGAGACCAGCTCGTCTATCTGAATAATAATCCTCTGACGGGCGTTATTATTGACCGCATCCCCGGAGGGTTTTCAGATTCACTGGAAGACGCCTTCGGTTTCAAATACAAAAACTGGACGCTGGGGTTAACCCTGGACCTGCCCCTCAATGATGTATTTTCACGGGCCCAGTTGGCCCAGGCTCAGGTCAATCTAGGACAAGCCCGCATGCAGATTGAAAACCAGCAGCAGCAGCTGTTCCGCGATATTAAAATCGCGGTACGCAATGTAGAGAGCAATTTCAAACGCATCCGGGCTTATAAAACCGCCCGGGAGTTTGCGGAGAAGCAGCTGGCCGCGGAGGAAGAAAAACTCAAAGTGGGGTTGTCCACTAATTTTTTAGTGCTGCAGTACCAAACCGATTTAGCGAACGCCCGCAGCAGTGAATTGCGGGCAATCATCGATTATAAGCTTTCTTTGGCTCAGCTTTTTCGCGATATAGGAACCAATTTGAGTGAACACGACATTAGTATGAATCAGATGTACGGCAAGTAGACATTTTCCGGAAATAGTATTAGTATACCTGTTTTATTCATCATTAAAATTCAGGAATTACGTTATCCCGGCGCTTAATCATGAAGCATTGAATAAGCCGGGTTATGCTTCGAGGACATTCGTTTATGAAAAAGTTGCATTTAATGCTGGCAGGCTTACTCTTATGTATTCTCCCTGCTCCATCGGCATCCGGCAGCGGTAATTTTGTCGTCAATGCTGCTGAAAATTCCCCCCCACCAAAAATTGACGGCTTCCTGGATGACCCCTTTTGGGAAAAGGCTTCGGTTTTAGATCAATTCACCCAGTATGAACCGGTGGAAGGCGGCAAGCCATCCGAAGAAACCGTGGTTTATATCGGCTATGACAGTCAAAACCTCTATGTCGGGGCCCGCGCCTATGATTCCAATCCCGGCGCCATCCGGGCCTGCCTGACAAAGCGGGACGAAGTTATGGGCGACGATGAGATCTCCATCTATTTCGATACTTTCAATGATAAAAAGCAGGCCTTTGTCTTTAAGGTAAATCCCTGCGGGGTTCAGTCTGACGGAATGTATTTGGAAAACCGCCGGCGGCGTCCGGGCGGCGGTTTTGACGGGATTGACAAATCCTGGGATACATATTTTCTGACCGGAGCCGAAATGGATGCCCAGGGATACACAGTAGAAATTCAAATTCCCTTTAAAAGCTTACGGTTTCCCAATGCCCCCACTCAGACATGGGGGCTTCAGGTAAGAAGAAATATCCAGCGTAAAAATGAAGATATTTACTGGGCTCCGCGTTCCCGCGACGTCAACGGTTTTCTGATTCAGGCCGGGACATTGAAAATTGAGGGTCCGCTTGAGAAAGGCCGCAATTTTGAAGTGATGCCCGTGCTCACCGGGATCCAATCCGCCCATGAAAAATTCAACCCCCAACCCAGCCTCAATCTTAAATATGGGATTACCTCCGACTTGACCGCAGACCTGACAGTCAATCCTGATTTCAGCCAGATCGAAGCGGATATGCCTCAAGTTAATGTCAATCAAAGATATCCGCTGTATTTTCCGGAACGGCGTCCCTTTTTCCTGGAAGGACGGGATATTTTTGATACTCCCATCGAATTGATTTATACCCGCAGTATCACTAATCCCGCATGGGGGACCAAGCTGACAGGAAAAACCGGCAAGACCACTTTAGGATTTCTCAGCGCCTATGATGAAACGCCCACATACATCAATATCCCTGCTCCTGCCGGCACGGACATAGAGGCCCTGCAGGAGAACACCAGGGGCCTGATCAATATCTTTCGCCTTAAACAAGATCTCTATCCGGAATCCTATATCGGATTTGTTTTCACCGACAAGGAAACCGGGCAGGGCTGGGATACCCTAACCGATAACCATAACCGGGTGGGCGGCGTGGACGGCCACTTTAAATTTGATGACTATACCCGGCTCTCCTTTCAGATCGTCGGGTCCCACAGCCAGGTTGGCGGAGAAAACACCGGCTGGGTCCCCGCTATGAGCTTCAATCTCAGCCGGCAATCCCGTCACTGGAGCCTGTCCGCGGATTATAATTACCTGCCGGAAGATTTTGAAGCATCGCTCGGATTCCTCCGAAGAAAAGATATCAAATCATTTCACACCCGGCTTGGTTATAATATCCTTCCTCAAAATGATATTATTGTCGACATCCGGCCTTCCATTGAATACCGCCGGAACTATGATTTCAACAACAACCTGACGGATGAAGAAATCCAAATCGGAGGATTTATCAGCGGTTGGCGGGGGACTTTTCTTTTCGCGCGCTTCACCTCTGAATTGGAGCGGTATGAAGACATAGACTTTTATAAAAACTCCGTGCGGATGCACTTGAATTCCGATCCCTTGTCCTGGTTTTCCGGAAACCTGTCCTTTTCCATGGGCGACGGCATTTATTACGATGAAAATCCCTATCTCGGATACTTAATATCCTATGGATTTCGAGCCACCTTTAAACCACTGGCAAATTTCCGGATTTTTTACAATTTCAGTAATAATACTTTTTATGATAAGAAAGGCGGCGACCAGATATACCGTATCAATATCATAAGCCAGAGGATCAACTACCAGTTATCCCGGTCTCTGTCTCTTCGCCTTATAACCGATTACAATGATTACTACGGCGATTTTTACGGCAGCCTGCTGCTGAGTTATGAGTACCGTCCCGGAACTGTCTTCTATCTCGGAATGGATAACAGCCAGATAAAAGATGATTTGGGCATTTTCAGGGAAGAAAGCCGGTATTATTTCATCAAATTTTCCTACTGGTGGCGAATCTGACGCACCCTGAATCATTCATAAAAAAATTGCGGTGTTATAGCTGTTTATTTTTCATTCCAACATATACCGGCTGCAAATTTCAGAATCTATGAAACGTTTGTTTTTTTCTTATTTTCATCTTAAGCGCAATTTTTTTCTTTTTGGGCGGGCCGAGATTGATCCAGGTTGTCCCGAGCAAAGCGAACGACGGGTTTATTATTTTCATCGAAACAGGTAGAATGTTTTTTCTGGAATGAATAATGAAAAGACAATCCTCACGGCTGCAGGGCATTTTTTCAGGATATCTGCTTATATCAAGCTTGTTTCCGCTTCTTCTTTATTCCCAATCACAACGTGAATTCAGCCTGAAAGAAATTCTGGAAATCGGCATCGCTAAAAATCCCCGTATAGCCGCTATTAATCACAAGGTCGAAGCAAAAAAAGCCGCCTTGCATCAATCCCGTTCGTATGCCAATCCCAGCCTTAGTTATCAGATTGGGGGTGCTGAAAATTTTGAAGGAACCATCCACCGGACAACACAAGGGTTATCTTTGAATCAACCCTTTGAAAATCCTTTTAAGCGCCATTACCGCATTCAATCCTTTCAATCCGGCTGGCAGGCCGAAGAATATCATTCCCATGCGTACAAGCTCCAAATTGAATATGAAATAAAGGAATTATTTTTCACAATCTTATGGCTTAAACGGGGAGAAGAGCTGACTGTTGAAAATTTCCAATCTATTCGCGAGATTTATCATTTAATCGCGAAGAAAGCAGAACTGGGAGAAGTCAAAGAGCTGGAAGCCTTGAAGCTGGAAGTTGAATCCATGCAGGCGGAAAATGAAGTCATACGTATCCGGACTGAGCTGCAGACGGCCCGCGAAAATCTCAATGCCAGCCTGGGCCGGGCCCTGCCCGAAGATTTTTTTCTGGCCGGGGAACTTGATTATCATCCGGTCAGCAAATCATTGGATACCTTGCTGGAAGCAGCTTTAAACAATCACCCCAGTCTTAAAAAAAAGGAGAAAGAAGTGGAACAGGCCGCAAATCTTTGGAATTTCAACCGCTGGCAGCGGCTACCTGACCTTGAGCTGTCCGCATTCACAGCCAAAGAACTGCATGGCCAAAATAAAGGTTTGGGGGTTTCTCTGAATATTCCACTCTGGGATTTCAATTCCGGAGAAATCGCCCGAAGCCAAAGGCTGCTGGAATCTCATCAGCAGGAAATGACTTCACTGGAGATTGAGCTGGCAGCAAATATCAGGACCCGTTATTCCCGGCTGCTGTTAGCGGAAAAAACCCTGGATCTTTTCCAAAAAGGGTTGCTGAAACAAGCCAGGGAAAGCGAAAGGATCGCGAGGTTCAGTTATCAGAATGGTGAAATATCGCTTATTGATTACCTCGATTCCAAAAGAATTTTCTTGCAGATTCAAAAAGATTATGATCAGGCTCTCCTCACATGGAGCCTGGAAAAAGCCGGCTTGGAGATGGCGGCTGGAGAAACAATCAAATGAAAGAATTGATCATTCCTTTAATCGCGATAATGTTCATTTTAACCGGATGCGGAACGAGTGCATCAGATAATCATACCAATGACGGCACATCCGAAAATCATCAGCATGAATCGGCATCCTCCAGCGGGAATCACCATGAGCAGGCTGCGGAGCATACGCACGAATCCGGAGTTGAAACCTTGCATTTGTCTTCGGAAAAACAAAAAGAGTGGAACATTGAAACAATCCCTGTTGAAATGCGCGATCTGCAGGCAAAAATTCAACTTCCCGGGATTGTCGTCCTCAATCAAAACCGCACCGCTGATATTTCTTCTTATGTGGCCGGAAAGGTTACCGGGATAAAAACCGACCTTGGCTCCCGGGTTCAAAAAGGAGACGCTCTCGCTGTTATCAATTCTCCGGAGTTCGCCCAGGCGCAGGCTGCCTTTTTGGAAGCCCGGTCCGTCTACATGCTCAGCCGCCTGGAGTATGACCGCGCCAAAATGCTTCTGGAAGAAAAAGCGATTGAAAAAAAGGAACACGACCGGCGGGAAGCGGCGTACCAGCAGGCTTCGACCAAATACGGTGCGCTGGGATCCGCACTTCATTCCTACGGCATTGATCATGCATACATTGAAGAAATGATCAAGAAATGTGAATTTGTTGAATCTCAGCCATATAAATGCGAAGTGGCCGACCCTTTTCTCCCTATCGTATCGCCTATTTCCGGAACCATTGTTTTTCGGAATATTATTATCGGTGAACATATCAAACCTGAAAAGACCATTTTCACCATCACTGACCTCAACCGGCTATGGGTCCAGCTGGATGCGTACGAGAAAGATCTCCCACACCTCAGCACGGACGGTGAAGTAAGAATCCAAACATCGGTTTACGGAGACGAAATTTTCCCCGGCCGGATAACTTATATAAGCGATGTTATTGATGAACAGCTCCGGACAGTCACAGTTCGGGTTGAAGTGGAAAACAAGAGATTGAAATTAAAACCAAACATGTACGTCCGCGGGGTCATTCCAAGCCCCGCAGTCCACAAGCAGCTGGCTGTTCCTGAAAACGCCCTTCAAAGCCTGGGGGAAGAGAAAATCGTATTCATACAAACCGGGCCCGGTGTTTTCAGTATCCGTCGGGTTGAAATCCGGGATCATATCAACGGATGGGCTACAGTCAGATCCGGGCTTAAATCCGGCGAAACCATCGTTACGGAAGGGGCCTTTACCTTGAAATCTGAATTAAGCAAGGGAACATTCGGCCATGCTCATGCCCATTAAGCGGGATCAGTATGATTAAATCCATAATCCGTTTTTCAATCAAACAGAGAATTTTCATCATTTTCGCGGCTTTGATCGTTGCCGGACTCGGGATCATGTCCTATCGCGATCTAACTATTGACGTATTCCCCGATCCCTCGCCGCCTATGGTCCAAATTTATACGGAAGCCCATGGGATGGCTCCGGAAGAAGTTGAGCGGCTGATATCCTACCCTATTGAATCTTCCATGTTCGGACTTCCGAAAATTGAAAGAATCAGGTCTTTTTCTACCTTCGCTCTTTCCATGGTCAGTCTTTATTTTGAAGGAGGAACCGATATTTATTGGGCCCGGAACCTGGTTTCGCAGCGCTTATTGGAAGTCCGGGATCAAATCCCGGAACAAGCCCGCAATCCTGTTCTGGGACCGATCGCCACCGGCTTGGGAATGGTGTATCTGTATTATTTGGAGGGAGAGGGCTATTCTGCTATGGAGCTGCGCACCCTTCAAGACTGGCTGGTAAAATTTGAATTTAAATCCGTCCCCCAGGTCTCGCAGGTATTGAGTATCGGCGGAGATATTAAGCAATATCAAATATTGATAAATCCCCAGACGCTTTTAAAATACGGGTTGACCATCTCCGATATAGCCGACAGAGTCAAACAAAATAATCAGAATATCGGAGCCAGCTTCATCACCAAGGGAAAAGAAGAATATATCGTCCGCAGTACCGGCCTGATCGAATCCATCCTCGATCTGGAAAATATTCTCGTATCCGAACGAGGCGGGACGCCGCTATATCTTAAAGATGTGGCCAGGGTGGAAATCCTTCCGGCCATAAAAAGAGGGGCGGCCCTGGTTAATGGAACAGGTGAAAAAGTTGTTGGTATGGTGCTGAAACTATTCGGCAGCAACACAGCCAGGGTTATAAAAGACCTGGAAACACGGATACTTGAGATCAACCGTTCTCTTCCCGCCGGAGTCCGGATTGTTCCTTTTTACAACCAGGCGGCTCTGGTTAATAAATGCTTTTCCACCGTTTCCATTAGTCTATTAGTCGGGATCGGTTTGGTGATTCTGGTCCTGTTTCTCTTTATGGGACATCTCCCCTCTGCATTCATTGTGGTCTTAACTCTGCCTTTTTCCATTTTATTCTCATTTATTATGATGCAGCGAATGAATTTAGCTGCCGATTTGATGTCATTCGGCGGGCTGGCCATCGGGATCGGGCTTATCGCTGACGCCGCAATTATCCTGGTCGAAAATATCCATAGGCATCTTTCTCTTCCGGGCAGTGATAAAAGCGCAGCTATTATCGCCGCCGGCAAAGAAGTGGGCCGGCCGATTTTTTATGCTGTGACAATCATCATTCTGGTTTTTCTGCCGATCTTCACTTTAACCGGAGTTGAGGGAATCATGTTTCGCCCCATGGGATTAACGATTTCATTTGCCCTTGCAGGCTCGCTGATTTTCACATTATTTGTCATCCCGGCTCTATCCTATTACATGATTTCTCCCCGGCTGCAAGCGGCCCCGGAACCGTTTCTCACCCGGAGGTTCCGGAACATCTATATTCCCATATTTCAGTACTGCAGCCGCCACCGCAAACCGGTCTTTTTTCTAACTGCTGTCATTTTTCTCATCGGGGTGCTGCTCTTTCCCTTTTTGGGAAGAGAATACATTCCTTCTTTGGAAGAAGGCTCCCTGCATGTCCGGGCGGCCTTTGATCCCAATATCAGCCTTCAGGAAACCATCAATATTTCCTCCTCCATGGAAAAGGATCTGCTGGCGATCCCAGAGATTTCCGGAGTATTGACCCGTATCGGACGGGGAGAAGTGGGAAGCCATGCCCATTTCGTCAACGAGGCGCAAATGCTGCTGGATTTGAAACCTCAGGGAAAATGGAAAAATTTTCACAATAAAGATCAACTCATTCATGCGATTGAACTCAAGCTGCTGGAATATCCCGGTGTTACTTTGAATATTACACAGCCTATCGCTCATAATCTGGATGAACTTTTAACCGGAGTTAAAGCGCAGTTAGCGGTCAAATTGTATGGAGAAAACTTTGATGTGCTGGAAGAGAAATCCATCCAGATCAAGAATTTACTGGAATCGCTGGGCGGCGCCGCCGATGTACAGGTAGAGCAGTTTACTGGTCAAAATCATATTCAGATCATAGCTGACCGCAATCAACTCGCCCGTTACGGGATCAATTTACAGAAAGTCCAGGAAACCATCAAGACCGCAATCGGAGGCATAACCATCGGCCAGATTTATGAGGAACAAAAAAAATTCAATATTTTTCTCCGTTTCTCACCCGAATACAGAAACGACCTTCAACACATTGACCAATTATTGATTCGTCTTCCCGGAAAAGGGCAAATTCCCTTGGGACAGATCGCAGATATAAATAGAGTGCTCGGACCACGCATGATCTCAAGAGAAAACAATAAACGTTTTATCACCATCCAGTGCAATATTCGCGGCCGCGACATCGGCGGTTTTGTGGCTGAAGCCAGAAAAAAAATGACCAAAACCGTAGATATCCCCCCGGAATATTTTGTTAAATGGGGGGGGCAATTTGAACTTCAGCAGCAGGCAAACCGCCGGTTGGCCCTAATCATGCCTGTCACATTGATTCTTGTGACGTTACTGCTTTTCACTATTTTTTATTCCTTTCAAGAAGTACTGATCATTTTGATAAACATCCCGCTTGCCTTAACAGGCGGCATTATTGCACTGAAAATATCCGGTCTTTACCTCAGTGTTCCCGCATCGATTGGATTTATCGCTATTTTCGGCATCGCATTGGAAGACGGGTTGGTGCTTTTGTCAACCTTTCATCACCGCATCAAGGAAGGCCTCGCCATGGAAGACGCCGTCCTTGCCGGAGTCAGGACAAAAGTTCGACCGGTATTAATGACCACGTTCACAACCGTTTTCGGTATCATGCCGCTGCTGCTGGCAACCGGGTCCGGCGCTGAAATTCAGCGGCCCCTTGCTGTGGTCGTAACCGGAGGATTGGTCACTTCCACCCTGGTGACTCTTATCGTCCTGCCTTTGATTTTCCAGAGGCTGAAAACGTCAGCAGTGGATTAACCGGACAGCCCTAAAAAATAGTATTGTAATAAACTAATTGTAATGATATAATTAATACAATTGCAAATCTTCCTCAAAAGCAAAAAGCCCCTTGGAGAAAAAAGAATGAACAGAAAACTCATTCGCCCTAATTTTTCCGATTTCAAAGAAAAATCCAGCCGCGAAGCCAAGAAAAAATCCCACCCTGAATTCGAAACCCATGCGGAGAATTATTATTATTTAAAACAAATGAATAAAAAAACTCCCATGGTTTTAGTCCTTACGGATGGTGAAAATTTGGAAGGACAAATCGAATGGTATGACCGTTACTGCCTAAAGCTGACCAGGCAAGGTGTCCCTAATCTCTTGGTTTATAAAAGCAGCATAAAATACATGTATAAAACAAATACCAGGAAAAAACCGAAAGCACCCAAATAAGAAAAAACCAGCCTCTTTCCCATGATCCCTTCAATCGGAATAACCATAGGAGACCCGGGAGGGATCGGTCCGGAAGTTATTCTCAAAGCACTAACTCATATCCATCAACTTCCTGAAGCCCATTATATTCTCTTTGGACCAAGACACTTTTTTTGTTCTGAGATTGACAGATTAAACCTTGACTTAACTCTCGCAGATTTCATCAGGAATGAGTCCCACGCCAGGCTTCCAGATCTCTCTGTTTATAACCTGTCTTCCGGATTTAAACTTGAACACCGGGGTCAATCCTGCCCCGCAAACGGCAAGCTCTCTTTTTCCTGCTTTGAAACCGGCGTGCGCATGGCCCTAGCCGGAAAACTCCATGCCGTTGTGACGGCACCTATTTCCAAAGAATCCTGGCAGATGGCCGGATTGGACTATCCCGGGCACACCGCCTATCTCAATCAGAAATACCCGCACGCCATTATGTCATTTTTTTCTTCCCGTTTGAATGTGGCTCTATTCTCACACCATGTGCCGATAAAAAAGGCCATAGAGAACGTTAATAAGAAGGCATTGCAGTCATTTTTCGAGAATTTACAAAAGAGCTTGGATAAAATCGGCCGGTTTAAATTCATTCTGGCCGGGCTTAATCCTCATGCTGGAGAAAATGGGATGTTAGGCCGGGAAGAAATCAATGAAATTATACCTGCCATGGAATCCGCGCGGAAAGCCGGAATGGACATAAGAGGCCCTTGTCCTCCGGATACGGTTTGTCTTCAGGCTCTGGATCAACCAGATACCATTGTTATTTCTCTCTATCATGACCAGGGTTTGACTGCGTTCAAATTAATCGCTTTTAATTCCGGGGTAAATGTCACTTTAGGGCTCCCCTTTATCCGCACCTCGCCGGATCACGGAACCGCATTTGATATCGCCGGCAGCGGCCGGGCCGATTCCGGCAGTATGCTGCAGGCGATCCGGCTGGCTTCGGATTTTGCCCGCCGCCAATTTTGATCAAAAATCCATCAAACCCGGATATGGATAGCGATTCCGTTCTGGGCTCAGTTCAAATTAATAATGAAGAAGCAGATTAATAGTCACTGGTCATAATAAACAGCGGTTTATAATTGAAGCTTTTATAATGAGGCCTCAGTCGTTCCGTGTTGTAATATTTGGCCACATCCACAACCTTTTTGGTGCTGGTAACAACTTCTATCGGCACATTGTCATATTGTCCATTCCGCAAGGAAACCATTCTCCCGGAAATACCGTCTAGAATAAGATCCAAGGCCAAATTGCCGAACGCCATCGGAACAATCGAATCAATAGCATCCGGATCTCCGCACCGGACAAGATAGCTCAGTCTTTGATTGATGACATTGATACGGCGGCCGTTATTATACCTGGATGAAAGTTCCTTCAATTGATTGGATACCAGATCTCCCACCCCTCCCAATTTTTTATGGCCGAACATATCCTGTTCATCACTCTCAAAAACCATTTCACCGCCTTCGAATACAGTTCCTTCCGAAACCAAAACCACCGAATAGCGGCTGGGATTCGTATTGCGGTCTTTAGATAAAAGATCGCAAAGCTTTTCAATATTGAATTTATACTCCGGAATAACACAGCGGTTAGCGGCTCCCGCCATGGTCGGAATAAGAGCGGTGTATCCGGCGTAACGCCCGAAAACCTCAATAACAAGAAATCGCTCATGGGAGCCGGCTGTGGTGCGCAATGAATGAGTCAGACTGATAATCCGGGTCACACAAGTACTGAACCCTATACAGTAATCCGTTCCGGGTACATCGTTATCCATAGTTTTCGGCACTCCGATAACCTTGACTCCTTCTTTATGCAGGCGTGCAGCATAACTCAGCGTATCATCACCTCCAACGGGAATGAGATAATCCACCCCCAGGTAATCCAGATTTTTTAAAACCTCCGGTGTAAGATCATTGATGTCTTGGGCATAAGCATCTTGCAAGTGGTTAGGAACATTGACTTTCGGAATATGGCTCGGCCGCGTCCGCGATGTATGCAAAAACGTTCCGCCGGTGCGTCCGGCTTTATTCACATCTTCTTCAGAAAGAAGCTGGAAATGACCATGATTGTCATGGTCTTTATCCCGCATCATATCTACAAGACCGGCCCAACCCCGTCGGATGCCGATCACTTTATATCCTTCGCGCAGAGCCCGGATGGTGATGGCCCGGATCGCAGGATTCAATCCCGGAACATCACCGCCGCCTGTTAAAATCCCAATAATTTTTTTTTTCGTTTTGATATTTGCCATTGCAGTCTCTCCTTGTCCGTCTTTCTATATTATACCCTGAATTCCTCCATTACCCGCACCATTGCTTGAAAAATCATAAAGCCTTTCCCTTGTCACCCGGGAAGAAGCCGCCGCTTGGCCAAGCCAATGGTTATCCCGCTTTTCGTTCCGTCCGCAAAGAGGATTCGCTGACATCCTTTTATTGTTCCGGAAAATCTCTTTGAATGAATTCTCTATTGCCGGTAGCGTTTGAGTTCGGCCTGCATATCCCGCTCCCTGTCTCGTTCCCGGATTGCTTCACGCTTCTGATGAACTTTCTTTCCTTTAGCAAGAGCGACTTCCACTTTGATCCAGCCTCTATCTGTAATAAACATTTTTGTCGGAATCAGCGTGAAGCCTCTTTCTTTAATTTTCCCGGTTAAACGCTTTATTTCCCTGCGATGAAGCAGCAATTTTCTGTCCCGGACAGGTTCGTGATTGAGGCGGTTTGCCGGATCATACTGGCTGATATGGCAGCCGGTCAAATAGATTTCTCCATTCCGGAGATCCGCATAGCTTTCCTTTAGACTAACCCGTCCTTCCCGAACCGACTTGACTTCACTTCCGGCCAAAGAAATCCCAGCCTCATACGTTTCCTGTATGTCATAATTAAAATTGGCTTTTTTATTTTTCGCTATGATCTTCATGAGGAGCCTTATTATCCGGCACACAAACCCGCAAGGAATAGATATGCCTTTTTTTCATTTTATTTACAAGAAAAGAAGAATCTTGATAACTCAGGCTGTCCCCTTCTTCCGGGATACGCCCGAATTCTTTAAGAAAAAATCCAGCTATGGTGGTATAATCTCCTTGATCCGGCAAGCGGATAGGGATTCTCTGATTGACATCTTTGATGGAGGCATTTCCTCGAACCAAGTATTCGTTATCCTTGACTAAATGAATCAGCTTTTCCGCTTCCACATCATATTCATCCTGAATTTCTCCAATAATTTCCTCAATAATATCCTCAAGAGTCACGATGCCTTCCATGTTCCCGAATTCATCCACGACAAACACCAGATGGTTCACATTTTCAAGCATCTGCAGCAAAACTCTTTCCAGAGAAGCCGATTCGGGCACAAAGAAAGGAGTCCGCAGAAATTTCTTCAGGTTAAACTCATCCCCCCCTCCCAGGTGGGAAATAAGATCCTTCACATGAATAACTCCTTCAATATTATCCATCCGTTCTCTGTAAACGGGAAAACGGGAAAATCCCTCACTATGCAAAAGGGACATGATTTTATCCAAAGAATCATCAAGGTTGATCGCCTTGACCTGGGTTCTGGGAATCATGATTTCCCTTACCGAGCGGGTTCCGATATCCAGGACCCCCGCAATCATTTTTTTTCTCAAAGAGGACATCCCTTTGATTCCCATGGACAGCTGTAATTTCATTTCTTCTTCGTTTAAAGACCGGGACGCTTCCTTGTCCCTGCGCTTTTCAGGAAACACCAGCCGGGTTATAAACGTAAAAAACCGAACCAGAGGATAAAAGATCCACATGAAAATCTGAATAGGGCGGGCAAACAAAAAAGATACCTTAATGGGATTATAAGCGGCATAGGTTTTTGGATTAATTTCGGAAAAAATCAAAATGAGCAGGGTGGTCACCAGCGTGGAAAGCAGGACCGCCTCATTTTTATTCGGCATAAATGAAACGAAAATATATGTACAGACCGAAGCCGCCGCTGCATTCACAAGCGTATTCCCTATGAGAATCGTAGCCAGGAGGTCATCCACTCTTCTCAGCATTTTTTTTATGAGCTGAGCAGGCTTGGATCCTTGGCGGCTAAGATAATCGATTTTATGGGAGTTTGCGCCGATAATGGCCGTTTCAGATGAAGAAAAGAGCGCACTGAGCAGAAGAAAAAAAACAAATAAAAGAAGAGCGGGAACCAGCATTCCAAATACTCAAGAATCCATTTGGTGCGTACTGTTTTCAAAGCACGCAGACAACTTATCCTGAACCTGCTGTCTTATTTCTTCCGGACTGCAATCAGCGACTTCACAGATTTCCATAATCAGGAGTTCCTTGGCTTTCTCCATCATCTTTTTTTCTCTGAATGAAAGTGGTTTGACCATATCAAGATGATAAAGGCTTTTCAGAACCATGGCCACATCCAGAATAGATCCGGACTTCATTAATTCGACATGTTCTTTATACCGGCCTTTCCAATTTTTGGTTACGTTTACGATTCCATCTTCAAGAAAAAGGAATAACTGCTGCAGCTTTTCCTGAGAGATGAGCTTGCGTATTCCCATTTCTTCGGCGCTTGCTGACGGAACCATAATCAAGGTGTCATTGGCAACGATTCTCAAATGATAAACCCGGGACTTCTCCCCATAGAAAGTTTCTTGCTGAATATCCTCAACAACAACGATACCCTGGTTCGGGTAAATGACTTTGTCCCCAACTGAAAAATTATTCATTTCTAGAATGTTTATTATATTCAAAATTCCCTATATAGTCAAACATAATGTTCCCTGTTTAATCCTATTCGCTCCCTTTCAGCTTGACAGATAAAGCCAGGTTTATTAATATATTCATCCAAACTAAAGTAGAAAAAGAGTTATACGATGAAAAGAACATTCCAACCTAATAATCGAAGACGAAAAAAGAACCACGGATTTCTGGTTCGAATGCGCACCAAAGGCGGAAGAAAGATTATCAAGAACCGGCGTAAAAAGGGGAGAATAAGACTGGCCGGTTGATGGCTGAGACCCTCAGCCTCCTTGAGAGGCTCAGATATAGAAAAGATTTTTCGCTTATATATGCAGAGGGAAAACGTTATAGAGGGAAGTATTTTATTCTTGTCTATCTTTCAAACGAGTTCAGTCATTCTAGGTTTGCTGCCGTAGCCAGTAAAAAAATTGGAAATGCAGTTAAACGTAATCGGGCTAAAAGAAGGATAAGAGCTTTATTCCGGAGGAATAAACATTTGACACATGCATCTCTGGATATGATTTTCATCTCCAAAAAAGGAATTGTGGCGGCACCTTGGCCATTATTGGAACAGGAATTTATAAAAGCTCTCAAAACCATCGATTCCCAGGATTGACATCTCATGAAAAAAGGTGTGCTGCTTTTATTGACATTGTATAAAACGGCTGTCTCTCCATTTCTCGGAAATCATTGCCGTTTTCATCCGTCGTGTTCGACTTATACATATGAGGCTGTAGAAAAATACGGACTCTCAAAAGGAATTTACCTCGGAACTAAAAGACTCCTCAAATGCCATCCCTTTCACCCAGGTGGAGTCGACCCCGTTCCTTAAAGGACCCAAATATCATGGAAAAAAGATTACTGTTAGCCATTGTTCTTTCATTTGTTGTGTTGTTCGGATATCAAGCGCTGTTTGTTGAAAAGGAGCCCATCCGGCAGCAAGTTCGCCGTCCGGAGCCGGAAGCAGAGGTTTCAGAAACCCAGCCGGAAGAAATGCCCGAGTCGGAACCCACAGCCAAAAAGGCAGCGCCGCTGCAAACCAGTCCTGAAGAAACAGCCGAATCATTTGATTCCGTTTATTCAGAAGAAGAAAATACCATCGTCGTAGAAACCAGCCTATACCGGGCCGAATGGAGTAACAAAGGGGCGGTGTTAAAGAGCTGGACCTTGAAACAGCACAAAGACGAAAACGGCAATCCAATGGAACTGGTCACCCAGACCGCCCGGGATATCGGATATTATCCGTTTTCTTTGATGACAGAAGAAAGCGGCCTGGATGCTCCGGCTAACCAGGCCCTGTTTCAAACAGACACGCAGAACCTGAATTTCACCCAAGCCGATTCCGCAACCCTTACTTTTCTTTTCTCCAATCCTTCAGGAAACCGTGTCTCCAAAACGTTTACTTTTCATCAAAACAGTTACGCCATTGACATCGAGATCAATGCCTGGTCCGGGCGCCGGCAAATCAACCCGCGTATTGTATGGGGGCCTTCTATTGTCAATGATGTTCAGACAGAAGATAAACAATTCGGTCAAGAAGACGGAGCCGCGGTCTTTTCCGGAGATGACGTGACCAGGATTAAGGAAAAAGACTATAAAGGTGAAGCCAGTTCATTTAATTTTGTTCAATGGGCGGCATATGAAGGACAGTACTTTACCGCATTGATGCTTACGCAGCCTCAGCAATCAAGTGCGGTTTATTTCCAGAAAACCATCAACGATGCCTCCTATTATTTTTTAGGAGCTACACATATTCAGCGAGCTTTTCTTGGCCCCAAGCAGTATGACCTCCTGTCCGATTTCGGACACCAAGCAAACAAACTTATCAAATTTGGTTTTTTCGGGTTCATCGCCGAAATTCTTTATAAAGCCATTAAGGCCATTCATCAGGCTGTTCCCAATTGGGGTTTCAGTATTATTCTTTTGACTATTATTATAAAAATAATCTTTTTTCCCCTTACATACAGCAGTACGAAGTCTATGGCTAAAATGCAGGAACTGCAGCCGAAAATAAAAGCGCTGCGCTCCAAATATAAAAAAGCCAAACAGGATATAGACCAGCGCCGCAAACTCAACGAAGAAACCATGAAGCTGTATAAAGAACACGGCGTTAATCCGGCAGGAGGTTGTTTGCCCATTCTGATTCAATTGCCGATTTTTTGGGGGTTTTTCCGCCTTCTGATCGTCGCGATTGAATTTCGGCATAGTCCTTTCATCCTTTGGATTAATGACCTTTCTATCAAGGACCCGTATTATGTCACCCCTATTCTTATGGGAATCACCCAATACATAAGTCAGAAAATGACTCCCACCAGTGCGGATCCGACGCAACGGAAAATGATGCTTATAATGCCGGTGGTCATGACCGTCTTTTTTATGAATTTTCAAAGTGGTCTGGTCCTTTACTGGCTAACCAATAACGTATTGCAGATTGGACAACAATTCATCATGAATCGTTTTATGCATAAAGAAAAGAGAGAGACCCATGGCAAAAGAAGAAACAAATAACAAGCAAGAGTTTAAGGGCCGCAATCTGGAAGAAGTCATCAGTCATGCTGAGCATGTTTTAAAGATCCCCCGAACTCAGTTCAACTATGAAATTGTCGCAGAAAAGACTAAACTTTTCGGAATCAAAACCAAGGAAATTGTTATCAGAGCCTGGCCTAAATCCACGTCAAAGCCGGCCTCTGAATTTCAATTTTTAGACAAATTTCTGGAAAAATTTCCCTTGGAGCTCAGCTGCCAGGTTAAAAAAAACCGGGACATCCATCATTTTATTTTTGACGGAAAAGACAAAAGCTACCTTCTTCAAAAAGATGGAGCCCTTTTATTAGCTTTACAGCATATCCTCAATAAAATATCCCCGCACCGGGTCCAAACCGATTGTGATTTCTTCCGCAAAAGAAAAGAGCGGGAATTAAGAGACTATGTTCAATATGTTGCCCGAAAAGTCCGGGAATCCGGACGAAAAGAAACATTGGACTATATGAATCCCTATGAACGCCGCCTGGTCCACTTGACAGTGAATAAAATTTCCGGGATATCCACAGAGAGCCTGGGAAACGGATTTATGAAAAAAGTCCGGGTTTATCCTCTTAAAGGAAACCAAGGCTCCTGATAAAAAACTAAAAACAGGAAAACCCCGTTTTCTCCCAGGGTGGACATAACATGATGGATGACACCATTATCGCGATTTCTACGCCCTTTGGATATGGAGGAATCGGCATAATCCGGCTCAGTGGAAAAGCGGCCTTGCCCATCTCGGAAAAAATCTTTCACCCCAAAAAACCGGCAGAAACCATAGAGCCGCAACAAATGATTTTCGGCCGGCTCTATCATTTTGAACAAAATATATATTATGAAAATGGAATGATGGTGTATTTCCGTTCTCCCCACTCATATACCCGCGAAGATATTGTAGAGATCAGCTGTCACGGCAGCCCGCTGCTGCTGGAAGAAACAGTCCGGCTGGGAATAAAAGCCGGAGCCCGCCAAGCCCTTCCAGGAGAGTTCACGCAGAGAGCCTTTTTGAACGGCCGTATCGATATGGTCCAGGCTGAAGCCGTAAATGATCTGATTCATGCCTCCTCGCTTGAACAAGCCGAATTATCCTATCGGCAAATATCCGGCAGTCTTTCCAGGACGATTCTGAATCTGCGGAAAAAGATCATTCATATCCTGTCCCAAATCGAAGCTTCGCTGGAATTCCCGGAAGACAATGTACATATGTCGCCTAAAATGATCCAAAACACAATCAGAATGACCCGGGAAAAGATCCACAGCCTGATTCAAAGCTATGACCTCGGCAAAGCGTTGAAAGCCGGAATTCAAATTGCAATCACCGGAACAACCAATGCGGGAAAATCCACACTATTTAACGCTCTTTTAAAAAGCCGGCGAGCGATTGTCACCCCCTATCCTGGAACCACCCGGGATTATTTGCGTGAACAAATCTTTCTTCAGGGAGCACGCTTTACCCTTGTGGATATGGCCGGCATGGATATTCCCCGGCATCCGGTCGAAGAAGAAGGCATCCGGAGAGGGAAGGAACTTGTCAAGGAATCAGACGGAATTCTGTTGATGCTGGATGGTTCCCGTAAAGAAAGTCGACAAGATTTGGACTTGATAAAAAAATACCGGAACCGCAAAACCATTATTGTTTTAAATAAAATCGACCTTCCCCAAAAAATCAATCCCGAGCGAATCAGGCGCCTTGCCGTGGACTGTCCGGTCCTGGAGATATCCGCATTAAAAAAAATATCGATTGACCGGCTGGAGCAAAGGCTTCACCAAGACTTCATCCGAAAACATCCCGGGGAACAAGAAATTGTTCTGCATTTGCGGCAAAAACTCATACTGGATGAAATCGATGTTATTCTGCAAAAAGCCTTCAATGTTTTAGAGCAGGGACAATCGGAAGAATTTGCCGCCGAGGAAATTCGGCAAACACTCCCCTTGATAGCGCGCTTGAGCGGAGACGTACACAGTGATGACGTACTCCAAGATATATTCAGCCGGTTTTGTATCGGGAAATGAACATGTATGACAAATTCGATGTCGTGGTGGTCGGAGGCGGACATGCCGGATGCGAAGCCGCGGCTGCGGCCGCGCGCATGGGGTTCAGCACTTGCCTGATCACGATTAATTTGGAAACCATCGCTCAGATGTCCTGCAACCCGGCCATCGGGGGTTTAGCCAAAGGCCATTTAGTCCGGGAAATAGACGCCCTGGGCGGTTTAATGGGACTTCTGGCTGATGAAACCGGAATTCAATTCAGGCTGCTCAACCGAAGCCGGGGCGGGGCGGTCCAGGCCCCGCGAGCTCAATCAGACAAGACCGGGTATCGTCTTACCATGAAATCCTGGCTGGAAAATATATCCAACTTGACCCTTTTTCAGGGTATGGCCGACCAAGTCATCCTGAACAACAACAGGGCCGCCGGAGTTATCACACGCGAAGGCCGCATCGTCCAAGCCCAATGCGTGATCCTCACTCCCGGAACGTTTCTTAACGGGCTAATTCATATTGGGCTTCATCATTATCCGGCCGGCAGGGCCAATGAACCGCCGTCAAGAAATCTTGCGTACTTTCTGCAGGATATCGGGATGAACATTTTTCGGCTTAAAACCGGAACGCCCATGCGGCTGCACCGGGATACCATTGACTGGAATTGTTTTCAAGCGCAATCCGGAGATGAAAATCCAGTTCCTTTTTCATTTCGCACTGAGAAAAAATTGCTCAACAGGATAAATTGCCACATCGGATATACAAACCAGAAGACCCATGACATCATCCAAACCTACTTGGATCAATCCCCCCTTTACACAGGGAAAATAACCGGAACCGGTCCCCGGTATTGCCCTTCCATTGAAGTAAAAGCCGTGCAATTTCCTCACCATAAGCGGCATCAATTCTTTTTGGAACCGGAGGGGCTGAACACAGCGGAAATTTATGCAAACGGACTGTCATCCAGCTTGCCGCTGGAGGCTCAGCGGAAAATCCTTGACAGCATCCCCGGCCTGGACTCAGCTCAAATACTAAGACCTGCATACGCCATAGAATACGACGCAGTCCTGCCCACCCAGCTTCATCCCACCCTGGAGACGCAATCCGTGCCGAACCTCTATTTGGCTGGCCAAATCAACGGCACATCCGGATATGAAGAAGCCGCGGCACAGGGGATGGTGGCGGGAATCAACGCCTGCCTTCGAATTCAAGAAAAAGATCCTTTCATTCTCTCCAGGGATGAAGCCTATATCGGCGTCTTGATCGACGACCTCATTTCGAAGGGAGTGGAAGAACCATACAGGCTGTTCACATCGAGAGCGGAATACCGATTGCAGCTGCGCATCGACAATGCCGATGAGCGCTTAATGCCCTACGGCCGCCGCTTCGGGCTGATATCAGATTATCATTGGGGCCGTTTTCAGGAAAAAAGAGAACGCATTCAAAAAGCCATGGATTTCTTGGCATCCAAAAAAATTAAAATGAAAAACGGGCAAGGCAGTCTGAAAGACTATCTCAAAAAACCCCAAGTCACCTTAGACGAGGTTTTTTCCCATTATCACCCCGGTTTCGAGCTGGGCCAGGAAGAAAAACGCAGGGTGGAATCAGAAATAGTCTACGAAGGCTACCTAATCAAACAAGAAAAAGAAATTGAACGAATGAAAAAGATCCAGGAGGACCGGATTCCTGACAGCCTGGATTTCAATAAAGTCCCCGGATTGACAACAGAAGCACGGGAAAAATTGAGGAAATTCCAACCCAAAACTCTGGGAGAAGCCCATGCCATCCCGGGAATGACACCCGCCGCCATTCAAAACATCCATATCTACCTTAAATTATCCGCAAAACCAAAAAAGTAAATCACAAAACAGCTTTACGCCTGAACAATATAATTCGGCAAGCACTGACTTTATCGGCCCCGAAATGATAATTTAACTTTTCACTTTCCACACTTTATGTTAAATTATGACAAAATGTTTCACGTGGAACACTTATTATCATGAGCCATAAAATTATAGCTGTTGCCAATCAAAAAGGAGGCGTCGGGAAAACCACCACCGCCATAAACCTCGGGGCTTCTCTTGCGCTCAAAAAAAACCGGGTGCTGATTGTAGATTTTGACCCCCAGGGAATGGCTACCGCGGGCTTAGGCGTGGAAAAGGAGCTGGATAAGGGTATTTATCCGGCATTGATGAACGGAGATTACCTGATGGATTATGTCATACCGACAGAAGTGGATAATTTTTATCTCTGCCCTTGTTCTCCCGAGCTTTCAGGATTTGAAGCGGAAATATACAATGAACCTCATCGTGAAAAACGCTTAAAGGACGTTTTGGAAAGAATCCGGAAGTTATTCAATTTCATATTGATTGATTGCCCCCCGTCGCTTGGGTTCTTGACGATAAACGCCCTGACTGCGGCGGATTCGGTTTTAATTCCAGTTCAAACTGAATTTTTTTGCATGGAAGGGATGCCTGAGCTTCTCCGGACACTGGATCAAGTCCGGTCGTATCTTAATTCCTCTCTCGCCATTGAGGGAATTGTATTGACCATGTATGATGAAAGGACGAATCTTTCCAAGCAGGTTTCGGAAGAAATCCGGCGTTCTTTACAGGGAATTGTTTTTGATTCCATCGTGCCGCGCACGGTTAAGCTTGCCGAAGCCCCCAGCTTTGGAAAGCCTGTTCTTTTATATGACATAAAATCTAAAGGGGCTCAGTCATATTTAAATTTAGCCCAGGAGTTTTTACAATCATGAAGAAGAAAGCGCTTGGTAAAGGCTTGAAAGCTTTTTTACCCGAAGACTACGGAATTCTGAAAGAAGAACGCTTTGCAGAATTAGACCTGGACCTTCTTAAGCCGAGTTCAGAACAGCCCCGAACCCATTTTGATCCAAAAGCAATAGATGAATTAGCGAAATCCATTAAGGAGTCCGGCGTCCTTCAGCCTATTGTGGTGGTTCCGGAACTTGACCACTATAAAATCATTGTCGGGGAACGCCGCTGGCGGGCGGCTCAAAAGGCCGGGTTGGAAAAAATTCCAGCATTAATCAGGCCTATGGGCATAGAAAAGCAACTGGAAATATCCTTAGTGGAAAATCTTCAGCGGGAAGACTTAAACCCCATGGAAGTGGCTTCGGCCTACCACCGGATGGCTGAAGAATTAAATTATACACAGGAAGATATTGCAATAAAGGTTGGTAAAGACAGGGCTTCCATTGCTAATTATATGCGCCTTCTGAAATTGCCCGGCGCCATTCAAAAAATGCTGTCAGAAGAGACCCTTTCCATGGGCCATGCCCGCGCGCTTTTAGGGATTGAAGATCCAGACAGGCAGCGCGCCGTGGCATCGCAAATCGCTCAACAAAATTTATCCGTAAGGACCGTCGAAAAAATCGCCAAATCCGAAAAGGATATGCGTTCCAAGCCCAAAAAACCCACTAAAGACCCGGACCTTCTTGCCCTGCAGGATGAAATGATCAAACTTCTAGGCACCAAAGTCGATATCTCCGGAACATCCCAAAAAGGGACGGTCAAGATCAGTTATTACTCCCTCGAAGAATTGAATCGTATATTTAAAACCATTAAAAAATAAAGGAGAATATAATTGAAAGACAAAAAAGAATATGATGAAAATAAAATCACAGGATTCTTTGATAAGGAAACCAATATTCAAGGTGACCTTTCATTTAAGGGTTCCTTCCGTATAGACGGAAATTTCAAGGGGAAAATCAAATCTGAATCAATTCTCATAATCGGCGATAACGGAAAGGTTGATGCAGATATTGATATCGGCTACATTATTATTGACGGGGAAATTAAGGGAAACATTCAGGCCAGAGAAAAAGTTGAAATTCATTCCAAGGGGAAAGTTACTGGAACCATTATTTCCCCTAAACTCATCGTTGCGGAAGGTGCCTTCCTGGAAGCCAATTGCCAGACAACCGATAAAATCCCCGCCTCTTCACCGCCAAAAGCCGCTGAATCCCAACTCCCCCGGAAAAAAGAACCTGAGGCAGAAGCTAAGCCTTGAAATCTGCTGCCGGAATCATTCCCGCCCGCTTTAAGTCTGTTCGCTTTCCTGGAAAACCTCTGGCACCCATACTCGGGAAACCTATGCTGCAGCATGTCTACGAGCGGGCCCTTCAGGCCCAAGGACTGCAAAAACTTGTTATTGCAACGGATGATCAACGGATAATCTCAGCTGCTCAAGAATTTGGTGCCGATGCGGTTATGACTTCGCCCAAGCATAAATCTGGAACGGAACGGGTTGCTGAAGCAGCAAAAGATATGGATTTTGATATCATTCTCAATATTCAAGGCGATGAACCTCTATTAAACCCCGAATGGATTGATAAATTGATTGAAGCCCTCCAGAATGAATCCACTTCTATGGCTACTCTCCGGCGCCGCGGTTCCTCGTCCGAAGAATTTTTGGATAAAAATTGCGTAAAAATTATCTTGAATAAACATGAAAACGCGCTTTATTTTTCACGCTCCCCCGTGCCCAATGATTCCCATTCCGCTTATTGGGTGCATGTAGGTCTTTATGGGTTTAAAAAAGAATTTTTAAATATTTTCACCCGCCTGTCTCCAAGCTGTTTGGAAAAAGCCGAATGTTTGGAACAACTCCGGGTGCTTGAAAACGGATATTCAATCAAAACCGTAGAAATCCATGATTCCAGCTTGAGTGTCGATGTCCCGCAGGATATAATCAAAGTGGAACAAAAATTGAAAACACAAATGGAAAAAAATGACTAAGTTTATTTTCGTTACCGGCGGTGTTTTATCCGCACTCGGAAAGGGTATAGCGGCTGCATCTATTGGCCGGCTTTTGGAAAGCCATGGATATAATATCACCATAAAAAAATTCGATCCCTATTTAAATGTGGATCCCGGGACCATGAACCCGTTTCAGCATGGAGAAGTCTATGTGACCGATGACGGGGCAGAAACCGACTTGGATTTGGGCCATTATGAACGCTTTACTTCAACACGCACATCCAAAGCGCATAATTGGACCGCCGGCAAAATATACGAATCTATTCTTCGGAAAGAACGCCAGGGTAAATACCTTGGAAAAACCGTTCAGGTCATCCCTCATGTTACAAACGAAATCCAAAAAGCCTTCCGGGCGGCTGCAGAAGATAATGACATTGTTATCATAGAGATAGGGGGGACTGTCGGTGATATTGAGGGCCAGCCTTTTTTGGAAGCCACCAGGCAAATGCGGTTATCCTTGGGCCCGGGAGGAACTCTATTTGTCCATTTAACCCTGGTTCCCTATATGCAGACTTCCGGCGAATTAAAAACCAAACCTACTCAGCACAGCGTCCGGGAACTCCGTACTATCGGTATTCAGCCGGATATTCTTCTTTGCCGCACCAGCCGTTTTCTCAGCCGAGAATTGAAAACCAAGATATCACTTTTCACGAATGTGCCGCTTGAAGCAGTCATAACAGCTAAAGATGTCGCTAATATTTATGAAATTCCCTTGGTTTTTGCCAGGCAAAAATTAGATGCGATTATCTTAAAAAAACTTGAGCTTCCGGTTAAAAAAAGAAATTTATCCCGCTGGACAAGAATGGTCAAGCGAATGAATTCCCCTCAGGATCATGTCTCTATCGCTATCGTAGGGAAATATGCCGGACTGCAGGACTCCTACCTCAGCTTAAAGCAAGCTTTGGTACACGCCGCTACCGCCCATCATTTATGTGTGGATATATCCTGGATCGAAGCTGAACATATCGAAAAAAACGGGGTTGAGACAATGCTTTGCAATGTCGACGGCATTCTGGTTCCCGGAGGCTTCGGACACCGCGGAATTGAAGGAAAGATTCAATCGGTGACATATGCCCGGAATCAAAAAATTCCCTTCTTCGGCATCTGTTTAGGCATGCAATGCGCAACAATCGAATTCGCCCGCAATATTGCAAATCTCAAGGAAGCCAACAGCACGGAATTTAATATCCGCACCAACCATAAATTATTTTTCAAATGGAGAGAGCTTAAAGGAGTCAAGGATTTGGGAGGAACGATGCGCTTGGGGGAATACCTATGTCGAGTGAAACCCGGCACACTCGCTGCCCATATATATAAAAAGACAAAAATATATGAGCGTCACCGGCATCGTTTCGAATTCAATCCTGCCTATGAAAAAATTCTCCAGGAAAAAGGACTCATCATTTCTGGGAAAAACCCGGATCATGAATTGGTTGAAATCATAGAACTCGATCATCATCCTTGGTTTCTCGGCTGCCAATTCCACCCGGAATTTAAATCCAAGCCTCTTGACCCTCATCCCATATTTAAATCCTTTATCGGAGCGAGTTATGATATCCGCACCCAACGAAATCAAGCTCCATCCTAATATCCGTTTAGGAGGGCCTTCATTTTTTCTAATCGCCGGCCCCTGTGTTATTGAAAGCCGCGATCATGCTATGAATCTAGCCGGCCGGATTCAATCTATCTGCCGCGACTTATCGGTTCCTTTTATTTTTAAAGCATCATTTGATAAGGCGAATCGTTCTTCTATCGAGTCATACCGCGGTCCGGGAATCAAAGCCGGATTGGAAATACTTTCAGAGATAAAAAATGAATATCATCTGCCAGTCACTTCGGATGTCCATGAGACCGTTCAAATTGAAACCGTCGCACCCGTCTTGGATATCATCCAGATTCCTGCGTTTCTCAGCCGCCAGACCGATCTCATCATTGAAGCAGCCCGGAGCGGTAAACCAGTGAATATAAAGAAAGGCCAATTTTTATCTCCTTATGATATGAAAAATGTGCTGGAAAAGGCACTCAGTCAAAACAACCGTAAAATCATTCTGACTGAACGGGGAGCCAGTTTTGGATACAATAATTTGGTCTTTGATGTCCGATCTATCCCCATTATGAAAAAGTGGGGATTCCCTGTTGTTATTGATTCCTCCCACAGCGTCCAAAAGCCCGGAGGCCAAGGCTCCTTATCCGGCGGTGACGCTGAATTTATTCCCTTTATCGCGCGCGCCGGAATAAGCGTTGGGGCGAATGGTCTATTCTTGGAAGTGCACGACAATCCGGCGGACGCCCTCTCGGACAAGCATAACTCTTTGAATATAAATGACTTAAAGAATGTATTGCGCATGCTTATACGTATTCAGAAAGCCATAAATACTATCCCTGAAACCGGTGAAACGAGCTATGACTAAAGAACAAATCACAAAATGGGGCCGGGAGGTTTTGTATATTGAATCTCAGGCCGTAAAGGATATCGCAGACCGGCTGGATCAAAACTTTGCCGAAGCGGTGGAAATTCTGTACCAAACCGAAGCCCGGGTCATCATCACCGGGATCGGAAAATCCGGATTGGTGGGCCGGAAAATTGCGGCCACACTATCAAGCTGCGGAACACCGGCTCTGTTCGTTCATCCAGTTGAAGCCGGCCATGGAGACCTGGGAATGATTGTCGCCAAAGATGTCATGCTGGCCATCTCTTACAGCGGCAATACGCGGGAAATAGTCCCCATTCTGGACTTTGTCAAACGAATCGGAATAAAACTCATCAGCATTACGGGAAATCCTCAATCCATGCTTGCCAAGTATTCCGATGTGGTTTTAGACGCCCGGGTGGAAAAAGAAGCGGAACCGAGCGGAGTAATCCCAACCGCCAGCTCCACCGCCGCTCTGGCCATAGGAGACGCTCTGTCCATCTCCTTAATGAAAAAGAAAGGATTTAATGAACAGGATTTTTCTTATTTTCATCCCAGGGGGCAAGCCGGCAAAAAACTTGTCCGAATAAAAAGCTTGATGCACAAAGGACAACAAATACCATCCGTTTCCCCCGGCACTTCCATTCAGCTCGTCCTGAATGAAATATCACAAAAACAGTTCGGGATGACCTGCGTAGCCGATGAAAAGGGAACTCTTCTCGGTATTATAACGGATGGAGACCTAAGACGAAACCTGGAGCGGTTCGGCCAAGCTCTTCTGGAGAAATCCGCAGGAGACTGCATGACTGTCCATCCTCTGGTCATCGATAAAGACGCCCTGGCCACCGAAGCCCTGAATGTGATGGAAGAAAATAAGGTGACCGCTCTGGTGGTGAAGAATAAACTCAATCAAGCAGAAGGGATCATTCATCTTCATGATCTATGGCGAACGGAGATGTTCTGATGCAGTTAAAAAAACGGGCTGCGAAAATCAAAATGATCTTAACTGATGTGGACGGCACGCTCACCGATGGAACCGTTTTAGTTTTCCCTGACGGCGAAGAGCTTAAATGGTATAATGTCCGGGATGGGATGGGTATTCTTCTGGCTCATCTAACAGGGTTTAAAACAGGATTCATTACCGGGAAAATTTCCAGGCCGCTGGAAATTCGCGCAGAAAAGCTGCGTATTGATGAGCTTCATCAGGGTATCCTCAATAAAAAAGAAATTATGCAAAAAATTCAAAAGAAATATGATCTCACCTGGGAAGAAACAGCTTTTATTGGAGATGACCTGGGCGACCTGGAAGCCCTCCAATTATGCGGCTTTTCCGGGGCTGTTGCAGATGCCCACCCACGAGTTAAACAAAACGTTCATTTTATCAGCCGGTTTCCCGGCGGTCGCGGAGCTGTCCGGGAATTTATTGATTTCATTTTTGATGCGCAGGATAAATGGGACCAGGTTGAATCAAAAATCGACAAATTGACCATAAAAGAATAATTCATCAGAGGAGAAACAACATGAGTTTAAAACAGGATATATTCCGCCAATACGACATCCGGGGCAAAGTGGATAAGGATTTAACTCCAGAAACAGTCCGCCTTCTAGGCAGGGCAATCGGCACCTACTTTCATCGCAACGGCATTCAGCAAACCGCGCTAGGCAGGGATTGCCGCCTCAGCTCCCCAGCCTTTTCCGATTACTTGAGCGAAGGGCTTATGTCCACCGGATGCGATGTGATTGACTTGGGCACTGTCCCCACTCCACTGCTCTACTTCAGTATTTATACCAAAGATTATGCTTCAGGCGTAATGATAACCGGATCTCATAACCCCCCTGAATATAATGGTTTCAAAATGATGCTGGGGAAAAAGACTCTTTACGGAGACAGCATTCAAGATATATTCCGTCTGGTCCAAAACAAGGATTTTGTGTCTGCCTCGCCGGGTGAAAAATCCAGCTATAATATTGTGCCGGAATACCTTGATTATGTCGTCAGTCATATCAAAATGGGGCCCCGGAAAATCAAGCTGGCCGTAGACGCAGGAAACGGGACCGGCGGCGCAGTCGCGGTTCCGATTTTCAAAAAACTAGGCTGCAGCATTACAGAACTTTATTGTGAAATGGACGGCCATTTTCCCAACCACCATCCGGATCCCACTGTTCCTGAAGCCCTTGAGGATCTGATTCGGACGGTAAAAAATTCTGATCTGGACCTCGGCATTGCTTACGACGGTGACAGCGACAGGATCGGAGTCATCGATGAAAAAGGACAAATCATTTGGGGGGATAAACTCATGATCCTCCTGTCCCGCGATATTCTTCCATCTCATCCCGGAGCCGCCGTTATTTCGGAAGTTAAAGCATCTCAACTGCTATACGACGAAATCGAAAAACTGGGAGGGCGCCCCATAATGTGGAAAACCGGGCATTCTCTTATCAAGCAAAAAATTCAGGAAGAAAACGCCATCCTTGCCGGTGAAATGAGCGGCCATATCTTTTTTAACGACCGGTTTTTCGGTTTTGATGACGCCATATATTCATCCGCCCGTGTCGTGGAGCTTCTCTCACATAAAAAAGTTCCCTTATCCCATCTTTTAGATGATCTTCCGGAAATGTACAGCACGCCGGAACTCAGGGTTTATGCTACCGATCAAGTTAAATTCAAAATCGTTGAGCTAGTCAAGAACCGGCTGGCCGAAAACCATCACGTCATCGATATAGACGGGGTTCGTGCTCAGTTTTCGAATGGATGGGGACTGGTCCGGGCATCCAATACCCAGGAAGCGCTGGTTCTCCGCTTTGAAGCTAAAACTCAACAAGAACTTCAGTCTATTCGCGAACAAGTCGAAAAACTCATCGAAGACGTCATCCGAAAGCTGGATCAATCTTGAAATTTATTCATGTCATTCTTCTGGCCTTCATTCAGGGCTTGACCGAATTTTTTCCAGTCAGCAGCTCCGGTCATTTGGTGATTTTTCAACATATATTCGGATTGAAGGACCCTGAAATTTTTTTAGACGTAATGCTTCATGTCGGAACATTGTTAAGCTTGCTTTTCTTCCTTCGTTTAGAAATCCGGGATATTTCACTAAGCCTGTTCCGTTATGGATTTCATCCCCGTAAGGGGTGGAATAACCCCCATTATAGAATGCTGGTTTACCTTATCACGGCGTCTATTCCTACATTCCTTATGGGATATTTTTTCAGTGGTTTTTTCGAATCGTTGTTTGAATCGCCCCGTTCGGTTGGCTTTGCTTTGCTTGGGACAGCCCTTCTTTTGTTCTTAACCCGGTTTGCATCCCGTCATAAAGAACAGTTTCCAGCCCACCCGATTCTGATCGGTATTTTTCAGGGCGCCGCCATTATCCCCGGCCTTTCCCGGTCCGGGCTCACAATCGGAAGCGCACTGCTTTTTGGCTGGGAAAGGGAACGGGCCGCCCGTTTTTCTTTTCTCTTATCTATTCCAGCTATCTTGGGTGCTTCTCTTTTTCAGTACCTTAAGATCGATTCATCCGCACAGCCGTGGCTTCTTATTCTAACCGGAGTTTTAGTATCGGCTTCTGTAGGATACGCGGCACTGCTTAGTTTATATAAAATTGTCCAGCGCGGAAAGTTTTATGTTTTCGCCTATTACTGTCTGGCTGCGGCCCTTCTGATATTATTTTATACGTGGGTCTCAGCTCCATAATAAATACAAAACACGAGGAGACTATGAACAGATATGCCGTTATTATGGCCGGCGGAGTTGGAACCCGGTTTTGGCCCTTGAGCCGCACCCGGCAACCCAAGCAGTTTCTTCCCATTATCAGTGAACGCACCATGCTGGAAGAAACCATCCGGCGGATCGAGCCGATTATTTCCTTGGATAACATTGTCACCATCGCAAACCTTGAGCATTCTGAAGTCATTCAACGGATTTTCCCTGACCTCCCCAAAGAAAACGTCTTGGTTGAACCGGCAGGGAAAAATACAGCACCCTGCCTCCTCCTGGCGACCGCCGGTATTTACCAGCGTGACCCCAACGCCGTAATCTCAGTCCTTCCCGCGGATCACCTCATTCGAAAACCGGATGTCTTCAGAGAAAAGCTGGCAGCGGCGTCAACAGCGGCCAGCCAAACCGGGGATTTGATCACATTCGGCATCCCCCCATCTTATCCGGCGACCGGGTACGGCTACATCCGCTTTGACCGGACGCATTCCCGCCGCATACAAAATGAACCGTTTTTTTCTGTCCGGGAGTTCAAGGAGAAGCCCGGCCGGGATAAGGCGGAGGAATTTCTCCATGCCGGGACATATTACTGGAATTCAGGTATGTTTATCTGGCGGGCGGATGCCTTTGCCGAAAAAATAAACAAATACGCCGTTGACTGGGCCCCCTTCTGGGAAGAAATTCTGGAAGCCTATCCTGACCCCGATCAGGTCAAGGCTCTATATGAAAAAATGCCGGCGATTTCCATCGATTACGCTTTGATGGAACGGGCATCCGGTGTGCTGATGGCTGAAGGAGATTTTGGCTGGTCCGATGTCGGAGCCTGGTCATCTCTCTTCGAGGTTTGGCCCTTAGATGAAAACAAGAATGCTCTGCGCACGGAAGGGATCATCATTGATTCAAACAACAACCTGGTGCATAATCCGGATCAATTGACCGCCCTGGTAGGTGTTCACGACCTGCTGGTGGTCAACACCGGTGACGTCCTTTTAATCTGCCGGAAAGATTTGGATCAAAAAGTAAAGGATATCGTTAACCTTTTGAAAAAGCAGAAAAAAAATCAATATCTCTAAGCCTGAGTTATTCTCAATGCATCTGAGGCAAAGCAGCTTGAGATCCTTTGCCTTTTTTAATCTTCGTAATCGCCTTTTTCGGATTCCTGCTGCATAGAGAAAAGGGATTGGGCCTTTTCCCGGATTTTTTCATCGGTCCAGTCTTCTTTTATTTCAATTTTTTTCGTGACCGGGCCCGGATCATAAGAGCCGGCTTTTAGAATTTCCTCCAGCGCTATGGCCGCTGAATCCTTGGAACTAAAAACATTGATCAACATATTGTAAACAAAATCTTCCACTCCTTGGATCATGCGCTCACGTATTTCAGCCGGCTGGGCATGCAGCTTGTTTTCAAAGGGAAGATTCAGTTTTTTATAACTCCCTCCCTTCAACCCTTTGTCCCGGGCATAAGCCGCCATTTCCTCCCACAGTTCATCCGTTACACCATGACCTTCCAATTTGATAAAATCTCCATTTTTATCCAGCCGTGCATTCCCATAGTCATTCACTTCCACACCCCAGGAGATCATTTGCAAGGCAGTGGCTACATTGGCTTTGGTTGTATAGGTGGTTTCGGCAATTTCCCGTAACCGGTCGGAACTGTTTCCCGAGGTTCCATGCTGAGCCCCGGCGATGTTGTATTTTTTCAATGCCTTGTGAATTTCAGCAGTCAAATCAACCTGAATGCCTTGGTCACTTTCCTGGATGCCGTGGGACGTTCCGTTATTCAGCGCAATCCAGTTCGGGAAAATTTCATGGGCATTCAATCCTTGAATGAGGAATAACGCCTCCTCAACAGTGGATAAGCCTTCCGCCCCTTTAATTTCTCCCACCTCTGTTTCCAGCCCAGCCCAATCCGGAACATACCTGTTAAGCTCCAAATTAGCCAGCAGGTTTTCATCGTCAGGAAGATGAGATGCATCGATGGCAATGGAGGTAATACCTGCATCGAAAATTGAAGGGATCTCCACCTTCGCTGGCTCAACATCCGCTTTCTTTTTTATTGTATAATGATCAGCATGAACAGCGACCGGGACAGTGACACCCAATTCATTACAGACGGCATCAACCTGACGGGCGATGTTCCAGTAATTAACCGCACAGTAAGCTCCCATCCCGCCTTCGGATTTGGCAATCTCAATAATCAGTGCCGAGTTGGCCCTCTGAGCGGCCCGCAGAGCGCCCCGGATAACGAAGTGATTCCGGCCGTTGGCGGCAATAGAAATTGATTTTTCTTTTTTCCGCATGGCCCTGTCGATGAACTTGCCGCTCACTATCAGCGCGTAAGAATTGGGAAAAAGCCGGGTAATATTGGGCGGCCTTCCTACCTTTAGCGCTTTTTGAAAATCTTTTGAATTTTGATTTATATCAGACATCATGACCTCCTTGTGATGAGATAATATTAATATTTTTGTATCTTAAAATAAAACCCATTTCTTTTATTCTAAACAAAACCGATTTAATGTAAAGCACTCTCTTTACCAAACAAATCAAACTGAACAGACTTAGATGGACTTAGAAAGACTTAGATGGACTGAAAGACCGATTGGAACGCATCGAACGCAATGAACACAAGCCCAGCGGAACAGTCTAAGATCCTCACGGCCTGCAGGCGCAGGCCTCAGGATGACATTGATTCAATCAAGGTCGTCACTTCACTACGACGAGCTGCAAGCCGGAAGATGCGGTGAGATTCGGCCTGCCCGGGGGATGAGAAAATTGCGATTAAAATAAAAATTTAAAAATGAAAAAATTTCCCACGGATCTTTTTCTAAAAACCATGTTTGTCGCTGATAAAAAAGGGATTGTAAAAACATCGCAATTTTTTTATGAATAATCCAGGCTAGATTTGAGTAAATACTTATTTCTTTATTAACCGGAGGCCCAGTTCTTCCAGCTGGCGATCTTCTACCTGAGCCGGAGCATCGGTCATTAAAGAAAGGGAACTGGTGGTCTTGGGAAAAGGGATCACCTGGCGGATAGAGGTTTCGCCGGTCAGCAGCATAATGATTCGATCAAAACCAAAGGCGATGCCCCCGTGCGGAGGTGTTCCGAAGGTCAGCGCTTTGAGAAAAAATCCAAATTTTTCTTCTGCCTGCTCCTCGCTCAACCCTAAGACCTGAAATATGCGCTGCTGCATCTCACGGTTATGAATTCGTATAGATCCGCCTCCGATTTCAATTCCGTTGAGCACCATATCATAAGCACGTGCTCTGACTTTGAATGGATCCTTATCCAGCAGCGCTTTGTCTTCTTCATGGACGGATGTAAAGGGATGGTGCATGGACACCACACGGCCTTCTTCCGTATTCCATTCGAATAAAGGAAAATCAGTTATCCACACAAACCGGTATTCATCAACCGGCAGCCTGGTTTCTTTTCCTAAAAACAAGCGGATATGCCCGAGAACCTTAGCGGCGGCTTCTTCAGGCCCTGCCGACAATAAAATGATGTTTCCCTCTGCGGCCCTGCATCCGTTCCACAAGACCTCAAACTCATTATCTTCAAGTTTTAGTGAAGATTTGTAGTTCCCATCTGCTCTTTTTATCCAAATGACGCCTTTCCCGCCCGCTTCCCGGGCCAAATCATTTAATTTGTCCAGCCGGCTGCGTGAAAATTCTCCCGCATCGCCTAACACCATCGCCTTGACCCGTCCGCCTTTATCCATCACGGCTTGAAGAAGATTTGATTTCACCCCCGCGGCTGACTCCGTGATATCAATGATCTCGCCGGGAATTCTCAAATCCGGTTTGTCCGTCCCGTAACGGGCCATACTCTCGACATAGGTCAGCCGGGGAAAAGGCCGCTTCACCTCAACTCCAATTAAGGAAAAAAGAGCGGCCATCATTCTTTCGGAGACATCAAATACATCATCCTGGTCAATAAAGCTCATTTCCATATCGATTTGAGTAAATTCCGGCTGCCTTTCGGCCCTTAGATCCTCATCCCGGAAGCATTTGGCAATTTGGAAATAACGGTCATATCCTGAAATCATGAGAATCTGCTTAAATATTTGGGGGGATTGGGGAAGCGCAAAAAAACGGCCTTTGTAAATGCGGCTTGGAACAAGGTAATCCCGAGCTCCTTCTGGGGTGGAGCGGGTGAGCAGTGGTGTTTCAATTTCATAAAAACCTTCTTGATCCAAAAAACGCCTGACCGTCTGAGCAGCCTGATGGCGTACCCGTATATTCCTTTGCATGGAAGGCCGCCTCAAATCCAAATAACGATATTCCAACCTCATTTCATCATTTGCCTGCGGCGGATCCTCAATCATAAAAGGCAGGTTTTCGCTGGAACTAAATATAATGATATCCTCCGCATTAACTTCAATTTCTCCGGTGGCCATATCCGGATTACACAGTTTTTCTTCCCGCGGATTAACCCGGCCTTTGATTCCGATGACAAATTCCATTTTTATTTTCTTGGCCCTTTGTAAAAGGGAAGGATTGTCAGAAGAAATCACGACTTGAACAATTCCCTGCCTGTCTCTTAAATCAATAAAAACAAGATGGCCCATGTCCCGGATTTTTTGAACCCAGCCGCAAAGCACAACCTCTTTTCCCGCATCTTCTTTCCGTAAATCCCCAGCATAGCGGTCTCTTTTCCAGATTGAATTATTTCTGTTGTTCATAGAAAGATCCTTTTCCCGGATGGATTTCCCCGTTCAGCGAAGCTGTTCCAGCAGCTCAGATTCCGTGGCTTCCCGCTGCTCCCCTGAACGCATATTTTTCAACTGATAAACCTTTTTACTCAATTCTTCCTCGCCGATAATAACCGCCCAGGAAGCATCCAGTTTATTGGCCCGGCTTAATTGTTTTCCCAAACTCCGTTCCTTGTATTCGATCAGGCATTCAATGTCGTTCCGGCGCAGCATCTCAGCCACTGTCATGGCTTTTTGTTTGGCTTGTTCATCGCGGAAAACGATATAAACAAAATCGGCGGGCGCCTCTTTCTCAGGCACTAAAGACAACAGCCGTTCCATCCCCATGGCGAAACCAATCCCGCATATATCAGGCCCTCCATAGGTTTTCATCAAATCATCATAACGCCCTCCGCCCAATACGGCATCTTGGGCCCCCATACGCGCGGAAACAATTTCAAAAGTTGATTTTGTGTAGTAATCCAATCCCCGGACTAAACGCGGGTCGGCGGTATAGTTCAGTCCATATATATTTAAATATTTCTGAAAACGTTCAAAATGCTCACGGCATTCCCGGCAAAAATAATCCGTAATTAAAGGGAACTCCCGGGATACATCCCGGCAGGATTTCTGTTTGCAATCAAATATCCGCAAAGGGTTGATTTCGACCTTTTTGCGGCAATCCGGACATAAATCCTTTTCCTTTGCTCTGGCCGCAGCTTTAAGGTCCGCAAAATAGCGGGGCCGGCAAGCGGAACACCCTACAGAATTTACCAGAATTTCAAAGTCAGTCACTCCGACTTTTTTCAACATAAAATCGGCCATTTTGACTATTTCCGCATCAACGGCAGGGTCTTTCTCTCCAAACACTTCAATATCAGCCTGGTGAAATTGGCGGAACCGTCCTTTTTGCGGTTTGTCATAGCGGAACATAGGACCGATAAAATAAAACCGCATCGGCTGCGGCTGCAGGTAGAGACGGTTTTGCATAATAGCGCGGACGACTGAAGGGGTATATTCCGGGCGCAGGGTTAAGGATCGCCCTCCCTTATCAGTAAATGTATACATCTCTTTGGTTACAATATCAGAGGTCATTCCGGTACCTTTTTCAAATAATTCCGTGGCTTCGAAGACCGGAGTTCTAATCTGGCGATATCCGTAATGTTCAAATATTTCTCCGCAGGCTTGCTCCACTCGCTGCCACGTTCGCGTCTCCGGAGGAAGGATATCTCGGGTCCCTTTAATGGAAGCAAGGGTGTGCTGGTTTTCGCTCATTCTTCTGTAAATACTCCAATTTTCCTGTACTTTTGATAGCGAAGCTCTATTCTTTTTTCCGGAGACAATTTTTCCATATCTGCCAGAGTTTTTTGGATTTCCTTATCGACCGCAACGAATGTGGTTTCCCAATCAATATGGGCGCCTCCCGGCGGCTCCGGAATTATTTTGTCCGCAATCCCGAACTCGGCCAAATCTTTAGCCAGGAAACGAAGATTTTCCGCTGCCTGGGCAAGAGCTGTTTGATCCTTCCATAATATGGCCGCACATCCTTCAGGGGAAATAACTGAATAAAATGAATTTTCCAGCATCAATAATCGATCACCAACCCCAACCGCCAGGGCGCCTCCGCTTCCGCCTTCTCCAATGACAACATTAAGGACCGGGATTTTCAATTGCGATATTTCTTTCAAATTAAAAGCAATGGCCTCTGCCTGCCCCCGTTCTTCGCCTTCAATACCCGGATAAGCTCCAGGAGTATCGATCAATGTGATCACCGGGAAATTAAATTTTTGGGCCAGCTTCATGATCCGCAGAGCTTTCCTGTAGCCTTCCGGAGTCGGCTGTCCAAAATTCCTTGATATACGCTCGCGGGTTGTCCGGCCTTTTTGATGCCCGACTATGACAACACTCTGACCACGGTATTGTGCAAATCCTGCGATCAAAGCCGGATCATCTCCCGCCCTCCGGTCCCCATGAAATTCCATAAAATCCTGTGTCAGCCTCTTGATATAATCAAGAGTATAGGGCCGTTGGGGATGACGGGCGATTTGAACCCGGTGCAATGCGGTTAATTTCGGCTGTAATTTCTCCCATTCCGACTTTATCCGCTCTTTCAATGGATCGATCTTATCTTTTTGCGGAATATCCGACTCCATCAACGCATCGATCTGCTTTTTATACTCTAGTATTTTTTTCTCTAATTGATAAAAATCTTTTTCAGCACTCATGTTTTGCCTGCCTGGATTTTTTAAGTGAACTGATTTTGCCAGACCTTCAGGTCCGGTTTGTTTATTCTATAGATTTACGAAAATAAATTCAAGACAGTCCGAAAACCATTCACTGCTTCGAATGAACACTTTGAAGCAGAACATGTAGAGACTCAATCATTCATCTTTTTTTGGATTGCAGTTTTTATTTAATCTAATTTGGCTACCAGCTTCTGCGTGGGAATTCGGACTTCCAGCAAGTCTCCATCTGAATTGGTTTGAAGCTCAATTACAGAAGAACTGATATCCATGAGCAGGCGGCAGGAATTTTCCTCATCCGCCTGTAAAAGAAACGGCACTTCAACCTGAGGAATAATATAGGCGGAAAGTTGTTTTTCTGCTTCCAGAGAGCAGCGGTATTTTTTGGATATGACCATATATGCTGAAAAAACCGGATTGGGGAGTAAAAATGCATCCCTCCGTATATCAACAGAGACGGTTTGTTCCCGGCCGGAAATCTGAATCAGATTTTCAACGTGCCCATCGGAAACAGCACTTTCCACCTTCTGTTCCATCCCGCTGATAGCTCCTTCAAAAAAAAACCTTTGCGGGATGAAACTCTCGCTGAGTTGAATTTCCATCCGTTTTATTTGAATTGGAATAGGTTTGGTCATCCGCCCGGTTACGACAAGTTCATATCCCCGTTCGACCCGCCGCCATTCAAATTCCTCATATCCGACTTGCTCATCCATAACGTATATCGAAAAGGTTCCCCGCTCAGCCTCAATGTCCGCTGCTGCGGAAGAAGCGAACAGAGCCAGGCAGCAGATGCTCGTAATAGTGCCGATTTTTTTCTTCATTTTTACTCCCAGTCCGCCTTGCGTTAAAAAGCCGGGCAAATATTGAAAATCTGAGAATTATTCTATAACAACAGCTGTCCCGTAGACTAAAATTTCCGATGCATTCTGCATAATCATGGAAGTTGTGAACCGGACATTGATAACGGCATTGGCTCCCTGATTTTCGGCCTCTTCTATCATACGGTCAATTGCTTGTTCACGGGCTTCAGCCATCATTTTTGTGTAATCACGGATTTCACCGCCCACTAAATTTTTCAAGGCGGCGGAAATGTCATGTCCGATATGACGGGCGCGAATTGTGTTCCCGCGGACCAGACTTAATGTCCTTTTTATGGTCTTGCCGGGGATATCTCCTGTCGTTACTACAATCATTTTTGAACCTCCTTGTATCTCTCCCGTTTGTGAACAAAGATCTGTTCCCTCGCTAAAGAAATCAGCAAAATGACCAGTCCTCCCAGAACAGCCAAAATTCCTATTTTAAAAAAGAATGGAAGTCCAGGATCATGCAGCATATTCTTAACCAGCCGGTATCCTCCGTAGAGAAGGAAAATCATAGCACCGATGGAAAGAAAAATCCACCCGGTTTGCCTCTCCATCCGGTTATATATGGAACCCCAGTAATGCTCCCAGGCCTCTCCCGGAGGCGGTTTTAAAGACATCCGGGTCATTGCATCCTCTAAATCCTCCATTTCCTTAAATTCCCGGCGGCATTCATCACATTCCTGAATGTGATTCCTGACTTTTTCTTTCTCCGCTGCGGATAATTCGCCGTCATGATATAAGGCAACGAGTTTTTTTATTTCTTCATGTTTCATTCTTGCATCCTCCCCCTTTCTTTTATTTTGTTGCGGTTCATCACCAATTTTAATTTTTTTTTTGGGAGTAATAGAGAGAAGACATGATTGTTCCGACCGGCTTCCGGGTTATTTCGGCGATCTCTTTATAAGAACATTGTCTGAAATACTTGAGAATAATTATTTCCCGGTGTTCAAAGGGCAAGGTTTCCATCGCATCCCAGACGCTTTTTTGCAATTCCAGATCATTTTTGTCTTCATAATACACAGGGACATCCTGCCGCGGCATGGCATTCCGTATCCGTCTTTTTTTCATAAAATCCAGGCAAAGATTTTTCAATATTTGATAAAACCAGGGATAAAAAGGCTTTTCGCAGTCAAATGATTTCAATTTTCGGTATGCACGTACAAATGCATCTTGGGAAATATCCAGAGCATCCTGCTGATTCCTGACAAAGCCAAGGGCTATGCTGTAAGCAGCCCCTTTATATTTCTCCACAAAGAACCGGAACATGTTTTTGTTTCCGGCTTGAACCTGCCTGAGAATAAACAGCTCGGTTCCTTCTTTCACCGGGTTCTCAGCCTGCATAACAGCATCCGATTTTAACCCGATGACCTTGACTTGATTTTCCATTTTTAAATTTCTTTTCACTGTCATATACGCAAAAACCGATCATTTTATTCAATTTTAATCTTTTTTTTTAAGCGCATTGTACTTTTTCATGAACCCATCATGAGTGTAACACAATATCAATGAAAATCTCTGCCCTTCCGAAGAGCGAAGCGAGGCCGGAATCGGAGAGGATGTCCTCGCTGGGGACAGATGCGCAGCTGCGGGATATGGCCCTTATCCATTGCCATATGGAAACGGTTTTTATATGAAAACGCCGGCATTTGATCCGGCGAGGCAGGAGAAGAAACAGGTCAGGAAAGATTTCTCTGTCTGACAACTTCATAGATAAATACGGCTGCGGCTGCAGCGACGTTCAAGGAAGATACCCGTCCGGACAGAGGAAGAGACAACAAGCAATCACATTTTTCTTTCACCAGCCGCCGGAGTCCGGTGCCTTCCGAACCCAGGACCAAACCGACCGGGCTTGTGTAATCAAATTCATACCAGGGTTCATGACTGTCTTCCTCTGCCCCAACCAGCCATACCCCCTGCTTTTTTAAAAAATCCATTGTTCTGGCCAAATTTTTAACTCTGGCTATCGCCAGGTGTTCCAAGGCTCCGGCTGAAACAGAATAGACCGCTGTAGTCAATCCGGCCGACCGCCGTTCCGGTATGATCAAGCCGTCAACCCCCGCACCTTCAGCCGTCCGGATAACCGCTCCTAAATTCTGGGGGTCCTCCACTTCATCCAGGAGCAGCAGAAAAGGGCAGGAAGAACCCGCTAAAATTTTATTAACCGGCAAAAATTCTTTAGGCGCTATCCGCGCTATCAAACCCTGATTTCTCGACGACATGGTCCGGAGTTTTGACTCAGGAATAAATACAACCGGGATACCGGCCTGCCGAGCCTGCTTAGCAATATCCAAAATCCGGCGGTTTGATGTTCCTTTCTGGATATATAATTTTTGAATTCGGCGGGATGATGCATTCAGGGCTTCATACACAGGGTTGATTCTGTCGAGGATAATAGTTTGAGAATTATTCATACCGTAACCTGTTTTCTTCTTGCCTGAACGATTAGTTCGAAAATGACCCGTTAGTCAGGGTCATCCTGAGACATGCGAAGCAGAGCAAGGTCCTCATGGTCTGCTCTGCTGGCCCCAGGATGACATTTTGATTTATTTTCATTGTTCAGGGTGTTTTATGCACATATTTTATTCATAAAGAAATTGTGATGTTTTTTCAATCTCGGCCCGTGAATAAGCCAGTCTGATTGAAAAACATATTTTCCGATTCCGGCAACGGTTGATATTTATAGCATGAAGCATTAAACCGGTCAATGTCCTTGCACTGAAGCACCGCTTTTAATACACTACTCAGTGCATTTAATTCAGTTCGTCACTTTTTTCCGGAGAAAAAACGAACTATTATGATTCCAATTTTCAGCATGAGGAGATCCATAGATGCAATTCCTTTATAGTCTGTGTATTCTTTCTTTTTTTCTACTGCTCGGCAAAATCATGCGGTCCAATTTAAAATTTCTCCAAAACCTGTTCCTTCCCTCCGCAATCATCGCAGGGTTTTTGGCCTTGGCTGTGGGGCCTTACGGCGCTAATCTGCTTCCGACCTGGGTTCTGGACCAATGGAGTCCTCTGCCTGGGATTCTCATTAATCTTGTATTCGCCTGCCTGTTTTTAGGTGTTGGTATTCCAGGTGTACGCAAAATTTGGAGTGAAGGCGGAACACAATTATGTTTCGGAGTCATTACCGGAATGGGACAATATTTCATCGCCTTGCTCATAACCGGAATAATTCTGGTCCCGTTATTTAAAGTGCACAGGCTCTTCGGATGCATTGTGGAAATCGGATTTTCCGGCGGCCACGGAACCGCAGCCGGAATGAAGGATGCTTTCCAGGGTTACGGGTTTCAGGCAGGAGGGGATTTAGCACTTATGTCCGCGACCGTTGGCATTATCAGTGCTGTTATCGTAGGCATGATTCTCATCAACATCGCAATCCGCCGGGATTACTGCACACATTTAAGTGAGAAAAAAGGGATTCCCTCCTATAAAAGAAAAGGATTGATTCCTGCGCCGCAGCGCTATTCCATCGCCACCGCGACAGTGGCTTCTGAAGCGATCGAACCGCTGACTTTTCATTTTGCCATTGTCGGGATTGCCGTCGCCCTGGGCTGGGGAATGCTGTCCGGCCTTCAAACCCTTCATGCTGAATTCGATAAATTCCCCTTGTTTCCTTTGGCCATGATCGGCGGACTGATTGTGCAAAAAATTTCAATTAAGACCGGGGTCGACAAATACTATGACCGCAGCACTTTTGAGCGCATTCTCGGATTCTCCCTGGACATTCTGGTCGTTTCCGCCATTGCCACCATTAAGCTGGATGTATTTATCGCTAATTTTTGGCCTTTTCTCATTATCATGACTACCGGGATTCTCTGGGTGGTTTTCTGCACGATGTTCCTGGCTCCCCGGATGTTTCCCCGCTACTGGTTCGAACGCGGTATTACCGAGTACGGGATGCAGACGGGAGTTACCGCCATCGGTCTCTTGCTGCTGCGGGTCGTCGACCCAGTATACCGGACTGATACAGCCCGGGCTTTTGGATTCAAACAGATGATCTATGAACCTTTCCTGGGTGGAGGTTTTATCACTGCTTTTTCCCCGATGCTGGTAGCCTCTCTCGGATTGTGGTCTTCCATCGCCATCGCCTTCGGCATTATGCTGGTTTTCTTTCTGATTTCCTTCTTAAACGGCTGGGTGAATTTTAAGCCGGATCTCCAAGCCAAATCAGAATCATGAGCTGTTCAGATGTTATAGATATCACGAAATGCCTTAAACCGTCGCGTATGAATATTTTTTGCTGAATTTCTATTTACCGGATCTCCAATTCCTTGAGGCGTTCGGCGCAGCTTTTTAATGGTTTTGGGAAGGCGAGCCGGGCTCCCTTCTCAGCAAGAATAATAAATTTATCCAGGTCCAGGCCGGATGTCTTTCCGGTCAGGGCAATTCGCAGAGGGTGATATAAATGCTTGCCTTTACACCCGGTCTCTTGCTGCACGCTTTTGGCGATCTCCATGAACTTTTTTAAATCCACTGGAGTGTGGGGAAGACGCTGCTTAAATGCGGTTACAACTTTCCGTCCGCATTCTGTGTTCAGTTCTTCTTTGTCCTCCGGAGAGATGTCTTCAGAAGAATAGTCAAATAATAACCGGAATTTCTCTGTCAAATCTGAAAGAGTATCCACCCGCTCGGATAAGATCTCGACCGCCTCTTCCAGCCAAGTCCAATGGCCCTGGTGCAGTTCTCCCGGAAGAATACCAGCTTCTTGTAAAAACGGTACCGTTTTTTGAGCTTTTTCTATAGGAGAAAGTGATTTGATATGCTGCCGGTTTATCCAAAATAATTTTTGATAGTCAAAAATCGCTGCCGACCGGCTGACCCGGTCCAGGCTGAAGGCCCGGATCAGTTCATCACGGGATAAAAGCTCCTTTCCCCCGGAAGGCGCCCATCCTAATAAGGCTAAATAATTAAACAAGGCGGAGGCAAGCACACCCTGTCTCCGGAATTGTCCTACAGAGGCGGCCCCATGCCTTTTACTCAACCGGGTGTTGTCCTCTCCCATGACCATGGAAAGATGGGCATACTGAGGAGACGGAATCCCCAGGGCTTCAAACAGCAAAAGCTGCCGGACGGTGTTAATGAGATGGTCTTCACCCCGGATAACATGGGTGATCTGCATTAAGGCATCATCGATGACAACAGCAAAATTATACGCGGGATGCCCGTTGGAGCGGACCAGAACAAAATCACCGATCAAATTCAAATCAAAGGAAAGAGAATCTCTCACAAGATCATGAAAACTGAATTGTTTTTGGCGCGCAGTCTTCAGCCTTACTACAGCCGGTTCTCCTTCTCGAACCCTGCGGTCTGCTTTATCCGCGGGAATATTCCGGCATTTTCGGCTGTAGACAGGTGTTCGCCCGGCTTTGCGGGCGTGGTCTTTTTCCTGTTCCAACTCTTCCTGAGAACAAAAGCAGTAATAAGCCCGTCCATTCTCCAGCAATTTATGCGTATGGGCCCGGTATAACTCCATCCGCTCGGATTGACGGTACGGGCCGAAATCGCCGCCGGTATCCGGTCCTTCATCCCAATCCAAACCCAGCCAGCTCAAGTCATTTTTCAGAGCTTCTTCATATTCCAATGAAGAACGTTCAATATCCGTATCCTCAACTCTTAAAATAAAAACACCTTCTTCCCTGCGGGCAAAAAGCCAATTAAAAAGGGCCGTCCTGGCATTGCCGATATGAAGGAATCCAGTGGGACTCGGCGCAAATCTGACTCTCACTTTATTCATAGTTTCTACAGTGTAAACTATTTCCCAAAAAAACCCAAGCCCGTCCGCTGTGCCCGCGTTCATCGCGTGCTTTTAGTCCATCTAGGTCTGTCTAAATCTATCTAAGTCTTTTCGGTCTATTCCGTCCATTCGGTCTGTTCAGCCCTTTTAGTTTAACCTGAAACTCCAGGCCGATGAAAGGCTCCCAGTGAACTGCTGCAATGGAAACGTTTCTTATTTGACGAAGCTGACATTGGATCAGGCGAAGCAGACTGGAATCCTTCGCTTCGCTCAGGATGCCCCAGGCAGGTCATTTATGAACTAATATTTCGGGAGTGGCCCGGGCTTATTATCAGCTCCACTTTTTATAAATTAATCCTGAGCATTTTTCATTTCCAGCAAAACCGTCACCCAGGCAGCTATGGCTTCCCGCCGGCCCAAGCTATCCAAACCCTCGTTGGTTTTTGCTTTTATACTGATTTTTTTCGGAGAAACGTCCAATATCTTTGCAAGCCCGCCTTTTATTTCTGGAAGGTATTCCCGGAGAACAGGTTTCTCGGCAATCACGACCGAATCCAGGTTGATTAGCTCGGCCTTACGTTCAAGCCGAATCTTATTCACTTTTTCAAGAAGGATCCGGCTGGATATATCTTTATACTCCGGATCTGAATCCGGGAAATACGTTCCAATGTCTCCTTCGTTCAGCGCGCCTAAAATCGCGTCGATCACCGCATGAACCAGGCAATCGCCGTCAGAATGACCTGATAAACCCATAGGAAAGGGAATATGCTGCCCTCCCAATATCAAATCCCGGCCCGCCTCAAGACGGTGAATATCAAATCCTATTCCCGTACGGTAAGTCAAACAGCACCTCCGCTAATTGTAAATCCCAGGGTGTGGTGATTTTTATATTTTTCCGGTCTCCGTCTACCACTTTCACTTCAGAGCCAAAGCGCTCAACCAGCGAAACATCATCCGTTCCCGAGAATCCCAGTTTGCCGGCTTCCTCCAGGGCGGCTTTCAATAGATGAAAATGAAAACCCTGCGGCGTTTGGGCACGAAAATATCGTCTCCGGTCTACGGTCCCGACCCGCCCGTTTTCCCTCCTTACTTTCAATGTGTCTTCCAGGGAAATCCCGGGGAAGGCCGCGCCGGTTTCTCTTGCGGCCGCGATAACCCGGGAAATCAGTCCGGGGCTTATGAAAGGCCTGGCCCCGTCGTGTATAAGGACCAAGTCCGCCTCTCTGATCTTATTCAATCCAGCGGATACGGATTTCTGCCGGGTAGAGCCGCCCGGGACAACCGTTTTTAATTTTGAATAACGGCTGCTGCAAAATTCCGGAATTAATTCCGGTTTCAAAACTAAAACAATCTCATCCACATCAAGATGATTTTGAAAGGCATCCAGGCTCCAATACAGAAGCGGCTTCCCTCGTAATATTTCTATCTGTTTAGGGCCGCCAAAGCGGCGCCCGGAGCCGCCCGCAGCAATAACGGCTGCCGTCCTTGTGTTTTCTTCCACTCTTACTCCGCAATATTTTTTGCCGCGGTTAACATAATATCCTGGATGCGGGGGACCACGGAATCTATTTTCTCCAGCACCCCTTCCCGCAGCAGCATGTTATCCAGCAGCTGCCAGGAAAGATTTTCCAGCCCCGCGGATTGAGGGGCTTTTTCGTAGATGCGGACCATTTCCCGTATAAGAGGGCTTTCCGGATTGATTTCAATCACTTTCTTGCTGAATTCATATTCCTTATTCGCCATTTTCAGGATTTTTTCCATTTGAACCGACGGGCCGCCCCCCGGCTGAACCAAAATAGAGGGGCTGTCGACCAGCCGCTCGGAAACCCGGACATCCACGACCTTGTCTCCATACAGTTTTTTTAGATAATCAATGAAGTTATTCAAGCTTTCCAGGTTAACGGCCTTCTTGGTTTCTTTATCCTTGTCCAGCTTGATATCGGCTGTGGATGCGGGTTTAAAAGGCTTTCCTTCAAACTCCCCCAAGTGATCAATCACGAACTCATCCATCGGATCATCCAGATAAAGCACTTCCAAATCTTTTTTCTTAAATGCTTCCAGGGCGGGATTCCGGTCAATGGCATTCAAATCCAGCCCGGAAACAGTATAAATTTCTTTTTGATCCGGTTTCATCCGCTGGACATATGCAGGAAGGTCAGTATGGCCAAAATTCTCTTTGCTGGAAGAATGAAAAAGAAGCAGGGGGGCCAGCTTGTTTTTATTCTCGAAATCCATCGCTACGCCTTCTTTCAAATAACGGCTGAATTTTTCCCATAAGGACAAGTATTGATCCCAGTTTCTTTTTTTTATGCTTTCCAGGTGCTGCAGAATTTTCTTAATGATATGTTTGCGGATCTTATCAATTTTGAGGTTATTCTGGATGGATTCGCGCGAAATATTCAATGGGATGTCTTCTGAATCAACCACACCGCGGACAAAGCGCATATATTCCGGAAGAATGTCCCGGCTGCCCTTTTGAATCAAAATCTTGCGGGAATAAAGATCCACTCCCGGCTCGGTTTTGAACAAGCCCAGGCTCTCTAATGAAAACCGGGGAATAAACAAAATTGCATTAAACTGAACAGGTGCATCCGAAGACAGATGCAGGAACGTTTCCGGCTCTTCCGCCGTATTATCAAAAAATTTATAAAAATCAATATAGTCCTTGTCCGAAAGGCCGGCCTTCGGCTGAGTCCAGATCGCCTTAGCCACCTCGACTTTTTCACCCTCAATATACACCGGGAAGGGAACGAATTTAGAATAAGTGGAAATAATATTTTTAATGGTCTCTTTTTCTAAGAACTTGGTTTCATCTTTCTTGAGAACCACCTCTATCCGGGTTCCCCGTTTTTTCTTTATGGTTTCTTCTATAACATAAGATGTTCCGCCGGAGGAAATCCATGCGTAAGCCGGACTGTCTTTTTGATAGGATTTGGTGATAATGCGAACTTCCTTTGCCGCCATGAATGTGGAATAAAAACCAACTCCAAATTTTCCAATTAAATCAAGCTGCTCTTTGTCTTTGGTTTCGGTCAGTTTTTTCAGAAAATCCACGGTCCCGGAATGAGCAATCGTCCCGATGTTCCGGATCAATTCCTGCCGGGTCATCCCTACCCCTGTGTCTTCAATAATCAATTTATTCTGGATTTGGTTAAAAGATATATCAATGCGCAGTTCGCTGTCTTTTTCTTCCATCTCGGATTCGGTTAACAGCTCGAACTGCATCTTATTCAACGCATCAACCGCATTAGAAATCAATTCCCTGACAAAAACATCCTTGTTTTTGTATAAAGAATAAACCAGAATATCGAGAAGCTGCTTGATTTCAGATTGGAATTCAAATTTTTCATGTTTCCCTTTTGTCATATGTCTTCCTCCATAATAATCTTTCGGCAGGGAGCGGCTGTTATTCCCCGTTATATCGGGCGAAAATCATTTTCCCAACTGTGGTCTGAAGGACAGAAGTCACGGTGACATCCACATTTTGACCGATCATTTTACGGGAGTTATCTACCACAACCATAGTCCCGTCATCGAGATAAGCGACTCCCTGATCTTTTTCTTTTCCTTCTTTTAAAATAAAGACTTGAATGGTTTCGCCTGGCAAAACAACAGGCTTTAAGGCATTGGCGAGTTCGTTTATGTTCATCACCGGGATTCCATGCAGCTGTGCAACCTTATTGAGATTAAAATCATTGGTAACCACTTTTCCGTCCATCTGCTTGGCCAGCTCCAGGAGCTTGGAGTCTACATCCTTGACATCCGGAAAATCCACTTCAGAAATAATGACCTGAACCTTAGAAGAATGCTGAAGATGGTCCAGCACATCCAATCCGCGCCGTCCCCGCTGCCGCTTGACACCGTCAGAGGAATCCGCCACCATCTGAAGCTCTTTCAATACAAATTGAGGAACTATCAACGAACCTTCCATAAAAGCGGTATCACAGAGATCTGAAATCCGGCCGTCAATGATAACACTGGTGTCCAGAATTTTGAAACTTCGCCCCACGCTTTTTTCTTTAATAAAGCGGAAGAGATGGGAAGGGTTGAGCCATTCCGGCCGCCTTAAACCGATAAGAAAGCCTATATACGGCATGACAAGCAAAAAGAAAATCCGGATGAAGAGGGATGAAGTTTCATCCGCGGGCACACCTTGATAAACCATGCCTAAAAACCACCCCAGGGCAATTCCTGAAAAAGTCCCTATCATGGAACTCCAAATAATTCTGAATTGTGTTTTGCGAATCCGGATTTCCAGAAAAACAACAAGAAGCCCAAGCAAAATTCCGGTCAAAGCTCCATAATGGGGCGGGAGAGCAAAGGGAGCCAAATAATATGCGATGGCACTTAAAACCAAAATAAAAAATAAACGAAAAATTAAAATACTCATTATATGATCCTATTAAACATATATAAATTAAAACATATAATCCAAAACCTGTTTAATATGCTTCACTCCAATAAGATGGATGTCCTTCTCTTTTCTCAAGCCGGACAGATTTCCTTCCGGCAGGATCATGGATTTAAAACCAAGGGCTGCGGATTCCTTTATCCGGACAGCCGGCTGGCTGACAGAACGGATTTCACCACTGAGCCCAATTTCACCCAGCACAGTCATGTCCCGGGGCATTGGCCGGTTCTTGACGCAGGAAACAACCGCCGCTAAGACCCCTAAATCCGCGGCCGGCTCATTAATCGACAATCCGCCCGCTACATTCAGATGGACATCCTGGCCGCCGAAACTCAATCCCAGCTTTTTTTCCATTACCGCCAAGAGCATGGCAACACGATACTGGTCAAGTCCGATGCTCATTCTGCGAGGATTTCCAACAAACAATGTGGATGAGACCAGAGACTGAATTTCAGCCAGAAGCGGGCGGGAGCCTTTAATGGTGCAGACCGCAATGCTGCCGGCTTCATCCACCGGCCTTTCTTTTAAAAAAAACGCGGATGGATTGGGGATTGGTTCCAACCCTGCTCCGCTCATTTCGAAAATGGCCATCTCAGAAACCGGTCCAAACCGGTTTTTCAAAGCGCGGAGAATTCTGTGACTGTGATCCCTTTCACCTTCAAAATAAAGAACAACATCCACCATGTGCTCCAAAGTTTTCGGGCCGGCGAGAGAGCCTTCCTTGGTAATATGCCCGACCAGAAAAACCGGGACATTTCTCGTCTTAGCAAACCGAAAAATTTGATTGGTCACTTCCCGGACTTGGCTTATTGTCCCGGGGCTGGAGCTCAAGCTGCTGGAAAAAATAGTCTGAACGGAATCCAGCACTATCAATTCAGGCTGAATTTTTTTTGTTTGTTCCAGAATTTGCTCCAGATTAGTCTCTGCCAAAATATACAAACGGCCTTCTCCGATCCCAAGCCGCTTGCCCCGCATTTTGATTTGTTCGAGGCTTTCCTCTCCTGAAATATACAGAACGCCTTTTTGATGCGCCGCGAATTCCCGGCTGACCTGAAGCAAAAGAGTGGACTTGCCGATACCCGGCTCTCCGCCAATCAAAACCAGGGACCCGGTCACCAGCCCTCCGCCTAATACCCGGTCAATCTCTTCCAGTCCGGTATTTTCTCTTTGGTTTTGTTCTTCCTCAATATCTTGATATAAAACAGGGCGGGACGGAGGGAAATCCATAGATTCCCCTAGAACTCCCCGCTCTTCCTTTTCTTCAATTAACGTGTCCCATTCGCCGCAGCCGGGGCATCTTCCCAGCCATTTCGGCGAATGCGCACCGCAATTTTGGCAAATAAAGACTGTCTTCGCTTTTTTCATATCCCCAATCCAAACCCGAAAAAAAACTCTCGGCTGCTTTTGAGAGCAAAGTCCTCCACCCCCGCGATAACGTATACATATTTTGACAAGGAGAACCCTGAAGTAATCCGAAAATGCGGCTGCGGCCGGCGGTTGAAATCAAAAGCTTCCAGGCTGAATTTCACCCGGTCTTCCCAGGCAAAGACATCCAGTCCGGCACCGATCTTCGATTGCATGACGCCGGCCCTTGGTGAAAAATCGCCCCAGCGGATACCGGCTTGGGCGGAATAAGTGAATTTGTCCTGCCAGGGATCTTGAATGATTTGGGCCATCAAATAGCGGTCGCCGGTAGGCCAAAGATAAAACGACAGATAACTTTTTACTAAATCCGGCCTTAAAAAATATTCAAACTGCAGTCCCACTGAAGCCCGAAATGCCGTAACCGGACGCATAACATCCTGGATTTTCCCCATCGTCTCTTCGGCCTGCTGGTAGAGTTCCGGCTGCTGGATCAATTTTCCTAAAGTCCCTTCTCCCTGGTTTACTTTGTCAATGGCTTCATCCAGCCGGTTTAAGGATTCTTCCGCTTTCTCCACCAGTTTCGATATAGAATCGAGATTATTGCGGATAGGGCCCCGGTTTTCATCCACAAGGTCTTTAAATGTGGATATCAGCTCATCCAAACTATGAGAAATATCCGTCACTTCCCGGTCAAAATTCTGAATCGTCTGCTGGGTTTTCTCCAGGCCCTGGTTTAACAGTTCTTTGTTCCGGGAAGAGATTTCCCGCAAATCTTTGGCAAAAACAGATATATCCGCCAACGCCCTGCTGAAATCCGCCTGGGCCTTTTTATTTCCTATAACTTCCCGGAGAGTCTCCCCGGTCTCCTGGATTTCGCTGCTGATATCCACCAGCTCAGTTCCCAATTTTTCCAAACTCAGGGGAAGCATAACCTCCAGTGATGTTCCCGCCATGGCATACTGCATGGTTTGGCCGGGAATGATTTCAATATATTTTTCACCCAGAATACCCAAAGAGGCCAAGGTCGCCTTGGAATCAAGCGGTAATTTCACTTCCGGCCTTATGCTTAATTCCACTTCCGCCTTTTGTTCTTTTAAGCGGATATCTTTGACGTAGCCGATCTTAACCCCGGCCATCCTCACTACGGTACCCTTTTCCAAGCCGGCAGCTGAATCAAAATATAGATACACAGGATACCCCGGCTCAGTAAACAGCCGGCTTAAATCCCCCACAAGAAAAACAAAGGAGCCCAAAATCACTGCGGCTGCTGTGATAAAAATTCCAATTTTTACTTCTCTTTTGATCATCTTCCATCTCCCCGGCCATTCACCAGCTTTTAATTGGACCTTCCGCGAGTCCATGGATAAATTGGTTCACAACCGGATTATCCGATTCCTTTATTTCTTCCGGAGTTCCACATTTTACGATGACCCCATTATAGAGCATGGCAATCCGGTCGGCAACTTTATAAGCACTTGCCATATCATGAGTGATCACGATTGAAGTGACCTTCATTTCTTTTGTTAATTGCAGGATGAGATCATTAATGGCATCCGCCCGTATGGGATCAATACCCGTGGACGGCTCATCATAAAGCATGATGCGCGGTTCATAAACGATAGCGCGCGCCAAACCGACGCGTTTTTTCATTCCTCCGCTTAATTCATGCGGCATCAGCTTCTCAATCCCGCGAAGCCCAACCTTATCCAAGCTTTCTCTTATTGCCCGGTCCATCCTGTCCTTTGAATAATCAGTAAACCGCTTAAGACCAAAAGCAACATTTTCCTCAACAGTCAAAGAATCGAACAGCGCGGCACCCTGAAAAAGCATGCCGAATTTTCTTCGGATTTCAAACCATTCCTTTTCATTCAAGGCAGAGATATCCTTCCCATCTACATAAATTTCCCCGCTGTCCGGATGCAGCAAACCAATAATATGTTTCAGCAAAACACTTTTACCGGAGCCGCTTTGGCCGATCACCACCAGGGTTTCCCCATCGCGGGCGTCCAAGTTTAATCCCTTTAGGACCGGTGTGCCTCCAAATGTCTTGAATAATTCCTTGATTTTGATCATTTTATTTCAACGTCGCCGGCAGCGCTTTGCTTAAGAAAAAATTAAGAATTAATATCCCTATACTGGCAACGACAACCGTTGTTGTGGTCGCTTTTCCGACACCTTCTGCCCCGCATTCAGTTTTCATCCCCTGCCAGCACCCGATAACGGCAATATATCCGCCGAATATCATCGCTTTGATCAATCCGCTGACTAAATCCCATATCTCCATATAAAGCAAGGTATTGCGCATATAAACAAAGCGGTTGACTCCCATGGCAATATTATAGGCATACCCTCCCAAAATACCGATGACATCTCCGTAAAGAGTCAGCAGCGGCACCATAAAAACACAAGCCAAGGTGCGTGGTACAACCAAATACTGAACAGGATTCGCCCCCAGGCTATGCAGGGCGTCTATTTGCTCGGTAATTTTCATGGTGCCGATTTCCGCAGCCATCGCTGAACCGACCCGGCCGGAAACCATCAGGCCAACCAGGATGGGGATCAATTCTTTGACAAGGCCCAAGGTGATGATGGGTCCCCCGTACGCCTCCGACCCAGCCCCGACATACCTGTGAAAGCCGACATAGGTTTGCAGTCCGAAAACCAGTCCTCCAAAAGCCGCCGTCAACGCAACCACCGGTAATGAACGCACCCCCACAAATTCCAATTGCTGGACCAAATTTTCCTTTTCCCACCGGAAAAAGAAAATCCGCCGCAAAGTCTGAAAGGAAAGCTGGGCGACTTCACCAACCTGGAATAAAAACGTCTTCATCATCCTTCTTCAAATGGATGGACTTCCAGGTTATGAAAACTGGCATATTTATGTAAAAAAGCCAACTGGACATCTCCCGTCGGTCCGTTTCTTTGCTTGGCGACGATCACCTTGGCAATTCCCTTGATGGTTTCATCCTCAGGTTTATAAACTTCTTCCCGGAAAATGAACATCACGACATCGGCATCCTGTTCAATAGCGCCCGATTCCCGTAAATCCGAAAGCTGCGGGACCGGTTTGCTTCGCCCCTTTTCAGGCGCCCGGCTGAGCTGTGAGATACCCACTACGGGTATCTGCAGTTCCTTCGCCAGCTCTTTTAAAGAGCGGGAGATAAAAGACATTTCCTGTGTCCGGTTTTCAAACCTTCCAGCTCCGGATCTCATAAGTTGGATATAATCAACAAACACAACATCCAATCTTTGTTCCATCTTAAGCCGCCGGGCCTTGGCCTTCATCTCCATTACAGTCAAGGCCGGCGTTTCATCTATGAAGATTCCGGCATTGGATATTTTCTGCGCGCTTTTCTTTAAAGTCGAAAATTCCCGTTCGCTGACAAAACCGCGCCTGACTTTCATCAGATCTATCTTGGCATCCGAACAAAGTAATCGCAACAGCAGCTGCTCTTTGGACATTTCCAGAGAAAAGAAGCCGACCTTTTTGTCCGTGCTCAGCCCTACATAAAGAGAAATATTCAGGCAAATGGCGGTTTTCCCCATTGACGGCCGGGCGGCGACAACAACAAATTCAGAGGGATGAAAACCCGCGGTTATTCCGTCCAAAGCATTGAAACCGGAGGGCACTCCAGTCACCGCCGCCTGCCGGCTGCGGAGAATATCAATGTTTTCCAGGGCGCTTTCCGTCAGGTCATGGACCGGAATAAATCCCGGTTTAATTTTCTCTTCAGCTACATCGATAATGGCGGATTGAGCTTCGGCTAAAAGCGTGTCCGCGTCTTGATTCTGGCTGTAGCTGGAGGATATAATCTTGGCTGAGGATGTAATCAGCCGGCGCAGCAGCGCTTTTTCTTTGATAATGCGGGCATAATATTCAACGTTGATGCTTTTAGGCACCCCGTCCATCAAAGAAGAAAGATAGGCTGAACCCCCGACATCCTCCAGCTCTCCGGATTTCTGCAGCTCTTCGGATAAGGTCAGCAAATCGGCGGGAAGGCCCTTGTCCACCAAAACAATGATTTTTTCCAATATTTTCCGGTGGCCGTCCTTATAGTAGTCATAAGGAGTAATGATCGACAAAACAACGTTTAAATTCTTGTTGTTTACAAGAATGCCCCCCAATACTGTTTTTTCCGCATCCGGGCTGTGTGGTGGAGTTTTCTTTAAAAAAGTAAGGTCAATGCCCATGCCGCCACTCTGCCCTTGAAAAAATATTTATATTCCGCCTGCAAAAAGCCGCCGGTTTATATGTCCGGTTACTCCTCCGGAATATCCTGCTTGGCCTCTGTTTTGATTCCGATGGCCTTATCCTCTTCTGTTTTCTCTTCTTTTTTCTCTGAGCCGGATTCCTCTTCCCCCGCGGCTTCAACTTTTTTCCCCGGTTCCGGAGAAGCTTGTTTTTCCGTCTTTTTCTCAGGTTCCGTCTCTCCCTGCACCCGGATCGTTATTTCTCCCTGATATTCTTGGAATACTTTGACCGGAATTTTGAATTCCCCCAGTTTTTTTATGGGTTCATCCAGGACAATCCTCCGTTTTTCAAAATCGAAACCCTTTTGGTCCAAGGCGTCTTTGATATCCGTGACATTAACAGAACCGAACAAGGTATCTTTTTCATCCGCCTTCCTGGTGAAGGACAACTCCGTCTGATTAAGCCGGTCAATAACGGCCTGATGGGACTGAATTTCTTTTTCCAATCCCTTCTGAAGAGCCCTTTTTTCGATCTCAATCATATTGCGGTTGGATGCCGTGACTTGGACAGCCATTTTTTTGGGGACAAGATAATTTCTGCCGTATCCGGGAGAAACATCCACAATATCCCCTTTTTTCCCTAAGTTTTCAATGTTTTCTTTCAGCAGCAGTTTCATGTGATCCTCCAGGTTCCACTCAGTCCGCGACGTACGGTAGTAAAGCGAGCGTGCGTGCGCGCTTGATTGCCCTTGTCAGTCTGCGTTGATGATATGCACATGTCCCCGTCACTCTCCGCGGAGAAATTTTGCCTCTTTCCGGGACATATCTCTGTAAAATATCCACTTTCTTGTAATCTATATCTTTAATGTTTTTTTCACAAAACCAGCAGACTTTCCGCCGGGGAGAAAAAAACCTGCGGGATCTTTTTCTTCTGTTCATCATGATTATTCTCCTTCCTCTGTTTTGGGCTTGGGTTCAGGTTTCGGTTCCTCCGCTTTTTTCCCCGCGGATTTCGCTGTGGTCTTCTTCTCGCCGGAAGAAGCTGATTTTTCTGAACCAGCCTTTCTCGGGCGGGAAAACGCCTTTTCTTTGAGAATGGTCATATAGCGAATAAACGCTTCTTTTTGTTTGAACTGCCTTTCCAGCTCAGCCGGGATCTCGGGTGTGCCGTCATAATCAAAAAAAACATAATATGCCGTGTTGAATTTTTCGATGGGATAAGCCAACGCCCGCGTTCCCCACTTGTCGATACTGTTCATTTTGCCGTTCTTATTCGCCACAATCTCTGCCATCTGTTCAATCAATTGCGCTGTTTCTTCTTCCGGCAGGTTCGGAGCGAGCAAAAACGCTGTTTCGTAATTTCTCATTTTGCCTCCTTATGGTTTAGCAGCTCCTTTTCTCTGGAAAAGGAGCAAGGACTTTTTATTGCATCTATTATATTATATTAGGCTGAATTATTCATCAGCCGGAACAACCGACCGAGCATTAAATTTATTCATCGCCTCATCAATATCACCGGCTAATATCAAATCCAATGCATTCCGGGCTTTTTTCAGGCTTATCCCGAATCGGGCTCTTTCCTCTCTCGTAAAGGAAGACAATACGAATTCCGCTGCATCTTCTCCCTGGGGAAGAGGCCCAATTCCGATCCGGATTCTAGGAAATTCCCTTGTCCGTATTTCCTGGATGATTGAGCGAAGACCTTTGTGAGATCCTGCGGATCCTCTTTTGCGTATCCGGATATTTCCTAAATCCAAGTCAAAATCATCATAGATCACCACGACATCCTCACCGGCAGCCTCAAACCGGTCCATCAGGTATCTAACCGCCACTCCACTTTTATTCATATACGTTTTCGGTATCGATAAAATGACATTTTCCGGAAATTGATTTTTGACCTCAGCATACACAGCCCGTTTCATCTTTCTGAACTTAACTTGGTATTCCCGGGCCAGCTGCTTGATAAAAATAAATCCGGCATTGTGTCTGGTCAGGGCATATTCCTTTCCCGGATTCCCCAGACCAACCACAACCCGCAATCATCACTCCTTGCTTTCTTCCTCTTCTTCCTCTTCTTCTTTCTTTTCTTTTCCAATAACTTCCGGTTCTTCCCCTTCCACAAGAATTTCTTCTTCGCCCTCTTCTTCTTCCTCGACTTCTTCTTCGGGAGCATGGACCATCGCCACAACTAATTGCGGATCTGAAAGGATCTTCACTCCTTCCGGCGTAGCCAGTTCTTCCACTTTAACCGATTGCTGCATATGCAGGTCAGTGACATCAACTTCGATTTCTTCCGGAATGTCTTTAGGAAGACATTCGACTTCCAATTCACGAGTCACAAAATCCATAAAGCCGCCTTCTGATTTGACGCCAACGGCTTCTCCAACCAGCACCAGCGGAATCGTGACCTCTAAAAATTTATCCATCGCGATTTCTATAAGGTCCACATGCAAAAGTTCATCCGTTACTACATCCTGCTGATAATCTTTAATCATAACATCCAGATTTTTGGAATCCAGCTTGATTCGAAACAACGTATTTTCGCCGCTTTCCGATTTAAGAATATTGAAAACATCTTTCTTGCTGAGAATCAGAGCCGTACTGGTCACGTTCGGTCCATATAAAACCGCAGGAAGGCTTCCTTTTTTCCGCAAACGCCGGGAATCGGCTTTTCCTGCCGTATCTCGCTTTTCCGCTTTAATGTTCAAAGTCATATCAAGTCCTCCTTACCTAAACAATGAGCTTACAGAGCTGCCCAAATGAATTCTGCGAATGGCTTCGCCAAAGAGCTCCGCTACCGACAGTACCTGTATCCTCTCGGTCATCTCTGCTTTTTCTTTTAATGGAATTGTATCCGTAACAATCAATTTCTCTAAACAAGATTCATTGATTCTAGTCAGCGCTTCCCCGGATAATACCGGATGCGTGCAGGCGGCATAAATTTTATTTGCGCCTTCATTTTTCAATGCTTCCGCTCCTTTAACCAAAGTTCCGCCGGTGTCGACCATATCATCCATCAAAACCACGTCATGTCCCTCTACTTCTCCAATCACATGGAGCACTTCAGAAATATTCGGTTTCGGGCGGCGCTTATCGATAATACCTAGTTTTGCATGGAGCCTTTTTGCGAACCAGCGGGCCCGTCCGACTCCGCCCGCATCCGGAGAAACAACCGTCAATTTATTCAAGTTCATTTTTTTTATGTGTTCAGCCAAGACAACGCCGGCCATTAAATTATCTACCGGAACAGAAAAAAAGCCTTGGATTTGCGGGGAATGGAGATCCATGGTTAAAACCCGGCCGGCACCTGCGGTTTCCATCAAGTCGGCTATCAAGCGCGCGGAAAGAGGAACGCGGGGGCGATCCTTCCAATCCTGGCGGGCGTAACAATAATACGGAATAACAGCCGTGATTCTTTCAGCCGAGGCCCTTTTCAAGGCATCAATCATGATAAATAATTCCATTAAATGAAAATTGGTTTCCCGGGCTCCGGTCTGCAAAACAAAAACATCCTCGCCCCGGACATTTTCATCGATATAAAAATGGATCTCTCCATCCCTGAATTGCTCCAAGACACTTTTTCCCAAGTCAATATTCAGATAATCCGCAATTTTTCCAGCTAAATCCGGATTTGAAGAACCGGTAAATAATTTCATTGTTGGATTCTTTTTCACATTATTCCTCTGTATGGAAAATTTGGCTGGGGTGGGAGGATTCGAACCCCCGAATGGCGGCTCCAAAGGCCGCTGCCTTACCGCTTGGCTACACCCCAGGCTTAATCTTCGATTAAAAGTTTCTTCCTGTATTCCCGGCGGGACAGCGTTTGTGTTATATGTGTATGCACATCCAGTTTTTCCCGGGCTCTTTCAGCGGCTCCGCGATTTGGAAAAAGGCCGAAAACCGTTGCCCCGGACCCGCTTACCAAAGCCAAGTCCGCTCCCAAGTCCAGCAGTCGCTTTTTATGCGTTTTGACCACTGGAAATAAGTCAAAAACAGCGAATTCCAGGTCATTGTATAGACCTTGAACCTTTCGGTCCTTTAGAAACTTGATAATTTTACTTTCTTTCCCATGTGAAGTCAAGGTCAAGGGCAGGTGATTATAAACGGAAGCGGTTGCAATGGAAAAATTCTCAAAAACCAGCAGGCAGGTCAATCTTTCCAGGTCGGGGAGTTCCCGGAGCCGGTCTCCCCGCCGGGACCCCAAGCATAGCCCCCCCGAAAAAAAATAAGGAACATCCGAGCCTAACCGGCGACCCAACTTCATAAGACTTTCCCGGCTTAAGCCCAGCGACCACATCCGGTTTAAAGCCCACATGACGGTTGCCGCATTGCTGCTTCCCCCAGCCAAGCCTCCTCCCGCTGGAATATTCTTTTCAACAAAAATAGAAACGCCCTTGGTGCAGCCTGTTTTTGTCCGGAGCAGCTCGACTGCCTGAAAAATCAGGTTGTCTTTATTCCAGGAAATGCGCCTGTCTGTTCCTTCCAGTCTTGTTTCCGGATCCGGGCAGTCAGTTAAAGCCAAAAGATCATACAGCTCAATGGATTGAAAAAGTGTCCGGATGTTATGGTATGCGTCAGGACGGCGCCCCCGGACTTCCAATCCCAAGTTGATTTTAGCAAATGATCTAATCCGCATTGTTAATCAGCGCGCGAATCTGTTCCCAACTGGTTTCTGAGTAATCACTCAGGAAATCAGCAGAAAAAATACCGGGCCGCACCTCTGGATTGTATTTAAGTTGAAGAATTTTCAAACGGCCGCTGCTGAAAGAGTGGGAAAACACCATGCTTTTCATCTGGCTGGAATTGTTTACAAAGTCCTCGATAACAAAAAACAGATCCCCCCTTTGTCCTGATACAACACGGCCGGTTTCATCCCTTTGAAAAGTCCAGCCGGATAACGTCCCCGGCAATAAGGAATGCCCCCACCGGCCGCTGAGAAACCGCACCGCCTCAGCCAGATTTAGACGAAATCCTAGAAACTTTTCTATTATTTCCTCTTCCCGGCTGGGCCAATATATTTTTTTGGACGGGACCACAAAATAAGCTTTATCCGGCAGGACAAGAATTTGATAAAGAGAACTTCCCAAAAAGTCAGAAACCTCGATATGGCCGTGGTGGGGAAGCAAAAAAACAAAAGAAAATTTAGTGCGTGAAGACCCCTCCTCCGCGGTGATACGAAGAGATGCATACCCCTCCAGCGCTTGTATTCTCCCGCCGTCCGCAGAAACCTGCAAGCGGGACGGTCCGCAACTTAAAAACAGCGAGATAAGAAATATCACACCCGCCGCAGGGCCCGGCTTAAAATATTTTTTCACAGGTGGTTATTTTTTTTCTTTCTTTTCTTCATCATCTAAAAGAGAAAATCCGTAATCTTCCGTCTTGATTTTTTTTTCTCTTCCGGCCCTGCCCTTCTTCATCTCAACCTTATGAACCCGGGGTCTCCGCCGTTCTTCCTCTTCAACCAAGGTAAAACCATAATCTTCAGTTGGCGCTTCTTTACTTTTTTCCCGACGTTTTTTTTTCCGGATCAGCGGATAGAAAGGTGATTTGAGCCTTTTTCCAAAGCATGACAGATTCGGGTTGACGAATAAAAGAATGATGAATAAAGCAAAGATGATTATCCCGCCGTATATCCATATGCTCATTGAGGCCCTCTCAATTTTGAACCAAAGAAAAGTTTCCCGTGTCAGGTCTTTTCTTCCACTTCTTCTTGAAAGTCAGGGATCTTGGATACAACTTTTTCCTGCCCCAAATAAAATCCAATCACAAAGGCTGAAGAGGCGAGGACAAGGGTCATTAAAGATTTAAATATATTCCTCATTTTATGAATTACCATAAATACTTTAGTTTTGTTAAATTTTCAAATAATTCCTGGAAAAAGTCAACCCTTCCGGCTATTCTTCTTCATGAAAAATATGTGCTTCAAATATATACATCCCGGTTCCATCTTTCCATGCCTCAGGGGGCAGGCCTGCTTTCAAGCATGCATGTGCAAGGAAAGTTTCCCGGGACCACTTATTTTGCACCGCCACCTGCGGCAGCAGCAAGCCTCTTTTCCCTTCTTTGGTAACGATAAGGCCATGGCGTCCGACTTGGATGAGAGCGGGGTCATCGATTTTAACCGGGGGGGTGAGAACGGAAATTTCCAGGACAATGTCGTCCAATTCTTCCTTTTTGACCGGCTGGAACCGGGTATCCCGGACCGCAGCCAAAACGGCGGCTTCCGCAACGCTTATATAAAGAGGCCGGCTTCCCTCAACAAATCCGAGGCACCCGCGCAGCCGGCCGTTTTTGTGAAGAGTGACAAAGGCCCCCTGGGGAGAATGAAGTTTCGGATTGTCACATACGGGCGTTACGAGGATTTCTTCCCGGATAAATTGGTTTAAGGCGGTTCGGGCGATTCTGAATAACTCCCGCCGGTCTTTTTCTGCAAACCCGGCTTTTCCTCCGGAATCATAAAAGACCGCAGCGGATAAGTATCCCACTGCCCGCGATGCCGGACCGCCGCCGGTAGTCGAGTCATCATATTCCAAAATTTTCATCTGACAATTTTCTAAATCTTGAGCATACATCAGCGCCGCAGCCACACCTGCGCCTCCGCACATAATGTTTTCTTTTTTTTCCAGTTGCCGGATGAGACTGGAAATCTTCCAATCCCGGATAAGCTCAATGGTTCTTTTATCCCGTTTCCTGGCGTTTTCCTGAGAGAGAAAGTGAGACATGTCCGTTGAAGCGATAACCAAAATGTTCTTCTCCGCGGCGGCTTTACTCAATGCGGCGGCCAGACTGAAGATCTCCCTGCGGCCGGTTACACCCAGCACAACCGGGCAAATTTTGGCTCGGGGAATGCTTCTCTGAATAAAAGGAACCTGGGCTTCGATGGCGTGCTCTTTGGCATGCGCTTCCGGTATATACCTGTACCCTGTCCATTTGGACAGTCTTTCCGTTAATTCGGTATCAACCGGCAAAACCCCCAGGGGAGAACGGTAGCCTCCTTTCATGTAAATCGACCCACCTTTGAATCCATAATGATGACTCGGTGCAATAACCACAACCGATTCATACTCTGTACCTTTTACCTGCCGGTAAGAAAAAGCAGCAACCCTCCCGGAATATACATAACCAGCGTGCGGGGCGATCAAGACAGCCGGTTTTTTGCCGGGTATGGATGCCTTTCCGCCATCCATCCATGCCGCAAGCATAGCGGACAACTGTTCCCGGGATTCGGGATAGAATTGCCCAGCCCAGACGGGATCACGGATCCCCTGAGCAAAAACCCACCCCGCTGTCATCATACTTATCACAAACCAAACAGAGAGTTTTCGCATCTTCCTTCCTGTTTTCAGTGTAGAAAGAATTCCCCAAAAAATCAATTCCTTTCGGCCCCTCTCATCCTCCCGGAGAGGATGGACATAATACTCTGTTCCTTGTTGAGATTTTATATATCCGGATGACATGACAACTGGCGAACCGGGGTCTGGTTTGGTATAATAAAAGATTATTTTTTGGAGGAAATACAATGCCTATATATGAATACAAGTGCCGTCTCTGCGGAGAAGTTTGCGAACTTTTACAAAAAGTTGGAGACCCTTCACCAAAGAGTTGTCCGGCCTGCGGCGGGCCTCTTGAAAAACTTATTTCCAGCTCGGCCATTCAGTTTAAAGGAAACGGGTGGTATATTACAGATTACGCCAGGAAAAATTCTGCGCCGGCTGAAAGCCAAAAGCCGTCCAACAATGATAAAAAAGAGACTCAAGCCCAAAAAAAGAAAGAACCCGCTGTGAAGCAGCCCGCATCTAAAACCGGATAAAATGAAACTGCTTGTTCATGCGCCGAATTGGGTCGGGGATGCCGTTCTGGCGCTCCCTGCTATTCGCGGCTTGGCTGCCGGAAACCCGGATAATGAAATTTGGATCGCCGCCCGCGATTGGGTGCGGGATGTCTATGCAGGGGAAGAATTCATCACGGGTACGGTTTCTCTCCCCCGGCCTATAACGCTTCGTAATTTCCACGGAGCTGCTGCTGAGATCCGAAAGCATTCATTTGACTGCGGCGTTCTGCTGACAAATTCTTTCGGATCCGCTCTCCTCTTTGCCCTAGCCCGAATTCCGTCCCGGTGGGGATATTCACGAAACGGCCGCCGTTTTCTTCTGACCCGTTCCGTTCCTTTTCCGCCTCCGCAGCCCCGGCGCCATCAATTGGAATTCTACCGGGATTTCACCTCTGCCCTGGGTTTTCCTTCTCCATCTTCTGATCTTCATTTGACCGTTCACCCGGAGGAAAAAGTGCAGGCCCGGAGGTTTTTATCACAGCGTGGAATCGACTGGGAAAAGCCGATAGTTATCCTCAACCCGGGAGCTTATTATGGTCCGGCCAAACGATGGCCTCCTGAATATTATGCCCGTTTGTCTGATCGGCTCCAAACAAAAGCTCAGGTTGTGGTGACAGGATCAGCGGCGGAAAAACCGCTGGCTGAGGAAATCCGGGACAGCATGAGCCAGCCTCCGGTTGTCATAACCGGAGAGACGGATATTCGCAGCTTGGCAGGAATTTTAAGCCTGGCTGATCTTTGCATAAGTAACGATTCAGGCCCTATGCACCTGGCTAACGCCGTAAAAACCCCTGTTGTAGCCCTCTTCGGACCGACTGATCCTGAAGTTACCCGGCCTTTTCAGCCCCCGTCCCGCTTTATTCAAAAAAAATCCGTCTGCTGGCCCTGTTCTTACCGGGATTGCCCCTTTGATCACCGCTGTATGAATGCCGTTTCTCCGGATGAGGTCTTTCAGCTCTGCCTGGAGTTTTTGAGATGAAAAAGAAAGCCGTCTTCTTAGACCGCGATGGAAACATAAACCGCGATGTGGGATATCCCGGATCCTATGATCTTATTCAAATTTATCCTTTCAGCTATGAAGCGGTACGTAAAATCAACCGAGCCGGAATGCTGGCCGTTGTGGTCACCAATCAATCCGGAATCGGAAGGGGTTTGATCGAGGAGAGGGGCCTTCAATCCATGCATGCAAAAATGCGCCGGGACTTTATCCGCCGAAACGCCCGGCTGGACGCGATATATTATTGCCCCCACTACATAAAATCAAAAATTCCCCGATACCGGCTCGACTGCTCCTGCCGCAAACCTAAACCCGGCATGGGGCTGAAGGCTGCCTCCGAACTGGATATTGACCTTTCCGGCTCTTATATGATCGGAGATAAAGTGGAAGACATGGAATTCGGATGGAATATTCAGGCAACGCCGGTGCTGGTGCTGACCGGTTACGGGGAAAAATCACGGAAACACTTCGAATCCGCCCCGGTCCGGCCGCCCTATACTGCACAAAATTTACTGGATGCGGTAAACTGGATAATGGAAAAAGAGTCCGGAAAGTAATCCCCCTGGGATCACCTCCGCTGGAATGACCATCAGCAAAATGATTCGATTTAATGATATCCTTGAAAAAGTTTCCCGCTGGTATACGGAAAAAGACCTGGTCCCTCTTCAAAAGGCATATGTGTTTGCAGCCCAAGCTCACAAAGGACAGGTCCGCCGCAGCGGTGAGCCTTATCTCAGCCATCCCTTGGAAGTCGCCCATCTGCTGGCTGACATGAAGATGGATGCCATCACTTTATCCGCCGGGCTTTTACACGACGTCCTGGAAGATACCGACGTAACCGCTCCCGAACTTAATGAAATGTTCGGAAAGGACATAACTCACTTAGTGGAAGGAGTCACTAAAATCGGCTTAATTGAAGAATCATCCCCTGAAACGCGCCATGCGGAAACTATCCGGAAAATCATTCTCGCCATGACCGATGACCTGCGGGTCATCTTTATCAAGCTGGCCGACAGGATCCATAATCTTCAGACTTTAAAATATCTTCCTGAAAACAAACAGCAGCAGATTGCCCGTGAAACTCTGGATATCTACGCTCCAATCGCCAACCGATTAGGAATGGGAAAGATCAAGGCGGAACTGGAAGATCTTTCCTTTAAATATGTCGACCCGGAAAATCATTATAAAATCCTCTCCCAAGCAGAGCCCAGGAAAAAAGATTCTGAAAAAGAGCTAAGACGAATAAGAAAAACCCTCATAGACCTGCTGCAGGAAAACCACATTCCTGCAAAAATTTACAGCCGCATCAAACGGCCCTACAGTATTTATTCAAAGATACAGCGCCAGCATATTGAATTCGATCAGGTCTATGATTTTATGGCTCTACGGCTCATAACGGATTCCGTAAAGAACTGTTATGCCGCCCTGGGGATTATTCATCAAAAATGGACTCATTTGCCTTACCGTTTCCATGACTTTATTTCCATGCCGAAACCGAATCTTTACCAGGCTCTGCATACGACTATCCTGACTGAAAAAAAGATGATGATGGAAATCCAGATCCGAACCCAGGATATGCACAATCTGGCCCAAAACGGAATAGCGGCCCATTGGAAATACAAAGAGCCCGATTCGCAATCCATGATCAAGGAAGACAAGCGGCTGCAATGGCTCCGGGAAATGGTGGATCTTTATAAAGAACAAAAAAGCCCCCGGGAATTTTTGAATAATCTAAAAACCAATCTTATTCCGGAAGAAGTCTATGTTTTCACACCTAAAGGTAAGGTTGTCACCCTTCCTATGGGAGCCACAGCCCTTGATTTCGCATTTAAAATTCATTCCGAAATCGGACTGCATGCCGCTGAGGCTAAAATCGACGGCCGCAACATGTCTCTTAAAACAATCCTTAAACCGGGAAATATTGTGACCATCATAACGGCGGACAGTAAAACACCCTCGAGGGATTGGCTTAATGCCGCCTTTACATCCAAGGCCCGGCACCACATCAAGCGGTGGCTGAACCGGCAGGAAAAAAAGAAAAATAAAGCCGTCGGTAAAAAAATATGGGAAAGAAAACTGACACAATATAAGATCCATCCAAGCTCCGTAAAGAAAAAAGACCTGCTGAAACAAATTAACCGGCATGCGGAAGCGGGCGTATCATCCATGGATGACTTCTATATTAAGTTAGGGATCGGCAAAATTACACTTCAAAAAAAACTCATGGAGCGTCTTTTTTTTGAGGAAAAAGACACCCCGCAGCGCAGGCAGACATTAATCAATAAAGTGGTCTCCAGGGTTTCCCGCAGACCGGACTCCGGTATCAAAGTCAAAGAAACACCGGGCTCAAACTTAAAAATGGGTAAATGCTGCCAGCCGATTAAGGGAGAGCCCATCATCGGGTATATCACCCATGGAAAGGGAATAACGATTCATGCACAGCGCTGTCCCTTTGTGAAAAGGGAGCTTCTCTCTCCGGATAGAATGGTTGACGCCGAATGGGAAGGGGAAGGAAAAACGAATTACCAGGCCCGGCTTCTTATCCAGGCAGCAGACTCGCCGGGATTATTGGCCCGTTTGTCCAGCGCAATTGCAGAAACAGGAGGCAATATCAGCCGGGCCAACCTGGAAACCCTTGCCGGGGAAAAATCACGGATCAAACTAACCATAAATGTCAGGGATATCAAACACCTGTCACGTATTATGAAAAGCATTTCATCCATCAGCGGATTGAGCTCCGTCGAGCGCCTCTGAATAAGCCGGACGCGTTATTTTCACGGCATGCGGGTCCAGCTGAAGCGGCTTTAAAGATTCAGCCTTCCGAGGGCCGAGATTGAGGGATCCCGGCGAAGCCGGGCGCTAAGCATGTTTGATCCAGAGAGCTAGAGGACTTTATTTACTTTCCCGCTGCGGATGCACTGAACACATACCCATGCTTTCCGCGGACCGGTATCCGTTTCAATTTTAATCCGCTGCAGATTAGGATTCCATTTTTTCTTGGATGCTTTATGGCTATGACTCACACTATGTCCGAACATCGGACCTTTTCCGCATTTCTCACAAACTTTAGGCATTTCAAACTCTCCGCTCAGTCACTTTTGAAAAAACTTTATACCATAAATCCATATAAATTCCAACCCGGACAAAAATCCTTCCTTCGGGATGTCAATCCATTAAGACATCTGTCCTTTATTCAGAACATCCTGAGGCCCGCAGGGCAGGCCATGAGGACCTTGTTCCGCCGCTTCGAAGGCCTCATGATGACTCTGGCGGGTCATTTTCAAACGAATAAGCCATGGTTAAGCAAAATGGTATGAAAATTGCTATAATGTGAAGGTGGATAATTTTCCCGAGAGACAGATCCCTCTTGATGAAAGCAGTCATAGATGTATGGAAAGAGGGCCCTCTTGACGGATTTTAGGAAAAAACGTAGTTTAGGCTGAGGAAGGTGGATTCATGAAAAATAAAATTATTTGGGTTTGGTTCATCGTTTTAACAGCTTCTTTTTTTCTACCTCACTGTGCCTCACGAAATACTCTTTCGCAAATGACTTTCGGTGTAGAGGCCGCAGAAAAACAGTTATGGGACGAAGCTATATTCCGGTGGAAAAAGGTGCTCGAAGCTTCACCTCGCTCGGCTGCAGCGCACAACAACCTGGCTGTCGCTTATGAAAAAAAGAACAGATGGGAGGACGCCCGGCGCGAATATCAGCTGGCCTTAAATATTGATCCGGATAATGAGTTAATTCAAAGCAATTTTAAAAATTTTCAATCCAATCATTCCATGCTGAATGATGAAGAAAAGGGAAAAAATGAAAACAATAAAAAGAAATAAATGGTTTTTATTCTTCCTGCTGATCCCATTCATTGCGGCCTGCAGTGGAAATTCATATACAAAGCTCAGAATAGAGCTTCCCCGCCCGGTATCCATCGATATGAATGTGTATCAGGAAATCGTTATTACTGACTTCATCATCAAAGATGAAGAGCCTGCCTTTGATCTCAACCTGGAGCTTATTGATTACTTTTCCGAAGAATTCCGGGTCCAAACGCAAAAAAACATACAATACCTAGAGGAGAATTCCCTTGCAGAACAAAATCTCAAGGATCCGGATTTCTGGAAAAAATTTCATATTAATGAAAAGAAACGGTTGGTCATGACCGGCACGGCCTCCTACCAAGCGGAAACGCGAAAAGCCCTTATAGGGAAAGACAATCGTCAATTTGAAAATCCTTTCCCCGAGCAAAGAAAATTGATGGAAAAAAAATTCTTCAACATAAAGCTCAATCTCTATTTTATTGACCCGGAGACCGGAGAGATTCTTTATCAGCCGAAATTTGATGAAAAAAACGCTCTTCCCAATCCTAAACAAAGCGGCGAATTCGCCTTTTATGACCTCATTATTCAAATCAAAGACAAACTATTCCGCCGGCTTTTCGGCCTCGAAAGAATCCAAGAGCGGTATCTCATAATAAAGTGAGGAGTCCCTTATGAAAAAATATATAATTCCCGTATCCTTTCTGGCTATTCTGTTCATTCTGGCCGGCCAGGCTGCAGCACAGTTTATTTACTTTCCTTATTATGGAAAAAATAAGGTTATTTACAATAATTTTGAATGGGAAAGATATCCGACTGAACACTTCGATATCTATTTCTACACTAAAGACACGGAGATGCTGAAAAAAATCGCCTCTTTTTCGGAAAGCGCGTATCAGAGGCTAAGCAGTAACGTTAAGCACCATTTATCCGCCAAAGTTCCCATCCTTTATTACCGCACCGTGACCGATTTTCAGCAAACCAATTTGTTTAATATTCCTTCAGACAGCATTCTTGGAGTCGCGGAACCCCTGCTCTACCGGGTGGCGATACATGGAGATATGCCTGAAGATGAACTGCAGAATTTGGTCGAACACGAACTCACGCATATTTTTGAATATGATCTTTTATGGGGAAGCCCCGGCGGGGCGGTTTATGCCGTAAGTTCTCCTCCTTTATGGGTTATGGAGGGTTTTTCCGAATACAACACGGGAGAATGGTCTTCCTGGTCAGACTTGATTGTCAGAGACACTGTCCTTAATGACCGCATTCCTGAAATGTCCCAGCGCGGCTCCCTGATATCCCGGTACCCGGCCCCACGCCCTCCCGCTTACGACTTCGGCCACGCTATCTATGAATTTATTGAACATAAATACGGCAAAAACGGCATTAAAGAATTTTGGGAAACAATGAAAAACTCGCCGTCCTTCGGATCATCTAATCCCATAAAGAAAGCTTTTGGCCTGGAAGCAAAAGAATTCAACCATGAATTTAAAAAATTCATCCGGGCCCGGTTTAAGCCCTTTTTTTTAAGGGATAACCCTGAAGATTACAGCTTCATCATAGGACCTGAATATCCCATGAATGAGTATTATTTCACCTTCTCCCACACCCTCTCCCCCTCCGGCGATTTAGTGGCGGCCGTGACCTTTAATGTCCGAGACGGAGAGATGGATATTGTTTTGATTTCTTTGGAAGACGGAAAGGTTTGGAAAAACCTCACCACGGGATATACATTAAAATACAGCGATATCAAATATGAAATCGAACCTTCCATGGGCAGGGATGTTGCCTGGTCCTCTGATGGAGACCACATCGCTTTTTTCGGCCGTACCGGTGAAAAACACAGCTTGTTTCTCTTAGATATCGTCCATGGCGGAATTGAAGAAAGAATTCCTATTCCTTTTGACCAACCCACCTCACCATGGTTCACGGATCAAAACAGCGCCATGATATTTACCGCCTTTGATAAAGGCTATCATGATATTTTTAAAATCAATCTGGAAACCCGGGAAATTCAGAACCTGACGCAAAACGATCTTTTCGAAAAAGCTCCGCATGTTTCTCCTGACGGACGCTGGATTGCCTACACACTCCGGGTTGACTCGGAAGATAAAATATTCCTGTCCCCTGCCGATAATCTTAAGGAAAAAAAACAGGTGACTTTTGGGAAAGGGAACACCATTACTCCGCATTTCTCTAATGATTCCAGTCTAATCTATTTTTCCGGAGACAGCCGCGACGCCTATAATATCTATTCGGTAAACCTGGAAAACGGAGAAATTAAACGATATACCGACGTGCGGACAGGTAATTTTTTTCCAGTTCCGGTTCCCGGTGAAGATCATACTCTTCTTTTTTCTTCATTTAATAAGGGGGCGTTTCAAATGTTTAAAAGCCGGATGGAGGGAGAAAAGGAAAGATCAGTCACTTTTGTTGAAAATATTCAAGAAGACGAATTCAAGCTCTTCCAGCCGATTGTCACAGTGGATGTGGATGAAAATAAGATTGAGCCTTATAAAGGAATTAAAGAGCTGTATCTGGAGGGAAAGCCCCCGATTGATACTATTGTCTCGACGGACGGTTCTATTTATGGAGGATCCGCTATTTCTTTTTCTGATTTATTCCGCGATCATACGTTTACCCTCATGGCTTATCAAGTCCAAAGCTTCCGTTCTTACTATTTCTCTTACCTCAACCAAAAGAACCGCTTTCAGTATCAGGCAAGCGCTTTCCAATACACCATGTATTATTATCCCAGCTTCGCCTATTACAACCCCTCCCTCTTTTACCGCCTGAACTACCGTGACGCCCTGGCGACCCGGACAATTTCAGGCACCAGTATCGCCGCTTATTACCCGTTTAATCTTTACTACCGGCTTCAAGGTTCTGTCGGATTCTACCGTTATGAAGAAGAATTCTATAATGCCTTTCTAATCCGGCAGGCTTCAGCCAGGGAAAATTCCGTTTATGATTATTTTTGGAACGGAAATTCCGTTTCAATGTCTGCAAACCTTGTAGGAGAAACCACAAAATTTAATTATTACGGCCCCTCCCGGGGCGGTACTTTCCGACTGGGCATCACCCAGGCAATTCCTTTTGGGGACAGCTTCATTTCCAATACCAATGCCGACCTCGATTACCGTAAATATTTCTATTTCGGGGCCGATTCCCTCCTTGCCTTCCGTTTCAACGGATTCGCCAGTTGGGGGAAAAATCCCTATCTAAATTATTACGGCGGAAACAACGAGGTTCGCTCCGCATATTATTACAGTCTTGTCGGAACAGAAGGCTGGTTTGCAAACCTGGAATTCCGTTTTCCTTTAATTAACGCCGCTTCGACTCTGATCGGTCAAATCGGTCCTGTCCGGGGCACTTTGTTTTTTGATATCACCCGAAAAAAACTAAAAGGATATCCGGCGGAAATTTCAGTGATGGAAGATGACGGCATTGTTCGTAATTATGAAGCACTTGGCTCAATCGGTTATGGATTTGAATTTTTCTTTCTGGGCTTTCCCATTCATCTGGAATTTGTCAAAGGATTGTCTTGGCCTAATTTCTCTGATCCTTTTGACTATAGTGTTCGAACGGACTGGATGACTAAATTCTGGATTGGCTTTGATTTTTAGCCTGAATCATCCATATACAGAGAGCCCTGTATACATTATACTCGCGTTCATCGCGTTCTTAGCATTCTTTTTAAGTCAGCTTAGTCCATCTATGTTTATTTAGGTCTTATTGGTCTGTTCGGTCCTTTAATATGGGACTGCATTCCCTTATCCGGTTTTGGATAATTTTTGATATTTGATTTAGAAAGATAACTTTTCACTTTCACCTTTTCATTCCTGCGAAGCAGAAGGGAATCTTTCAGGTGTTTATGTGCCCTCAGGACGGCCTTTTCGGACCGTTTTTTTATAAATGAGCCAAGCTGATAAGGAAGGTGAATTTTTTTTTTATTTTTCTTGAAATCACGATATAACGGTGTTAATATAATTTCTGCCTTGCTATCCCGGGATCAGCTATTAGATATTTCCACAACTGTGAATATTTCTGTGGAAAACTTAATAATACTATGAATAATATTGACTCAAAACAAACAAATCCCTGGGCGGAAATTCTCCAGTCCGTGAAAAAAAAGATCGACACGAACAGTTTCGATACATGGTTTCAGCCCACTCTTTATATCGGCCAGGAAACCGACTGCCTGTACATAAAAGTCCCTAATTCTTATTTCCGGGATTGGTTGTCTTTTCATTATTCAAGCATAATCAATACCTGTTCCAAGGAAATCTTCGATAAAGTATATGATATCAAGTACATTTATGATGATTCCTCATCTTCATTCATGCGGAGAAACCCTAAGGAGAGGCGGTCAAAACACGGCGGATTGCTGAATCCAAATCTCAATCCAAATTATACCTTTGAAAATTTTGTGGTCGGCTCCTGCAATCAATTCGCTCATGCTGCAGCCAGCGCCGTTGTAAAAAATCCAGCCAAATCTTACAACCCGCTTTATGTTTACGGCGGAGCCGGCTTAGGGAAAACCCACCTCATGAACGCCATCGGCCATTATATGCTTAACGGACATGACCGCATGAAAATTCTCTATATTACCACCGAAAAATTCATGAATGACCTTATCAACCATCTTCAGTACGGAAAGATTTTGGATTTTCGTGAAAAATACCGCAATATCGATCTTCTCCTTATGGATGACATTCATTATCTATCCGGAAGAGAGAGGACTAAAGAAGAATTTTTTCATACTTTCAATCACTTATATGAAAATCAAAAACAAATTGTCATTTCCAGTGATTGTCCTCCAAAAGAAATACCCAATTTGGAAGAAAGATTTTCATCCCGTTTTGAATGGGGGCTGATCGCTGATTTAAAACCCCCCGATATTGAAACGCGCATAGCCATCCTGAAAAAGAAGTCTGAAATGGAGGAAGTTGTTCTTCCGGAAAGTGTGGCTCTTTTCATTGCGGATAAGGTTCATTCTAATATCCGTGAATTAGAAGGATATCTTCGCCGGGTTATTGCTTACGCTTCTCTCCGGGGAGAAGCAATTGACCTGGACCTGACTAAAGATGCATTAAAAAGCCTGCTGGATTCCACTGCCAATGTGATCACTATAGAAAAAATTCAAAAAGTCATCTGTCATGAATTTAAAATCAAACTGCCCCAATTAAAAAGCCGGAATAACTCCCCTAAATTCGCTTTTCCACGCCAAGTGGCCATGTATTTATCAAAGGATTTAACCGCCTCCTCCCTTCCTGAAATAGGAAAAAAATTCGGTGGAAAACATCATACCACTGTTATACACAGTATCCGTAAAATTGAGAAATTGAGAGAAACCGACATTGAATTCAACAAAAAAATCAACAAAATTATCAATTATATGCATTAGAAATATAAGGACTTATAATTTTTTTACACATTTTATTTGCATTTCTTCTTCTTATTACTTAATCTTAAATTTATAATTATAAGAAGAAAGAACGTCTCTGGAAAGGTGGAAAAATGAAATTTTCAGCTGAAAAAAAAGAGATATTAAAGGAATTACAGCTTCTGCAAGGAATTGTGGAAAAAAGAAATACAATGCCTATTCTGGCAAATATACTTATTAACGCATCTGAAGAGGGTGTTGAACTCATTGGAACAGACTTGGAAGTAGGAATGAAAACCCAATTCACTGCTGACGTAGATGATCCAGGCTCAATAACGATTTCAGGAAAAAAGATTTATGAAATCGTCAGATCATTACCAGAAGGCCTACCGATTCATTTTTCCCAAAAAGATGAAAAAATGATGGAGATCACATCCGGAGCCAGCCATTTTAAAGTGGTGTGTATGCAAAAGGAAGATTACCCCCAAGTTCCCGAACCCAGGTTTGAAAAAAATATCATTTTCCCCCTGGAAGACTTCCAGGAAATGATCGATCAGGTCTTTTGTGCAATTACCCAGGAGCAGCGTTATTATTTAAACGGTGCGCTTATGATTATCAATGGGAATAAGATTGAAATGATCAGTACGGATGGACACCGTTTAGCCTATTCCAGCAGGACTTTTCCAGAAATGGAGGTTGAAGGAGAAATCAGGGGGATTGTTTCTAAGAAAACACTGGGAGAGTTGAAAAAATTCGAAGATGAATCCGTTCAATTCGATTTAGATGAAAACAATCTTTTCTTTCGCGTTGGAGGAAGAATTCTTATTTCCCGCATTATCGAGGGAAAATTCCCCAATTATGAAGCGGTGATTCCCAAAGATAATGAACATGCAGCTGTGTTTGATAAAGAAGAGATAACAGATGCTATCCGAAGAGTATCTCTTCTCTCTACAGAACGATCTAAAGGAATAAAGTTTAATTTAAAAAAGAACGAAGTTGAGCTCTATTCATCCAATCCGGAGCTGGGGGAAGCAAGGGATCAAGTAGAAGCAGATTACAGCGGTACTGAAATTGAAATAGGATTTAACTCAGCGTATGTGATTGATTTTCTGACGACCGCAAAGACGGAAAAAGTTCAATTTTTAATGAAGGATTCTAATAGTGCCGTACTGATGTTTCCGGATAATGAGGAAAGCTGTGTTGAATATAAATATGTCTTAATGCCGATGAAATTATAACCGCGGCAGCAGGAAAACATCCATCCATGAAGGTTTCATTATTCAGTTTTTACTGCTTTCTGAATGAATACGGATGACCCAGCTTCATTAATTCACCGTTTTCCATCACCAGGATGGAACCGTATTCAGGATAATGATCTAAAATTTTTTCCGGTTCTCCGGATATAAAAAGAGCTGTAGACAGGCCGTCACAGATAACCGTACTCGGACCAATAACCGTTACGCTTTGCTTTCCACGGGCCGGGCGTCCCGTGGAAGGATTAAAGATATGATGATAACGCTTTCCTCCGGAAGAAAAGTATCTTTGATAATCGCCGGTTGTTGCGGCTCCGGCATTAGAGATACTGAGGATACCTAAAAACCCTTTTTTCCGGGGATGCGTGACTCCGATTTGCCAATTTCTTTGTTCCGGGTTTCGGCCCCAGCAGTAAAGATCTCCTCCCGCATTAATAAATCCGGCTGGTATATTCATTCTTTTACATTCACGGTACGCAAGATCGATCCCCCATCCTTTAGCGATGCCGCCCCAGTCCAGCGTCATTTTTTCCGGGATAATAAGGGTTTCGTTCTTGATTTCAATCTTATCCATTCCGGTATGTTCCAGGCAACGCTGGATTCTATCTTGAGAAGGAATTACATATTTTCCGCTGCGAAAACCCCACAATTCAGATAAGGGGGCGACGGTTATATCAAAGCCGCCGCCCGAAAGCTGATGGATTTGATAAGCGGTTCGGAATAATTCTAAGACTTCGGGTGACTGGTAATCAACAGATCCGGGAGAAAATCTGTCTTCGATTTTAGAAAAGATATTATGAATAGCCTGTTCCGCTTTTCTAAACACAGAATCCGAAGCTTGAACTTGGACTTGACAGACTGTATCGAAAAATAGAAAAGTGGTTTTATGCCATTCTTTTTTCCGTCCGCATCCGAAAAAAAGAATGACGAAAGATAGTCCGAAAGAGAAAAATATTTTTTTTTTATGATCCATTTACTTAACCTGAATTATTCATAAAAAAATTGTGATTTTTTTACAATTTCTTTTTTATCAGCGATTAACATGATTTTTATTGAAAGTTCAAATGGAAATTTTTTCATTTGCACATTTATATTATAATCGCAATTTTTCACCCCTTCGGGCGGGTTGAATCTCACCGTATCTGCAGCAATCTCGACCCATGAATAATTCAGGTTAATACTGATTCCCCATTTTGAAAAATTCCCTTTAAAAAGTCAATCCGCCCGGCATTAGACTCTTTTCCAGCCTAATTGATTTATTGACAAGGGTGATGTTTTTTAATATTTTGAAATCATTCTAAATGCCATACATCCTTCATTATGAGAAGAATTCACCTATGAACGATGAAAAAAACCACCTTAACCTTAAGCGGTTTTATAGAATCAGCATTCCGGGAAAAAGATGGAGGGAATCCGTACTGCTGCTGAAAATAAAGTGCAATGAATGGTCCCGCTTTAGTATCTGTTAACATCAAGATGAATATTTTTAGCATAAGGAGATTGATATGAGCAATAAAATTCGTTTGAGCGCAATGATGTTTCTTCAATATGCAATATGGGGTTCTTGGGCGCCTGTGCTGTCTGAATATTTGATCAATAAATTGGGTTTCTCCGGGACTGAAGTTGGGCTCGTTTATGCATTATTGCCTTTAGCTACCATCATCTCTCCGTTTATCGGCGGGCAGGCGGCCGACCGTTATTTTCCCACCCAAAAGGTGATCGCCTTTCTACAGCTTTTTGGTGGATTTTTACTCATTTACATGTCTTTTGTTACCAGCTATACCGCCCTTATATGGTTAATGCTGATTTATTCTATTTTATATGCTCCCACATTAGCCCTGACAAATTCGATTGCATTTATCAACCTAAAGGATTCGGAAAAGGAGTTTGGTATCGTCCGTGTTTGGGGGACTGCCGGGTGGATCATTGCGGGTTTGGTGCTGGCGGGATGGCGCATGCTGGGAGAAAGCGTGGATGCTGTCGCCCTGAGAGGGGATACGCTGATGCTGGCCGGGATTTTTTCCCTTATTATGGGAATTCTGGCCTTCCGTCTTCCCCATACTCCACCCCGGAAGGAATCAAAAAAACCCTGGGCTTTTCTGGAAGCCATTAAGATGTTGAAAAATAAAAACTTAGCCATATTCGTAGGAATTGCATTTATTGTGGCCACCGAACTGCAATTTTACTATATTCTGACTGCTCCTTTTTTAACATCCAATGTCATCGGAGTCGACCGTTCAATGATATCCGGTGTCATGGTCATTGCCCAGGTGGCGGAAATATTTGTAATGGCTTTGCTTCTGCCGTATTTTCTGCCTAAATTCGGAATTAAAAAGACTATGATCATTGGTGTGCTCGCCTGGCCGGCCCGGTATATTATTTTTGTTATTGCTCAGCCTGCCTGGCTGGTCATAGCGTCCCTTGCTCTTCACGGCTTTTGTTATGTTTTCTTTTTCACGGCCGCGTTTATTTATATCGATAAAGTTTCCCCGCCGGACATCCGTGCGTCCGCACAAAGCATGATAGCAATAGTCACATTAGGATTGGGAAATTTTATCGGCAGTCTCTTTGTCGGATGGATACAAACGGTTTTCACCGGGCCTGAGGGGACGAATTGGCGGGAAGTTTTTATCATTCCAACGATATTAACCATTGTCTGTGCAGTGGCTTTTATCCTTTTGTTTAAAGAACGGAAAAGACCGGTGAAAGTCAATACGGTTGAGGAGGGGCAATGAACAACAAGCGTTTAGGTGTTGGATTTATCGGCGCCGGGTTCATAACGCGTTTTCACATTTACTCCTGGATTGGAGTCAGGGACGCGGATATATTGGGTGTTGTCAGCCGGACGGAAGAAAATGCCCAGGAAGCAGCCGCCTTGATAAAAAAACTCCGGGTCGGAGACGCCCGGGTCTATCCCACCGTTACGGATATGGCAGCGGATCCGGAAATAGATGCTGTTTGGATTTGTTCGCCCAATTACACCCGTTTGGAACACATGGAAGAGATCAGCGATGCGATTAAAACCGGAAAGGGGTCTTTAAAAGGCGTTGCCTGCGAGAAGCCTTTGGGGAGAAATGTCAGAGAAGCCCGGAAAATGAGGAATTTGATTCAAGAAGCCGGGCTTTTAGATGGATATCTTGAAAATCAGGTTTTTTCTCCCAGTGTCGTCCGGGGAAAAGATATTCTTTGGTCCCGGGGAGCGGCCACCACAGGGCGCCCGTATTTAGCCCGGGCTGCGGAGGAACATGGAGGGCCGCACATGCCCTGGTTTTGGGAAGGAAGCCTGCAGGGAGGAGGTGTCATCAATGATATGATGTGTCATTCCGTGGAAGAAGCCCGTTATATGCTGACACCTCCAAAGGCTGAGCGGGAAGCGATCCGGCCGGTTAAAATCTCCGCCTATACCGACTGCCTGAAATGGAATCAGCCGCACTATGCGCAAATTTTATCTGATAAGAGCGCAGGAAAAACAGATTACCGCAACCGGCCTGCAGAGGATTTCGCCCGGGCCTTGATTGAGTATCGTGGAGAGAATCAGGAAAAACTGATAGTTGAAACCACCACCAGCTGGTGTTATGTCGGCGCCGGATTGCGATTGAGTATGGAAGTTTTGGGTCCGGAGTATTCTCTGTCGGTTAATTCCCTGAATTCGGATTTGCAGATATTTTTCAGCCGCAATGTCAGGGGGGAGCAGGGAGAAGACCTGGTCGAAAAGCAAAATGCGGAGAGAGGATTGATGCCGGTTGTCAGCAGCGAAGAGATTGAGTATGGATATACCGCCGAAAACCGGCATATGGTTCAATGCTTTCTGGATGGAGTCCGGCCGGAAGAAAATTTTGATGACGGCATTGAAGTTACCCGGCTGCTTATGGCGGCCTATATGAGTGCGGAACAACAAACAACGCTGGACTTTCCTCCGCCGGGACTGGAAGATTTTATCCCTGCGGTTGCTAAAGGAGAATGGAATCCGAAGAATACAAATAAGTGAAAATTGGCTAACGGGATAATCGGAGCGGATGTCCTCCCTGGGGACAGACGTGTGGTGGCGGGATGTGGACTTTATCCATTGTCATGTGGAAACGGGTTTTATATGAATACGCCGGCATTTGATCCGGCGAGGCAGGACAAGAACCTTATGGCGCTGCGATTCTCAGGACGGCAGCGGCGCTGTCGTTTTCGAATGAATAATACTGGTTAAGTAAATGAGGACCGGCAAGACGGGATCCTTTGATTTTCAGAAGGAGGCGAAAATGAAAAAAAATGGAATTTTATCAGGAATGATTTTAATTTTATTAACGGGAAGCTTGGTTTTTTGCGGGGGTCCGGCGGAGCGGATCGATTCCCGGGAAGCGGCCCCGGCGGCTGAAAAGGAGCCTGAATGGGCCTTTCCTGTTTTAGAACGGCCGCCCTATGAAGACATAAAAATCTATGATTTTCCCCAGGCTGTACAGTGCTGGACATTCCGCAAATTCACTTTCATGGAAACACTGGATAAAGCGAAAGAAGTGGGCATTTCCTATATCGAAGCTTATCCCGGACAAGCCTTCAGCCCGGAACATGCGGACATTAAATTTGATCACAATCTGGAAGAACCTTTTCGGAAAATGGTCAAAATGAAACTTAAAGAGAATAATCTTGAGCTCATCAATTACGGAGTGGTCGGCTTTGAGAATGAAGAAGAAGGCATGCAGACTGTATTTAGATTCGCAAAAGAAATGGGGATTCGCACCATTATTACAGAACCGGCGTTTGATGATTACGCGCTGTTGGAGAAAATGGTAAAAGAGACAGGCATTCAAGTTGCAATCCACAATCATCCGGCGCCTAGCAAATATGCCCGGCCTGAAACCGTTATGGAACATATTGACGGATTGGATCCCCGAATCGGTGTTTGCGCGGATACCGGGCACTGGATGCGCACCGGGGTGAAACCGCTGGAAGCCCTTCGGATGCTTCAGGGCAGGATTCTCGATGTCCATCTGAAGGATCTCAATCGCTTCGGCACGAAAGAGGCCGTGGATGTTCCCTTTGGACAGGGCGAAGCTGATATCCGTGATATTCTGGCGGAATTGACGTTTCAAGATTACGACGGCGTTTTGACCATTGAGTACGAGGACCCGGCCGCTGCAGATAATCCGGACCCGGCGATCCGGGAAGGGATAAATTATTTGGAAAGCGTCACATATTATTCCGGGTATCAGCGTCTTTTGGGAAAGAGCCGGGGCCGCTACCACAAACATGGGTGGAATCATTATGGGCCCGGGTATTTTCTGCTGGATCATGAGCGCGGCATTTTAAAATCTCAAGGCGGGATGGGATTGTTTTGGTTCAGCCGTAAAAAGTTCCAGGATTTCATTCTGACCGTGGATTTTATGAGCGCAAAGGAGAATACCAATTCCGGAATTTTTCTCCGGATTCCGGAAGTTCCGGTCAGTGATGATTATATCTATCATTCTTTTGAAATTCAGATTTATAATGCCGGGGAGGGCAAGCATAAGACCGGAGCTGTCTATGATGTGACGGCCCCAGAAAGGGATGCATTTAAACCAGCGGGAGAATGGAACCATCTCAAAATGGTTTTTGAGAAAGATAACCTGAAAATTGAGATAAACGGGAATATGATCCTGGATTGGAATGCCGCCCCGGGAGGGAAAGTTCGGGATTTCGCCGGGGAGGGATATATCGGGCTGCAGAATCATGACAGCCGCTCCCCCGTATATTTTCGAAATGTTTATATACGGGAACTGTGATTCGTTGAAAAGGCAAAAGTGAAATGCAGAGGCGGCGCATATTTCCGAGTAAGATGAGTAAACGGTTTTAATGCTTTTAAGATTTAAGAAAAATTAGGAGAAAAATATGAGATCGGATAGGGAAATCACCAAGGATTATCAGATAAAACCCATTGAGGAGATATCCCAAAAACTGGGAATCAGCAATGAACACCTGGAGAAATACGGCCCTTTCAAAGCCAAGCTGACAACGGAGGCCGTCCGGGAGTTCAGAGAGAAAAAGGGCAAACTTGTTATGGTAACCGGGATGTCACCGACGCCTGCCGGAGAAGGGAAAACCTTGACCAGCATTGGTCTGATTGATGCCTTCAACCGGATGCAGAAAAAAGCGGCGGCGGCCCTGCGGGAGCCGTCCCTGGGGCCCGTGTTCGGGCTTAAAGGAGGCGCCACCGGCGGCGGCCGGGCTCAGGTTATGCCGAGCGATGAGATCAATCTTCATTTCACAGGAGATATCCATGCGGTCACCTCCGCTCACAACCTATTGGCCGCCATGGTGGATAACCGGCTTCATTTTGACGGCCCTAGTGGTTTACTAGATTCCCGAAGAATAACATGGAAGAGGGTTTTGGATATGGATGACCGCGTGCTGCGGGAGATAGTGGTGGGAATAGGGGGGCCGCTGAGGGGCCTTGCCCGGGAAACCGGGATGGATATTACGGCGGCTTCTGAAGTCATGGCGATTCTTTGCCTGGCGGAAGACTTGAAAGATCTAAAAAAACGCCTGGGCGATGTATTAATCGGTTATTCTCCCGAAGGCCAACCAGTTTTTGCCCGCCAGGTGAAAGCGGATGGAGCCATGGCGGCGCTGCTGAAAGAAGCCATGAAACCCAACCTTGTCCAGACGTTGGAAGGCAATCCGGTTTTTGTCCACGGCGGGCCCTTTGCCAATATCGCTCACGGCACCAATTCGGTTATTGCCACAAGGGCGGCATTGAACCGGGCGGATATCACAGTGACAGAAACCGGCTTCGGTTCTGATTTGGGCGCGGAAAAATTTTTTGATATTGTGGTGCGAACCGGCTTTATTCCTCCGCCGGATGCCTGTGTTTTGGTGGCGACGGTGAGGGCATTAAAATACCATGGGGGCGTCGCGCGCAAAGATCTGGAAAAAGAAAATGTCGAGGCGGTCAAAAAGGGTTTTCCTAATCTGCAGAAACACATGGAAAACCTTCGTCAATTCGGAGTGCCGTTTGTAGTGGCCGTCAATCACTTTTCTTCCGATTCACCGGAGGAATTGGAGCAAGTGCTGGAGCTCTGCCGGAGAGACAAAACCCGGGCCGCGGTAAGCCGCGTGTGGGCTGAAGGGGGAGCCGGAGGGCAGGAGCTGGCGGAACAGGTTCTTGCCGCAATGGATCAGGATGAGCATCACTTTGATTTTATCTACTCTACGGAACAAACACTGCTGGAAAAAATCGAGACGGTTGCGGCTAAGATATACGGAGCGGCCGCGGTGGCCATGGAAGGAAAAATCCGCCGCCGCATCATGAAGCTGGAGGAGCAGGGTTTCGGAAACCTTCCAATCTGTGTGGCCAAAACACCGGCCTCACTTTCCGACGACGCCGAGCTCCTTGGCCGGCCTCAGGACTTCACCTTAATTGTAACGGATGTTTCTCTGAGCTCTGGAGCCGGATTTGTGGTGGTTTACTGTGGTGATATTATGACGATGCCCGGCCTTCCCAAAAACCCGGCAGCTGAACGGGTCGATATCACTCCTGAAGGTGAAATCTCCGGACTTTCTTGAAGTCCGTTTCCATGCCTTGCGTTGACACTGTTTCCAGAGTCTTGATATACTTCCCATTTCATTGGGACGGACCAGGAAGGAAATGAGAACAGGCCGAGAGTTTCTTCTGGAGAGAAATAATGAATAATAAAATCAAAATCACTCTGATTTCACCATATGATATAAACGTGGCCAGCGGGTTAAGGTTCCTTTCTTCTTATCTCAAGCAGCACGGCTATGCGGTTGATATTATCTTTATGTCTCAAAAAGAAAGTTCAGGTCAGTTTGACGGGCTGTTCAATAAAAATTTTTACAGTGACAAAGCGATTCAGGAACTGGTTGATCATTGCCGGGACTCTGATCTGGTCGGATTTTCTTTGATGACCAATTATTTTCTGAAAGTCAAAGAACTGACTGAAAAAGTTAAAGCGAAACTGGATGTGCCGGTGATTTGGGGAGGGATCCATGCCACGGTCCGCCCGGAGGAATGCATTCAATACGCGGATATGTTATGTATCGGTGAGGGAGAGGAAGCGGTATTGGAACTGGCCGCTAGCTTGAAAAGCGGTGATTTTCATTCCATACCCAACTTGTGGATAAAGGACGGAAAACGGATCATCAAAAACCCTCCGCGCCCTCTGGAAAGAAATCTGGATAAGTATCCGTTTCAGGATTACGATGTCTCCACGCATTATGTGCTTAAAAATGATGCCATAGTTCAAATGAACGATGCCATGCTTAAAGAAATCATGCCCAAAGATTACGAAGGGGATAAGCCCCGGGTCATGTATCATCTCATAACGGCCAGGAATTGTCCGCACAACTGCACCTACTGCTGCAATAATGCTTTACGCAAAGTGTATAATGAGGAAAAATATTTTGTTCGCAAGCGCAGCGTTGCAAATGTTATCGGGGAAATGGAATACATCCTGAAGCGGTATCCGTTTTTTTCTGTCATAAGCATATTTGACGATACTTTCTTTATCCGCAGCAAAGAAGATATCCGGGAGTTCAGCCGCCTGTATAAAGAGAAAATCAATTTACCGTTAATGTGCAGCGTTTCTCCCCATACTCTGGATGAGGAAAAATTGCGTTATCTGGTAGACGCCGGCCTATACCGCACCAGCGTCGGCTTTCAATCCATGAGTCCGGATACCCTATTGGGCATTTATAAGCGTCCCACTCCTCAGAAAGTAATAGATAAAACCATCCGGACCCTGAAAAAATTCCGGAAAGAGATTCCCCGACCGGTATATCACTTCATTATTGATAACCCCTATGAAACCAATACATCCTTAAAAACCAGCATTGAGTTCATTCTCACTCTTCCCGCCCGTTCACGGATATACTTATATCCCCTGGTTTTTTTCCCCGGGACAGAAATTTATGAGCGGGGCAAAAAAGACGGATTCATTCAGGATGAAATCCGAGACATATATCTTAAATCCTGGACGATCGATGATATACAGAATCTGAACTTCCTCACCATTCTGTTTTATTTCGCGGTTTGGTCTAAATTCCACCCGGCTGTCATGAAACCGATGAACGGGATAATCCGCTTCCTGATGAAGGGCCGGGTGGTTGCCGTGATGGACAATAGGGTTTCAGTGAAATTAATGGTTTTTCTGCTCAAAGGCTACATTTTCGGAATCCAGACACTGGGGAGATTGAGAAAGCAGTGAAGTCCGCTCATGTTATTCCCGCGGCAAAGCGGCGTGAATCTCAGACGGTTCCGGATAAATAAGATATCTTTTTTCTCTTTACTCATCACTCTTTACTAAACGAAGCGGCCTGAGATCCTTCGTTTCGCTCAGGGTAACAGCGGAGCTGTCATTTTCGAACGAAGAATTCAGGTGTTTACATGGCTGGATAAAGTGTGATAAAAATATAAAGCCCGGCTATGAGCATAGCTCGCCAAAAAACAACAGAAATCATGTCTGAACGGCTGCAGTGGGTTTACCGCGCTGACTCATTGCATCGAGGGGGAAGTTTTAAGGAATAATCCGGGCAATATTTAAAGCGAAAGGAAAAAATATGTGTGAACCGAAGGATGTTTTCATTGTCGGCGCCGCCCGTACGGCCATAGGAAGATTTTTGGGCAGCTTAAGCGGGCTCACTGCTCCGGAATTGGGCGGGATTGTTATCCGGGAGGCCTTAACCCGGGCCGGGGTGGATGGAAGTGATATCAGTGAAGTGATTTTGGGAAATGTCGTTTCCGCGGGCATTGGGCAAGCTCCGGCTAAACAAGCCCTGATGAAAGGGGGAATTCCACCGACAGTCAATAGTTTTACCGTGAACAAGGTATGCGGTTCGGCTTTAAAGGCTGTGCAGCTTGGGGCTCAATCGATCCAATTGGAAAATAACCAGCTGGTTGTTGCCGGAGGAATGGAAAGCATGAGCCAGGCTCCGCATTTTGTCCGGGGCATCCGCAATGGGGTTAAGATGGGAGACCTCAAAATGAAGGACTCCATGATTTATGACGGACTCTGGTGTGCATTCGATGACCAGCATATGGGTTTGACAGGGGAAGTGATCGCCGAGAAATTTGGTGCAGCCCGGGAAGAACAGGACGAATATGCCGCCGGCAGTCATCAAAAGGCGGTTCATGCCATTGAAAACGGATATTTCAAGGATGAAATTGTTCCGGTTGAAATTCCTCAGAGAAAAGGAGAGCCGGTTATATTTGCCCGGGATGAAGGGCCCCGAAAAGATGCCACGGTTGAAAAAATTTCTAAATTAAGGCCGGTTTTTAAAAAAGACGGGACAGTGACGGCCGGCAATGCGTCTAGTATTAATGATGGGGCCGCTGCCGTTGTGCTGGCGCCAGAAGATGTCATAAATGATAAAGGATTAACCCCTATGGGGAAAATATTAGGGACGAAAACCAATGCATTGGAGCCGGAAATGGTGATGTATGCTCCCAAGGGAGCCATTGAAGCACTTTTGGCTGACTTGGATTGGGACATTTCGGATGTGGATTTGTTTGAAATCAATGAAGCCTTTTCTTCGCAGTTAGTTGTTTTGATAAAAGAACTCGGCCTTGACCGTAAAAAAGTGAATGTTCATGGGGGCGCGGTAGCTCTTGGACATCCGATCGGAGCCACGGGTGCCCGGATTTTAGTGACTTTACTGTATGCGCTGAAACACCGCGGCATGAAAAGAGGCATCGCAGCGCTCTGCCTGGGAGGCGGAGACGCAATCGCGATGGCTGTGGAAAGGGTATAAAAAGGAGATTATTGATGGAAATCAAGACTTTTGGAGTTATCGGTGCGGGCACGATGGGGACAGGCATTGCCCAAGTAGCGGCCGTATCCGGCTTTAATGTGACATTGCATGACATCAATGAAGAAATTCTGGGCCGGTCACAAAAAATTATCGATAAGAGTTTATCCAAGTTAATTGAAAAAGGTAAAATTGAAGCAGATAAAGCTGATATTCTCGGGCGCATCAACTTTACAACAGAGTTTAATGACTTGGCTGAAGTTGATTTTGCAGTTGAAGCTGCCTTTGAAAATTTTTCGGTAAAAAAAGAAGTTTTGCAAAAACTGGATAAGATATGCCGCCCTGAAGTGATTCTTGCATCCAACACGTCTTCTATCTCTATAACCCGCTTGGCGGCCCTGACCGGCCGTCCGGATAAATTTATGGGGATGCATTTTATGAATCCGGTTCCCTTAATGGTGCTGGTGGAGCTTATTAAGGGAATGGCCACTTCTCAGGAGACCTTTGATCAGATTGAATCCCTGGCAAAAAAAATGGATAAAGTCCCGGTGGAAGCCCATGATTTTCCCGGCTTCATCGCCAACCGTATTCTAATGCCCATGATCAATGAAGCGGTTTTTGCTTTAATGGAAGGGGTCGGAACCCCTGAAAACATCGACCAGGTTATGAAGTTGGGAATGAATCATCCCATGGGACCCCTAACCTTAGCGGATCTTATAGGCCTGGATGTCTGCCTGTATATCATGAAGGTGTTGTACGAAGGATTCAATGATCCCAAATACCGCCCCTGCCCTTTACTGCAAAGGATGGTCGATGCTGGGTTTCTAGGCAGGAAAAGCGGAAAAGGATTTTATGACTATACATAAGCTGTCTTTACAATAAGCCGGGAGAGATAAACAAAATCGAGGAGATAAGATGAACGAAAACGCAAAAAAAAGTGAAGCCCGCACCAAAGCGATAGATGCTGCTGTGTCTCAGATTGAAAAGCAATTCGGAAAGGGTGCAGTCATGAAGATGGGCCAGCAGGATGCCGCTGATAAAGTCCCGGCTATTCCCACAGGATCTATTGCCTTTGATTTAGCCTTGGGCATCGGGGGGTTTCCCCGCGGGCGGGTGGTGGAAGTGTTCGGCCCCGAAGCCACCGGAAAAACCACTCTCGGGATCCATGTGATTGCGGAAGCCCAGAAACAGGGAGGGCAGGCCGCTTTTATAGATGCGGAGCATGCCATGGACCCCAATTATGCCGCCAGCATTGGGGTGGATGTCGATAATTTGCTCATTTCTCAACCGGATTATGGGGAACAGGCGTTGGAAATCGCAGAAGTTCTGGTGCGAAGCGGCGCTGTAGATGTGATTGTGGTGGATTCGGTGGCAGCGTTGGTTCCCAAGGCGGAACTGGAAGGAGAAATGGGGGATGCACATGTGGGTCTTCAAGCCCGCTTAATGTCTCAGGCGCTCCGGAAACTTACCGCTATTGTCAGCCGGTCGAAAACCTGTTTTATTTTCGTCAACCAGATAAGAGAAAAAATTGGATTTTTCCTGGGGAGTCCTGAAACAACAACCGGCGGCCGTGCTCTGAAGTTTTATTCCTCTCTGCGGGTGGATGTCCGCCGCATCGCTTCTCTTAAAGACGGGGACAATGTCATTGGAAACCGGGTAAAAGTTAAGATTGTTAAAAACAAAATGGCCCCTCCTTTTAAGACGGCTCAATTCGATATCATCTATGGAGAAGGAATTTCCCGGGAGGCGGATTTAATCGATTGCGGACTGGAGGCAGGCTTGGTTGACAAAGCCGGGACCTGGTATTCTTATAAAGGGGAACGTTTGGGCCAGGGGAAAGAAAATGTTAAGCGGCTTCTCAAGGAAAAACCTGAGCTTGCCGGTGAATTGGATCGGGAAATACGGAAAATAGTGGGCCTGAAATCGCATGAAAAAGAAAAGAATAAAGAAGAGAATAACAAACAAAAGGCGGGCTGAGAATATCATGATTCGACCGGAAGACAAGCCGGAAGATGCGGTTATTTCGGCCCGTGAATAATCCAGGTTGATAAGTCAGGAATTACAATAAAGCGCCGAATACGAGAAACAAAACCGTAGAGACTGTTCCGGCGGCGAGGGCATAAGGAAGCTGGGTCCGCACATGGTCAATATGATCGGTCGCCGAAGCCATGGAAGAAATAATAGTGGTGTCTGAAATCGGCGAGCAGTGATCTCCAAAAACGCCTCCACCCAATACAGCGGCAACCATTAATCCCGGATGCAGGCCGATGGCATGGATCATGGGAACGGCAATGGGAATCATAATGGCAAAAGTCCCCCAGGAAGTCCCGGTGGAAAAAGCGATAAATCCGGAAACAAGGAAAACAAGAGCGGGAATAACAGCTGGATTCAAATTGGATTGCGCCGCTTGAGCGACAAAGGGCCCGGTTCCAAGTGTGTCACAGGTATCACCGATCGCAAAAGCCAAAACCATCAAACTCGCTAATGGAACCAGCCCCCCAACACCTTTCATGAAAATATCCACAATTTCTCTTGTCCGCATGATTCCTTGAATCCGGTATGCGGCCCCGCCGGCAGCCAAGCCGGCGATTACCGACCAGAGCACGGAAAGAGAGCCGGATCCATTCATAATATTACCGTTTCCGGTAATCAATAGCACAACCGGCATCATCAAGACCATGACTCCGACCGGCAGAACCATGTTAAAAGCCCGGTAAGGAATATCCGGTTTTTCCGGCATCGCGATCACTTCATCCGAAACCAGAGGTTCGGCCCCATCCCTCAATTTTTTTCCTTCTTCGCGCACCCGTCTCTCTGCTTCCTTCATGGGACCTATATCTTTTCCTGTAAGAACCACGGTCAGAACGAGGCAAAGGGCAATAAAGGCATAAAAGTTAAACGGAATGGATGAAATAAAAACCTTAACCGGATTGCTCATTCCCTGGGCCGCCAGCAGGCCCAGCACAAAGGCGCCCCAGGCATTCAAGGGAATAATAACGCATTTAGGTGCGGAAGTGGAATCCAGAATATAACTCAATTTTTCCCTAGAAATTTTCAATTTATCAAAAATCGGCCTGGACACCGCTCCCGAGACAAGGATGCAGATGCTTGATTCGATAAAGATAATCAACCCTAAAAACCATGCCAGCAATCCTGCCTGGCGGCGGCCGTTAACAATTCCCCGGCCGATAATCCAGTTAACAAAGCCCTTCATGCCGCCGGAATATTGTGTGAAGGTGATAATCGCGCCGATCATAGCGCTGAAAAGAATGACCCGGGTATTATCCGGGCTTTGAAAAACGGAAATAAGGATATCGACGGATTTTATGATCCCGGCCAGAGGATTCCAGCTGTTAATAATTGTCCATCCCAGCCAAATGCCGAAAGTGAGGGAAATATAAACCTGTTTGGTACATATAGCCAGAATAATGGCCAATAAAGGAGGGAGAATGGAAAGCCAACCGTAAGTATCCATAAAAGTGCCTGGAATTTCAAAAAAGTAGCACGTATTTATGACGGTGTCAAACAAACGGCGGAATAAATTCTTTCATTTCTCCAAAACCCGTTTCAGCGCTGTAATGGGCGGCGGATTGCCCGGGCTGCTTGCCGCCGCAGGAGGGATCAGAAGAAAACATTGTGATTGGAAGGCGGCAAGGCGCTTTTTGTACCAGCAACGTGATAATGTCCGGTTTTAGCAAAATGAAAATGTCCGGT